>CAYYIV010000001.1:0-274862 GCA_964472095.1 uncultured Pelagibius sp.
GACATCACCACCGGCAAGGCGGTCTACGGCGCCGACGTCAGCCTGCCCGGCATGCTGACCGCCGTGGTGACACGCCCGCCGGTGGTGGGCGGCACCGTGAAGTCGTTCGACGCCGCCGCCGCGCGGGCGGTGCCCGGCGTGCTGCACGTCGTCGAGATTCCCGGCAGCCCCCTGGGCTCCAAGTTCAAGCCGCTGGGCGGGATCGCCGTGGTCGCCCGCAACACCTGGGCCGCGCTCAAGGGGCGCGACGCTCTGGTCATCGAGTGGGACGCCGGCCCGCAGGGCGGCGTCAACACCGTCGACCAGGAGAAGGAACTGCGCGCCTCGGCCAGCGCGCCCGGCGCGCCGGTACGCGACCAGGGCGATGCCGAGGCGGCACTCGCCTCAGCCGCCCGCGTCTTCACGCGCGAGTACTACCAGCCGCACCTGGCGCATGCCCCGATGGAGCCGCCGGTCGCGCTGGCCTCCTTCGCCGACGGCAAGTGCGAGGTCTGGAGCTGCCTGCAGAGCCCCTACGGCGCGCGCGTCGACATCGCCGACTTCCTCGGCCTCGGCGAAGAGGACGTGAAGGTGAACGTCACCCTGCTGGGCGGCGGCTTCGGCCGCAAGTCGAAGGGCGACTTCGCCATCGAGGCGGCCTATCTGTCGCGTGAAGTCGGCGCGCCGGTGCGCGTGCAATGGACGCGCGAGGACGACATCCGGCACAGCTTCTATCACACCACCTCGGTGGAGAAGATCGACATCGGGCTCGACGCCGGCAACAGGCCGGTCGCCTGGCGTCATCGCAGCGCGGCAACTTCCTTCCTCTCCACCTTCGCACCCGACGACGGCGTGCAGCACCCGGTCGAGATCGGCATGGGACTGGAAGACCTGCCTTACGAGATCACCAACATCCGCGCTGAACAATGCAAGGCCTACGCCCACACGCGGGTCGGCTGGTACCGCGCGGTGTCCAACATCCCGCGGGCCTTCGCGATCCAGTCGATCACCGCTGAGCTGGCCCATGAGCTGGGCCGCGACCAGAAGGAGTTCCTGCTGGAGATGATCGGCGCGCCGCGCAAGCTCGACTGGCAGGCCGCCGGGCTGCCGCAGAAGTTCTGGAACCACGACGAGCCCTACGACCATTTCCCGTTCGACACCGGGCGTCTGCGCCACGTCATCGAGTTGGCGGCCGACAAGGCCGGCTGGGGCAGGAGTCTGCCGCCGGGCGAGGCCCTCGGCATCGCCGGGCACCGCAGCTTCGTCAGCTACGTCGCGGCGGTGGTGCGCGTGAAGGTCGGCGAGGACGGCACGGTCACGGTGCCGGAGACCCACGTGGCCATCGATTGCGGCTTCGTCGCCAATCCGGAGCGCGTGCAATCGCAGATACAGGGCGCCTGCGTCTACGGCATGACGGCGGCGATGTACAGCGGCATCACGCTGGAGAACGGCGCGGTGGTGGAGAGCAACTTCCACGACTACGAGATGGTGCGCGCAGACAACTTCCCGCAGGTCGTCCACACCCACATCGTCGAGCATCCCTTCGCGGTGCATGCGACGGGGGTGGGCGAGCCGGGCGTGCCGCCGGTCCTGCCCGCGCTGACCAACGCCATATTCAACGCGACCGGCAAGCGTATCCGCAACCTGCCCATCGGCGACCAGCTGCAGACCTGAGGGCATAGCGCAGCGTGAATCGGCGGGAGCTCCGGCTCCCGCCGTCTCTCAGACTCCCGCCGGCTCGGCCGGCCGCGCCTTCAGACGGGCGGCGTCACGCATCGGCGGCGCGCCGAACAGGCGGCTGTACTCGCGGCTGAACTGGGAGGCGCTGTCATAGCCGACGCGGTGGCCGGCGCTGGCGGCGTCCAGCGCCGAGGAGAGGATGAGACGCCGCGCCTCCTGCAGGCGCAGCTGCTTCTGGTACTGCAGCGGGCTCATCGCCGTCACCGTCTTGAAATGCTGGTGGAAGGCGGAGACGCTCATGCCCGCCTCGGCCGCCAGCTCGGCGATCGCAATGGGCTTCTCGAAGTCCCGCTGCAGGCGCCGGATGGCGCGGTTGACCTGCTGCAGGCGGCTTTCGCCGTGAGCGATCTGCCAGAGCCGCGCCGCCTGGTCGGAGCATGCCAGGCGATAGAGGATCTCGCGTTCGACCAGCGGCGCCAGGACAGCGGCATCCTCCGGCTTCTCCAGCAGGCAGAGCAGCCGCCGGGCGGCATCAAGCAGTTCCGGCGTCACCGGGCTCAGCACCAGTCCCGTCTCCGGCGCCCGCTCGCGGCCCGCCACCTCACCGAACTCCATGAAGAGGCTGGTCAGCAACGCCGGATCGAGGTCGAGGCGCAGGCAGAGATAGGGTTCTCGAGAGCTCGCCTCGATGATCTGGCCCGCGACCGGCACGTCGACCGAAACCACCAGGAAGCGGCTGCGGTCGTAGTCGAAGATGCGCTCGCCCAGCATGATCCGCTTGCGGCCTTGGGCGACGATGCAGACCGCCGGCTCTTGCAGGGCGTGGATGCGCTCGGTCGGGCGGCCGAAGCGGATCAGGTGCAGGCGTGGGATCGCCGTCGCAAGGATGCCGTCTCCCCGGATGTTTTGATCAATCAGCCGTATCAGCTCGCCGTTCGTGTCGGACATCGCCTCTGTCTCTCACCGTCAATGAAACTCCCGCTTCCGGGAGGTGAACCCGGCCCTGGATGTGCCCCCATTATAGGCCGCCATCAACCCGTGGCAGCAGCAATCTGGAGGATTATGCAATCTTCCCGGACGATCGGAATAGCGCGCCTCCGGCAGCCCGCACATATCCCTGCTGTCGGGGCGGATCGCCCGCCCCCTTCGGACAGAGGAGACCCAGGATGTCAGCCACGGTTCCCCAGAACGGCCCCAGGATCTGGTTCGTCACCGGCGCGGCACGCGGCATCGGCTTCGAGATCGCCCGGGCGGCGCTGGCCGCCGGCGACAGCGTCGTCGCCACCGGGCGCAGCCGCGAGCGGCTCGAGGCAGTCTACGCCCCCTACGGCGAGCGCGTGCTGGCCGTCCAGTTGGACGTCGCCGAGGAGGCCCAGGCCGAGGCCGCCGCCGCCGCCGCGCTCGAGCGCTTCGGGCGCATCGACGTGCTGGTGAACAATGCCGGCTACGGCCAGCTCGGCCTCTTCGAGGAGAACGGGGCCGGCGAGATCGAGCGGCAGTTCGCCACCAACGTCTTCGGCACCTTCCACGTCACCCGCGCCGTGCTGCCGGCGATGCGCCGCCAGCGCAGCGGCCGCATCTTCAATCTCTCCTCCGTGGGCGGCGCGCTCGGCTTCGTCGGGGCCTCGGTCTATTGCGCGACGAAGTTCGCCATCGAGGGCTTCTCGGAGTCCCTGGCGCCGGAGGTCGAGCCCTTCGGCATCCACATCACCATCGTGGAGCCCGGCTTCTTCCGCACCGACTTCCTAGACGGCAGCTCGGTGCGCTACGGCGACAGAACCATTGCCGACTACGCCGCGCTCTCGGCCGATGCGAAGCGCACCTACGACGGCCACAACCACCGCCAGGCCGGCGATCCGGCGAAGCTGGGCGCCGCGCTGGTCGAGCTGGCGGCGGCGGAAGAGCCGCCGCTGCGCTATGCCGCCGGCTCCGATGCCGTCGACGCGATTCTCGGCAGCCTCGCCGAGCGGCAGGGCGAGATCGAGCGCTGGCGTCAGCTCTCCGTCGCGACCGACGGCGCCTTCTAGGCGCCCTCCCCACTTCCAACCGAGCAGGAGACTCCATGTCCAAGGTCACCAACTTCGCCTTCATCCGCGCGCAGGCCGGTCGTTCCGGAGAACTCGGCCAGCGGCTGCGCAGGCTCGTCGGACCCTCGCGCCGTGAACCGGGCTGCATCAGCTACGACCTTCACCGTGCCGACGACGATGCGGATCTGTGGATGATCTACGAGAACTGGCGATCCGCCGCCCACCTGCAGGCCCACTTCGCCACCACGCACATGCGGGCCTTCATCGCCGAGGCGCCCTTCCTGGTGGAGGGGCCCCTGGATCTGCGCGGCTTCACGCCCAGCGCCCCGCTCGATCGTCCCCGCGGACACCGCCTGCTGGGCGGCCTCGCCGCGGCTCTCTGAAGGAAGCCATCGGATGAAAATGCTTCGTCACCGCTCGCTCTGCGACCGCAGCCTGCTCGCCGTCCTGGTCATGACCCTGGCCATGCTCGCCGCCCTGGCGGCCGGCGGCGAGGCAGCCTCGCAACCCGTCGGGCCGCACGCCCTCTGCCAAGGCAAGTTCGCAGGAGATTACGACATCACGGATGACCGCTACCTCGGCATGTGGGCAACCGCGGACGGCCACGTCCGACACGCGCTGCTCGCTGACGGCCGCTACGACGAGCAGCGAGGCAGCCGCAGGAGCGCCTACCAGGGTTGCTACCGCATCACCGGCGACCACATCGACTACGTCGACGATACAGGCTTCACTGCCGACGGCGATTTCGTCGACGGCGTGCTCCACCACGGCGGGATGGTGCTCTATCGCGCGGCGGCGGAGTAGCGCCGCGTCAGTCGCCGAGCATGGCGGCGAGCTTCATGGCGACGCCGGTGGAGCCCTGGATCTTCAGCTTGCCGGTCATGTAGGCCAGCGTCGGGTCGAGCGTCCCGGACAGCAGTTTGCCGAGGTCTTCGACCGTCATGCGCAGCACGGTATCGGCCTCGGGATCGTCTTCTGTGGCGCCGATCTCCGGCGGCGTCACGGTGCCGTCCCACAGCAGGACGCCGTCGTCGCCAAGGTCGAACTTCACCCGATAGCCGAGCGGCGGGTTCATGGACGCCTGGGATCGCATCTGTTCGGTGAGCGTGTCCAGGGACATGGCGTTGCTCCTCCGGGAAGGCCCGGCCTTGCTGTCCGGAGCGGACGGGTCGGGTGCAATGGTGAAAGCCGCCGGTCAGGCGGCGAGACGATTTTCAGCCGCAGCGATCCAGCCGCCGCCCAAAATCCGGGTTCCTTCATAGCACACCGCGGCCTGACCCGGCGAGATGCCGAATTGGGCTTCGTCCAAGACCACTTCGGCACCCCTGCCGTCGCCGGCCCCCGCATGCGGGAACAGCGTCGCTGCCGCCGGGGCGCTGGCCGAGCGCAGCTTCACCTCGATGCGCCGGCCCTCGACCGTCAAAGCCTCGCCCGGCAGCCAGTTGAGATCGCGCAGGATGACGCGGTCGCGCGCCAGCGCCGCCTTGGGGCCGACGATGACGCGGTGGGTCGCCGGCTCCAGGCGCACCACGAAAAGCGGCTCGCTTTCGCCACCGACGCCGAGGCCGCGGCGCTGGCCGATGGTGTAGTGGATGATGCCCTCGTGGCGGCCCATGACGCGGCCGTCGAGATGCACGATCTCGCCGGGATCGGCAGCGCCGGGGCGCAGCTTTTCAACCACCGAGGCATAGGAGCCCTGCGGCACGAAGCAGATGTCCTGGCTGTCCGGCTTGTCAGCGACGACGAGTCCGAAGCGCTCGGCCTCCGCCCTCACCGCGTCCTTCTGCAGGCCGCCGAGCGGAAAGCGCAGGAAGTCGAGCTGGTCGCGCGTGGTGGCGAAGAGGAAGTAGCTCTGATCGCGGCGCGGATCGACGGCGCGGTGCAGCTCTGCCCCTGCAGGACCCAGCTTGCGCTGAACGTAGTGGCCGGTCGCCAGCGCATCGGCGCCGAGGTCGCGGGCGGTCGCCAGCAGGTCGCGGAACTTGACCGTCTGGTTGCAGTTCACGCAGGGGATCGGCGTCTCCCCGCGCAGGTAGCTGTCGGCGAAGTCCTCCATGACGGAATCACGGAAGCGGCTCTCGTAGTCCAGCACGTAGTGCGGGATGCCAAGGCGCTCGGCCACCTGGCGGGCGTCGTAGATATCCTGGCCGGCGCAGCATGCGCCTTTCCTGGCCAGCGCCATGCCGTGGTCGTAGAGCTGCAGGGTGATGCCGACCACCTCATAGCCCTCGGCGTGCAGCAGTGCCGCGGTGACGGAGGAATCCACCCCGCCCGACATGGCCACCACCACGCGGGTCGCCGCCGGCGCCTTATCGATGCCCAAGGAGTTCATGAGGGCCGAATATAGGCCCCCGGTGGCCCGGTGCAAGACTGCTTAGGCCGCGCCGAGGATCTCCGCCAGGCGATCCAAGGGTTGCGGCCGACGGGCAAGGTCGAAGGCGACGGAAAAGTGGCCCTGGTGGCGCAGGAAGAGGTTGACCGGCGGCACCCGCCAGCGCCGCGCCAGGGCGAGGCCGCCCTTGAAAGGTGTCAGGTCGTCGGCTTCGCCCAGCGCCATGACGATCTTTTCCGGAGGCATGACCGGCTCACCGCGCGGCTCCATCAGCGGCAGGTAGCGTTCGATATCGGCCTCGCCCCAGCCCTGGGCGGCCAGCCGTGCCGGCAGGCCGATTGCCGCCGCCAGGCTGCCCGCGAAGGCCACATCCTTCAGGCTCTCGCTGCAGGCGATGAGGATGAGGGCATCGGGGCGTAGCGCGGCAGGCCAGGATTTGGCCGCCACCGCGGTCAACTGGCTGGTCAGCGCGCCGAGGCTGACACCGCCGAGCGCGACCTGGCCGCTGCCCTGGCGCCGCGCCCAGTCGATCAGCACTGCGACCTCGGCACCCCAGGCGCCGAACAGCGTCAGGAAGCCGAGCGGGCCCTGCGCCATGGCCGGCTCGCCGCCAAAGTGGCCGGGCAGCCGCCGCCGGCCGTGCCAGGGCCCCTCCGGGCGGATAATCCGCAGCCCTTTGCGGGCCAAGGACGGCGCGATGTCGATGGCATCCATGGCGGCCCCCCAGTGCTCGCTTTCGACGCAGATGCCGTGCAGCGAGATCAGCGTCGGCGGGTTGGCGACACCCTCAGGCTCGATGATCTGGGCCCAGGCGGTGTCGCCCGGCAGCCCGGGAGAGGCAAAGCGCAGCCAGCACTGCCGTCCGTGGGGGCTCGGCACCCAGTGCGATTGCTCGACCGGCGGCAGGCCCGCAAAGCGAATGCAGGTTCCTTCGTCGCCCCGCAGCGTCGCCGGCAGCGGCATGTCCTCGGGGCGTGGCAGGTCCCACTTGAGCACCGGCGTCTGGCGGCGGATACAGGTGAAATAGCGGCGCGCCGACATGAGCCGGTCCGCAGCCCGACGGCGGTTCGTTTCTGCGGCGACCAGGGTGGCGGCATCCGGCGCCTCGGCCGCGAAGAAGACGTCGCGCCAGCGGGCGTCGGCGCCGGCGTGAACCTTGGCCCGGAGGGTCGTTTCGGCCAGGCCGCGAGCAAGCCGCCAACCGCAGACGCCGCCGGGAAAGCGCTCCAGGCCGAGGGCGGCGGCGAACTGTCCGGCATCGCCACCGCTTTCCAGCGCGGCAGCCCAGGCCCGCGACAGCGACAGGTACCAGCCGGTAACCACCTTGACGGCCAGGCGGTCGTACCAGGGCCGCATGACCAGCGCCCCCACAGGATCCCAGGTCAGCGGAGAGAACGGCGGGGCCGGCAGGCGTGCGATGCGGCCCGCCGGTGGCAGCGT
Source organism: uncultured Pelagibius sp. (assembly GCA_964472095.1). Taxonomy (GTDB): domain Bacteria; phylum Pseudomonadota; class Alphaproteobacteria; order Kiloniellales; family Kiloniellaceae; genus Pelagibius. The sequence goes on from CAYYIV010000001.1 coordinate 7,459, forward strand.
CTGGACTTCGGCGGAGGCGCGTGAATCGTCCGGTGTCATGGCGCGCGAGCATAGCCGCTGAACGCGGAAATCACAGGCTTTTTGCTCACGGCGAGTTTACCGGCCACCCCCCCTTCAGCGGCTAGACTGCGCTCTATCCCAAAGCGACACAGACCACGGAGAACCGCGATGCTTCGGCGCCAGGTGACGACCCGCCTCATGAGCCTCCTCATCCTGCTGCCGTTGCTGGCGGCATCACCGGTTCAAGCGCAGATGCCGGCGGCGGAAATGGGCGGCTGGAAGGTGATGAAGACCTCGCACGGCTACGCCGACCTGGTTGCCCGCCTGGAGCAGGCCGTCGCCGACAACAAGATGGGCCTGGTGACAAAGGCCAGTGCGACGGTCGGCGCCAAGCAGATGCTGGACCGGGAGATTCCCGGCAACACGGTGATCGGCGTCTACCGGCCCGACTTCGCCGTGCGCATGCTGGAAGCGAGCATCCCCGCCGGCATCGAGGCGCCGATCCGCTTCTACGTGACGGAGAATCCTGACGGCACCGCCGACCTCAGCTACAAGACGCCGAGCTTCGTCTTCGCGCCCTACGAGGACGGCGGCGAGCCCCTGAAGGCTCTGGCGGCGGAGCTCGATGCGATCTTCGCCAAGATCGCCGCAGACGCGGTGGGCGGGTGAAGACCCGCATCGAGATGGGCTTCGCGCCGCTCGAGGACGGCTCCACCCTGGTCACCATCGCGGAGGCTGGAAGGCGCGAGGGCGATGACGCCCTCAAGAAGTCCTACCTCAACTGCGAGGGCTGGTCGCAGATGCTGTGCTGCATGAAGGCCTATCTCGAGTACGGCATCAACCTGCGGGACGGCTACTATCAAAGCGAGCTGAAAGGCGAGCCCGCCCGCGAGCCGCAGGCCTGAGGCAACCGCACCTGAGCCAACCGCACAAGGAGCAGCCCATGACTGCGACACTCTACGGCGGCATCGACATCGCCCTGAAGGTGCCGCCGCATCAGTACGAGGCGACGCTGGCGTTCTACCGCGACGTGGTGGGCCTGAAGACCATCGAGGACAAGGCGCCCGCCGTCGGCTTCGAGCTCGGCCCCAACCGGCTGTGGATCGACCCGGCGCCGGCCCTGAGTCAGGCCGAGATCTGGCTCGAGCTGTTCAGCGACGACTTCCCACGTGCCGCCGAGCAACTGGCGCAGGCGGGCGTCGTGCGCTGCGACGCCATCGAGCCCCTGCCCGACGGCTTCCGCGGCGGCTGGTTCATCAGCCCCGCCGGCATCGTCCACATGGTGCGCGAGCCGGAGGCGTGGTGAGAGGCGCCGCGCGCGCTACCTTCTTGCGCGTCGCTAGGGCTCGCCGAAGGCAAGTGCAAGCAGGTCGCCGCGCAAGGCGTCGGCATCGCTGCCGAGCAGCAGCGTGCTGAGCGACTCGTGAACGCTGCGCCAGACCGTCAACGCCTGTGCCAGCAAGATGAAGCCGGCTGTCGTCAATTCCAGACAGTACCCGCATTCCTCCGACGGATCGGGCACGACGATCAGCAGCCCGCGGCGCTCCAGCGGCGCCAGTGCCGCCGCCAGAGCGGCGGGCTCCATCACCAGGAGCTGTTCCACGTCGACCGCACGCGGCGGCTGCGGCCGGCCCAGCGTGACCAGCAGCGCATAGTCGCGGCTGGTCAGACCGAGGGGTTTCAGCGCCGTGTCGAAGCGTTGCGCGACGGCCCTTGCCGCTGCCAGCAAATGCAGGCAGAGGCAACGGTCGCGAACCTCATAGGCCGTCGCGAACAGCCAGTCGTCAGTCAAGCACGTGGCCGTCGGTGCCTTCGGACGTGCGGGCGCACCCACCATCAGAAGCGATACATGGCGGCGAGACCGACTATGCCCTGTCCGGCGCTCCCCTCGTCATCGACGATCGGGCTGTCCGCTGCATCGCCGACGAGCCGGGTGTAGCCTGCGAATCCCATGATCCCCCAATGCTCGGTCAGCTGATAGCCCGCCTCGAGCGAGATGCCGATATCCTTAAGGCCGCCATCGGGATCGTAAGGCGAAAGCCCGCTGCGCAGCGCATCAGCGCCGTCGATGCCGAAGTAGGTATCGGCGTAATCGCCATCGGCAAAAGTCGCCGAGATGCCGAGGCCGAGACGCAGGCGTTCCAAAGGCGAGAAGCTATAGGTCGGGCCGAGCGACACCGTGGTTCCCTTGCCGTCGTTGCTGGTGCCGGTCTTCACGTCCACCCCGAAGGCCAGCTCGTCGCTCGGATGCACCAACTCGTACAGCGACACTTTGATGAAGGCTCCGACCTCGACCGTATCGTCGATATCGCGCAGGGCGTCGACGCGATCGTTCTTCACGTCGTCCCGACCGCCCCGCAGCCCGACGATCGGGCCGAACTCCCACCGCGACAGGGGCGAGACGTTGGCGCGCAGCTCCAGCCCCTGGATCTCGAGGTAATAGGAACCGTAGCCGAGCTGGGCTCCGATCAGCGGCGCCGCCTGGTAGTCTTTCGAGCCCTCGTAGTCAGGGATCGCCACCGCCCCAAGAGCCACGTAGCCGCTCCATCCGCTGTCTTCCGCCATGGTGGGGGGCTCGCCTCGCGGCGCAGTCCCGGGGTCCTCCGCCCTTGCCGCGGTTCCCTGCGAAACGCCCACTGCCAGAGCCGCCGAGCACAACAGCACGGCACGCGACACAGTCGTACCTGACATCAACAATCCCTCTTAGCTATATGTATACAGACATTGGTCGTAAGGCTCTCGCCCCGCTAGCCGACCGGGCGCGGCTCGATGAGCCGTATTGCGACGGACACTAGCGAAGCACCGGCGACTGGCGATTTCGGGAGGGTTTCGATTTGTTACGAAATGTTTCGGCAGCCCGCTTGCCGCTGGATTCGCGCGGATTTTGCGCTAGGGTCGGCCTTGCCTCACCAGCAGGCGCCCCCGTTCCCGCCCCGAGACCAAGCCTGAATGACGCAAGAAGAACCGACGCCGCAGATCCTGATCGTCGACGACGATCCGGAGATTCGCACGCGGCTCGGCAAGTTCCTGCGCGACCACGGCCTGGGCGTCAGCGAAGCGGGCAATGGCCAGGAAATGACAGCGGCCCTGCGCCGCAGTCAGCTCGACCTCGTCGTCCTCGATGTCATGATGCCCGGTGGCGACGGCCTGACGCTGTGCCGGCAGCTGCGGGCGGACAGCACCGTCCCCATCATCCTGCTGACGGCATTGGGCGGCGATACCGACCGGATCGTCGGGCTGGAACTGGGCGCCGACGACTATGTCACCAAACCGTTTAATCCGCGCGAGCTGCTGGCGCGCATTCGCGCCCTGATCCGGCGGTCGGGCATGGCTTCGACACTACGCACGAAGCGCACCACACCGCCCATCCATCGCTTTTCAGGCTGGCAGCTGAATGTCAATCGCCGCTCCCTGCTTTCTCCGGCCGGGCACCTGGTCATCCTGACAAGCAGCGAATTCGATCTGCTGGCCGTCTTCGTCGAGCACCCCCAACGCACGCTGAGCCGCGAACAGCTGCTGGAGTGCCTGCACGGCCGCGCCGTCCATCAGTTCGATCGCAGCATCGACGTGCATATCAGCCGCCTGAGGCGAAAGATCGAACCCAACCCGGGCAATCCCACGCTGATCAAGACCATTCGCAACGAAGGCTACTTCTTCACGCCTGTGGTCGAATTGGCCACCGATGCGGCAAACGAAGGGACTCGGGCATGACCCCTCTGTGGTTTCCCAGGTTTGGCCTGGCCACGCGGCTCGCCATACAGATCATCTTCATATCGGTGACGACGCTTCTGGTGGACTGGGCGTCCCAGGCGATCATCCCCATGCCGGACATCATCTTAATGGATCGGGAATGGCTGGCAGCCGCCGTTCGCGATGCCTGGGACGAAGCCGAGCAGACCCCCGCCCCTCTGCGTGAGGCGGCGCTTGAAAAGCTGTCTTCGAGCGCGATGCTGGATTTCGAAATATCGGATCGCCCGCGCGCCGAAACTTCAGACAATCACTTCGAGAAGATTGCGTCACTGGAAAAGGTGCTGCGCCAACACCTGCCCTCAGGCGTCCGCCTCCTTATCTCCGCCGAGCAACCTCCCTTCTTCGACTTCGACCGCTCACTGGACTCCGTTGCCGTGGTGGTGAGTAAAGTCCCGGTCCGGATGGTCGATGAGCAGGAAGATTACGGCAAGGGTGACGTGCTCATCACACCGCATTTGAGAATTCAAGCTGCGCTGTCCAACGGCACCTGGTTGAACGTACAGCAGAGCACCGACGGTTCCATTTTCCCGCGCCTTGCGCGGAATTTCGCAGCGCCGGCCTACTTCATCGTCATCATTCTGTTCATCTCGTTCCGGGCATCGCGGGTTCTGCTGAAACCGCTGCTGCAGCTCGCCGCTGCCGCGGAACGCCTGGGCCGGGAACGCAGCATCACACCGATACCCGAAATGCACATCCCGGAGTACAAGGCGATTGCCGACAGCTTCAACGAGATGCAGACGCGCCTGAAGCGCTTCATCGACGAGCGCACGCAGATGCTGGCCGCAATCTCGCACGACCTGAACACGCCCCTGACACGCCTGCGCCTGCTCGCCGAGGACCTGAGCGACCGGCGTCAGCGCGAGCAGGTGCTGGCGGACATCGGCGAGATGGAGGTGATGATCCGGAGCTCTCTCGCCTTTGCGCGCGACGACTCCCGCCAGGAGCCATCGGTCTCCGTCGATATCGCTTCCCTGCTCATCAGCCTTTGCGACACCGTCAGCGATGCCGGACAGTCGGCCCGCTACAGGGGGTCGGACCACGCCTCCCTGTCGTGCCGGCCGAGCGCCATGCGCCGCGCCATCGCCAATCTCGTCGACAACGGCTGCAAGTACGGCGGACAGGTGGTGGTCGATCTGGAGGTCGTCGACAAAGCCGTCGAAATCCGAATCACGGACCAGGGGCCCGGCATCCCGGAACAGGATCGGGAAAAGGCCTTCGCACCCTTTCAGCGGCTGGAAACGTCGCGCAACCGGCAGACGGGCGGCACCGGGCTGGGGCTGCCGATCGCCCGGGACATCATCCGCAGCCACGGCGGTGACATAGCGCTGCAGAACGGCCGTGAGGGAGGTCTGACCGTCACCGTGCGGCTACCGCGGCCGGAACAGCCCGCCCTGCGGCGAACGGCTTGAGAGACAGGAGGGAGGATGCCGGGCCTCAGCCCAGCATGTTGTTCACTTCCTTGGGCAGCGCGACGACGAGGCCGTCGAGCTCCTCGGTCATGACGATCTGGCAGCCGAGGCGCGAGGTCGGCTTGAGGCCGAAGGCGAGGTCGAGCATGTCCTCCTCGTCCTCGGAGGGCTCGCCCAGCTTGCCGTACCAGATCTCGTCGACGATGACGTGGCAGGTGGCGCAGGCCAGCGATCCCTCGCAGGCGCCCTCGATATCGACATCGAAGCGATGCGCGATCTCCATCACCGAGAGGCCGATGGGGGCCTCCACCTCCTTGCGCTTCCCGTCCTTCTCGATGAACGTCAACTTCGGCATAAAGTCCTGCTCCCAACTCGTCTTCTGACCACTACCCGCAATCCCTGCTACTCGGCTGCGGCGCTGCCCTCGCGGCGCAGCCGCGTCACCTGGGTCGCCAGTTCCTCGATCGCCGCGTCGATCTCCGCCTCGGTGTTGAAGCGACCGATGGCGAGGCGGATCGAGCTGCGCGCCCGGTCATCGGCCAGGCCGAGGGCCCGCAGCACGTAGGACGGCTCCACCGCCGTCGAGGTGCAGGCCGAGCCCGAAGATACGGCCAGCCCCGACATGGCCCGCATCAGGGCCTCAGCATCCACCCCTTCGAAGGCGAGATTGAGATTGCCGCCCACCCGCTGCGTCTCGTGACCGTTCAGGGCGACCCCGGAAAGGCGCTTTCTAATGCCTTCCAGCAGCCGGGTCTTCAAGGCCGAAATGCGCGCGGTCTCGGCCGCCATCTCCGCCCCGGCGATCTCCGCCGCCGCCCCGAGGCCGACGCAGAGCGGGGTCGGCAGGGTGCCCGAGCGCAGGCCGCGCTCCTGCCCGCCGCCGTCGATCAGCGGCTCCAGGCGCACCCGCGGCCGGCGGCGCACGTAGAGCGCGCCGATGCCCTTGGGGCCATAGAACTTGTGGCCGGAAATGCTCAGCAGGTCGATCCCCAGCGCAGCCACGTCCATGGGTATCTTGCCCAGCGCCTGGGCGGCATCGCTGTGGAAGTAGGCGCCCTTGGCGCGGCAGATCGCGGAGATCTCCGCCACCGGCTGGATGACACCGATCTCGTTGTTCACCGCCATGACGGAGACCACGGCGGTCTCCTCATCCACCGTCGCCGCCAGCAGGTCTAGATCGACCAGGCCGTCGGGCTGCACCGGCAGGATCGAGATGCGGAAACCCTCGCGCTCGAGCTGGAGGGCGCTTTCCAGCACGCACTTGTGCTCGCTCGCCAGGGTGACGACATGGGGCCGGCGCTCGCGATGGAACCGCGCCGCACCCTTGATCGCCAGATTGTTGGACTCCGTGGCGCCGGAGGTGAAAACGATCTCACGCGGGCTGGCGCCGATCAGCTGGGCGAGCTGTTCGCGGGCCTGCTCCACCGCCTCCTCCGCGTCCCAGCCGAAGGCGTGGGCGGTCGAGTGGGGATTGCCGAAGCGCTCGGTAAAGAACGGCAGCATGGCCTCCACCACGCGCGGATCGGTCGGCGTCGTTGCCTGGTTGTCCAGGTAGATGCCCGGCGGCCGGCGGTTTGCCCTGCTGCGATCGTTCTTGGCCATCTGCCTAGGCCGCCTTGCTGCGGCGGTAGAGATCGCCCCAGATCGCCAGCAGGCAGTCGATGTCGGCGGCGCTGCTGGCCCAGCCGAGCGAGACACGGATCGCCGAGCCCGCTTCCAGGTCGCTGGCGCCCATGGCGGTCAGCACGTGGGAGGGTTGCACCTTGCCGGAGGAACAGGCGGCGCCGGAGCTGACCGCCACGCCGGCGAGGTCGAGCGCCATGAGCTGCGTCTCCGCCGGCAGGCCGGCCAGCGCCACGCAGGCGGTGTTGGGCAGGCGCGGCGCGGCGGCGCCGAAGACTTTAACTTCCGGCGCCAACATCCTGATATGGCTTTCAAAATAGTCCCGCAGCTCGCCCAGTTTCTCAAATGCGGGCAGATCTTCAAGTGCCGTCTTAGCAGCAGCGCCGAAGCCGGCGATACCCGGCAGGTTTTCCGTGCCGGCGCGGCGACGGCGCTCCTGCCCGCCACCGAGCAGTTGCGGGCGCAAGGGGAGATCAGGCCGCGCCAGCAGCGCGCCGACACCCGGCGGGCCGCCCAGCTTGTGCGCCGAAAGGGTCAGCAGATCGACGTCCAAATCCCGCAGGTCGATGGGTATCTTCCCACCCGCCTGCACAGCATCACAGTGAACCCAGGCGCCGGCCGCGCGGGCGAGCGCCACCACCTCGCCGATCGGCTGGATCACGCCGGTCTCGTTGTTGGCCAGCATGACCGAGACCAGCGTGCCCTTCGGTGCGGCGTCCAGTGCCGCCGCCAGGGCGTCGAGGGCGACCACGCCCTCGGCGGTGAGCGGGACGCGCTGCGCTTCGGGGGCAGCCTGTCGCACCGAATCATGCTCGCCGGCCGAGATGAGGATGCGGGTGGCCGGCAGGCCGTGCAGCGCCAGGTTGTTGGCCTCGGTGCCGCCGGAGGTGAAGATGACCCAGGCGGGATCGGCACCTGCCAGCGCCGCCACCTGCGCGCGCGCCTCCTCTATCAAGCGCCGTGCGCGGCGGCCCGGCCCGTGCACCGACGAGGCGTTGCCCGGTTCGGCCAGAGCCGCGGTCATCGCCGCCAGGACTTCGGGCCGGACCGGTGCGGTGGCGTTATAGTCGAGGTAGACGGTCATCGGGAATGCAGCGGCGCCGCCACGGGCTAGCCGGCGGCTCGGCCGGGACTGGCGGCCTCGCCTTCGCCCCTGTCGCGCGCCTTGGGGCCGAGACCGCTGGTGCCGAGCACGCGGCGCGAGATCACGTCGGCGACGGTCACCGAGCTGAGGTAGAGGTAGATCTGGTTACCCAGTTCCTCCCAGAGATCGTGGGTCTGGCAGCGGCTCTGGTTGCCGCGGCAACCGAAGGGCTGACCCGGCGTGCAGCGGGTGGCGCGGATCGGTTCGTCGACCGCGAGGATGATGTCGGAGATACGGGTCTCGTTCGGGGCATGCGCCAGCAGGTAGCCGCCGCCGGGCCCGCGCACGGAGCGCACCAGGCCGCCGCGCCGGAGCTTGGCGAAGAGCTGCTCCAGGTAGGAGAGCGAAATCTCCTGGCGCTCGGCGATGTCGGCCAGCGCAACCGGCCGGCCTTCGACATGCCCGGCAAGGTCGCACAGCGCCATCACGGCGTAGCGGCCCTTGGTACTCAGCTTCACCCGACTAACTCCCTTGCTTCAACACTTGCCCTCGGCCTGCTCGGCCTTGGCAGCATCGCGCTCGTCACCCTCGACCGGCAGCCCGTTGCCGCTGGCGCTCTCACCCCCACGCGATTCCAACTCATTCACTCTTGCGCGCAGGCTCTGCACCTCGTCGAGCAGTCCGTCGAGAGCCCGCGCCACGGGGTCGGGAATGTTGCCGGTCGGCGTGCCATAGGCGACGAAGGGCGCCGCCGAGGTTTCGGAGGTCCGGCTGGTCTGCACGGCGCGGCCTGGAATGCCGACGATGGTGGCACCTTCCGGCACCTCCTTGGTGACCACGGCGTTGGCCCCGATACGGGCGCAACGCCCGACTGTAAAGGGGCCAAGAATCTGGGCGCCGGAGCCGACGATGACGTTGTCCTTCAGGGTCGGATGGCGCTTCACGTTGCGCTGGCTGTCGCTGTCGACGCTGGGCGAGGTGCCGCCCAGGGTGACGCCCTGGTAGAGCGTGACGTCGTCGCCGATTTCAGCAGTTTCGCCGATCACCACGCCCATGCCATGGTCGATGAAGAAGCGCCGGCCGATGGTGGCGCCGGGATGAATCTCGATGCCGGTCAGCAACCGGCCGACGGCGGAGATCCAGCGGCCCAGCAGATACCAGCGCCGCCGCCAGCAGCCGCTGGCGAGGCGATAGAGCATAATCGCCTGGAAACCGGGGTAGCAAAGGACTACCTCTAGGCGGGAGCGCGCTGCCGGGTCGCGCTGCATGGTGGCATCGATTTCGGCCCGTAGAGACTTGAACATCGCTTCGCCCATCGTGCTATTATCGCCGCCTTTTGTCGCCACCACTGACAAGCGGGGGCATCTCCCGCGCAGACCTTGCGCTGATGGGACCAGCAGCTGTAACGAATGAGATATAGTAAGCCTGAGTAAATTGGTCAAGTTTGCGGCCGGTCAAGAGTAACAGAGGCCTCCCGGGCAACGGCAGCGGACGGAATTCCTGGTGGATTTGTCCGACAAGGTTAAAGGGAATTGAGTTGGGGAAGGCGCCGCCGGACGGGCCTCCCTGGCGCAGAAACGGCGACAGCGGCCCAAGGGGTTCCATCAAAGACCCCAGGTCGAGGTTCAGAAAACGATAGGAATAGACAGTCGATGCCTGACGTGATCTTCAACGGGCCCGAAGGCCGTCTTGAAGGACGCTACCAGCACAGCAAGCGCCCCAATGCGCCGATCGCCCTCATGCTGCACCCGCACCCGCAGTATGGCGGCACCATGAACAACAAGGTCGTCTACACCTTGTTTCATGCCTTCGTGCGCCAGGGCTTCTCGGTGCTGCGCTTCAACTTCCGCGGCGTTGGCCGCTCCCAGGGCGTGTTCGATCGCGGCGAGGGCGAGCTTTCCGATGCCGCCTCGGCGCTGGACTGGCTGCAGACCTACAACGACTCTTCGTCGTCCTGCTGGATCGCCGGCTTCTCCTTCGGCGCCTGGATCGGCATGCAGCTGCTGATGCGGCGGCCCGAAATCAGCGGCTTCGTCTCTGTGGCGCCACCGGCCAACATGCACGACTTCAGCTTCCTGGCGCCCTGCCCCTCCTCCGGGCTGATCATCCAGGGCGCCAAGGACGATGTGGTGCCGGAGCCATCGGTGAAGAAGCTGGTCGACAAGCTGTCGAGCCAGCGCGGCATCGCCATCGACTACCGGGTGGTGGCCGGCGCCGGCCACTTCTTCCAGGAAGAGATGGAAGTGCTGAGCGGCCACGTCGACGGCTACCTGGCCAAGTCGCTGGCCGAAGAAGCGAGCCGCACCGCAGCCGGGTGAGCCGGCCTACGCAGGAGCCTTGTGCAGGCTGCCGCCGCTGGCCGGCCGGCTGATGCCGGTCGTCGTCGGCAGGGTGAGCGGCAGCCCGGCGAGCGAGCGCAGCGCGAGGTAGGCGAAGGCTTCGGCTTCCAGGGCATCGCCTCGCCAGCCGACCGCCTCCACCGGCTCCACCGGCACCCCCAGGCGGGCAGCGAGTGCAGCCATCAGCGTCGGATTGTGCCGCCCGCCGCCGGTCACCAGCCAACGCCCCACCGACGCCGGAAAGTGCACAGCAGCCTTGGCGATGGTCGCCGCGGTGAAGGCTGTCAGCGTCGCCGCCCCGTCCTGCAGCGACAGCCCGCCCGCCGGGGCCGCCGAGAAATCGTCGCGGTCGAGGGACTTGGGCGGCTTGCGGTCGAAATAGCCGTTGTCCAGCAGGCCGGCCAGAACCGTCTCCGCGACCCTGCCGGCGCACGCCAGGGCGCCGTCGCGGTCGAGCGGCTCGCCGCCGTGCTGTTCCACCCAGTCGTTGATCAACGCGTTGCCCGGGCCGGTGTCGAAGGCCAGCACCTCGTTCTCGGCCTCTCCGATCCAGGTCACGTTGGCGACGCCGCCGATGTTCACCACCGCAAGCGGCCGCGCCAGCCCCGCGGCCAGAGCGGCCTGGTAGAGCGGCACCAGGGGGGCGCCCTCGCCGCCCAGCGAGACGTCGTTGCTGCGCAGGTCGGCCACCACGTCGATGCCGGTCTCCGCAGCCAGCAGAGCACCGTCCCCGATCTGCCAGGTGCGGCGCTCCTGCGGCCGGTGCAGGATCGTGTGTCCGTGGAAGCCGATGACGCGGACCGCCGCTGCAGCCACGCCGGCCTGCGCCAGCAGGCCGCGCACCGCCGCTGCGTGGCGCAGGGTGAGTTCGCGCTCGACCTCCGCGACCGGCCCCTTGCCGCCGAGCACCGAGCGCAGCCGGCGGCGCATCTCGGCATCGTAGGGCAGGCTGAGGAAACCGCCGGCGATCACCGTGCCGCCACCATCGCTGCGGATCAGGGCCGCGTCGATGCCGTCCATGGAGGTGCCGCTCATCAGACCGACGGCCCAGGCCGCCGCCTCCAGGCTCTCATTCTTCATCGCCGCCAAACTCACGCGACTGACCCCTTTCCTTGCATTCCGGCCAATTCCGACAACTTCTACCGCGTGGAGGTTACCATTCGGTCAAACAGGGTTAACAGCCGTTCCTGCCCTCTCCCAGGCGCCTAGCTGGCCGAAAGCGAAGCCAAATTGTCCTCGGGCAGGGATTGTGTTAAATGCCTGCGCCCGCCGCAAGCGGTGGTTTTCAGCCAGCAGGACCCGATAGACCGATGACAGCGCCCCGCTCCGACTTCCTGCGGATCCTCCAGGACCGCGGATTCATCCACCAGTGCACGGACCTCGACGCGCTCGACGCGCACGCTCTGGAGGGGCGCATGACGGCCTATATCGGCTTCGACGCCACGGCGGACTCGCTGCACATCGGCCATCTGGTGCAGATCATGATGCTGCGCTGGCTGCAGAAGACCGGCCACCGGCCGATCGCCCTGATGGGCGGCGGCACCACCAAGGTGGGAGACCCCTCCGGCCGCGACGAAACCCGCAAGCTGCTGAGCGACGCGGAGATCAACGCGAACATCGCTCACATCGGCAAAACCTTCGCCAACCTGCTGAGCTTCGACGACGGCCCGAGCGCGGCCATCATGGCGAACAACGCCGACTGGCTCGACGGCCTGCAGTACGTCAGTTTCCTGCGCGACGTCGGCCGCCACTTCACCATCAACCGCATGCTGAGCTTCGACAGCGTGAAGCTGCGCCTCGACCGCGAGCAGCCGCTGACTTTCCTGGAGTTCAACTACATGATCCTCCAGGCTTACGACTTCCTGGAACTGAGCCGGCGCCATGACTGCTGCCTGCAAATGGGCGGCTCCGACCAGTGGGGCAACATCGTCAACGGCGTAGAGCTGGCCCGGCGCATCGACCAGCGGACGCTCTATGGCCTGACCACGCCGCTGATCACCACCGCGTCGGGCGCCAAGATGGGCAAGACCGCGGCCGGCGCCGTGTGGCTCGGCGCGCACCGCCTGGCCCACTACGACTACTGGCAGTTCTGGCGCAACACCGAAGACGGCGACGTCGGCCGCTTCCTGCGCCTCTTCACCGACCTGCCGCTCGACGAGGTGGCCCGGCTTGAAGCGCTCGAAGGCGCCGAGATCAACGAGGCGAAGAAGATGCTCGCCTTCGAAGCCACCAGACTGTGCCGCGGCGAAGTCGCCGCCGCCGAGGCGGCGGAGACCGCGCGCCAGACCTTCGAGGAGGGCATCAGCGCCGAGGGCCTGCCGACCATCGAGGTCAGCGCGGCGGAACTCGGGGGCGGTCTGCCGGCCTTCGAGCTGATGCGCCGCGCCGGCCTGGCCAAGAGCAATGGCGAGGCGCGCCGCCTCATCAAGGGTGGTGGCGGACGCATCAACGACGTGGCCATCAAGGACGAGATGCAGTCTGTCGGGCTCGACGATCTCGGCCCCGAGGGCAGTATCAAGCTCTCGGCCGGCAAGAAGCGCCACGCGCTGGTGAAACTGGCCGGATAGCGCTCTACCGGTCGATGCGCTCGGGAATGGCCTGCGCCGGTGTATCGCTGGGCCCTGCGGTGAAGATGTTGCGCAGGAAACCGGGCGTCAGCGCCGATAGCGGATTGACCGAGACGGCGGGATCCTCGACCTCTCCCTTTACTGTGTAGACGACGGCGATGAGGCCTTCGCCCTCGCCGCCGGTCAGCAGCGTGCCGAGCAGCGGAATCTTGCTGAGGAAGTTGTTGATCGAGTAAGCCGGCACCACGACACCGGTGAGGTCGATGGCGTCGTTGTCGAAGTCGATATTGCCTTTCGCGGTGAGGCCGAGCGAGGCGCCATAGATGCGCATGAGTTCGGTGGTCGCCACGCCGTCATCGATCACGAAGTCGCCGTCCATGCCTTGGAAGCCGATGCCCTCGCCACCCAGCAGCTCGAGCACGCCGGTGAAGGATGCGACGGTCAGAAGCTTCGCCAGCACCGGCGCCTTCACCATGACGAAATCGCGGGCCTGCACCGTAGCGGTGATCGGATGGGTCGGCGTCGGGCCGGCGCTGGAGCCAGTCACCTGGACGCGTCCGCCCACCACGGTATCGGTGATGTCGGTGGCCCGCAGCAGAGCCCCGAGGTCATCGCTCTGGGCAAGCAGGCGCTGGCCGCTGCCTGAGGCGTCGGGGGCGAAGGACAGCTGCAGGTAGCGCCGGGACAGTTCCGCGGCCACCGGCTGTGGTTGGGTACCCGACGCGGGATTGGGAGGTACCGCCTCCTCCGCCGAGGCCCGGCGCGGCGACCAGTACTGTTGCGGAATGCTGCCGGAGAGGCGGATGGTTTCCCAACCCTGGCGCCCGCGGCGCAGCTCCAGGTTCACCTGCTCCAGGCCGTGCTCTTCGGCGAAATAGAGCATGCGCAGGCTGGGTGCCCTGACGGTGAGCGGCTCGAAGTTGCGCGGGCCCTCGTCACCGGCGGCGGCCTCCTGCACCGGTTCGGGCTCCTCGGCCTCGTCGCCTGCCAGAAAAGGTTCGGCGTCCAGCGTGCCTTCGCCGATGGCCACGTCGATGCCGTCGTCGCCCATCTGCACGGAGACGCCCTGGAGATCGCTGCGCCCAAAGGCGATGCGCTCCAGTTCGATGCCGGCGAGCCCCTCGCGGTCGCGGCCCGGGGTCGCACTGCCCCGCGCCACCAGGTCACCGGCCTGCAGCACGATGTCGCGGTAGGCGAGCGGCCCGCTGTCGTCCAGTTCGACCGTGAGGCTGAGGCTGCCTTCGGTGCCCACGGGCTTGTGCCAGTGTATCTCAGGCAGGGCGACTTTCGCCTGCTGCAGATCGGCGGCAACCTGCAGCGTCATCAAGCCGCTGTCGCGCCGCACCATGGAGACGGACGCCTCCAGCGGTCCGTCCACCGCCTCGCCGACGTCGATGCCGAAGCGGGCGCGCGCGTCATTGTCGATGCGCGGGATCTCCGCCTCCATGGCCGAACGCACCTGCGGAGCCGCGGTGAAGCTTTCCTGCCAGCGCACAGTGAGAGGCACACCGCCCAGGGTGAGCGGTCCGGACAGCTGCATGCCATTCTCGTCGACGCCGACGGAGAGCTCACCCTCGGTCATATCCTGGCCGAGAAGGACGCTGCGCAGCCCGCCGTCCTTCACCGCCGCATCGACCTGCAGGGTCACGTCGTCGAAGGAGAGGTCCTTGGCCAGGGGAAACTGAAAGGCCAGTTCGGCGCTGACCGTGCCGGCGCTGCCCTCGGCAGTCATCCCGAGCTCCGACAGCAGGTCGAGGCGCGGGTGGTCGAGGATCGCCAGGGCATCGTAGACCGGGCCGCGCGCCGTGGCATCGATACGCAGCTGCTCGTAGATGCCCTTGTCGGGGTCGGCGTCGGCAAAGCCGGTGATGGCGACACGCGATTCGCCGATCGCCAGGTCCTGCAAGCGGCCGGACTGCACCGAGAAATGCAGCGCGTCGAGGTCGAAGGTCGCGGTACCGGCCAGCGCCTGGACCGGCTGCAGAGGCCGCAGGTAGTGCACCTCGACATCGCGGTACTGCAGGGTGCCGCCGAAGCCGGTCACCTCTGCGGCAGAAAAGTCCCCCTCGGGCACGGTGACGTCGATCGCCGCGGTGGCCTTGTCCACCCGGCCCGCGGTCACGTTCTCCACCACCCAGGGCCGCGCGTCGGTGGCCACCGACTCCGGCCAGTAGGATTCCAAATCGGACACCGACACGTCTTCGAGGGTCGCGTCGGCATCGATCACCCAGCCGTCAGTGAGAGGGTCGTAGTCGAAGATGCCGGCAACGTTGAAGACCGGGCCGGGAGTCTCTTCGTCCCCGAGGACGATGCGCGCCTCGTCCAGATCGAAGCGGCTTTCCGTGGCATCGTAGCGACCGCGCATGGTGAGATCGCGCACCGGCAGCGGGTTCATGTCCAGCCCCGGAACCGACAGCGTCCCGGCAAAGCCCTGCAGCTCGAAGCCGGTGTGCCCCACCTCGCCCGCCAGAGAGAGTGAGGTGTAGACCGAGCCGGTGATACGCGAGGTCACCCCGCCGACCGGTGCCAGCATCGGGAATGCCGCCGCCAGGGCGGCTAGGTTGATGTCCGAGAAGCTGGTCGCGAGATCGACGACCTGGTCGCTCTTGTCGAAGAGGAAAGCGATATCGACGGTCGCCGGGTCGCCGCGATCGGCAAAGTCCAGCCTGATATCGCCTGCGAGGCCGGCAAAGTCGCGGCGCAGGGCGATGTCGGCGGCCGGCGCCGCCCAGGAAATGCCGAGCTGATCGTCGCGCACGAAGACCTGGCCGTCGCGGATGCGCACTTCGTCGAGATACGACAGCGGATTGTCCGGCCGGCGCTCGCTCAGAAGCTCGCGGATCATGCGGGCGAGCACCAGATCCTCGCCGCTGCCGGCCTCCGGATCCGCCACTGCCGCCGTGGCGGCGCCGTCATCGGACAGCAGCGGCATGGTCGCATCGCTGCCAAAACTGACGCGGCCATCCTCGGTCCGCAGCAGGCGGATGCGCGGAGCGATGATCTCGATCTCGCGGGGAGCCAGGGTGCCGCCCAGGGCGGCGCTGCTGCTCAGCCCGAAGGTGACCTCGGGCAGGGAGGCGATGAGCCGGCCCTCGGGGTCGCGCACGGTGATGTCCTCGGCGTGCATGACCAGGCCGCGGCTGGCTTCCTCCCAGACCAGGAAGCTACCGCCGATGTCGATGCTGTTGCCGCCGGCCCGATTGATCGCCGCCTGCAGGTGGGGGGTAAGGAAATCCGTACGGACCGGTCCCTCCGAAAGGCGCCAGGCGGCCACCGCGACCACCAGGAGCGCCGCCGCGAAGAGGGCGCCCAGCAGCTCGACGCCGAGGCGCACCGCCCGGCCGGGGCGCGAACGCCTGCGCTTCGACCGCACTGGCGCTGCGGCGCCAGCCGGCGCTTGACCGCCGGAGGCGTCTTCAGCAGTGTGGTCCTGAAACGAGCGGCGTGGAATGATCAAACTCCCTTACTTGCCAGAGACTTCGGCCTTGCCCGGTGCATCTGACCCCCTCCGGGCAGAGCCGTGGATGGAGCGTTGGTGCGCAGCCGCGGCCGCCGCCCCCGAACCGGTCATCAACGATCTCGCACTGTATTTGGCGAAAAACCCCGAGGGACAGCGGCTGCTGCAAGCGATCTTCGCCAATTCGCCCTTCCTGAGCCACTGTTTGATTGCCGATATCGGCCTTCTCGGCGACGTTTTAAAGCAGGGGCCGGATGCGCTTCTAAAAAATGCCCTTGCTGAGCTGAAAAACAAGGTTTCCGCGCTGACGGTTCAAGCGGAATTGATGAAAAGCCTGCGGATCTGCCGCCGCCGTGTCGCCTTCGCCACCGCCTTTGCCGACATCTGCGGCCTGTGGGACGTCATCGAGGTGACCCGTGCGCTCTCCGACTTCGCCGACGCAGCGGTCGACGCCGCCCTCGCCGCGACCCTGCGCCAGGCCGCCGCCCGCGGCGAGTTGGGCCTCGCCGATGAAGCGGAACCGGCGCGCGCCTGCGGCATCGCCATCCTCGGCATGGGCAAGCTGGGTGCCCAGGAGCTCAACTATTCCTCGGACATCGACCTCATCGTCATTTTCGACCCCGAGAGGGTCGACTATCGCCATTCCCGCGGCGTGCAGCAGGGCCTGGTGCGGCTGACCCGAGACCTCATGCGCAGCCTCGACGACCGCACCGCCGACGGCTACGTGTTCCGCACCGACCTGCGCCTGCGCCCCGATCCTGGCGCCATGCCGCTGGCGATCAGCCTCAATTCAGCCCTGACCTACTATGAAAGCCTGGGCCAGAATTGGGAGCGGGCAGCGATGATCAAGGCGCGCCCCATCGCCGGCGACCTCGGGCTCGGCAAGGCCTTCCTGCGCGAACTCAGGCCCTTCGTCTGGCGCAAACACCTGGACTTCTGGGCCATCCAGGACGTGCACTCCATCAAGCGCCAGATCAACGCCCTCAAGGGCGGCTCGGTGATCGCCATCAACGGCCACAACGTGAAGCTCGGCCGCGGCGGCATCCGCGAGGTCGAGTTCTTCGCCCAGACCCAGCAGCTGATCTGGGGCGGCCGCGAGCCGGCTTTACGCACGCCGCGCACCCGCGAAGCGCTGGCGGCGCTGGTCGAGAGCGGCCATATCGAGCCGCGGGTGGCCGAGGAGCTGACCGAGGCCTACTTCTTCCTGCGCCGCGTCGAACATCGGCTGCAGATGGTCGAGGACCAGCAGACCCACAAGCTGCCCGACGACGACGAAGGCGTCGATGCCCTGGCGGTGTTCCTCGGCTACGACGATCCCGCGGTCTTCCGCGACGACCTGCTGCGCCGTCTGCGCTGCGTGGAGGACCACTACGCCCACCTCTTCGAAGAGTCGCCGAGCCTCTCGACCCCCGGCAACCTGGTGTTCACCGGCGGCGAGCCGGATCCCGACACCCTGGCGACCCTGAACGGCCTCGGCTACCGCGACGCCGAGCGGGTCTGGCACCTGGTGAGCGCCTGGCATCACGGCCGCTATCGCGCCCTACGCTCGACGCGCAGCCGCGAGCTGCTGACGGAACTGGTGCCGCTGCTGCTGCAGACCTTCGGCACGACCCGGGAGCCCGATCGCGCGCTGATCAAGTTCGACGGCTTCGTCGCCGGCCTGCCCGCCGGTGTGCAGCTGTTCTCCATGCTCTACAACAATCCCAACCTGCTGGAGCTGATGGCGGAGATCATGGGCAGCGCGCCGCAGCTGGCCGACCGACTGAACCGCAATCCGACCCTGCTGGAAGCCGTGCTGTCGGTCGACTTCTTCGAGCCGATCCCACCGGCCGAGGTCTTGGAGGAGGAACTGCGGTCCGCGCTGACCGACGCGCTGGACCTGCAGGACGTGCTCGAGATGACGCGGCGCTGGGCCAACGACCGGCGCTTCCAGGTCGGCGTCCACATTCTGCGGCACAAGAGCGACGTCGATGCCAGCGGCCTGGCGCTCAGCGACATCGCCGAAGTGGCGCTGCGCGGGCTCTACGCGCCGGTAGTCGAGGATCTCGCCCGCACCCACGGGCACCTCGCCGGCTCCGGGCTTGCCACCGTCGCCCTCGGCAAGCTGGGCAGCCGGGAGATGACGGTCTCCTCCGACCTCGACCTCGTCTTCCTCTACGACCTGCCGCCGGGCGACGTGCAGTCCGACGGCGCCAAACCGCTGGAGCCGCAGCGCTACTATGCGCGCCTGGCGCAGCGCCTGATCAATGCCCTGAGCGCGCAGACCGCCGAAGGCACGCTCTACGAGATCGACATGCGCCTGAGGCCCTCCGGCAACGCCGGTCCGATCGCCACCTCGCTGGCATCTTTCCGTCGCTACTACGAGGAGGATGCCTGGACCTGGGAGCATCTTGCACTGACCCGCGCCCGCGTGGTGGCCGGGCCGCCCGAGATCTGCCGGCAGGTCGAAGCCGATCTGCTGGCCATCCTCAGCGCCCGGCGCGACCCGGTGCGACTGCTGGCCGAGGTCGCGCACATGCGCCGGCGCATCGCCAAGGAGCATCCGGCGGCGACGATGTGGAGCGTGAAGTTCGCCGCGGGCGGCCTCATCGACCTCGACTTTCTGGCCCAATACCTGCAACTGCGCCACGCAGCCGATGCGCCGGAGGTGCTCTCAATCTCGACTCAGGAGGCCTTCGCCAGGCTCGCTGCGGCCGGCATTGTGGACCCGGCACGCGCCGAGAAGCTGATCGATGCGACCCGCTTCCTGCGTCAGGTACAGGAGGCGCTGCGCCTCACCGTCGGACCGGCCTTCGACGCCGACACGCTCTCACCGACACTGCAGGCGGCGCTGGCCGCCAGCGTCGGCCTCGACGACTTCGCCACCCTGCGCAAGCGGCTGCAGGAGACGCTGGCGTGGGCGCACGACGTCTACGTAGAGCAGATCGACGGTCCGGCTCCCGACGGCGGCGACGCGGCGGCCAAGGGCGTCCTGCCTTTCGCCAAGGGCGCTTGAGCGCGACGCCGCACAGCAAGGCATCTCACGCAAGCAACGAAGGAAGACGACGATGGTGGAACTCGGAAAGAAGGCACCCGACTTCAAGCTGCCGACCGACGGCGGCGGCAGCGTCGCCCTGAAGGATCTGAAGGGGCAGAAGGTGGTACTCTATTTCTATCCGAAGGACGACACCTCCGGCTGCACCACCGAGGCCTGCGGCTTCCGCGACGCCCTGCCCGACTTCAACAAGATCGATGCCGTCATCATCGGTGTCTCCAAGGACAGCGTCGCCCGCCACGACAAATTCAAGGGCAAGTACGACCTGCCCTTCACCCTGGCCGCTGACGAGGACGGCAAGGTCTGCGAAGCCTACGGCACCTGGGTCGAGAAGTCGCTGTACGGGCGCAAGTACATGGGCATCGACCGCGCCACCTTCCTGATCGACGAGAAGGGCGTGCTGCGCGGCGAATGGCGCAAGGTGAAGGTGAAAGGCCATGTCGAGGCCGTGCTCGAAGCGGCCAAAGCCCTTTGAGGCGAACATGACCGGACTGGCGGCACAGGCCGTCGCCATCCTGGAAACCGCCGAGCCGGCGGCCAAGGCGAGGCTGGCGCGCGCCATGGCGGCGGCCTGGCGGGCCGGTGAAATCGTCACCGTAGGTCAGGCTGCGCCGCCGGCGCGTCCGGCGCGCCCCGCGCGTCCGGCACTGAAGCGGCCCGGCGAGGTGCCCAAGCGCAAGATCAACCGCGGCACCGCCGGGCGCGGCGCCCTGCTGCACGCCCTCGCCCACATCGAGCTGAACGCCATCGACCTCGCCGCCGACATCGTCGCCCGCTTCACGGCCGATGAGCTGCCGCGCGGCTTCTACGACGACTGGCTGACGGTCGCCGACGAGGAAGGCAAGCACTACCTGCTGCTGGCCGAGCGCCTCGGCGGCCTCGGCCTCACCTACGGCGACCTGCCGGCCCACGACGGCCTCTGGCAGGCAGCCGAGGAAACCGCCCACGATCTGTTGGCCCGCCTCGCGGTAGTCCCCCTGGTGCTGGAGGCGCGCGGCCTCGACGTCACGCCGCACATGATCGAAAAACTTAAAGCCGTCGACGACCACGACAGCGCAGCCGTGCTGGAGACCATCTATCGCGAAGAGATCGGCCACGTCGCCATCGGCAAGCGCTGGTTCGACTATCTCTGCATGCGACGCGGCCTCGATGCGCAGGCGAGCTGGCAGGCCCTGGTGCGCCGTCACTTCAAGGGCCGGCTGAAGCGCCCCTTCAACGACGCTGCCCGGCTGCAGGCGGGCTTTCCGGCAGATTTCTATGCTGCCCTCGCCAGCGATTGAGATTCCCTGCGTCTCGACATGACACCCCTGCGGCTTCGGCGATTGACCCTTGGCGGTTCAGCAGATAGGCGTCTTGCACCATGACGGCAGAAGACGGCTCCAGCGGCGCGGCCACCGCGACCCGGCATTCCCGGCCCGAGGTCCGCTGGCTCGGCCTGACCGAGCGGCAGATCGCTTTGGGACTGCTGTTCATCGCCCCGGCATTGTTCTGCTCGAACATGCTGACCGCACGGGCCACCCATGACCTCTTCCCGCCGGTGGCGCTGGCTTTCTGGCGCTGGACCGCCACCTTCGCCCTGCTGCTGCCTTTCACCGCCGCAACCCTGTGGCGCTGCCGCGCCGCCGTCGCGACGGAATGGCGCGACGTCCTCGTGCTCGGCGCCCTCGGCATGGGGGTCTGCGGCGCCTTCGTCTACATCGGCGCCGACACCACCTCGGCGACCAACATCGGCCTGATCTACTCTGCCTCGCCGATCCTCATCGTCGTGCTGGCACGTGTGTTCTATAGCGAACCGCTGAGCCCGCTGCAGGGTGCCGGCATCCTGCTGTCACTGGTCGGAGTGATCGCCATCGTCTGCCGTGGCGAACTGGAGGTGCTGACGTCCTTGAGCTTCTCTCCCGGCGATCTCTGGATCGTCGCTGCGATGTCGGCCTGGGCCGTCTATGCCATCCTGCTGCGCCATCGCCCCTCGGCGCTGCCGATGATGGTGCGCTTCGCCGCCATCGTCGCCGGCGGCGTCCTCATCCTGCTGCCCTTTACGGTGATGGAGGGGCTCGGTGGCGAGCGACCGCACTGGGATGGCCGCAGCTTCCTCACCGTCGGCTTCCTTGCCGTTTTCGCCTCCTTCGGCGCCTACCAGGTCTATGCCCTGATACAGCGCAGCCTCGGCGCCGGCCCGACCAGCCTGCTGATGTACCTCGTTCCCGTCTACAACAGCCTGCTGGCCTACCTGCTCCTCGGCGAGTCCCTGCATGGTTATCACCTGATCGGCGCCGCCCTGGTGCTGCCGGGAATCTTTCTCGCCACCCGCAAGACCGCCTGAACGCCGCCGCCGTCCGTCAGCTCCCGGCCGGCGCGCGGCCGAGCACGCGGGCGATGACCGGCAGGCCGCGCCCGCAGGCGCAGGGCGCCCCGACTTCCGCCAGGTCGCCCAGGGCGTAGCGGATCAGCGGGGTCGCGAAGTTGTGCAGGCTGGTGACCAGCACCTGTCCCACCTCGCCGGGCCCACAAGGCCTACCGTCGTCGCCGACGACCTCCAGCAGCAGGTTCTCCGACTGCACGTGCAGCACCTCGTGTTCGGGACACTGCATGGCCAGATAGCCGGCCTCCTCGCAGCTGTAGGAATCCTTCAGCGGCACATCCCAGGCCTGGCGGACGAGGTCGCGCAGCGCGGCAGTGACCGGCTCGCCGACGGTCATGACCTGCTGCAGACCAGGCAGCGCCACCCCCTGCTCCAGGCACAGCCGCGCCAGGACGAGGAGGTTGGAGGGCAGGGAAATCAGGTAGTCCGGCCGCTCGCGCAGCAGCCAGTCGAGTTGCGCCGGCGGCGGCGATGCGACGTTCAGCAGGACTGCCGGGCCGGTCGGAAAGATGGCGCCGGACGCCGGTCCCCAGCTGTCGCCGCGCAGCCCCAGCGGTGCCATGGCCGCACCCGGGCGGGCGCGCCGGATCGCCGCCAGTTTGCCGTCCATGCGGCGGTCGTGCCAGAGGTGCTCGCGCATCACGCAGGCGCGCCAGAAGACGCCGGTGATCTCCGTGCCGTAAAGCCTAACCGGCTCCCCGGTGGCGCCGGACGTCTCGATGGCGTGACGCTTGCCGTGCGATTCCGGCAGGACCGTCGTGCCGAGCGCCTCGCCGGCAGCCCGCAGCGCGCCGCGCCGCAGGACCGGCAGGCGCTGCAAGGCTTCAGGGGTGACTGGGGCGTCCGGGTCGACCCCCGCGGCGGCGAAGCGCTGATCGTAGAACGGCACGCTGCGGGCTGCGTGGGCGAAGAGCACGCGCAGTTGGCGGGCCTGCTGTGCGAAGAGTGCCTCCGGGCTCAGCCACTGCGTCTGGTCGAACTGGTAGAGCAGCGACATCAGGAGGGAAGCCATGCGACCTGGAATCGCCGGGCTGACGATGCCGGAGACCGTCGAACGTGGAATCCGCAAGTCTGCTCCCCCTTTGGTCTCCCCAGGCCCTAAGCTTCGGCGGCGCCCACCCCGCCATCGAGCCGCGACGCCAGCGAAGCCTCCAGGAAATCGTCGATGTCGCCGTCCAGCACGCCTTGGGCGTTACCTTTCTCCACCGCGGTCCGCAGGTCCTTCACCATCTGGTAGGGCTGCAGGACGTAGGAGCGGATCTGGTGGCCCCAGCCGATGTCGGTCTTGGAGTCCTGCTCGGCCTGGGCAGCGGCTTCGCGCTTCTGCAGTTCGTGCTCATAGAGGCGCGCCTTCAGCATGGACTCGGCCTGGGCCCGGTTCTTGTGCTGCGAGCGGTCGCTCTGGCACTGCACGACGATGCCGGTCGGGATGTGGGTCATGCGCACCGCCGAATCGGTCTTGTTGATATGCTGGCCGCCGGCGCCGGAGGCGCGGTAGGTGTCCACGCGCACGTCCTTGTCGAGAATTTCGATCTCGATGGAGTCGTCGATCACCGGGTAGACCCAGACCGAGGCAAAGGAGGTATGGCGCCGCGCCTGGGAGTCGAAGGGCGAGATGCGCACCAGGCGGTGCACGCCGGACTCGGTCTTCAGCCAGCCGTAGGCGTTGGGGCCGGTGACCTTTACCGAGGCCGACTTGATGCCAGCCTCTTCGCCGGCGCTCTCCTCCAACCACTCGACCTTGTAGCCGTGCGCCTCGGCCCAGCGCACGTACATGCGCAGCAGCATCTGTGCCCAGTCCTGCGCCTCAGTGCCGCCGGCACCGGCATTGACCTCGAGATAGCAGTCGTTGGCGTCGGCCTCACCCGACAGCAGGCTTTCCAGCTGGCGCTTGGCGACGCGCGCCTGCAGGGCGGAGAGCTGGCTCTGCGCCTCGTCGAGGCTGGCCTCGTCGTCCTCGGCCTCGCCCAGCTCGGCCAGCGTCACGGCGTCTTCCAGCTCGCTCTCGATGCCGCGGAACTCCTTCAGCGACTGCTCCAGATGGGTGCGCTCACGCATCACCTTCTGGGCACGCTCAGGATCGTTCCAGAGGTCCGGGTTCTCGGCCTCGGCGTTCAGTTCATCGAGACGCAGGGTGGCGGCATCGACGTCAAAGATGCCTCCTCAGCAGGGCCAACGACTGACGGATCTCGTCGGCCACCGCTTGAATTTCGGCGCGCATGTGCACTCCTTAAGGACCGTTTCATCGCCCACAGCCGGAAGCGCGGCCACAGGCTGTTGCAGCAAGACCTTGTATCGGATGTCGGGGGGCGTCGTACAGGCTTAGTAGAGGCCGCCGGTGCCGGAGGCCGCGGTGCCGCCGGTGCTCGGATTGTAGCCGCCGTCGAGCACAACCGTGCGTCCGGTCGGTTCGGTACCCGGCTTGAAGGCCTCGAGGAAGACGTTGCTGTCGCCGGGGCGGGCCAGCTGGCCGTCCTCGGCGTTGAGGCGCACCATGCGGATGCCCGGCGGAATGCGGAACGGCACCGCGTCCTGCGGGCGCAGGGCGGCGGCCATGAAGTCCTTGAAGATCGGCGCGGCGACGTTAGAGCCGGTGTCCTGCGGCCCGAGGGTGCGCGGCTCGTCGAAGCCGACGAAGACGCCGACCGCCAGATCCGGGCTGAAGCCGACGAACCAGGCGTCCAGGTTGTCGTTGGTGGTGCCGGTCTTGCCGGCCAGCGGCAGGCCGAGCTCGGCGATCCGCCGGCCAGTTCCGCGCTGGACCACGCCCTGCAGCATGCCGACGATCTGGAAGGCCGAGGCCGGATCGACCACCTGCTCACGCTCGTCGGGCAGCGCCGGGGCCGCCTGGTTGTGCCAGGCCGTAGCCTGGCAGGGCTCGCAGCTGCGCAGGTCGTGCCGGTAGATGGTGCGGCCGTGGCGGTCCTGCACGCGGTCGATCAGGGTCGGCGAGATGCGCTTGCCGCCGTTCACCAGCATGGCGTAGCCGTTGGTGATCTGCATCAGGGTGGTCTCGCCGGCGCCCAGCGACATGGACAGCACCGGCTGCATGTTCTGGATGACCCCGAAGCGGCGGGCGTAGTCCACTACCTTTTCCATGCCGATGGTCTGGGCGAGGCGCACGGTCATCAGGTTGCGCGACTTCTCGATGCCGACCCGCATCGGCGTCGGACCGTAGAACTCCTTGCTGTAGTTCGACGGCTTCCACTTGCCGAGCCCACCGCCTTGATCGAGCACGAAGGGCGCGTCGAGGATCATGGTCGCCGGGGTGAAGCCGCTGTCCAGCCCGGCCAGATAGACGAAGGGCTTGAAGGAGGAGCCGGGCTGGCGCTTGGCCTGGGTCACCCGGTTGAACTCGCTGCGCGCGTAGGAGAAGCCGCCGGCCATCGCCAGCACCCGTCCGGTGTGCGGGTCGAGGGCCACCAGGCCGCCGTTCACGTTGGGCACCTGGCGCAGCGCGAAGGCGCCGGCCTCATAGGCCTTGCCCTTGGCGTCCTCGCTCACCGCCTCAACCAGCACCACCTGGCCGGGCTGCAGCACGTCGCTTGGTTTTTTCGGCTCGTTGCCGATGCGCTGCCCCTCGATCCACTTGCGCGCCCACGTCAGCTCGGCCATCGGGACGCGGCCCGAGGCGCCGTCGGCCAGCCGGATCTCCGCCTGCCCCGCATCGGTTGCCAGCACCGCGGCGAGCTGCCAGCTGTCGTCAATGCCGACCGGCCGCTCGATGGCCTGCAGCTGTGCCACCACGTCGGCACTGTCGTCGACGCCGATCTCCTGCAGGGCGCCGCGCCAGCCGTGGCGGCGGTCATAATAAATCAGTCCCTCGCGCAACACGCGGCTGGCGATGTCCTGCAAGCGCGGATCGAGGGTCGTGCGCACCGAGAGGCCGCCGGTATAGAGACCGTCGTCGCCGTAGAGCCGGACCAGTTCGCGCCGGGTCTCCTCGGCGAAGTAATCGGCCTCGAAAACCTCGGTGTCGTCGCGCCGGCGCACCATCAGCGGCTCATCTTCGGCCTCGGCCGCTTCTTCGGCGGTGATCCGCTGATCCTCCACCAAGCGCCCGACCACCCAGTCGCGCCGCGCCACCGCCGCCTCGTGCCTGTAGACGGGGTGGTAGTTGTTGGGCGCCTTGGGCAGAGCCGCGAGGTAGGCGGCCTCTGCGATGGTCAGCTCGTCGAGCGATTTGTTGAAGTAGTTGAGCGCCGCCGCCGCCACGCCGTAAGAGCCGAAGCCGAGATAGATCTCGTTCAGATAGAGCTCAAGAATGGTATCCTTGGTAAAGGCCTGCTCGATGCGGAAGGCGAGGATCGCCTCCTTGATCTTGCGCTCGATGGAAACCTCGTTGGTCAGCAGGAAGTTCTTGGCCACCTGCTGGGTGATGGTCGAGGCGCCGACGGGCCGGCGGTCACCCCCTAGATTGGCGATGTTGGTGACGATCGCGCGGGCCACCGAGACGAAATCGATGCCTGGGTGGTTGTAGAAGTTCTTGTCCTCGGCCGAGAGGAAGGCGTTGACGACGCGCCGCGGCATCGCCTCGATCGGTACGAAGACGCGCTTCTCCGTGGCGTACTCGGCGAGCAGTCGGCCATCGCCGGCATGCACGCGGGTCACCGTCGGCGGCTCGTAGTCGGCCAACTGGCTGTATTCGGGCAGGCCTTGGCCGTAGTGGTAGAAGGCATAGACCACGCCGCCGGCACCAGCGATCGCAAGGATCACGGCCAAGCCGAAAAGGGCGCCCAGTATCTTGAAGCCTCGTCTCAAGCTCTCAACTCCGCCGGGCGTTTCCGCCCCTCACTCCGCCGCCTCCGCCTGCGCCGCGCGGCCCCTAGCCAGGGCCAGTATCCTAAGTACGGAAGCGTTAATGAACTTCAACTCCAAGGCAAACTGCGGCTCCGCCCGAGGGAGCGAGGCTTAGCACGCAATTGTGGCGGACCTGTGGTTTTTACCCCCTGCTGCAAGCAACCTCACGTGCGGCTTGCCGCCTTCTGCCGCTCGAAGTAACCGTCAATGGCCCGAATAATCGATTTAACTATCTTATCGCGATGTTCGGGGCTGCGCAAAAGCCGCTCTTCCTGCCGATTGGATAAATAGCCGATCTCAAAGAGAATGGAAGGGACCACCGGCGACTTCAGCACGGCGAAGCCGGCGAAGCGATGGGTGTTGCGCAGCAACTCGGTTTCGCGGCCTACCTCGCGCACCAGATCGTTGGCGAACTTCTTGGAAAGGTTCATGGTCTCGCGCTGGGCCAGATCAATGAGAATATTCCTAACATCACCGGTCTGATCCGTCAAATCGACGCCGGCCAGCACGTCGGCGGCATTTTCCGCCGCCGCGAGGGCGGCCGATTCGCTGTCCGAGGCGGTTTCCGAGAGGGTGTAGATCGAGGCGCCGCGAATGCCCCCAGAACTGTGTACGTTGGCATGCAGGGAGATGAAGAGCTCACCCCCCACTTCCTGCGCCACCCGAATGCGTTCGCGCAGCTTCAGAAAGACGTCGCGATCCCGGGTCATGGCGACGCGATAGCGCCCGCTAGCCTCCAGCGCGGCCTTCAACGCCCGTCCGTAGTCGAGGGTGAGGTTTTTTTCGTAAGTCCCTGAAACCCCAACCGCGCCGGGATCGACGCCGCCATGGCCCGGGTCGATCACCACCATCGGCCGATCGTCCGCCGGCTTGGCGGGGGGCAAGGGGGGCACCGCTTCGACCAGCGGCTGCAGCGGCGTGTCCGACAGCGCCGCCTCACCGGTAGCGCTGCCGTCGGCGGCGAAGTACTGCTCCCGTGTGGCGGCCTCGATGTCGATCACCAGGCGATGGGGCTTGCCGTCGCGCGGCGGGATGACGAAGACCTGCTGCAGCAGCACCGGCTGGGTTACATCGAGCACCACACGAGTGGTGCCGGGGGCGAAGAGCCCAAATCGCAAGGCGCTGATCAGGCCGCCGGGGTTCGTCTGCTGGTCTCCCGGCAGGCTCCAGGCGACCTCCGGCAGATCGAGGACCACCCGGAAGGGATCCGGCAGTGTGAAGACCCGGTAGGGCAGGTCCTCGCTGATTTCCAGCACGAAGCGGGTGCGCTCCGGCGTCTCGCCGATGCGCGCGGCGGTGACCACAGGCTTGGCCCAGGCCGACGCGGCGGACATCACGAAGCAGGCTAAAACCAGCAGAAAGAGCCGGATCTTCAAGGCGTTCTTCCATATCTTGCGTCGGCAGGACGGCCCGCCACCAGATATACGCGAATCGGACCCCATGGGCCAAGCCCTTCCCGGCTTTGCCGGGTATTTCGCGCCCTCTGCCCTGGAAAATGAGCTGTCCAAGCCCCCGGCACAACCTCAGGTGCGCCGTGCCCGCCCGCAAAATCCCGCGAATTGGTCATGAATAGAGGGTGGTATGCCATGCTGAGGCCTGATAATATTCGTTCCGTGATTTCTTCTGCCTCCCGAGCCTTTCCTTGAAAATGGCGTGGCAACGGGGCTGCGGCGCTCCCTTCGAGGTAGCCGCGCAGTCTGCGGAGCGCGGTCCTCAGTACAGGGTCAAGCAACCGAAGTCAGGCAGGGATTCACAAGCTAACGGGCCGCGTGGCCGCTTTCGATAGCTGATTCCTACGATAGCAAAAAGCGTGGCTCCCCCAAATTCACGGCCTGGCCCTCTATTGCATGATGCGTCCAGTCCGTCGAGGCACTGGCGGCGGTTCCCCTAGAAGGGCTGCTCCGTCCATGACCTCGGAAATGAGAGCATGCTCGTTCCGATGACGGTCAAGACAACCAATTTGTCGACCAAACGAGTTCCCACGACTTTCGCGCCGCGGCCGGGAGACAGGAAAGCTGTCCCCGCGGAGCCCGCGTTGCGCGTTCCGGAGTTGCCCCTTTATGGCCAAACGTATGCTTATCGATTCCAGCCACCCGGAAGAGACCAGGGTGGTGGTTCAATCTGGCAATCGACTTGAGGATTTCGATTACGAAACAAGCTCCCGCAAGCAGCTTAAAGGAAACATCTATCTCGCCAAGGTGACGCGGGTAGAGCCTTCCCTGCAGGCGGCTTTCGTCGAGTACGGCGGCAACCGCCACGGGTTCCTGCCGTTCAGCGAAATCCATCCCGACTACTACCGCATCCCCATCGCCGACCGAGAAGCGCTTCTCGCCGAAGAGGCCGCGCTGAAATCAGAGCCGGCGGACGAAGTCCCCGAAGACAGCGAGATCGAGCTGCCGGTGATCGAGGTGCCGGAAGACGCCGGCGCCGCCGAACGGCACGATGCCGAGATGTCCCACGGCGGTGAGGACGACAGCGATGGCGAGCCGGCGGAAGCCTCTGCCGAAGGCGGCGAGGCGGACCTGGAGGATGCCGAGGTCGATGTCGCGGCGGCGGCCGATCCGGTGCAGGTGGAAACCGAGGAACGGGTCGACACCGTCGGCGGCGACGAGATCGAGGAAGCTGCCCGGCGCCGCGCGCAGTTGATGCGCCGCTACAAGATCCAGGAAGTGATCAAGCGCCGCCAGGTGATGCTGGTGCAGGTTACCAAGGAAGAGCGCGGCAACAAGGGCGCCGCCCTGACCACTTACCTCTCCCTGCCCGGTCGCTACTGCGTGCTGATGCCCAATACCAACAAGGGCGGCGGCATCAGCCGCAAGATCAGCAACGCCAGTGACCGCAAGCGCCTGAAGAGCATCCTCTCCGAACTGGAGATTCCGGAGGGCATCGCCGTCATCGTGCGTACCGCCGGCAGCCAGCGCACCAAGCTGGAAATCCGGCGCGACTACGAATACCTGGTGCGGCTGTGGGATGGCATTCGCCAGTCCACTCTGCAGTCGACGGCACCGGCCCTGATCTACGAGGAAGCCAACCTCATCAAGCGGGCGATCCGCGACCTCTACTCGCGCGACATGGACGAGGTGCTGGTCGACGGTGAAGAGGGCTACAAGGCGGCTAAGGACTTCATGAAGTCGCTGACGCCGAGCCACGCCAAGAAGGTACAGCATTACAAGGACACCAACGTCCCGCTGTTCCAGCGCTACCAGGTCGAGACCCAGCTCGACGCCATGCACTCCAACACGGTCCAGCTGCGCTCCGGCGGCTACCTGGTGTTCAACCAGACCGAGGCGCTGGTGGCCGTCGACGTGAACTCCGGCCGCGCCACCCGCGAGCGGCACATCGAGGAGACCGCCCTCAAGACCAACCTGGAGGCGGCCGAGGAAATCGGCCGCCAGCTGCGTCTGCGCGACCTTGCCGGCCTCATCGTCATCGACTTCATCGACATGGAGGAATCGCGGCGCAACCGCGAGGTGGAGCGGCGCCTGAAGGACGCGCTGCGCAATGATCGGGCGCGCATCCAGTTGGGGCGCATCTCGCCCTTCGGGTTGCTCGAGATGTCGCGTCAGCGCATGCGGCCGAGCCTCTTCGAAAGCTCGACCGAGCTCTGCCCGCACTGCGGCGGCGATGGGCGGGTACGCACCACCGAATCACTTGCCCTGCAGGTGCTGCGACGGCTCGAGGAAGAAGGCATCCGCGACGCCGGCGGCGAGATGACGGTGACCGTCCCGACCCAGGTCGCGCTCTACCTGCTGAACCGCAAGCGCGACCATCTGGTCGCCGTGGAGCAGCGGTACGACTTCCACGTCTCCGTCGAAACCGACGACCACCTGGCAACCGACGCCTTCACCATCGAGCGCGATGGCACGCTCGTCGAGCGGCGCGTGGCGCCCAGCGAGGCGCGGCGCGAAGAACGGCGTGACGACCGCAGCGAGGAACGGAGCGAGGACCGCAAGGAAGCCGACAGCGAGGACGGCGAGCGCAAGCGTGGCCGCCGCAGCCGGCGTTCGCGCCGCCGCCGCGACGACGACCGCGAGGGCCAGCACCAGGAGAGCCGCGGCCACGAATCCCGCGTCCAGGAAGTGCGTGCGAGCACCGAGGAGGACGAGGAGGAGTTCGAGGACGAGGCCGAGAGCGAAGCCAAGGTGGAGACCGAGGCCGCCAGCGAGGAGCAGAATGCCGAGCGTGAGCGCAAGCGCAAACGGCGCGGCAAGCGCGGCGGCCGCCGCAGGTCGCGCCGGCGCGGCGACGAAACCGCCGGTGAGACGCGCGAAGCCGCCGAAGGTTCGGACGGCGTCGACGGCGAAGACCTGAGCGAGGACGACGCCGAAGCGGCAGGCTACGACGAAGCCGAAAGCCAGGAGGCCGAGACTGAAGGAACGGCCGACGGCGAAGAGAAGCCGAGGCAAGGCGCCAGACGGCGCAGCCGTGGCGGCCGCGGGCGCGGCCGCGCCCGCGCCGCCAAGGGTGCCGAGGGCCCGGTGGCCGACACCCTGGAGTCCGACACCCAGGAGTCCGAAGCCCAGGAGTCCGAAGCCCAGGAGTCCGAAGTCGAGGCGACCGAAACCATGGCCGAAACGGCTGGCGCCAACGGGTTCGACGCGGCGGAGGTCACCGCGACTCCTGCTGAAGCGGAGGCCGCGGCGCCGGTTGAGCCCAGCCCTGCCCCCACGGCCAAGGCACCGCTGCCGGACATCTCCGCAACCGATCCGAAGGTGGTGATCGAGCCGGCAACGCCCAGCGCCCGGGCCTCGACGGAACAGGAGGTTACGACCCTGGAGCCGCCGCGCAGCGAGAACGACGATGACGACCAGCCCAAGCGTCGCGGCTGGTGGAACCGCTTCGTCTAGTATCCACTATCGCGAGTTCGAACCGCGAGGCCGCAACGACAGCCGGCCCCCTCCGCAGGGAGGGGGCCGGTTTTCATTTCCAGTCACGGCGCCGAGTCTGCTTCAGGTCTTGATCCAGTCCTGCAGGCGACGCGCCGCCTCCGCCATGACCGGCTCCCGCCCGGCAAAGGAAAAACGCAGGTAGCGGCGCCCGCGGTCGGGATCGAAATCGATGCCCGGGGTCGCCGCGACTCCGGTCTCCGCCAGCATGCGCCGGCAGAAGTCCTCGCTGTCGTTGGTCAGGGCCGAGACATCGGCGTAGATGTAGAAGGCGCCGTCCGCAGGGGCGAGACGATCGAGCCCCGCCTTCGGCAGCTCGCGCAGCAGCAGCACGCGGTTGCGCGCATAGGCCGCCACGTAGCCGTCCAGCTGCGCGCTGCAGTCGAAGGCTGCCTCGCCGGCGATCTGCGACAGGCAGGGCGCCGAGATGAAGAGGTTCTGGCCGAGGCACTCTGCCGGGCGCAGCAGATCCTCAGGCAGCACCATCCACCCGAGCCGCCAGCCGGTCATCGAGAAGTACTTCGAGAAGGAATTGATGACTATGGCCTCGTCCGACAGCTCCAGCGCGCTGACCCCGGGCTGATCGAAGCAGATGCCATGGTAGATTTCGTCGGACACCAGGCGGATACCGGCATCGCGGCAATAGTCGACCAACGCCTGCATCGCCGCCCGGCCGACCATGGTCCCGGCCGGATTCGACGGCGAGGCGACGATCAGGCCGTCCGGCGGCGCCGGCAGCCTCTCCAGGAGCTCGGGCGTCGGCTGGAAGCGGTGCTCGGCCTCCGTCGGCAGCAGCAGCGGCTCGACGCCGAGGGCCGTAAGGATGTTGCGATAGGCGGGATAACCGGGTGCCGCCAGGGCGACGCGGTCGCCGGCATCGAAGGCGGCGAGAAAGGCAAGCAGGAAGCCGGCCGAGGAACCGGTGGTCACCATGATGCGGCGCGGATCGAGTTCGCAGCCGTACCACTCGCCATAGTGCCGGGCGATGCGCCGCCGCAGACCCGGCAACCCCATGGCGTCGGTGTAGCCGATGAGGTGGTTGTCAAGCGCCCCGCGCGCCGCCGCCAGCACGCCATCGGGCGCCGGCGTGCCGGGCTGGCCGACTTCCAGGTGCAGCACGTCGCCGCCGGCCGCCTCGCGCTCGTTGGCCGCCCGCATGACATCCATCACGATGAAGGGCGGAACCCGTCCGCGGCCGGCGACCTTCAGGCCCATGGCTGCGCCACCCCTCGACAGTCCGCCGCCGCTACTGCACGATCACGCCGAGCCCGAAACCGCGCTTGTCGGTCGCGACCTGGCAGCTGACGGATTCGTTGCGCAGCCCGTTGGGGCAGTAGATCGCATTGGCCCGCCCGACACCGCTTTCCGGACGCAGGTCGTGGCCGCGCTGGCGCAGGGCGTCGATGACGGCCGAGTCCAGGGTCGGCTCGTGGTAGGTAGTGTCGGGGACACCGACGTTGACCAGCCGCGGGGCCGCCACCGCGGCCTCCAGGATCTGGCCCTGGCCCTGGCTCTCCAGCATGACGCGGGCGAGCGCCGCCGGCGCCGCCAGGCCGCCGCTCGCCGTACCGGCGAAGTAGACCGTTCCGTTGAAGCTGTTGGCGATGATTGCCGCCGAGAGGTTGTCAGCACCGGGTTCCGCCGCCTTGGGCAGCAGGACGCCGGTACCGGGCACCATGCGGCCGTCGCCGAAGAGCCCATTCATGGAGAAGCTGCAGGCCACCGCCGAACTCCACCGATCGGCCACCACGAAACCTGCCGTGAAGGGATTGGAAATCGCCGGCACCGACGTCGTGGCACTCTGCGGGGCCGGCGCGTGCTGGCGGGCACTGTAGCCGGCCATCAGCCTCTCGAGCTGCGGCTCGCCGACCAGTTCGGCGGGGTTCTGGCCGTCGCGCAGCCAGCTGCCACGCACGGCGAAGGCCCGCTGGCCGGCCTCGGCCAGCAGATGGGCGCGGTCAGTCGGCGACGCAACGGCATAGTTCTCCACCTCCGTCAGGGCACCCCACAGCTGGGCTGCCAGAACGCCGCCGCCGGGCGGGAAATAAGCCATGCTGTCGCGGTAGGGTATCGCCAGCGGCGCCACCACCCGTGGCAGCGTGTCGCGCAGCGCCTGGTTGGTGAGCGGCAGGCCGATGCTGTTGGCCTGCTCGACGAAACGGCTGGCGAAGGCGCCGGTGTAGAGATAGCCGGCACCCTGGCGGCGCAGGCCGGAAATGATGCCCGAAAGCTCCAATTGCACGATCTCGTCGCCTTCGCGCGCGAGGGCACCGGAGCGGCCGGAGAAGGTGTCCCTCAACGCCGTATTTGCCGCGACGAAGTCGGCGGCGGAGGCGAGGTCGGTGGCAAAGGCGCGGCTCGCACCGTGGCCGAGGCGGGCCAGGCGCTCGGCGTCGATCAGCAGCGATTCCCAGCGCTGGGAGCCGTGACGAGCGTGCATGACCGCCATGGCGCGCGATGCGGCCAGCTGCGGCAGTTCCGGTGCGGCGGGGTCGGGCAGGAACTCGAAGACCTCCACGAAGGGCTGGCCATTCTGGGCGCCGAGGCCGCTGTTGTGGGCGATGCAGACACCGCTTCCGGCGATGCCGACGCGCGACGGCAGGGTCACGGTCATGGCGAAATACATCGCCACCGCGGCATCGGCCGCCGAGCCGCCATTGCCGATGACGTCGCGCCCGATGGTGACGGCGCGCGGCTCGTCACCGGCCACCAGGCCGGCAAAACCCTCGACCGGCGCGATGATTCCTGGCTCCCGCGGGGCCTCGCAGGCAGCCAAAACCGCCATGCCGAGGCCCAGAAGACCTGCTATTCTCAGAGGTGCCGGGGATGCCTTGCGTTGAAAAGCCCGTAAGAGGTGGCTAGGTATGGTGATGAAAGGCGAAAAAAGACCCTTGCGCAAACCGCCCATTCCTTTGTTCTGCGTTCTTTTGCTCCTGCTCAGCTCCCTGCTGCCGCAGCGGGCGGCGGCCGAGCCGCTTCAGCTGATTCGCGATGAGGAGATCGAAAATACCATCCGCATCTACGCCACGCCACTGTTCCAGGCTGCGGGCCTCAGCCCCCAGGGCATCAGGCTCTACCTCGTAAAGGACCGGGCACTCAACGCTTTTGTTGCCGGCGGCTTGAATATGTTCATCAACACGGGCCTCCTGATCGAGACCAAGGAGCCCGGCGAGGTGATCGGCGTGCTCGCCCATGAAACCGGCCACATCTCCGGCGGCCATCTGGCTCGCAGCGGCGCCGCCCTGGAGCAGACCCACGCCGCCCTCATCGCCACCTACCTGCTGAGCCTCGGCGCAGCCCTGGCGACCGGCGAATCCGGCGTCGGCGCGGCGGTACTCAGCGGTGGCCAGGACATCGCCTTGCGCAACCTGCTGCAATACACCCGCACCCAGGAAAGCTCGGCCGACCAAGCCGCCGTCAACCTGCTGCAGGCGACCGAGCAGTCCCCGGCCGGCCTGCTGCGCTTCATGGAATCGATGAGCGGCCAGGAGGTGCTGCTGAGCAACAACCAGGATCCCTACCTGCGTACCCACCCGCTGACCCAGGACCGCATCGACTTCCTGCAGCAGGCAATGCGCGAATCGCCCTATGCTGACAAACCCACCGATCCGATGCTGGTCGAGTTGCACAATCGCATGCGGGCAAAGCTGATCGGCTTCCTCAACCCGCTGAACCAGGTGCTGCGGGTCTATCCGGAGAACGATGCCAGCCTGCCCGCGCGCTATGCCCGCGCCATCGCCTACTACCGCGTCCCCGACATCGAGAGGGGATTGGCCGAAATCGACGCCCTGCTGCAGGAAAAGCCGGCCGACCCCTACTTCCGCGAACTGAAGGGCCAGATGCTGCTGGAACATGGCCGCATCGTGGAAGCCGTGCCGGAGTACGAGGCCGCCGTCCAGGCGCTGCCCAAGGCGGCGCAGATCCGCCAGGCGCTGGCCAAGGCGCAGATCGCCTTGGATACCCGCGAAATGGACCGGGCGGCGCTGGAGAACCTGACCGTGACCCTGGCCGAGGAACCCGGCAACTCGTCGGCCTGGCGGCTTTCCGCCGTCGCCCACGGCCGCTTAGGCGACCAGGCGATGACCGCGCTGTCGCTGGCCGAGAGCGCCCTGGCGCGCGGCCGGTTCCAGGAGGCGCGGGACCGCGCCGAACACGCCGGCGGCCTGCTGCCGGAGAACACGGCCCCCTGGTTGCGCGCCCAGGACCTGAAAAACGAAGCGGAACGGCGGCTGAAGCGGAACAACTGAGTTCGACCGCTGACCATCCTGTGATTTGCCCTGCCCGGCCGCGATCCGCTATCACTGGCACTCGGCCACGGAAACGCCTCAGGAGCCCCGGCAGTACCCGGCCGCCCACCGCACCTTACGGAACAGGTCAATATGCTGAAATGGAACGATTTTTCGCGTAGCGTCGCGGCCCTGACCTTGGTCGCCGGGCTGGCCGCGGCGCCACAGACGGTGCTTGGCGAGGACGTGGGCCCGGCCTTCGACGCCAAGCAGAACGAGGCGATCGAGGCCCTAGTGCGCCAATACCTGCTGGACCATCCGGAAGTGGTGGTCGAGGCGCTGCAGCTCTATGAGCAGCGCCAGCAGGCCGCCGAGGCCGAACGCCAGAAGACGGTGATCCTGGCCCTGGCGGACCAGTTGAACGCCAACCCTGAGGACCCGGTGATCGGCAATCCCGCGGGCGACGTCACCCTGGTGGAGTTCTTCGACTACCGCTGCCCCTACTGCAAGCGCATGACCGAAACCCTCGCGGAGATGATCAACGAGGATCCCGACCTGCGCGTGGTGATGAAGGAATTCCCGATCCTCAGCCGCGAATCGGTACAGGCGGCGCGCGCCGCCCTGGCCGCTCAGAGCCAGGGCAAGTACGAGGCCTTCCATTTTGCCTTGATGGAGAATGGCGGCGGCTTCAGCGAGGACGAGATCCTCGCAGTCGCCGATTTGGTCGGCCTCGACACCAAACGGCTGCAGGACGAGATGCAAGACCCGGCGCTCGAGGAGGTGCTGCGCAACAATCACGCGCTGGCCGAGAAAATCGGCATCACCGGCACGCCGGCCTTCGTGATCGGCGATAGGATGATCCCCGGTGCAATCAGCCTGGATGAACTGCGCGCGAGGATCGCCGAGGCCCGCGCCAAGGCGAGCTGACGGCGGACACGTGGCGCCCGCCGGCCGCAAGGACGCAGATCGCGCGGGAACAGGCGCGTTGCGCCATCCGGCCCGGCTATGCTAACGCTTGTCGGTCTGGATCAACGGGAACGCGCAAGTGGCCAAGGCGCCGAAAGTTCTTATCCTCAACGGCCCCAATCTGAACATGCTCGGTAGCCGCCAGCCCGATGTCTACGGGCGGGAAACCCTCGCCGACATCGAGAAAAGCTGCCGCCGGCACGGAAAAGATCGGGGCCTGAACGTGGACTGCCGCCAGTCGAACAGCGAAGGGGAGCTGGTCGGCTGGATTCAGGACGCGCGCAACGCCCATGACGGCATCGTCATCAATCCAGGCGCCTATTCGCACACCTCGATCGCCATCATGGACGCCATCCTGGCGGTCGGATTACCATTGATCGAGGTACACCTGTCCAATATTCATCGGCGTGAATCCTTTCGGCATCACTCCTACGTGTCGAAGGCTGCTGACGCCGTGATCTGCGGTTTGGGCCCGCAGGGCTATCTTATGGCCCTGGACGCGATGGCCCGACGCCTGATCGCTGAGCAAGAGACGTGATGGCCAAGTTCGAAGTGAATGAAGAGCTGGTTCGCAAGCTGGCGGATCTGCTGCAGGAGACCGGACTCACCGAGATCGAGTACGAGGTCAACAACCACCGCATCCGGGTCGCCAAGGCTGCCGCCATGACCACGGTGGCGGCGGCGGCTCCGGCGCCCTGCATGCCGCTGAAGCCGGCGGCCGGCGGCCCCGAGGCGGTCCCGGCCGGCGCAATCACCGCGCCCATGGTGGGCACTGTCTACGTCGCCGGCGAACCCGGCACGCCGCCCTTCGTGAAGGTCGGCGACCAGGTCAGCGAGGGCCAGGTGCTGTTGATCATCGAGGCCATGAAGGTGATGAACCCGCTGTCCTCGCCGCGCGCGGGCACGGTAAAGCAGATCATGATCACCGACGGCCAACCGGTGGAGTACGGTGAGCCGCTGATGGTGATCGAGTAGGTCGCCGCCGAGCGATGTTCGACAAAATCCTCATCGCCAATCGCGGCGAGATCGCCCTGCGGATCCACCGTGCCTGCCGCGAGATGGGCATCCAGACCGTTGCCGTCCACTCGACTGCCGACGCCGACGCCATGCACGTGCGCCTGGCCGACGAGTCGGTCTGCATCGGGCCGGCGCCCAGCAAGGACAGCTATCTCAACGTCCCGGCGATCCTCTCCGCCGCCACCATCACCGGCGCCGATGCCATCCATCCCGGCGTCGGCTTCCTGTCGGAGAACGCCGGCTTCGCCGCCATGGTGGAAGAGCACGGCATGGTCTTCATCGGCCCCACGCCCGAGCACATCGCCATGATGGGCGACAAGGTGGTGGCCAAGAAGACCGCGCAGTCGCTCGGCATTCCCGTGGTGCCGGGCTCCGACGGCGCGGTCACTTCGGCCGAAGCAGCGCGCAGCACCGCCGACGCCATCGGCTATCCCGTCCTCATCAAGGCGTCTGCCGGCGGCGGTGGCCGCGGCATGAAGGTGGCCCGCAACGGCGGCGAGGTCGAGAGCGCCTACCGCCTCGCCCGCTCCGAGGCACAGGCCGCCTTCGGCAACGATGAAGTCTACATGGAGAAATACCTCGGCCACCCGCGCCACATCGAGGTGCAGGTGCTGGCCGACGGCCAGGGCGGCGCGATTCACCTCGGCGAGCGCGACTGCTCGCTGCAGCGGCGCCATCAGAAGCTGCTGGAGGAGGCGCTGTCGCCGGCCCTGAATGCGGCAGAGCGCGACGCCATCGGCACCCGCGTGGCCGACGCCGTGCGCAACCTCGGCTACCGCAGCGCCGGCACCATCGAGTTCCTCTATGAAAACGGCGAGTTCTTCTTCATCGAGATGAACACCCGCCTGCAGGTCGAGCATCCGATCACCGAAGCGATCACCGGGGTCGACCTGGTGCGTGAGCAGATCCGCGTCGCCGCCGGCCTGCCGCTGGACCTGACCCAACAGGATATCACCTTCTCGGGCCACGCCATCGAGTGCCGCATCAACGCGGAGAACCCGCAGACCTTCATGCCCTCGCCGGGCCTGGTCACAGACTACCACGCCCCCGGCGGCCTCGGCGTACGCGTCGATTCCGGGCTCTACGCCGGCTACCGCATCCCCTCCACCTACGACAGCCTGATCGCCAAGCTGATCGTCCAAGGCCAGACCCGCAACGAGTGCCTGATGCGCCTGCGCCGCGCCCTGGAGGAGTTCGTCATCGTCGGCGTCGACACCTCGATCCCGCTGCATCAGCGACTGATCGGAGCGCAGGACTTCATCAACGGCGACTACGACATCCACTGGCTGGAAAAATTTGTCGCCGGCACGGCTTAGAGCCTTCAGGCAGGGTTGAAACTATCCTGTTTCCGGGCGGTGGTCGCCCCGGCACGAGGAGGCCTTGCTACAAATCCGCTGCGCCAGATTGGTTCAAACTAGCCTGACAAGGCTCTCACCTTATATGATTCGGCGTCATGCAGCTGACACCCGACCTTCTGCTCCGCGCCTACGCCATCGGCATCTTTCCGATGGCCGAAAGCCGCGTCGACCCAGAGCTGCACTGGATCGACCCGGACATGCGCGGCATACTGCCGCTCGACACCTTCCGCCTGCCGCGCAAGCTGCGCGCCAAGCTGCGCCGCGGCGTCTTCGACGTGCGCTGCAATTTCGCCTTCCAGGAGGTCATCCGCGGCTGCGCAGAGCCGGCGGAAAACCGACCGGACACCTGGATCAACCCAGTGATCGAGCAACTCTACAACGATCTCTTCGACATGGGCTTCGCCCATAGCGTGGAATGCTGGCGCAACGACGAGTTGGTCGGCGGCCTCTACGGAGTCTCGCTGGGGGCGGCCTTCTTCGGCGAGTCGATGTTCAGCCGGGCGACCGACGCCAGCAAGATCGCCCTCGCCCAGCTGGTCCTGCGCCTGCGCAAGGGCGGCTTCCAGCTGCTCGACACCCAGTTCACCACGCCGCATCTCAGTCGCTTCGGCGTGACGGAGATCCCGCGCGAGGACTATCGTCGGATGCTCACCAAGGCGGTCTCCGGCTCGGCGACCTTCTATTCCGGCGCGGTTTCGGATGCGGAACTGGAGGCCTTCCTGCAGTCAACCACCCAGACGTCATAGACCGGGTGCTCCAGCGCCGAGACGGCGGGGCTGGAAGCAAACATCCAGCCCTTGAAGAGCGGCACTTCGGGCGAGTCCGGACGCCTGTCGATGATCTCCAGGAAGGCGGTCGATTCCGGTGGCTCCTCCGGTGGCTTCTTGTCGCAGGCGCGGGCGACGATCTGCAGAGAGCCGAAACTCACCGGCTCGTCCAGCGGCGCCTCGAAGGTGGAGATCCGCGCGGTGATCTTGTCGAGCCCCTGCAGCACCGCAACGTCGCCGGGAACCGCCACGGCCGGTCCGGCCGCCAGCATGGCGGCGGCCGCGCAGAAGCCGGCTGCAATCAGGGAAATCGGGAGAAACCTCAAAACTTCAGTCCTTCTTCGGCGCGGCCTTGCCGGCTCCGCTGTTATCCCGGCGCCCGCCGTAGGGGTTCACCAGCGAGTCGACCAGGCCGGTCAGGACCTCGCGCAGCTGTGTCTCGTCGCAGCCCATCAGGATGCCGTCTTCCAGCGCGTCCTGCGCCATTTCGCGAATCTCCTCCAGATTCTCATTGAGAACCTTGATTTTTTCGCGGCAGGAAAGTGGCAAACCGTCGGGCTGCCGCCACACGGGAATCTCGAACTTTTTGGAGTCGGATGCGGTCACGCGAAGGACCTCAGCAGAAAATCACTGCGAAAGATTTAAGGGCTGGAGCCGCTCCCCGCAACCTCAGGAGTGCAACTTGGAGGCCGCGCCCCGTCTCAGTCCTTCAGGCGGGCGACGAAGCGCAGCCGCACATAGTCGGCCGTCCAGCGCCCCTCGGCATCGCAGAGGGACGGGCGCAGTGCCTCGGTGACCTCCGCCAGGAAGGCCGGCTGTTCGGCCTGCGGCACCTGCTTGATGAAGGATTCGCAAAAGGTTTCCAGCCAGCCGGCGATCTCTCCGGGCAGCGGCGTTGGCCGCGGGATGAGCTCGATCGAGAGCACCTCGAAGCCGGCGGCCTCGAGGCGGGCGCAGTACTCCTGCGGCGTCGGAAAATACCAGGGGTTGGCGGCGCGGCTGTCGATGCCGCGGGCCTCCAGCGCGGCGCTCACCGCCAGGGCGATGACCGCCACGTTGCCGGCGCCGCCCATCTCTCCGACGAAGCGGCCGCCCGGCCTGAGGGCGCGCGCGACGCCCTGCAGCACCACATCGGGGTTCAGCATCCAATGCAGCGCGGCGTTCGACATCACCGCATCGAACTCCCGGGCAAAGGCCAGCGCCTCGCCGTTGGCGACCCGGGCATCGAGGCCGCGGCGGCGGGCCGCCTCGACCTGCTCGGGCGAGGCATCGACGCCCACCACTGCGGCGCCGCTGGCTGCCAACTTCTCGGTCAGCGCGCCTTCGCCGCAGCCAAGGTCGAGAATGCGCTCGCCGGCCTGCGGCTGCAGCAGGTCGAGCAGCGGACTGCCGAGCTGGGCGACGAAGCCGGCGTTCCTGTTGTAGCGCTGCGGGTCCCAGTGCTGGGCGCCGGACGATCTGCCGCCGCCGCTCACTGGTTCGCTCCGGGCTCCATCTGGAAGCCGCCTTCGCTGTCTTTCCGATCGGCCGCAGAGCCTGCCTCGGCGGCGCTGAAGATGAAGCGTCCCAGCAGGTCGACGACATTGACCGAACCCTGGGCGTAGAGGATCTTGCCGCCGTCGGCGATGTAGTCCTCGTCGCCGCCTGGCTCCAGCGCGACGTAGTTGCCGCCGAGCAGGCCGTCGGGGATGATCCGCGCCGAGCTGTCACTCGGCAGGCGCACGGACTCGCTGATGCCCAGCGTGACCTCGGCGAAGTAGGTGTCCGGGTTCAGCCGCTGGGCGACCACCGTGCCGACCTTCACCCCGGCCACGCGCACATCGGTGCCGGCGTTGAGACCGGAGGCATCGCTGAACTCCACCGTCACCGTGTACCCTTCGCGCCCGGCGTTGCTGAGGCCGGCGCTGCGGAATGCGAAGACGACGAAGGCGACGGCGACCAATATCACCACCCCGCCCATCACCGTCTCAATCATGTTTCTGCGCATCTGTCGGGTCCTAAGCTGAAAGCCCCCGGCGCCCGGACCGTGGCCCGCCTCGCAGGCCGGCGGCCAACCGCCGGGAGGAGAGCGGGGTCAGTTCGGGGTCCAGGGTTCGTAGTCGCCGGTCGCGGCGGCGCGCTTGCCGCCCTTCAAGGTGTGTCCCGGCGGGCGATAGGCCTGATCGGTCCCGGTCAGATTGGGCAGATGGTCCCGCTGCCAGGACTGCCTCTCCGGGCCACCCTCCGGCGGGATCGTGTCGCTGGTGTGGTGCAGCCAGACGTGCCACTCCGGCGGCACGCGGCTGGCCTCGACCTCGCCCTCGTAGACCACCCAGCGCCGTTCCTTGCGCAGCGAATCCTTGTGGGTCCGCCCGCCGCCCTTGGCGCGGTAGTAGCGATTGCCCTGCCCATCGCAGCCGACCATCTCGCCGTGCAGCCAGGTGAAGAGCCGAGTACCGATGTTGGTCCCCATACCTGCAACCTATCCCCTTCCTAGACCAAGGAATCCTGCCGCGGCCCGGGGGTCGCGGAAGCGGCCAGACTATGGCACCCCGGCGCCGCTACGTCCAGCTTCAGGGGATCGCCCGCGAGGTCCCGAAATGCCCCTTTGGAAAGCCACCACCTGGCGCAAATCCTCGCGCCGGCTGTCCACCGCCGCAGCGGACAACGCGGTGGCGACCGGCAGGCGGAGAGTGACCGTCGTTCCCCGGCCCGGCCCGCTGTCGATGGCCAGCGTGGCGCCGTGCGGATCCGCTTGAGGGGCTGCCTGGCGGCCATACTATTGCCACCCAACGCCAAATCGCGGGCTATTACCATGGGGCAACTATGGTGGAAGCTTCGAGGGAGACGTGTCGATGTCGGCTCTGAAAGAAACGCGGACACATCCTCAGGCGGAGGCGGCGCCGAGATCCATTCTCGTGGTCGGCCTCACGCAACGGGTAGGCACCAACTACCTTGGCCGCCTTCTCACCACACATCCCGACTGCACGAGCCCGCAAACCCTCTATGAAGACTTCCTGATCAGCGGGCTGCCCCACCTGGAAGGCTTTGTCGGAACCGTCACAGCGCACTGGCGCGAAGAGTGGGGCGCGCGGGAGAAGACACCGCAGTTGCGGCGACTGCTCGGTGCGGCGGTGACCGAGTTCATGCAGCACGACTCCCAGAACGCAGGCAAGCGAACGGTCCTGAAGACGCCTTCCGTCAAGGGCCTGGAGTACGCTGCAGTCTTCCTTTCCGACTGCGACGTGGTCGTCCTGTCTCGCTTCGGGCCAGATGTCGTGCAGTCAGCCATGAAAAGCTTCGGCTGGACCTTTGAGTCGGCCTGCCAACGCTGGGGAGAGGCCGCGCACTATGTCGCCGATCTGGCGCAGCAGTCGCAACAAAGCGGCCAGCGCGCCTTTCTGGTCGTCAAGTACGAGGACCTGGTTCGAGAGACCGAGGCAACACTGCGCGCGGTCCTCGGCTTTGCCGGCCTCGATCCTGCCAGGTTCGATTTTGCCAGTTTGAGCGATTTCCCGGTTTACGGATCCTCCACCGAACGCGGCGGCAAGGAGAAGGTCCACTGGCAGCCGGTCGCCAAACCGAAAGACTTCAATCCGCTCGGGCGCAGCGCCAACTGGTCTGCGGGTGCCTTCAGGCGCTTCGACTGGCTCACCCGGGGCGCATCCCGTCGGCTGGGCTACGACCTGCCTTACACCTACGAGGATCAGCCGCTGTCCCGCTTTGTGAACAAGCTGCGCGACCAGAAGCCACGCCTCCACCGGCGCCTGCAGCAACACCTGCAGTACCGTCCTGCAACAAAGTCCTAGCTACGGTCTTTGCGGCCGGCCAAGCAGGTAGCGGAGGTTTTCGCTCCCTCTCGCTCCCGACCGAACGGGCGGCAGAGCCGCCTGGACAGCCCGACCCGCTGCCCCTATAGAAGCGGCCATGCACAGCTTCTGGCAGGATTCCGGCTATCACCTTCTCGAGCAGCGCGCCGACGGCCACCTGGTGGTGACCGACGAATTCCTGCGAGCCTACCTGAACCGCCCGGAGGTGCGGCCGGTGCCGGAGTCCAACGAGGCCGAGCGGGCACTGCATGCCGCCCTGCTGCGTAACCCGCGCGAGGCGGTGAGCGGCGAACGCCTGGCCGCTATAGCCGACCCCGACGCCATCGAGAACTATCAGGTAGTGCTCGGCTTCCGCGAGCGCCTGCTGGCCGCGGCGAGCCTGGAGGACGCCTATCTGAAGCTCTTCCTCGAGCCAGAAGGAATCACCGTGCCGCCACTGTTCGTCGACCAGCTGGCCCACGTCATCGCCCGCGCCATGCTCGAGGGCGAGCGCGATCCTCTGAGGGTGCGAGCTGCCGAGCTGCTGTTCCGCGCCCAGCAGGTCACCGTGAACGACGGTGCCCTGATGGCCGCCGATGCCGAGACGGTGGAGATGTACGCGACCTCAGGCGGCTTCGGCAGTCTGGGGCGTCTGGTGTCTGAGGCTCAGACGCCGCTGCGCACGGTGGAACTCGACGTCCTCACCGAGGCCAACGCC
This sequence comes from uncultured Pelagibius sp., assembly GCA_964472095.1. GTDB lineage: Bacteria > Pseudomonadota > Alphaproteobacteria > Kiloniellales > Kiloniellaceae > Pelagibius. The sequence goes on from CAYYIV010000001.1 coordinate 51,610, forward strand.
GAGCTCTACTGGGGCCGCGACAGCCGCTACGACACCGTGCTGAACCTGAACTTCTCCGGTGCTGGGCTCGATGCCCTCTGCCGCGTCCTGGAGCGCTGGATCGCGCGTTTCTACGACATCGCCGTCTCGATCCAGCCGGTGCAGAAGATCACCGACGAGCGCTGGGTCTGGCACATCGGCCTGGACGCCGAGGGGACGGCCATGCTGAACGACCTCTACAACGGGGTCGAGGTCGGCGAGGGACGCCTCGCCCGCCTGCTCTCGCTCTTCCGCATGGACTTCCAGGACCCCTCGGTGGTGCTGCCCGAGCTCGCCGGGCGGCCGGTCTACCTCGCCATGGCGATGAGCGAGAAGAACCAGCTGCGCCTCAAGCCGCAAAACCTGCTGATGAACCTGCCGCTGGCCCAGCGGGCGTAGCCCGGACTTCGAGCACAGCGACCGATTGCAACCGGTCGCGCTGTGCGCCCGGACAGTCTAGCCAGGCTGCAAATTAGATCGTACTCATCCTCAACATTTTGAGTAGAGTATCCCCACAGCCTGTTAGCTCCGGCAAGTCGTTCCCGGTCGCGGCAAAGGGGATTTTGGTCAGGCGAACCCAGGGACAGTGATCCAAGCGGGATCGGGAATGCTTGCCCGTTGGCGCGAGGTTCCCCCCATGGTCGAGATGATCGGCGATGTTGCGAAGCTGGTCCGGCGCATTGCCGGACCCGGCCGGATCGACATCGAGTTCGAGTTCCTGGAGGTGCCGCCCAACCGCGCGACCGCCATGTCGAGCGGCTGCCTGGTGGACGTTCCATGACCTCCGGCGCTCTGCAAAGATTTCCGCGCCTCCAGCGACCTAGCGGCGGCTACTTCGGCGGCATCGGCCGGCGCCTTGTGGTTCGCGTCCTGATGTTCAGCTCAGCGGTAACGCTGGTTCTGACGGTGATGCAGCTCTATTTCGACTACAGCCGCGATGTGGGCGCCATCAACAACAGGCTGGATGAGATCGGCCGCAGCTATGTCGACAGCATCGGTCAAAGCCTATGGAGCGTTGACGAAGGCCAACTGACCCTTCAGCTGCAAGGCATTCTTCGCCTGCCTCACATCCGCGCCGCCGAGGTCCACGAAGCAGCAAAGATCGACAGGCCGATCAGGATAGCGGTCGGCGAGCGCGGGACCCGTGCCATCGTTGCACGCGAGTTTCCCATCACCTACCTCGTTCGCGGCAGCGACCAGCTCATCGGCAGCCTCTACGTCGAGGCCAGCTTGGCCGAGGTCTACCGTTCGCTCCTGGACAAGGGCCTGCTCATCCTTGCCAGCCAGGGGGCGAAGACCTTCCTGGTGACCTTCTTCATCCTCTACATCTTCCATCGCCTCGTCACCAGGCACCTCGCCGACATCGCCTCCTCCGTCGCCGACTACCGCGTGGGCCAGTCCGGCCGGCCCCTGGCTCTGGAGCGCCAGCCACCCGAGCGGCCGGATGAGCTCGATCAGGTGGTGTCCGCATTCAACGGAGCGTTTGCCGGCCTGCAACGCACCTATGATCAGCTTTCGGAGGCCAACATCCAACTCGAATGGGACAACACCGCTCTCTTGCAGGCCGAGGCGGCGTTGCGCGAGAGTGAGCGGCTGTTCCGTGACTATACCGAGACGGCGTCCGACTGGCTCTGGGAGACCGGCCCCGACCACGCATTCGTCTATATCTCCGATGAGGTCGGCGCCTTCGGCTTGGACCGCAGCCAGCTGATCGGCGTCCACCGCTGGGAACTGGCGGCCGATCTGGATGACGAGGCGGAGAAGTGGCGTGCGCACCGGGCCGCGTTGGAGCGGCACGAGCCCTTCCGCGGCTTCGTCTACAAGGTGCTCGGCACTGATGGCGAGCTTCACCACTATACGATCAGCGGCAAGCCGATCTTCGACGAGAGCGGACAGTTTCTCGGCTACCGCGGCACGGCCAGGGACGTGACGGTGCGCAGCACCGCCGAAGCGCGCGTCCGGGAGCTTTCGATTGCCGTGGAGGAGAGTCCGGCCGGCATCGCAATTGTCGACCTGGATGGCCGCCTCGTCTACAGCAACCGGGTATTTCTGCAGATCACCGGCCTTGCCGAGACGGGTCATCAAGCAGCCATGACCAGCGTTCTGCCCGATGAGGTCTGGCAGCGGCTTGCCGAAGCGGCCCGGCACGGCCGTGTCGAGCATGAGGAGGTCTTCGCCAGGCGGGTGTCGCAAGATTCGTTCTGGGGCCTGGTCTCCGTCGCCGAGATCACATCCTCTGACCGCAATGCCGGGCGTCTTGTCGTCGCCTTGCAGGACATCACCCGTGAGAAGGCCGAGCAGCAGGAGCGCGAAGGGCTCCTGCGGCGTCTTCAGCAGACCGGCAAGATGGAGGCCATCGGCCGGCTGGCCGGCGGCATCGCACACGACTTCAACAATCTGCTGGGCGCCACGATAGGATTTTCGCAGTTCCTGGTCGAGGATCTGGCCGATGGTTCCGAGTCCCGCAAGTATGCCGAGCGCATCGTCAGGATCTGCGAGAAGGGCAAGAATCTGGTCGAGCAGCTGCTGGCCTTCGCCCAGGCGCGCGACATCGAGCGGCGGGTTCTCGACCTCGCGGCGGTGCTTCACCGCTGCCACGACCTGCTGGAGACCTCGCTGCCCTCCTCCTCCGCTCTTGTGATCGAGGCTGGCGTCAGCCCGCTTCCGGTGCTCGGCAACGAGGGGCAAATCCATCAGGTACTGCTGAACCTCTGCCTCAACGCAAAGGACGCATTCGGCGACAGGCCCGGAACGATCACCATAAAGCTCTCACGCGCGCGACCGGACAGTGAAGTCCGCGGCAAGGTGGAGCGCTCCGGCATCGGCCGGATCGAGCCCGGCCGCGACTATGCGCTGATGGCCGTCTCAGACACCGGTGCAGGCATGGATCCCACAATCCAGGCGCAGATCTTCGAGCCATTCTACACGACAAGGGAGTTTGGCCGCGGCACCGGCCTGGGACTTGCGGTGGTCCACGGGATCGTCACGTCCTACGACGGGGCGATCCACGTCGAGAGCGCACCCGGGATGGGGACGACTTTCGAGATCTACCTGCCGCTCGAGGATGCCCCCTTGTCACCCGAGGCGAAGGGTGCGGGCTGGCAGGACGACGTGCGCGGCCAGGAGCGGATCCTGGTGGTCGATGACGACCCGGATCTGGTGCAGGTGCTGACGATTGGCCTGCATCGCTACGGCTACGAGGTGGTGAGCCTGACGGATCCCGTGAAAGCGCTGAGCATCTTCGCGGAAGCGCTCGGGCAATGGGATCTTGTAGTGTCCGACCAGGTGATGCCGGGGATGACCGGCTTGACGCTGATCTCGAAGCTGAAAGGGTTGCAGCCGGCACTGCGGGCGATTCTCTACACCGGCTTCGAGGAGGGCATCACCGAGAGCGCCGCGTCGCTGCAGGGCGCCGATGCCCTGCTCCACAAGCCGATCAGCCCGCTGGAACTCGCCGGCCACATTCGACGCGTGATGGCCAACCGGACGCCGCTCGCCTGACAGTCTTTGCCTGCACTGCGTTCAGGCTTGACAGAGTTCTCCGGTGAATGCGGGGTCGAGGCAGCGATCGACAGCCGCCGCCAGGATCGTCGGATCGATGGGCTTGCTGATGCTGGCGGTCGCCCCGAGAGCCTTCATGCACCGCAGATAGCTCTGGTTGTATCCGCTCACGGCGATGACGGCCGTCGCGGGACGGCAGCTCTTTATGGCCGAAATGAGCTGCACGCCGTCAACCTCCGGCATGAAGATGTCGGTCACCACCAGCGACACCGGATGGCTGCGGATGTACTCCAGGGCCTCCTGGGATCGCCAGAAGGCCGCACAACGAATGCCGCGGCGGGAAAGCAGCGCCACCAGATAGGCGAGGTTATCGCAGTCATCGTCGATCAAGACGATTCTGGCGAAACTTTCAACTCCGTTGAGGTTCGTGTCCATGATTCCAGACTAGCGGATGAGCCCGGCGACAACAAAGCGGTCATCGGCATAGGACGCTAAGCCCATGGTCTAGGTCTGCCGGTTTTCCCCTACATACTTCAGGGTGGTTTTTGTATACCTTCGGGTAGGTTCGGTTTATCATAGCTGCCTTGCCACGTGTGCCTTGCCGGCAGACCGCAAGGCTCCGTTAAGCCCGGAAAATCAGTGCTTTAGGTGCTGATCGCAAAGCGCCGGCACCGGCACTCAAGACACAGTTCCTGGCTGGTTGTGGTATAACTGCTCGGACCTAGTCGATGCGTGCGGTCATAGCCGATGATCACCCCTTGTATCGTGAAGCAGTGGGCCTGCGCCTGCAGCGACAGCTTCACGAGGCAGAGGTCATCGAGGTCGGCAAGCTCGACGAGTTGATCTCACTCGCAGGGACCGGCGACAACCAGATCGAGTTGATCCTGCTGGATCTCCGCATGCCGGGCATGATGGGGGGCCAGACGGTTGAGGATGTCGTCAAGGTCTTTCCGTCGGCGGCAGTCGTCCTGGTGTCCGGCGCGGCGGAATTCGAGGACATCAGGCGCGCGATCGACTCAGGCGCCCGCGGCTATCTGCCGAAGACCCTGTCTTCGAAGGTCTTCGCGCGGGCGATCGCCATTGTCATGGCCGGCGGAACTTTCCTGCCCGCCGAAACTCTGCAGATGAACGGCGCGCAGGCGCCCGCCGGTCCTGTCGCGCACAACGACGATGCCGGGCTGACCGCCGACCTGACGTCACGCCAGCAGCAAGTCCTCGTCCAGTTGGCCTCGGGCGCGACCAACAAGGAAATCGGGCGGAATCTTGAAATCGCGGAAGTGACGGTCAAGCTGCATATCCGGCAGATCCTGCGCAAGATCAATGCCCGGAACAGGGCGGAGGCGGCGTCGATCGCTACGCGCGCCGGACTGATCTGAACGGGTGGAACCGACGGCACCTGACGCCGCGGCGCTTCCCCCGACCTGCCGCTGGCCCAGCGCGCCTGAGACAGCCTCTCCTTATTGCAGGTTCCGCAAGCGGTCGATACGCTCGTCGAGCGCCGGATGGGTGGAGAACAACGCCTTGGCGCCGCGCGCATAGCGCCTGAGGGGATTCGAGATATAGAGGTGCTGGATGGCGCGGTTGGCGCCCTCGTAGGCCACGCTGCTGCCGCCGATCTTCTCCAGTGCGCCGATGAGGCCGAGCGGATTGCGTGTCAGCTTCACGGCCGTCGCGTCGGCCAGATATTCGCGCTGGCGCGAGATCGCCATCTGCACCAGGCGCGCTGCCAGCGGCGCCAGCAGCGCGAAGATCAGCAGGATCACCACCGCGATGCCGGCACCGCCCTTGCGCCCGCGGCTGCGGCCGGCGTAGCGGAAGCTGCGCAGCGCCGCATCGGACACCAGCACGATGAGCCCCACCAGAACGCCGACCGCCGTGGCGTAGAGGATGTCGTTGTTGCCGATGTGGCTCATTTCGTGGCCGACGACGCCCTGCAGCTCGCTGCGCGTGAGGCTCTCCATCAGGCCGCGGGTGACGGCGATGGCCGCGCGCTCCGGCTTCAGGCCGGTGGCGAAGGCGTTCAGCGCCGGCGTCTCGATGACCGCCACGCGCGGCTTCGGCAGCCCGGCCGCCAGCGCCATCTCCTCGACGACATTGTGCAGCTGCGGCTCCTCCTCCGGTGTCACCTCGCGCGCGCCGGCGAGACTGAGCACGATGCGGTCGCCGCGGGTCAGCGCGACGAGGATGGCGACGGCGCTTGCCGTCAGCATGATCCCCGCGCCGCGCAGGCCCCAGGCGCTGCCCAGCGGATCGAGGAAAGGCTCCTGCCCCGGTGCCCCGACGACATAGGCTTCCACGGCCCAGCCGACGGCGTAGCCGAGCAGCAGGCCGACCAGCACCAGGATGAGGCAGAGCCAGAAGGTGTTCCTGGCGTTGCGGCGCATGGCGCCGTGAAAGTCGGTGCGCGCCAGCCCTCGCTCGCGCGGAGGCCTCGACCAGGGGCCGCTGTGCTCCGTCATGCTCTTAGCGCAGGTCCACTTTCACCGGCTGGCGCGCCTCTTCCGGCACCTCGAAGTAGACCGACTTGCGGAAGTTGAAACGGGCGGCGATGAGGTTTGAAGGGAAGGTCTCGACGGCGGTGTTCAGGCTCATCGTGGAGTCGTTGTAGTGCTGGCGGGCGAAGGCGATCTTGTTCTCCGTCGCCGCCAGTTCCTCCTGCAGAGAGGCGACGTTCTGGTTTGACCGCAGCTCCGGGTAGGCCTCGGCAAGAGCGAAGAAGCCGCCCATGGCCGCGGTCAGGGCGCCTTCCGCTGCGATGGTGGCCTCGCGGCCCTGCTTGCGCGCAGCCACGGCACGGTTGCGCGCCTCGATGACCCTGGTCAGTGTCTCCTGCTCATAGGAGAGGTAGTCCTTGACCACTTCCACCAGATTGGGGATGAGATCGCTGCGGCGGCGCAGCTGCACGTCGATCTGCGACCAGGCCGCCTCGACCTGGTTCTTAAGGGACACCAGCTTGTTGTACAGCAACACGATGACGAGCCCGGCGGCGACCGGCAGGCCGATGACCAAGATAACGACGACGGTGACTCCGCTCATGCCGCGCTTCCCCCGGATTGCAGTTGGCGGCGGCAACTATAGCGGCAGGGTTGCAATTCGCCCAAGCATTCCAGGTCCGGCAGCTTCGGAGCACAGGGCGTGACCGCCGCCCCGCTGTTGCGCGACTTCTCCTCCACCAGCCGGCTCGGCCTCTCCCTGGCCGTGACCAGCGCCGTCGGTTACGGCCTGATGATCACCGCCACGCGGCTGACCTACGACGCCGGCAGCAACCCGGTGACCCTGATCTGCATCCGCGCCCTGGTGCCGGCGCTCATGCTCGCGGCGGTCATGCTGGTCCGCCGCAGCTCCTTCGCCCTGGCGCCCGGCGCCTTCTGGCCGGTCGCGGGAGTCGCCCTCGGCCAGCTCGGCATCACCATCGGCTATCTCAGCGCCGTCGCCTTCATCCCGGTGTCCCTGGCGGCACTGGTGTTCTACGCCTACCCGATCCTGGTCGCCGCCCTGCTCGCCGCGACCGGCCACAGCCGGGTCGGCTGGGCCGCCGGGCTGGCCTTCGCCGCCGCCTTCGCCGGCCTCGCCCTGGCGCTGGCGCCCTCCTTCGCGGTGCTCGACCTGCGCGGCCTGGGTTTTGCGCTCTGCGCCACGCTCGCCGGCACCCTGCTGCTGCTCGCCGCTGACCGCCTGCCGCCGACCCAGGAGATGCTGCCCCTCGGCTTCTACATGAACGTCGTCGCGCTGGCCGTGGTCGGCCCCTTCGCCCTCGCCTCCGGCAGCCTCACCGCGCCGGCGACGGCGACCGGCTGGGGCGCCCTCACCTTCGTCTGCCTCGGCTACCTCATCGCCTTCTTCGCCATGATCGGCGCCGTGCGGTACGCCGGCCCCCTGCGCGCAGCCCTGGTGCTGAACCTGGAGCCGGTGGTCGCCATCGGCGGCGCCATACTGGTGCTCGGGGAGGCGCTCAGCGCCATACAGGTGGTGGGCGTCGGCCTGGTCTTCGTGGCGCTGACCCTCTCCACCCTGGCAGAGCGGCCGAACCCGACGCTGCCGCCGGTCGCCTAGAGCAGATCACGGTCGCATGGAATCGCCTTCGGCGATCCATCGACCGTGTGAATCTGCTCTACCCGTTTGAATGAGATCGGATTCACGCGGTCAGGCGGAACCACCGAGTGGTTCCGCCTGACCGCGATCCGATCTAGAGTCGCTCCCCACAAACCACCCGGCGCCGCGTCGGAAGAATTTCTTTCCGGCCGGGTCTCGGCGCGCGAGCCGCAGCATCCCGCGCTTCCCGGGTTGCATCACCCCCAAGTCATGGCAGCTTAACGAGTTCTTAACTCAAAATGTGGTGACCTCAGCCATATGTTGTGGTTTAATTACATCGCGTCACAAGATGCAGCAGATCCTGAGGATTTGCGAGGATTTCGGGGGCGGCTGAAAGTATTCGGGCCAGTGTCCAGGAAGGACATCGCCAGGGCCCACCCCTCCATCTGCGACGCGATGCAGGTTTAACGGACAGAAGCGAGATTGGAGACTACCGAATGCGGGTTGCGCGTCGTTTCACGGAAGCTGGCACCGACGTTTACGACAAGATCGAGTTTCGCCGGACCTCCAGCGAAATTCGCAATCCCGACGGCTCGCTGGTATTCCGCGCCGAGGACATCGAGGTTCCCAATTCCTGGTCCCAGGTCGCCTGCGACATCCTGGCCCAGAAGTATTTCCGCAAGCGCGGCCTGCCGCTGAAGTCCAGGCGCGTCGCCGAAGACAACATGCCGGCCTGGCTGTGGCGCGCCGTGCCCGACCATGAGGCCATGGCCGACATCGCCGAGGACGAGCGCTTCATCGGCGAGACCTCGGCCAAGCAGGTGTTCCACCGCATGGCCGGGACCTGGACCTACTGGGGCTGGAAGGGCGGCTACTTCGACGCCGAGGAGGACGCCCGCGCCTACTACGACGAGATGCGCTACATGCTGGCCCGGCAGATGGCCGCGCCCAACTCGCCGCAGTGGTTCAACACCGGGCTGCACTGGGCCTACGGCATCGACGGCCCAAGCCAGGGCCACCACTATGTCGACTTCTCGACCGGCGAGCTGACCCGCGCCGCCAGCGCCTACGAGCACCCACAGCCGCACGCCTGTTTCATCCAGTCGGTCGGCGACGATCTGGTGAACGACAACGGCATCATGGACCTCTGGGTCCGCGAGGCGCGCCTCTTCAAGTACGGCTCCGGCACCGGCACCAACTTCTCCGCCCTGCGCGGCGAGGGCGAGTCGCTGTCAGGCGGCGGCCGGTCCTCCGGCCTGATGTCCTTCCTGAAGATCGGCGACCGCGCCGCCGGCGCCATCAAGTCCGGCGGCACCACACGCCGCGCCGCCAAGATGGTGACCGTCGACCTCGACCATCCGGACATCGAATCCTACATCAACTGGAAGGTCGTCGAAGAACAGAAGGTCGCTGCCCTGGTTACCGGCTCCAAGACCTGCGACCGTCACCTCAATACCATCATGCGCGCCTGCCACGAGTTCAAGGCCGTGGAAGGCTCCGAGCAGACCGACGCCTTCGATCCGAAGCGGAACTTCGCGCTGAAGGCTGCCATGAAGGCCGCACGCGCTGCCCTGGTCCCGGAGAACTACGTCGCCCGCGTGGTGCAGTTCGCCAAGCAGGGCTACACCTCGATCGACTTCAAGACCTACGACACCGACTGGGATTCCGACGCCTACCTGACGGTTTCCGGCCAGAACTCCAACAACTCCGTGCGCGTGCCCAACGCCTTCATCGAGGCGGTGCTGAACGACGACCATTGGAGCCTGATCCGGCGCACCGACGGCAAGCTGCACAAGAAGGTCAAGGCGCGCGAGCTGTGGGACCAGATCTCCTACGCAGCCTGGGCCTGCGCCGATCCGGGGGTCCAGTACGACACCACCATCAACGAGTGGCACACCTGCCCCGCCTCCGGCCGCATCAATGGCTCCAATCCCTGCTCGGAGTACATGTTCCTCGACGATACGGCCTGCAACCTGGCCTCGTTGAACCTCATGGCCTTCCGCCGCGGCGCCGACGCCTTCGACATCGAAGGCTATGAGCACGCCGTCCGGCTGTGGACCCTGACGCTGGAAATCGCTGTGCTGATGGCACAGTTCCCCTCGCCTGAGATCGCCCAGCGCTCCTACGACTTCCGCACCCTCGGCCTCGGCTATGCCAACCTCGGCGGCCTGCTGATGGCCTCCGGCGTGCCTTATGACTCCGACGAAGGCCGCACCCTGGCTGCGGCGCTGACCGCGATCATGACCGGCGTCGCCTACGCCACCTCGGCCGAGATGGCCGAGGAGCTGGGCCCCTTCCCGCGCTACGGCGAGAATGCCGACCACATGCTGCGCGTCATCCGCAATCACCGCCGCGCCGCCTACGGCCAGCGCGCCAGCTACGAGGAGCTGTCCATCGCCCCGGTGCCGCTGGAACCGCGCGACTGCCCCGACAAGGCGCTGATCAAGGCGGCGAAGACGGCCTGGGACAAGGCGCTGAAGCAGGGCGAGCGCTTCGGTTACCGCAATGCACAGACCACGGTGATCGCACCGACCGGCACCATTGGCCTGGTGATGGACTGCGACACCACGGGCATCGAGCCCGACTTCGCCATCGTGAAGTTCAAGAAACTGGCCGGTGGTGGCTACTTCAAGATCATCAACCGGACGGTGCCCGAGGCGCTGCGGACCCTCGGCTACGGCGAGGGCGAGATCGAGGCGATCATCCGCCACGCGGTCGGCCACGGCACCCTGGAGGATGCGCCCGGCATCAACCACGCGCGCCTCAAGACCAAGGGCTTCACCGAGTCGGCCCTGCAGGCTCTGGAAGCCGGCCTCGCCAGCGCCTTCGACGTGAAGTTCGCCTTCAACAAGTGGAGCCTGGGCGAAGAGTTCTGCATCAAGGCGCTGGGTTTCACCCGCGCGGAGCTGGAGGACGTCTCCTTCGACATGCTCTCGGCTCTCGGCTTCACCAAGGAAGAAGTCGACGCCGCCAACGCCCACTGCTGCGGCGCCATGACCCTGGAACGCGCGCCCGGCCTGCTCGACGAGCACCTGCCGGTGTTCGACTGCGCCAACGCCTGCGGGCGGCACGGCAAGCGCTACCTCTCCGTCAAGAGCCACATCCGCATGATGGCGGCGGCACAGCCCTTCATCTCCGGCGCCATCTCCAAGACCATCAATATGGCCAACGATGCCACGGTGGAAGACTGCAAGGACGCGTACATGCTGTCCTGGCGGCTCGGTCTCAAGGCCAACGCGCTCTACCGCGACGGCTCCAAGCTGTCGCAGCCGATGACCTCCAGCATCCTCGACGACATCACCGACGACGATGAGGAAAGCCTGGCCGAGAAGGTGGCGGCGGCTAGTCAGCCGGAACGCGCGCAGATCGTCGCCGAACGCATCATCGAGCGCATCGTCGAACGTGCCCAAGACCGCAAGCGCTTGCCGCAGCGGCGCAAGGGCTACACCCAGAAGGCCATCGTTGGCGGTCACAAGGTCTACCTGCGCACCGGCGAATACGAAGACGGCGCGGTCGGCGAGATCTTCATCGACATGCACAAGGAAGGCGCCGCCTTCCGCAGCCTGATGAACAACTTCGCCATCGCCATCTCCATCGGCCTGCAGTACGGCGTGCCGCTGGAGGAATACGTCGAAGCCTTCACCTTCACGCGTTTCGAACCCTCGGGCATGGTCGACGGTAACGACGCCATCAAGATGGCGACCTCCGTGCTCGATTATATTTTCCGGGAGCTTGCGATCTCTTATCTCGACCGCAACGACCTCGCCCATGTGGAGCCGGCAGACATCATGCCGGACAGCCTGGGCAAGGGCGACGGCCAGGGGGATCTGCCCGGCGAAGCAGTCGCCGAGACCATGCGGCGCTTCGCCTCCAAGGGCTATGTGCGCAATCAGCTTCTGGTCCTGAACGGCGGCGTCGCCAACGGCACCACGGGCATGAGTGTTGGGATCGGGTCAAGGACCCAGACCAGCACCACCACCGTGACCGCCAGCGGCGTCTCCCAAGAGCTCGTCGGCTCCACAGGCTCCGCCGAAGCCTATGCCGTCGAGGCCACAATCGTCCGCGAAGTCGATACCCGTCTGGAGCGCGTGCGCGAAGCACGCATGAAAGGCTACGTAGGCGACTCTTGCGGCGAGTGCGGCAACTTTACGCTGGTCCGCAATGGCACCTGTCTCAAGTGCGCCACCTGCGGCGCGACCAGTGGCTGCTCATGAAGAGCAGGAGGACAGTAACTCAAGTAGAGTCTCCTACCTGTATGACTCACGTCTGAGTTCTCCCTGTGAACTGAAGGGGTGCCGCGGCGGTGGCACCCCCTTCTTTTTGGCAGTGCGCCGAGAGCCCTCTATCCCAAGGGCCAGAAGATCGGGATGACCAGCGTCGCCGTGGCCCAGAGCAGAATGTTCAACGGCAGGCCGATCTTGACGAAGTCGATGAAGCGGTAGCCGCCGGCGCTGTAGACGAAGGTGTTGGTCTGGTAGCCGATCGGCGTGGCGAAGCTGGCACTGGCCGCGAACATCACGGCGACCACGAAGGGCCGCGGATCGACGCCGAGCTGAACCGCCAGGCCGGCGGCAATGGGTGTCAGGAGGATCGCCGCAGCGTTGTTGCTCATGATCTCCGTAAACGCCGAAGTAATGAGATAGATTGCCGAGAGGACCGCGAGGGGGCCAAGCGACCCGGCGACCAGGGCAAGGTTCTCGACGATCAGCATCGCCGCGCCGGTCTTCGCCATCGCCGTGCCGATAGCCAGCATGCCAAAGATCAGCATGAGGATGTTCCAGCGGATTGCGCCATAGGCTTCCTCTACGCTGAGACAGCGCAGGGCGACCACTGCCGTCGCGGCCATCAGGGCCAGCGCCACAATCGGCAAGATTTCAAAAGCTGAAAGCCCCATGACCAGGAGCACGGCGAGAATCGCGATCGGCGCCTTATCCCGCCGCAGCGGCCGCCCGCTCGGATGCGTGAGATTGACCAGCTCCTTGTAGTCGAAGAGTCGCTTCATGCTGTCAGGCGAACCTTCCAGCAGCAGCGTGTCGCCCATGCGCAGGCTGACATCGTCGAAATTGCCGGAAAGCCCCGCACCATGGCGATGGATGGCGAGGATGTAGGCACCGTAGAGGCGGCGCAGATTGAGGTCCACAACCGGCCGGCCGAGAAAGCGCGATTGCGGTCCGACGACGCCTTCCATCACCACGGTTTCGCGCGCGCCGATCGGCTCGATGGCGTGCACCGCGCGGCCACCGAAGGCGACGTCCCCGGCTTCGCGCAGACCCAGCATGTCGCCGACCTTGCTGCGGACAACCAAGCGGTCGCCGGGTTGCAGGACGGCATCGTCCAACTCGCCGTTCAGGGAGCGGTCGCGGCGGATCAGGTCGATGACGCGCAGGCCGCGCGCCTCGCTGAAGCCGGCGTCCTTCAGACGCTTGCCGGCCAGCGGGGAGTCGAGCGGAATGAGGACGTCAGCCATGAAATGCCGGTCCTCGGAGCGAGGCAGGATGTCGGCGAGGATTTCGCGGTCGGGCAACAGCCAGCGGCCGGCAAGCAGGAGGTAGACGATGCCGACGCCTCCCATGATGACGCCTGCCGCGGTGATTTCGAACATCCCGAAGGGCTCGAGCCCCTGCTGCTGCGCCACGCCGTCGACCAGAATGTTGGTCGAGGTCCCAACCAGCGTGGTGGTGCCGCCGAAGATGCTGGCAAAGGAAAGTGGGATCAGCAGCTTGGTCGGTGCCATGTCGAGGGACCTGGCCAGCATGATGACCACCGGCGTCAGCAGCACCACGACCGGCGTGTTGTTGATGAAGGCCGACAGAAACATGACGCTGACCATCATCAGTGCCACCGAGAGCAGCGGAGAGTGTGTGCTGGCCTTGGTGACCGTCCTTCCGAGACTGTCGATCACGCCGGTGCGTTCAAGTCCGGCGCTGAGCACGAACATGGCGGCGACGGTGATGGGTGCCGAATTGCTGAAAACGGCCAGGGCGTCGCCGGTGTCGAGAATACCTGTCGCCAGCAACACGCCGACGGCGCAAAGCGCGACGACATCGGGTGCCATGCGTTCGCGGACGAAACCGAAGAACACCACGACGACCAGAACGAGCACGATACCAATCTGCACTGCTGGCCAATCGAAGACGTGCATACGAGCTCACCTTCACAGATCCTGTCGCCGAACGGAACCGGCACAAATATCCACTGCTTTCGGGAAGGCGTCCACTGCCGCTTGTCTTGGAGGCTAGGTCAATTTGGTGGCGCCACAGGGCTATGGAGCCCCGTACCGGCGGACGACCGCTGCGTCGAATCTAGGCTTCGTCCTCGACGCTGTCCGGCACCTCGCCGGACATCACACGCTGCGGCGGCAGCACAAAGCTCACCCGCGTCCCCTTGCCGACCTCGCTTTCCAGCATAAGTTCGCCGCCGTGCAGGTCAACCAGCTGCTTAACGATCGACAGGCCGAGGCCCGTGCCGTCCTGCGGGCGGCCCTGGTCGCGGGCGACCTGCTCGAAAGGCTGCAGGACGCGCTCCAGGTCCGCCGCCGGGATGCCGACACCGCTGTCCGCCACGAAAACTTCGATGCCACCGTCGCCCGTCGGCTGCGCGCCCAGGATCACCTCACCACCGCTCGGCGTATGGCGGACGGCGTTGGACAGCAGGTTGATGAGGATCTGGCGCAGGGCCCGCTCGTCGGCGAGGATCGTCGCCCTTCCGGGCGGAAAGGCAAGGCGCAGCGCGACCCCCTTACTGGCGCAGTTCTCGCGAAACATGGCGGCGCTCTCCTCCAGAGTCTCGGTCAGCGCGATCCAGGCGTCGTTCAACTTCACGGCACCGGCCTCGATGCGTGAAAGATCGAGCAGATCGTTGATCAACGCCAGCAGATGGCGCGCGCTGGTCCGAATGTCCTTCAGGTATTCCGTATAGCGGTCGGAACCGATCTTGCCGAAGGTCTCCGCGAGGATCACCTCGGAGAACCCGAGCACAGCGTTGAGCGGTGTGCGCAGTTCGTGGCTCATGTTGGCGAGGAAAGCGGACTTTGAGCGATTGGCCTCCTCGGCGCGCAGCCGCGCCTCCTGCTCGTCACGTTTCGAGCGTTCCATGGCCTCGGCCATGACATTGAAGGAGGTCTGCAGGTCGCGCACCTCCTCCGGCACCAGGAAACCGGTGCTGACCCGGGTGCGCGACTCGGTGTTGCCGGCTGCCATGCGGCGCACCGCCCGGGAGACGGCCTGCAGCGGCCGCGTCATGTAGAAGGCGACGAGGTAGCCGATCACCAGCGAGGCCAGCATGCCGATGGCGACGACGATCAGCGCCGAGTGGGTAACCCTTGCAGCCCGCTCGCGCAGCTCCTCGACCGGCTGCACGACCAAGACTCCCCAACCGACTCCTTCGACCGGCGTGTAGCCGGCAATTACCTCGGCCTGCAGTGCAGTAGACACGAAAGTGGCCACCCCGGCGCGCCCTTCCCGAATCTGCTGCACCGGCACGATCGCCGCGAGGCTTCGCCGCTCGCGCTGCCAGTCCGCATTCGGATGCGCGAGCACCTGGCCGTTCTGGTCGACGATCACCGCATAACCCTTGCGGCCGAAAGCGATGGTGGCCGCCAGGTCGACGAAGAAATCGGTGTAGAGGGAAGCAACCGACAGCTGGCCGTCCCGCAGCGCGGCGAGATAGAGGATGGGAGCCCCTGTGGCGCCGGCCATCACCGGACTGAACGTGGCAGTCGCCTGTGTGGCGAGATCGCCGAAGAGGGCAATCTCGGCATCGTTCAGTCGTTCCGGGCAGCGGTTGTCGAAGCTGTCGAGGCGCCGCTGCAGCTGGCCGCTGGCGACTTCGAACACGCAGACATTGCGGAAATTGAGGCCCTGGATCAGATCCTCGGCACCCTCGACCTCACCCTGTTTGATCAGGTTGCCGTGGATCAGCCTGAAGGTGGCGGTAACCTCGTCATGATAGTTCCGCAGCGCGACGCCGAGAGTTTCGGCAATCAGCAGGTGACGCTCGCGCACGTCCTCCAGCTCGTTGGTCATCGACTGCGAGTGCGGCCAGAGCCAGAACAGCACCAGCGGCACCGTGGTAACCAGGCTGAAAATGAGCAGCAGGAGGTAGCGCAGCTTCAACGCGGCGGCCTCCTCTCGGCAGCTGCCGTGCCGCGGTGCGGCCGGGTCCGGCAGGCATTCGATTCCGGGCCCAGCTGCTTCAGCGCTTCAGCCACCGACCTCAGTTCCGGATTGTTCCATTCGAGCAGTATAGTGGCCTTTTGCGGGGACTGCTTCCATTCGAAGTGCCGCCCCCGCCGTTTTGCCGCGATCTCTCGCCCGGGGCGTCCACATGCCCTGCCGGCTGAAACCCCGGGCTGTGGCCGCGTCGCCAACCGGCGCGACGATGTCGCTCGCCGGGCTTGTGGGCCTGCGGGGGGCAAGGCTATGCTCCCGCCCGCTTTCTCGGAATTCCCAAGCTTTTCAATGGAGGACCCGCCAAATGGCTGGAGAGGTAGACGCCCGGCTCGCAAAACTCGGCATCGACGTTCCCGTCGCCGCCGCCCCGGTAGCCAACTATGTCGGCTACGTGCAGACCGGCAGCCTGGTTTTCGTCTCCGGCCAGGTCCCCATCAAGGACGGCAAGTTCCAGTATCAGGGCAAGCTCGGCGACGGCATGTCGCTGGAGGATGCCCAGGCGGCCGCGCGGCTTTGCGCGATCAATATCGTGGCCCAGGTGAAAGCGGCCTGCGGCGGCGACCTGGACCGCGTCAAGCGCGTGGTCAAGCTGACTGGATTCGTCAACTCCACCGGCGACTTCACCGACCAGCCGAAAGTGGTTAACGGCGCTTCCGACCTCATGGTCGAGGTGTTCGGCGACAAGGGCAAGCATTCCCGCGCCGCCGTCTCCGCCGCCGCGCTGCCCGCCGGCGTCGCCGTCGAGGTCGAGGCGGTGGTGGAAATATCGTAACGACAGAAAGGCTGCATTCCCCGGGGGCCGATCTCTCTTGACGGTCGAGCCGGCCTCCGGGCCAAATAACCATCATGCCTGACACAACCCAAAAGCTGCCCGCCGAGGCGGCACGGTTTCTGAGTCGCTACCCCGCCACGGGGTCACTCGACGCCATCTTCCCCGACCTCTCCGGCGTGATCCGCGGCAAGCGCTATCCCATCGCCGAGCTGGGCAAGGTGATGGAAAGCGGCTTTGCCATCCCCGGCTCCGTCTTCATGCTCGATACCCAGGGCGAGAGCCACGATCCCGACGGCATCGGCTTTTCCGACGGCGACCCCGACTGCCAGGTGAAGATCATTCCCGGCACCCTGATGCCGGTGCCCTGGGCCCAGCGCCCGCTGGCGCAGGTCATGATCACCCTCATCGACGAGGACGGCGAGCCCTACTACTACGAGCCGCGCAACGTGCTGCGCCGGGTCGCCCAGCGCCTCGAGGATCTCGGCCTGCACCCGGTGGTCGCCTTCGAGCTGGAGTTCTACCTGATCGACCGCGAGCGCCTGCCTGGCGGCGTGCCGCAGCCGCCGATCTCCCCGGCCACCGGCCGCCGCGACTTCGGTACCCAGGTCTACGGCATGAAGACGCTGGACGCCTACGACGCCATGCTGGACGACATCACCAAGGCCTGCGCCATCCAGGAGGTGCCGACCGGCGCGGTGACGGCGGAGTACGCCGCCGGCCAGTTCGAGATCAACCTGGAGCACGTCGACGACCCGATCCAAGCCGCCGACGACTGCGTGCTGTTCAAGCGCATCGTGCAGGGCGTCGCGCAGAAGCACGGCTTCCAGGCCACCTTCATGGCCAAGCCCTACGTGGAGCGTGCCGGCAACGGCCTGCACATGCACGTCAGCCTGCTGGACAAGGACGGCCGCAATGTCTTCGACGGCGGCAAAGAGATTGCCAGCGACACCCTGCGCCACGCCATCGGCGGCGTGCTGCAGGTGCTGCCTGAATCCATGGCTTTCCTGGCGCCGAACATCAATTCCTACCGCCGCTACCTGCCGGACATCTTCGTGCCGACCCAGCGCAGCTGGGGCTTCGAGAACCGCTCGGTGGCCCTGCGCGTCCCCGCCGGCGGCGGCGACGCCCGGCGCATCGAACACCGCGTCGCCGGCGCCGACGCCAATCCCTACCTGGCGCTGGCTACTCTCCTGGCCGGCATCCACAAGGGCATCGTCGAGAAGATCGACCCGGGCGATCCCTGGGACGGCAACGCGGCAATGGAGTACGACGACGACCTGCCGTTCCGCCCGGCCCGTGCCTATGAGAAGCTGACGGCGACCTGTGGTCTCGCCGACTACTTCGGCGCCGACTATTTGCGTGCCTACGCGGCCTGCAAGGACGCCGAGCTCGAAAGTTTCGAAACGCAGATCTCACCGCTGGAATACACCTGGTTCCTGCAGGCCGACTGAGCGCATGCCTCTTGTTTCCCGCGCCACCGGCGTCATCTCATAGAGCATGACCCGTAACGACGCGGGAGGCGGGGACAGCACGATGCCGGATGGAAGCGACAGCCTGGCCGTCAAGGTCGTCAGCCGCATCGCCGAGGTGCCGGCCGCCGAGTGGGATGCCTGCGCCGGCGACAATCCCTTCGTCAGCCATGCCTTCCTGAGCGCCCTGGAGGACAGCGGCTCGGCGACGGCGGAGACCGGCTGGCTGCCGCAGCACCTCGTCCTGCCGGACCCGAAAGGGGGGCTGCTGGGCTGCGCGCCGCTCTACCTGAAGAGCCACTCCTACGGCGAGTATGTCTTCGACTGGAACTGGGCCGATGCCTACGAGCGCGCCGGCGGGCGCTACTATCCGAAACTGCAGTGCTCTGTGCCCTTCACCCCGGCGGCCGGCCCGCGCCTGCTGGTGAACCCCGCGGCCGATTGCCAGGAGGTGGAGGCCGGCCTGGTCGCCGCCATGCTGGAGCTGGCGCGGCGCCACCAAGCCTCCTCCCTGCACATTACCTTTCCGCCCAAGGCCCAGTACGACCGCCTCGGCGAATTCGGCCTGCTGCAGCGCCTGGGGGTGCAGTACCACTGGCGGAACAACGACTACGCCGACTTCGATGCCTTCCTCGCCGCGCTCGCCTCGCGCAAGCGCAAGGCGATCAGGAAGGAGCGCCGCAAGGTGGCGGAAAGCGGCGTGCGCCTCAAGGCCCTCTGCGGCGGCGAGATCGCGCCGCGCCACTGGGACGCCTTTTTCGGTTTCTACATGGCGACCGCCGACCGCAAGTGGGGTCAACCCTATCTGACGCGCGACTTCTTCCACCTGCTGGGCGAACGCCTCGGCGAGCGGGTGGTGCTGATCATGGCGGACTACGAGGGCGAGCCGGTGGCCGGCGCGCTGAACCTGAAGTCCGACGACACCCTCTTCGGGCGCAACTGGGGTTCGCTCGGGCACTTCCGCTTCCTGCACTTCGAGACCTGCTACTACCAGGCCATCGACTACGCCATCGCCCACGGCCTGAAGACCGTGGAGGCCGGCGCCCAGGGCGAGCACAAGATCCAGCGCGGCTACCTGCCGACCGCCACCTACAGCGCCCACTGGATCGCCGATCCCGGCCTCAGCCACGCCGTCGGGGAGTTCCTGGTCCGCGAGCGCCGCGCCCAGCAGCGCCAGATCGACGCGCTGGAGGACTGGAGCCCCTTCAAGGAGGGTTGCCAGGAATAGGCCGGGCGGCCCATAGCCAGGACAGTTGCAAAGCGGCTAGGATTACACCGCCTTGCCGAGCCGACACCGGAGAACGCCCGTGCTGCGCTGGAAATCCTTGGTTTTCGCAATCGCCCTCGCCTTCTGGAGCGCCTTGCCACGCCCGGCCGCTGCGGTCGACCTCGCCCTCGTGCTGCTGAACGACGTCTCCCGCAGCATGGACGAGAGCGAGTTCGCCCTGGTGAAGGCCGGATACCGGGCGGCCTTCGCGGACCCGGGCGTCATCGCTGCCTTGATCGGCAACAGCAACGGGATCGCGGTGGCCTATGTCGAGTTCTCCGGCAAGGACGAGATCCAGCTGGTGCAGGATTGGCAGCTGCTGACCGACGCCGCCTCCGCGCGGGCCTTCGGCGAGGCCATCGCCGAGGCGCCGCGCTCCAGCGCCGGCAACACCGCACTCTCCGCCGGCATCGCGGAGGCCGCGCGGCTGCTTCTGGACAGCGACTTCGGGGCGGCCCGGCGGGTCATCGACGTCGTCAGCGACCATCCGAGCGACGGCGGCCGCTCCGCCGCGATCCGTGACGCCGCCGTCGCCGCCGGCATCACCATCAATGCCCTCGCCATTATCGACGAGCGGCCGATCGGCACCATCGACGGCCAGCTGACCTACTCCAGCGCCCGCTGGAGCAGCGAAAGCGTCGTCGAGTTCTACCTGCGCAACGTGGTCGGCGGCCCCGGCAGCTTCGCCGTCGAGGCACGCGACTTCGCGGTCTTCGGCGAGGCGCTGAAACGCAAGCTGCTGCTGGAATTCATCGCCAATCCGGCACCCGGCGAAATGGACGGAGCGGTCTTCAAGATCGCCGCCGCAAGCGGCAACTGAGCGGCGGTTGAGGGGCGTTCAGCAGGAGGCCGGCGGCTCGGCCGTGCGTGTGAGCCTGGTTGGGGCGAGCAGGTCGATCACGGCCCGAGCCTCAGCCGCCCGTCGCTTCGGCTGGCCGATCAAGTTCGCGATCAACCACTCGATATCACCTTCGGCGCTGCTCGTACGGTGGCGGCGCTCCGGCGCCATCGGCCGCATCCCCTCCGCAGTCTGCCGGGCGATCGCGAAGCTGAACGCGTAGTTCGGCGTCATGCCCATCCTGAGATCCGAGACCCACAGTTCATCCTCCACCAGGTCGAGGCGGTAGAAGCCGCGGCTGAACGCCGCCAACCTGTCCAGAGAGTCCGAGGCACCGAGGCAGGCCAGCCGGTCGGTACCCCGCGCGTGGACGAAGGCGGTCGCCCCGTCGCGGCCGCGGAACAGCGGGATGTAGAGGTTAATGTAGCGGTTGCCCTCGACGGCGATCACCTTCCACAGCAGCGTGTTGAAGGGCGTCGGTGTGGCGATCAGGCGGTCCGGCGCAATGCCGGCCTCCGCCAGCAGTGCCCGGGACCGGTCCTGCACCACCTGTTGCGCCACGAGGCTCCAGCCGAGATAGGCGGTCGAAACGATGAGGGCGGCGGCGAGCACCTTGCCGAAGCGCACCGACCACGCTCCCTGCGTGAGAGCCCAGACCACCGCCACGAGCAGCGGCAGCGTGTAAAGCGGATCGATGATGAAGATCGACCCCGCGCCGAAGGGGTCCGGCACGACCGGCCAGAAAATACGGGTGCCGTAGATGGTCAGCGCATCCAGCGCGGCATGCGTCACGAAGACGAGATAGACGGCGAGATAGGTCTGCAAGCGCCGGTCGCGCAGGCCCTCGAACAGCCTGACCATCGCCTCGCCGAACAGCGGCGTCACCAGCGCCTGCACAATGAAGGAATGGCTGGCACCCCGATGCAGGGTGAAGGAATCGATTGGATCGTCGAAGGGAAACAGCACGTCGAGATCCGGCAGCGTCCCGAGCAGACCGCCGGCGATGGCGGCCTTGCGGGGCCCGATCCGGCGGCCGAGGACGGCCGCGCCAACACCGGCGCCGAGCGCGATCTGGGTCAGGGAATCCATAGAGGCTCTGTGCATCACCGGGTTGACGAAGGACGGCGACGGCGACTTGCCGCCGCCGCAACAAGCCGGATCGGTCTGCGCCCGCGCCGGCGCCGCACCGGCGGACTAAGGGGCCCGGCGCCTTCCGGTGCCGGGCCCCTTTGGATTTCAGCGAGCCGACGCGGCTACTCCGCCAGCGCGGTCTCGTCCTTCTTCTTGCCGCCCTTCCTGGGACCGCCCTTGCGCTTCGGTGGGACGGTGCCCTCCGGGTAGGTGAAGACCGGCAGGCCGTCCTCGACGTCGACCCGCACCAAGCCGCCCTTGGCCAGCTTGCCGAACAGCAGCTCCTCGGCCAGCGGCTTCTTGATGTGCTCCTGGATGACGCGGGCCAGCGGCCGGGCGCCGAACTGCTTGTCGTAACCCTTGCCGGCGAGCCACTCGCGCGCCGCGTCGGTCAGCTCGATGGTGACCTGGCGGTCGGCCAGCTGCGCCTCCAGCTGCATGACGAACTTGTCGACCACCCGGGTGATCACCTCGGGCTGCAGGTGGGTGAAGCCGATGATCGCGTCCAGGCGATTGCGGAACTCCGGCGTGAACAGCTTGTTGATCGCCTCGGTGTCGTCACCAGTCCGTACATCGCGGGCGAAGCCGATGGCGGACTTGGCCATGTCGGCGGCGCCGGCGTTGGTGGTCATGATCAGGATCACGTTGCGGAAGTCGACCGTCTTGCCGTTGTGGTCGGTCATCTTGCCGTAGTCCATGACCTGCAGCAGGATGTTGAAGAGGTCAGGGTGCGCCTTCTCGATCTCGTCCAGCAGCAGCACGCAGTGCGGATGCTGGTCGACGGCATCGGTGAGCAGACCACCCTGGTCGAAACCGACGTAGCCCGGTGGCGCACCGATGAGGCGCGAGATCGAGTGCCGCTCCATGTACTCCGACATATCGAAGCGGGTCAGCTCGAT
The DNA here is from genome assembly GCA_964472095.1 of uncultured Pelagibius sp. Lineage (GTDB taxonomy): Bacteria > Pseudomonadota > Alphaproteobacteria > Kiloniellales > Kiloniellaceae > Pelagibius. The sequence continues at coordinate 73,708 of CAYYIV010000001.1, forward strand.
GCCCAGGGAATGGGCGAGCTGGCGCGCCACCTCGGTCTTGCCAACGCCGGTCGGGCCGGAGAAAAGGTAGCAGCCGATCGGCTTTTCCGGCTCGCGCAGGCCGGCGCGGGCCAACTTGATGGCGGCCGAAAGCGCGAGGATCGCCTGGTCCTGGCCGAACACCATGGTCTTGAGGTCGCGGTCCAGGTTCATCAGCGCGGCGCGGTCGTCCTTGGAAACGCTCTTCGGAGGGATGCGCGCGATCTTGGCCACCACCGCCTCGACGTCCTTCACCGTGATGGTCTTCTTGCGCTTGGACTCCGGCAGCAGGCGCTGTGAGGCACCGACCTCGTCGATCACGTCGATCGCCTTGTCGGGCAGCTTGCGGTCGCCGATGTAGCGCGCCGAGAGCTCCACCGCCGTGCGGATCGCCTCGTTGGTGAAGCGCACGTTATGGTGTTCCTCGTAGTAGGGCTTCAGGCCGCGCAGGATCTTCACCGTATCCTCGATGGAGGGCTCGAGGATGTCGATCTTCTGGAAGCGCCGCACCAGGGCGCGATCCTTTTCGAAGTAGCTGCGGTACTCCTTGTAGGTGGTCGAGCCGATGCAGCGCAGCAGGCCGCTCTGCAGGGCCGGCTTCAGCAGGTTGGAGGCATCCATGGCACCGCCCGAGGTGGCACCGGCGCCAATCACCGTGTGGATCTCGTCAATGAAAAGGATAGCGTTGTCCTGGGCCTCGATCTCCGAGACCACGGCCTTCAGGCGCTCTTCGAAATCGCCGCGATAGCGGGTGCCGGCCAGGAGCGCGCCCATGTCGAGGGCGAAGATGGTGGCGCCCTGCAGCACCTCCGGCACGTCGCTGTCGACGATGCGCCGGGCCAGGCCCTCGGCGATGGCGGTCTTGCCGACGCCGGGATCGCCGACGTAGAGCGGATTGTTCTTGGTGCGCCGGCAGAGCACCTGGATGGTGCGCTCGATCTCCGCGGCGCGGCCGATCAGCGGGTCGATGCGGCCGTCGCGCGCCTTGCGGTTGAGGTCGACGCAGTAGGCGTCCAGCGCCTCGCGGCCCTTGCGCACCACCTTCTCCGCCTCGGCGTCGTCGTCGGCGCCCTCGACGGTGCGGGCCTCCTCGTGGCCCTTGGCCTTGGCGATGCCGTGGCTGATGTAGTTCACCGCGTCGAGCCGGCTCATCTCCTGCTCCTGCAGGTAGTAGACGGCGTGGCTCTCGCGCTCCGAGAACATGGCGACCAGGACGTTCGCGCCGGTCACCTCCTCGCGGCCGGAAGACTGCACGTGGATGGCGGCGCGCTGCAGCACCCGCTGGAACCCGGCGGTCGGCTTGGCGTCGCCGAGCTGCGAGGTGATCAGGCTGGAGAGCTCGTTGTCGATGTAGTCGAGGATGTCTGCTCTCAGGCGCTCCAGGTCCACGCTGCAGGCCCTGAGGACCGCGATGGCGTCCGGATCGTCGATCAACGCCAGGAGCAGATGTTCGAGCGTCGCGTACTCGTGGCGCCGTTCGTTGGCACCGGCAAGGGCGCGATGAAGCGTCTGCTCTAAATTGGCCGATAGCATCCGAGCTCTATTCCTTTTCCAGAGTGCACTGAAGAGGGTGCTGGTGCTGACGCGCATAGTCAATGACCTGCGTCACCTTTGTCTCGGCAACCTCATAGGTGAACACGCCGCACACGCCGACGCCCCGCTGATGGACGTGCAGCATGATGCGGGTCGCTTCCTCGCGGTTCTTGCTGAAGAACTGCTCAAGCACATGCACAACGAACTCCATCGGTGTGTAGTCGTCGTTCAGCATCAGAACCTTGTACATCGACGGCTTTTTGGTCTTCGGCTTGCTCTTGACGATAATGCCCGTCGAGGTGCCGCCGCCGCCGATCCTCTTGTCTTCACTCATCGTTCTGCGTCAGATCCGAGACTTCACTAGCATTGCACTCAATCATATTGGATGGATTAACGACGGGAAAAGGCCCGGCGGTCCCTGCCGCCGAAATTCGCCCCGGCGCAGATCGGTCGACCTCCGAATCGGCGACGCAGCCCCACCGCCCAACAATATCAATACTATGCCATGACCTAGGGCCGGGCCGAAACGGTCAGATGGCTATAGGTATCTCGTCCTACATAACCATCCGCCTGAGTTGCCTGTCGACAAACAAAAAAGGGCCCGGCGCGCCGACGCCGGGCCCTCGATCATCGTTGTGAGGTGCGCGACGTCAGGCAGCGATCGGCTTCAAGAGCTTCTCGACGGTGGTGTTCATGCTCAGTTGGATCGGCTCGATGGTGTCGCTCGCGAGCGCCATGCTCAACTCCGTCAGCTTGGCGCTGTCCGCCACCAGGCTGTCGAAACGGCTGCGCGAGAACTCGGTCTGCAGGTCGATCAGCTCGCGCACTGACGTGGCGCCGAACACCGCTTTGGTGGTAGCCACGTTGGCCTCCACTGCGCTCTGCGCCATGCTCATCAGTTCCTTGCCCATCGATTCGACGCCCTTGGCGAAGAGATTGGAGGACAGCACATAGGCGTCGACGCTTTCCTTGCCGAGGGAAGCGACCTCGTCATAGCGCTGGAAGATGGTCTCGGAAGCCTTTTCGACCTGCTCCTGGGCGAGGGCGATGGTTTGCTCGTAACCCTTGGTGGCAGCCTGCGTGCCGGCCTTCATCACGGTCTCGATGGATTCCTGATTGGCAGTCATGGCGGCCGCGACGGGCTCTATCGACACCGCGCTTCCGCTGGCGGGTGACGCCTTCTTGGCAGCAGTCGTCTTGCTGGCCGGCTTCTTGGTGGAGGACTTTTGATTGGGCATTAGGAACACTCCCGGACTGGGGTTTCACAAAGGAAGATTGCAACTGGCCTTGCGCGCCTGCTCCTGGGCGGCGGGCGCCGTGGGCGGCCGCATCCTGCCTGGCAGCGCTCAAGGGCGCGAAGCAGGCAATCAAGCCTTATGCTGCACTGCAACATGACTAGAGATGTATTCACTCTTCCGGGTAAGTCAAGGCATTTTTTGTGCGCTGCAACATAGCCGATCTCGGGCCGGCGACCAAGGCGGTGCGCCGCCCCGTTTCCGGCATCATCCCGCGCCGCCGCGAATGGTTGCTTGATGGCAAAAAAGGCCTCTGTCACTATCCCCGGGCGCAGCTAGCCCGCGCCCGCGATTCGCGATGGATGCCGTATGACCTATTGCCTGGGGATTAAAGTAGCCGACGGCCTCGTCTGTCTCGCCGACGGCCGCATCACCAGCGGCAATCAGGTCACCAACGCCCAAAAACTCTCCATGCACGGCAGCGGCGCTGCCCAGTTTGCCATCATGACCTCCGGCCTGCGCTCCCTGCGTGACAAAACGCTCGCCTACCTCGAGCGCGACATGCGCAAGAACCACGCATCCGGCTTTACCACTATGCTGGACGCGGTGACCGCCTACTGCCACTGCCTGCGGGCGGTCGCCAAGGAGGACCGCGAGCAGATCGAGGAGTCCGACCTCTCCTTCAACCTCCACACCCTGATGGCCGGCTCGCAGCCGGGCGACGACGGCCCGAGCATTTTCCTGGTTTATCCGGAGGGCAACTGGATCGAAGTCGACCGCCGCACGCCCTACCTGTCGATCGGTGCCACCGCGTATGGCAAACCGATCCTCGATCGCGCCCTGACCTACGACACCTCGATCACCACGGCTCTGAAGCTGGCCTACCTGTCCTTCGATTCCTCGCGGTTTTCCTCGGCCGACGTCGGTTTCCCCATCGACCTGGCAACCTACAGCCGCAGCGAGAGGCGCTGGCGCAGGGCGCACTACGACTATGACGACCTGCGCGAGCAGCGCATCTGGTGGAACGAGCACATCAAGAAGCTCGCCATCGAGATGCCCGACGGACCCTGGGCCAGCGAACTGAGGCCCGGCAGCAATACCGCGCACCTCACGGTTGTCTCCGAGGACAAGGGCAAGAGCTGAGGCCTTGCGGCCTCCGCTTTCCCTCGCGCGGCGCTGATTGCTGTTGGCGAACACCCACTGAAGCGGGATACTCGGTCTGTTGGCGTCGTCGGAGTATCGGCCATGGCCGTTTCTCGTGCGGATTTCTGTAGCCGGCTCGCCTGTCGCATAGCTCGTGAAAAGCTGACCAAGCGCGCCCGCAGTCATCGAATTCACAAAGCGTTTCGCCTTGTCATTTCGCTTTTCTCCGCGGTGCTTGCCGCATCCTTCGCATCACCGGCTGCCTCGGAGCCCATCGAGATAGGCATTGGCGTCTCGGATAATCTCGGTGCGAGCATCGTCGAGATCATGGACGAGTATCCGAACGTCTGCGCCGAAGACGAGTTCTTTTCGGACCAATGGCTTCGCACGGCACTGGAATTCATCTTCGCCTGTCGCGCCATCCGCCTGGGTGGACTCGACGCGACCTACACCATTCTCAGCTACCCGAACTCCGCCCGTACCAGGGCGGAGCTCCTGAAGGGGGCCTTCGCCATCATGGTCGATTTCCCATGGGGAGATTTCACAAGTCCCAAAGACCTCTATCAAAGCGATGCGGTCTTGCGGATCGGCGACTTCGTGAAGGGCGTTTACACACGTCCCGACCATGCCGAACTCCTGCAGGTCAGGACGGCGGAGGAGCTCAGAAAGTTCAGGGCCGTTTCCAGTGAATCCTGGGTCTACGACTGGGCCGCGCTCCAGCGCCTGCAGATCGAGACATTCGCCGTCTCCCAGTACGCCTTAATGGGAAGAATGGTCGAAGGGCGCAGAGTGGACTTTCTCGTTGGCGAGTTTCCCGGCGTCAGTGACCTGTCGCAGTACATCAACGGCTTCCGATTCATACCCGTTCCGGGTATCAAAATTGCCCTGCCAGGGACCCGGCATGTCGCCGTTTCGAAACGGGTGCCGCATGCCAAGGAAATCTTCGACGCGTTGCAGATCGGCTTGAAGATCCTGCACGACCGGGGACTTATCCGGAAGGGATACAGGACCGTCGGATTCTTCAATCCGCTGGTCGAGGACTGGAAAATCCTCTGCTGCGAGACGGCAGACTAGTCACTGCGGTGCCTCCACGTCCCCGTCTTGTCAGAAAGCCAGCCGCTCCGTCAGGCCGTTCTCGCCAACCTTCACGTTGAAATAGTTCCCGTGCAAATCGTCGCTGTCGCGGCGGCGCGGCACGTTGGCGCGGGCCGAAGCGCCGAGCGGCACCGCCACCGGCTCGCGCACCGCGATGCCGGTCTCGTCGAGGGCGAAGAGCCGGGTGTCGAAGGTGATCGCCTCATAGCGCTCGGAGGGAAAGCGCCAGGCGTTGAAGTGAAAGACGCCGTCGCGGCAGAGGTTGGAGATCCAGTAGGTCTCCTTGGAAAAGAGCTGCAGCCCCCGGGGCGCCGGCGCCAAGGCCCCGCTTGCCGCGAGGGCGGAGTCGAGGGTCGCCAGGCCGGCGGCGTCCAGCCTGGTTTCGCTCTTGGTCCAGCGCGTGAAGGCCAGGGGATCTGAAAAAGTCATCTGGTTCACTACCAGGCCGCTCGGACCCAGCACGCGCGCCGTCAGGTGCGCCCCTGCGGCTCCGTCGCCGACCAGCTCGTAGCTGCGCAGTTGCTCGTCGTAGTCGGCATTGTAGATCAGACGATAGCGCAGTGGCGCCCCTTCGCCGCAGGCGGCGCGGATGTCGTCGCCGTTCAGGTAGCTGAGCCAGGTCGCCTTGAGGGTCGTCGGGTTGTCGATATCGCCACGGTAGGCGCAAGCGGCGAGCAGGCCACAGGCCAGCAGCGCCGCCATGCGGATACCGCAACGGAAAGTTCCATCTGTCACCGGAATCCTGCTCCTCGGTTTAAGTGGCGCGCGCCGTCTTTGCGCAATTGGGGAGGCCGTGGTGCATCGGACCGGCACGACCCGGTACCCGTGAATCTGGTGCGGCAAGGCGCTGAAATGAAGGCATTTTAACGGCATTGTAATAGGTGCGGCATTAGACTGGACAGGGAATCAGGTGATGCTCTAGAATCGATAAGCTTTTCGGGGTATTACCGAATATAGTTAATGTGACTTCGGCGCCACCGCCCGCGCCATGTCACAATCAAACCTTCGACTGCAAAGCGAGTACCGATGTTCCGAAAGATCGCGCTGTTGCTCACGATGACGTTGGCCGTTGCTGCAGGCGTCGCTCTGACGCCAGGCGACGCGAAAGCGCGCTATGCCTCGATCGTGGTCGATGCGGAGACCGGCCAGGTCCTGCACGCGGTGAATGCGGACACCCTCAACTATCCGGCGTCGCTGACCAAGATGATGACGCTCTATCTGGTCTTCGAAGCGCTGGAAAAAGGCACGCTTGCGCTCGACCAGCCGTTGAAGGCGTCGAAGCGGGCCGTCGGCATGCCGCCCTCCAAGCTGGGCCTCAAAGCGGGCGAGAGCATCATGGTCGAGGACGCCATCATGGCCCTGACCACCAAGTCGGCCAACGACGTCGCGGTGGTCGTTGCCGAGGCTCTGGGCGGCACGGAGATCGCCTTCGCGCAGCTGATGACCAAACGGGCGCAGGCACTCGGCATGAGCCGGACCACCTTCCGCAATGCCTCCGGCCTGCCCAACCGCAGCCAAAAGAGCACGGCGCGCGACATGGTGCGGCTGGCCAAGGCACTGATGGAAGACTATCCGCAGTATTATCACTATTTCTCCACCACCAATTTCAGCTATCAGGGCCGCAGCTACCACAGCCACAACCGGCTGCTGAAGAGCTACCAGGGCACTGACGGCATCAAGACCGGCTACACTCGCGCTTCCGGGTTCAACCTGGTGAGTTCTGTCCAGCGCAACGGCCGGCACGTCATAGCGGTGGTGCTCGGCGGCAAGACCGCCAAGTCGCGCGACGCCCACATGGTCAAGTTGCTCGACCGCAGCTTCACCAAGATGGCCGCCATAGGCGTGAAGACCATGCCTGCTGTGCCCGGCCGCAACCCCTTCCAGAACCCGGCAGCGACGACCGTCGAGGTTGCGGCCGCCGAGTCCGCGCCGACGCGGAGCCGCCCGGTAAGACCGGTGATCGCCTCTTCGCAGATCGCTACCACCTCGGACAGCAGCGACTTGGAAATCGACACCGAGATGCTGACCAACGACTGGGCTGTGCAGGTCGGCGCCTTCAGCCGCTTCAAAGCGGCCCATGTCAGCGCCAAGGCGGCGCTGGAGTCCGCGCCGCAATCCCTGGAGGGCGCCCGTGTGGCGATCGAGCGGATCGATTCGGCCACGGCCGGTACGCTTTACCGCTCGCAGCTCGCCGGGCTCTACGAGCAGCAGGCACGCACCGCCTGTCAGGAGCTCCTCACCGCCAGCATCAACTGCGTGGTGGTGCAGCCGTTCGCCCAGGGCTCCAACTGAGCATCGCCGGCCGCAGCAAGAGACGCAGCGACACCCCTTCCCGCACTGTTCAGGCGACGTCCTGAGATCGCTGGCCCTTGCCGGGCGATTCCTCCAGAAGCACCGCAAGCCGATCGAGGCATTGGCCCCAGCCCTCGAGCATCGGGGTCCGCAGGGCTGCGGCGCGCGCCTCCGCCGAAGCGGAGAGTAATAATAACCTGATATCAGTCGGCCACATCACCACCAAGCGCTGCCGGGCAGCAGCATAAGCTTCCTAAAAAGCCGGTGACTCCAGTCCGCTGGCTTCGAGCTGTGCAGCAAGCCGCTGCGTCAGCTTCTTGAGGCTGGCCGCATCCGGCGCCTCGCAGCGCAGGGTCAGCGCATCCTCGGTATTGGAGGCGCGCAGCAGCCACCAGCCGCCCCCCTCGCGCACGCGCACGCCGTCGATGGCGGTGACCTCTGTTCCCTCGGCGGCAAGGCGCGCCCTGACCTCCTCCACCACCGCCTTCTTGCGCGCTTCCGGGCAGGGCACACGCAGTTCCGGAGTATTCACCAGCTTGGGCAGGGAATCCCGGAACTCGGCCAGGGTCTCCGTCGAGGCCTGCAGGATCGAAAGGACCCGGACCGCAGCATAGAGCGCATCGTCGTAGCCGTAGAAACCGTCGCCGAAGACGAAGTGCGCCGCCATCTCGCCGGCGAAGGGAGCGTCGAGCTCCTTCATCTTGGCCTTGATGACCGAGTGGCCGGTCTTCCACATCAGCGGCCGGCCGCCGGCCGCCGCGATGCCGTCGAACAGCACCTCGCTGCACTTCACGTCTCCGATAATGGTAGCGCCGGGGTGGCGCTTTAGGATGTCGCGCGCCAGGAACAGCAGGATTTGGTCCCCCCAGACGATGCGCGCCTTGGAATCGACGAGGCCCAGGCGGTCGCCGTCGCCGTCGAAGGCGATGCCGAGATCGCAGCCCTCCCGCAGCACGGTTTCCTGCAGCTGCACCAGGTTCTCTGCCACTGTGGGATCGGGGTGATGGTTGGGAAAATTGCCGTCGATCTCCGCGTTCAGCAGGAAATGCTCGCCCGGCAGGCGCGCCACGAGGGCCGCCATCGCTTCGCCCATCGCCCCATTGCCGGCATCCCAGGCGACCTTCAGGCGGCGCGGCCCGGCGACGTCCTGGAGAATGCGCTCGATGTAGGCGTCGAACACCGAGGTCTCCCCGATGCTGCCGGCGCCCTGCTCGAAATTGGCGGCCGCCGCGATGCGCCCTATTTCCTGGATATCGGTGCCGAACACCGAGGCTTTGTGCAGCACCAGCTTGAAGCCATTGTAGTTCGGCGGGTTGTGCGAGCCGGTGATCATGACGCCGCCGTCCACGTCCTTGGTATAGGCGGTGAAGTAGAGCATCGGCGTCGGGCCGCGACCGATGATCAGTACACGCAGGCCGCATGCGGCAAGGCCGGCACTGAGCGCTTCGGCCAGCATCGGAGACGAATGCCGCCCGTCGTAGCCGACCGCCAGCGCCTGCGCACCGCGCCGCTTCGCCAGGCTGCCGAACGCGCGGCCAAGCGCAAAGGCATCGGCCGCCGTGATGGTCTCGCCGACGATACCGCGCACGTCGTACTCGCGCAGCACCGAGGCATCGAAGCGATGCGCCGCCCCCGGGTCGAAGGAAGCTGGGTCGATCGGCGCCGGCACCGTCATGGGCTAGGCTTCCGGCAGCGCGACCGGCCGGCCGACCGAGCTGTAGCGGAAGCCGGCCGCCGCCATGTCGGCCGGGCTGTAGACATTGCGCAGGTCCACCATCACCGCTGCTTTCATGATCGACTTCATGCGGTCGAGGTCCAGCGCGCGGAACTCGTTCCACTCCGTCAGAATGGTGACGGCATCGGCGCCGGTCATCGCCTCATAGGCATTCTGGCACCACTTCACGCCCGGCAACAGGGCGTTGGCCTGCTCCATCCCCTCGGGATCGAAGGCACGCACCTTGGCACCTGCCGCGAGCAGGGCCGGCACGATATCCAGACTTGGCGCGTCGCGCATGTCGTCGGTGTTCGGCTTGAACGTGAGACCCAGGACGGCAACCGTCTTGCCCTCGACGGAGCCGTCGCAGGCCGCAATGATGCGTGCCGCCATGGACCGCTTGCGCCTGTCGTTGATGTCGGCGACGGTCTCGACAATTCGCATCGGCGCACCCGCCTTCTGCGCTGTGTGGATCAACGCCAGGGTGTCTTTCGGGAAGCAGGAACCGCCGTAGCCCGGTCCGGGGTGCAGAAACTTGCGCCCGATGCGCCCGTCGAGGCCGATGCCGCGGGCGACGTCGTGCACGTTGGCGCCGACCTTCTCGCAGAGGTCGGCGATCTCGTTGATGAAGGTGATCTTGGTGGCGAGGAAGGCGTTACCGGCGTACTTGGTGAGTTCTGCCGTCTCCAAGGTGGTGAAGAGGATCGGCGTCTCGATCAGGTAGAGCGGGCGGTAGAGTGCGCGCATGACGTCGCGCGCGCGGTCGGTCTCGGCACCGATGATCACCCTGTCGGGGCGCATGAAGTCGTTGATGGCCGCGCCCTCGCGCAGGAATTCCGGATTGGAGATCACGTCGAACTCGGCCGCCGGGTTGGTCTCGCGAATGATGCGCGCCACCTCACGGCCGGTGCCGACCGGCACCGTCGACTTGTTCACCACCACGGTATAGCCCTTGAGGTTGCCGGCGACCTCGCGCACCGCATCGTAGACGTAACTCAGATCCGCTTCGCCGCCGGTGCGTCCCGTCGGCGTGCCGACGGCGATGAAGACGGCGTCGGCCGCGGCCACGGTCTTCGCCAGTTCGGTGGTGAAGGTCAGGCGGCCGGCCTCGCGGTTGTTGGCCACCAGCACCTCGAGGCCGGGTTCGAAGATCGGAATCTCGCCCCGCTCCAGGCGTTCGATCTTGGCGGCGTCCTTGTCGATGCAGACGACTTCGGTGCCGAACTCCGAAAAGCAGGCCCCGGAGACGAGACCGACATAGCCGGTGCCAACCATTGCAATGCGCATGCAGTATTCTCCAGCGGCCTCTAGGCCCTAATCAGGAAGCGGCGCCGTAGCGGCGCAGGATGTCGCGCGTGGTCTCGCGCAGATCGTCGCGCTCCAGCGCGTAGGCGATGTTGGCTTCCAGCAAGCCCGCCTTGCCGCCGCAGTCGAAGCGCCGGCCCTCGAAGCGCAGACCGTGGAGGGGCTGGCTGCCGATGGTGCGCGCTATCGCGTCGGTCAGCTGGATCTCGCCGCCGGCGCCCTTATCCTGACGATTGAGCTCGTCGAAAACCTCAGGCTGCAGAATATAGCGGCCGATGATGGAAAGCGTCGAGGGCGCCGCCGCCGGGGTCGGCTTCTCGACCAGGCCCTTGGCCTTGGCAAGGCGGCCATCGTCCTCCACCACGTCGAGAATGCCGTAGCGGTCGGTCTGCTCGCGCGGCACATCCTCGACGGCGACGAGATTGCCGCCGACCTTCTCGTAAGCCTCCACGAGCTGCTTCAAACAGCCTTTGGGATGCAATACCAGGTCGTCGGGAAGAATCACCGCGAAGGGTTCGCGGCCTACCAGGTTGCGCGCGCACCATACCGCATGGCCGAGTCCGAGGGCCTCAGGTTGGCGGGTAAAGCTGATCTTGCCGGCGGTCGGCGACATGGCGCTGGCAAGCTCGAGCTCCGCCGTCTTGCCGCGCGCTTCCAGAGTCTTCATCAGCTCGAAATGATAGTCGAAATGGTCCTCGATGGCCGCCTTGCCGCGACTGGTGACAAAAATGATCTCCTCGATGCCGGCCTGGCGCGCCTCCTCGACACCATACTGAATGAGCGGCTTGTCGACGACGGGGAGCATCTCTTTGGGAATTGCCTTGGTCGCCGGCAGAAAGCGCGTGCCAAGTCCGCCGACGGGCAGAACCGCCTTGCGAATGGTACCTGTCATGAAACGGAATACCTCACGATGTCGGGATCGGTGCGGGGAACGCGGCTGTATTGCCACAGGGGGGCCGGGGCGACAAGTGACACAAATGGCGCGCCGGGTCCGGTAATGTTCGCAGAGCGATGATTGCAGTTCAATGACGCAGCAGCAATTCCTTCGCCTCGTTCAGCTTGGCGGCGAGATAGTTGGAGCCACCGTGGTCGGGATGCAGCTTCTGCATGAGACGGCGGTGCGCGTCGCGAACCGCCTCGGCGCCGGCGCCCTCCTCCAGCCCGAGAATCTCCAGCGCCTCCGACCGCGTCATGCCGCCGGAAGCCTGGGGACCGCCGCGCTGCCGCCCGCCGCCCGCCTGCCCGTCGTCAGCGGCACCGGCCGTCTCGCCGGTCTCGTCGGAACCGCGCCATTCCGGCTGGGTACGGTCGAGATAGGCCTCCAGCACGGCAGCCGACTGCGCATCGGCAATGCCGTAGTCCTGCAGAAGTTCCAGCAGTGCCCCCCGATCGAGCTGCGAAAGGGCCTGGCCCTCGTAGCGCCCCTCGAGGATGCGGCCGTCGAGCTCGCCGCTGTCGTGATCGAGGCTCATCTGCAGGAAGCGGGTACGCACCTCCGAGGACTGGCCGGCGCTGGGCCCGCGCGCCTCCTTGTAGCGGCGTGACATGCGGAACAGCCAGATGGCTGCCGGTACCAGCGCGGCCAGCATGGCCACACGGCCGCTCGCCACCATCAGCAGGAGCACGCCGACGGCCACCGAAAGACCGCCCCACTTCAGACCTTTGGCGACCTTCTGCGGGTCGGCATCGACGAACCAGCGCCCGAGAAACAACAGGGCGACCAGCAGGGCGAGGCCGAGAATGAAGTACTGCATGGGTCGCCGGTCCGTCTCGCGGCTATTTGACCTGATGGGTGAGCTGCGGCACCAGCCCTCCGGTGCGGCGGCTGTAGTCGGCCAGGGCGCGACGCCCGCCGGCAGCGAAGACGGCGACGGCGGAGAGCAGCTCACGCAGCTGTTTGGCGCTTGCCGAATCGAAGTTGCAGAAGGCGCCGCCGCTAAGCCGCGCGATCTGTTGGAAGGCCTGGCGCGAGACCGGGTCGTTGCCTTCGTGAAACATGAAGCAGGGCACGCCGAGCAGGCCGAGCTCACCTGCCATGTGGCCGAGGTGGTCGATATCCTCCTCCATGGCATCGCCGACGAAGACCAGGGCGGAGACCTTCTTCTGCTTCGTCTCCCTGATGGCACGCTTCAGCACCTTACCCATCTGGGTGCGCCCGGCGAGGCAGAACACACCGGTCATGAAGCGCAGCAGCTGGGCGGACTCCGCCACCCAAGGGCTTGCCTTGCATTCGCCGAAGCCGCGGTAGTAGATGAGCTGCACCTCGAGTCCGCCGAGGGTCTCGGTCTCCTTGAACATCTCCGCCTGCAGGTGAGAGGCGCGATCCCAGGTCGGCTCGCGGCTGGCGGTGGCGTCCATGGCAAAGATCAGCCGGCCTCGTGCATTTCCGGCCGACCCAGGGCTGGGCGCCGGGGTGACCGCCAGCTTTCGCAGGAAGGCTTCAACCTCCGGGGACTCGGAGCCCCCAGGGAGTTTGGGGGAAAGCTTGGGATCCTTGGCCATCCGCCCTATGTCGCTATTGTTTGCATCACCTGTAACTTAGGGCCGCAACGCTCGGAATCCAACGCTGAGCCGTTGCCCCAGGCGGCCTCACGCCGGCGCGACCCATACCGCGGTGTCGTGGAATACGGCGCCGCCAGCCGGCGGCCCGGGGTCGGCGCTGATCAGCAGGTTGATCCCCTGCCCCTCCTCGAAGGCGCTGTTGGGCCAGATGCTCTCCACCACCACCACGTCCGGCTGCAGGCCGTCGAAAAGCGCGGCGTGGACGACCAGCGAGCCCTGGCGGTTGCCGAGGCGCACGCGCGTGCCCTCGCCGATCCCCAGCCTGGCGGCGGCCTGCGGGTGGATCAGCAGCGTCGGCCGCTTCTCGCGCTTCAGCGAGCCCGGCGTCTCCGTGAAGGTGCTGTTGAGGAAGGAACGCGCCGGCGCCGCCACCAGGCGGAAAGGGCGCTCGGCATCGGCCTGGTCGTAGCCTTCGTTGTGGCCGGGCAGCGGCGGCATGGCCGCGAAGTCGGGCCCATAGGCCGACCAGTCCGGCCGGAAGTGAAAGCGCTTGTCGGCATGGCCGAAGCCGTCGAGGAAATGCATCTCCTCGAAGGACTTCACGCAGTCGTGCCAATGGGCCGCATGGACCGTCTCGGCATCGGGCAGCCCGGAGGCCTTCAGTGTCGCGTCGATGATCTCCCAGGCGCTCATGTCGAAGCCGGGATGTTCGGCCCCGAGGCGCCGGGCGAGCGCGCAGAGCACTTCGTGGTTGCTGCGGCTGCCGGGCAGCGGATCGATCACCGCCTTGGTGACCTGAAGGTAGGTATGGCCGCCGGCGACATAGATGTCGTCGTGCTCAAGGAAAGTGGTGGCCGGCAGCACGATGTCGGCCATGGCCGCCGTCTCGGTCATGAACTGCTCGTGCACGCAGGTAAAGAGGTCGGGCCGGGCGAAGCCCTCGGCCACCTTGGCGCTCTCGGGGCAGACGACCATCGGGTTGGTGTTCTGGATGAAGAGGGCCGTCACCGGCGGCCCGTCGCCGAGATCGCGCCGGTCGCCGGTGAGGATCGGGCCGATGCGCGACTGGTCGAGCAGGCGCGTCGACCTGTCCTTCACGTCGAGGCCCTGGATCAGCGTCTCGTCGAGGCCGTAGACATCGGACTGGCCCTGCATGGCGCCGCCGCCGGGGTATTGCCAGGCGCCGGTCACCGTCGGCAGGCAGGCGACGGCGTGCACCGCAGAAGCGCCGTTGCGCGCCCGGGAGAAGCCGTAGCCGACGCGGATGTAGCTGCGCCGGGTTGCGCCATAAAGTCGTGCGAAAGCGAGAATTTCCGCCTCCGCGAGGCCGGTGATAGCCGCCGCCCAGGCCGGCGTGCAGGCGGCGAAGTGGGCCTCCAGCTCGGCATCCCAGTCGCTGTACCTGGCCATGTAGCTGCGGTCGGCGAAGCCTTCGGCCAGCAACGCGGAGATCACCGCCGCCGCCAGGGCGCCGTCGGTGCCTGGCTTCGGCGCCAGATGCAAGTCGGCCTGCTCGGCCGTGCCGGTACGGTAGGGGTCGACCACCACCAGTTTCGCGCCCCGCGTTTTGCGCGCCTTGGCGATGTGGGTCATCACATTGACCTGGGTGCTGACCGGATTGCCGCCCCAGACGACGATGAGGTCGGACTGCGCGATCTCCCGCGCATCGGGCCCCAGCCGCGCGCCGCAGGCGGCGTTCCAGCCGGTCGCCACCAGTTTGGTGCAGATCGTGGAATGCTGGCGCGAGTAGCGCTTGGCATGGCGCAGGCGCTCGATGCCGTCGCGCTGTACCAGGCCCATGGTGCCGGCGTAGAAATAGGGCCAGACTGCCTCACTGCCGTGGCTCTGCTCCGCCTTGAGCAGCGCCTCCGCCACCGCGTCAAGGGCCTGGTCCCAGGTGATCTCCTCGAAGGCCTCCCTGCCCTGGCCGCGCTCGCCGACCCGGCGCAGCGGCGCGGTCAGGCGGTCCGGATGGTGCACCCGCTCGGCATAGCGCGACACCTTGGCGCAGACCACGCCGTCGGTATAGTCGTTGCCGCGGGCCCCGCGCACCTTGCCGATCCGCGTGCTGGACAGCCGCTCGACCTCCAAGGCGCAAACGCTGGGACAGTCGTGCGGACAGGTGGAGTGGACGAAAACCGGCGCGGCGGTGCGATCGAGGGGCATTCGGAGGCATTCCGTCGTTTGGGGGCGGCGACGGTCGATCCTACAGGGCCGGTCCGGAGACCTCAATCCGCAGGCGTCAACCCGGACCGCGTGCCTTCAGCCAGAGCAGGCAGCCGGGGAGTCCGGCGGCGAGCGAGCCCAGGCCCAGCAGCACCGAGACGGCCAAGGCCTGGTCGGCGGCAAGACCAGCGGCACCAAGCAGCAGCACAGCCGCGCCCTCGCGGACACCCCAGCCAGCGAAAGACAGTGGGAAAAAGGTGATCAGCACGATAGCCGGCACCAGGGCAAGGCTGTCGGCGAAGCCAAGCGACAGTCCCAGACCCTGGGCCAGGAGGAAGACCGCCCCGACGGTGAACAGCTGGGCCACGACGGAGAGCGCCAGCAGGGCGATCGAGATCAGCGGCACCAGCATTACCTGGCGGGCATCGGCGGCCAGGGCCAGGAACGGCCGCGCCCAGCGGACCAGTACCGTCGGCAGCGGCACGAGGTCGAGGCTGCAGAGCAGGCCGAAACCTGCCAGCAGGCCCGGCAGCGAGATAAGCAGCGCAACGCGCAGCAGCGGCGGATCGATGCGTGCGCCGAGCCACAGTGTGCCGCCGACGACCATGAGAACCAGGGCCAGGAGACCGCTGGCGCGCTCCAGCATCACCCCGCTGAAGGCGCGGCCGTAGGGCAGGCCACGGCGCCCGGCCAGCAGGATGCGCACCGCATCGCCACCGATCGAAGTCGGCAGCACCTGGGTGAAGAAGCTGCCGACGAACATGAGGCCGAGGCAGTCCTTGAGCGGCAGCGGCGCGCCGATGGCGCGGCCGACCAGCCACCAGCGCAGTCCGGATACGATGGCGATCCCGGCGAGAAGGGCCACCGCCAGCAGGGCATAGCCGGGGTCCAGGCGGACCAGCAGGGCCCCTACGGCGCCGAAGTCGCCGGCCGCAATCACCGCCGCCAGGAGGGCGGCGGAAACCACGATCTTGGCGGCGATCAAAATGCCGCGAAGCCCTCCCTGCGGCGCCGCGGCGGACGCTTGGGGCGGTCTCTCGGCCCGATCGGCGGACGGCTGGAGCAAGGCAGGAATCCCGGGTGGCTAGGGCGGTATTGACCGTCCCGACATCCTGCCCCGGGGATGGTAAGGGTATCGTAAACGAAGGCTTAAACGCGGCGAATCGCCTCAACGCCCCTTCATGGCGGCCCAGTCGTCCTCGCCGAGCGCCTCCATGAGGGAGAACTGGCCGGCACCCTTGAGCCACTCGCCGCCGTCGATGACCACCGCCTCGCCGTTGATATAGGCCGAGCCCTCGGCCAGCAGGAAGGCGGCGAGATCCGCCAGTTCGCGGTGCTCCCCGACGCGCCCGAGCGGAATCTTGTTCATCCAGGCGCGGTCCATCGCCTCGTTGGGTACCAGGCGCGCCCAGGCACCCTCGGTCGGAAAGGGCCCCGGTGCTATGGCGTTCAGGCGGATGCCGCGGCCGCCCCACTCGACCGCCAGGGAGCGGGTCATCGCCAGCACCCCGGCCTTGGCCATGGCCGATGGCACCACGTAAGGCGAGCCGGTCTCGGCATAGGTGGCGACGATGGAGAGCACGTTGCCGGGACGGCCCTCGGCCAGCCAGCGCTTGCCGCAGGCCAGAGTCACATAGGCGGTGCCGTGCATGACAATGGCCAGCACGGCGTCGAGGGCGCGCGGCGACAGGGTCTCCGTGCGGGCGAGGAAGTTGCCGGCGGCGTTGTTCACCAGGGCGTCCAGCGCCTCCTCCTCCCAGATCGCCGCGACCAGGGCGTCGACCTGGGCAGGGTCGCGCAGGTCGCAGGGGATCGCCCGCGTGCGGCCGGGGAAATCGGCGTCGAACTCCGCCCGGGTCTCCGCCAGGACGGCTTCGCGCCGGCCGCAGATGACCAGCCGCGCACCGAGTTCCAGCACGCGCCGGCCCATGGATTTGCCAAGCCCGCTGCCACCGCCGGTAATGAGGATGCACTTGTCCTTCAGGAGATCGCTCTGGAACATGAAAAGCCTCTCGTCCCGCAATGCCATCACGAGTTAGTACCGCCCGCGCGGCGCTTTGGCTATGGTGGTGCAAAGCCCGAAGGAAGGCGCCCAGGGAGGAGCCCATGCTGCCGCAGGCGGCAACCTACGAAGAATTGACGGCGAATTTCCGCTGGCGGATCCCCGAGCACTACAACATCGGCGTCGATACCTGCGACAAGTGGGCCGGCGGCGACCGTCTGGCCCTCATCCACCTGAGCGAGGACGGCCGCGAGACGCGCTACAGTTTCCGCGACCTGCAGCGCCTCTCCAACCGCTGTGCCAACGTGCTGGAGGCGCAGGGTATCGAGGACGGCGACCGCGTCGCCATCCTGCTGCCGCAGGGGCCGGAAACCGCCGTCGCGCATCTGGCCACCTACAAGCTTGGCGCCATCGCGGTGCCGCTGTTCACCCTCTTCGGCGAGGACGCCCTGGAATACCGGCTCGCCGACTCGGGCGCCCGCGTCGTCATCACCGATGAGACCGGCCTCACCAAGGTCGCGGCGATCCGCGACCGCGTGCCGGCTCTGGAGAGCGTCATCTCCATCGATGGCGGCGACGCACTCGACTGGCACCGACTATTGGAGCGTGCCTCCGACGGCTTCCTGCCGGTCGATACCCTGGCCAACGATCCCGCTCTCATCATCTACACCTCCGGCACCACCGGCCCGCCAAAGGGCGCGCTGCATGCGCAGCGCGTGCTGCTGGGCCACCTGCCGGGCGTCGAGATGCCGCAGTCCTTCCTGCCGCAGCCTGGCGACCTCATCTGGACGCCGGCGGACTGGGCATGGATCGGCGGGCTGCTCGATGTGCTGCTGCCGGCCTGGCACCACGGTGTGCCGGTGCTGGCCCACCGTTTCGCAAAGTTCGACCCGGAGAAGGCGTTCCGACTGCTTGCCGACTTTGGCGTGCGCAACGCCTTCCTGCCGCCGACGGCCTTGAAGATCATGCGCAGCGTCGAGCGTCCGGCCGAGCGCTGGGCGACGCACCTGCGCTCCATCGGCAGCGGCGGCGAGACCCTCGGCGCCGAGATGCTCGACTGGGCGCAGGAGGCCTTCGGAGTCACGGTGAACGAATTCTACGGCCAGACCGAGTGCAACCTGGTGGTCTCCAACTGCGCAGAGATCATGCCCGTCAAGCCGGGCTCCATGGGCCGTCCGGTGCCGGGCCACCGCGTCGCAGTCATCGATGAGGCCGGCAACGAATTGCCGGCGGGCGCCGCCGGCACCATCGCCGTGCGCCGGCCCGACCCGGTGATGTTCCTGGAGTACTGGCGAAACCCGGAGGCCACCGCCGCCAAGTTCCGCGGCGACTGGCTGGCGACCGGCGACCAGGGCTGCGTGGACGAAGACGGCTACCTGCACTTCGTCGGGCGCGACGACGACGTCATTACCTCCGGCGGATACCGCATCGGCCCGGGCGAGATCGAGGACTGCCTGCTCAAACACCCCGCAGTCGCCATGGCGGCGGCGGTCGGCGTGCCCGATCCCGTCCGCACCGAACGGGTGAAGGCTTTCATCGTGCTGAAGCAGGGCCGCGAAGGAGACGCGGGGCTGGTGAGCGAGATCCAGGACTTCGTAAAGACAAGACTTGCCGCGCACGAGTACCCGCGCGAGGTTAGCTTCGTGGATGCCCTGCCGATGACCGCCACCGGCAAGATCATCCGCAAGGCACTGCGGGAGCCGGTGGCCGCAGAGAGCAAAACCTGAGCCCTGCTGCTACACAATCACAGATCGCGTGCGAACGATGTCAAATTTCGAACCTTCGGAGCTGTTGATTCAAGTCAACGACTTGCGCGGGCATAGCCTCGAGACTGGCCCCACAACCACAGCGCAGAGGTCCAGAGGTTGCCGCAGCATGCCGGCAAGACCGGACAGCGCCGTTTCCCCAAACTGACAGAAGTGAGGTTCAGCCATGGCCCAGAAAATGAAAGCCGCCATTTTCGTCGAGCCAAACCGCATCGTCCTGGAAGACAAGCCCATCCCCGACGTCGGGCCGCTGGACGCGCTGATCCGGATCACCACGACGACGATCTGCGGCACCGACGTGCATATCCTGAAGGGCGAGTATCCCGTCGAACGCAGGCTCACCATCGGCCATGAGCCGGTCGGCATCATCGAAAAGCTCGGCGCCGCGGTCGACGGCTACCAGGAAGGCCAGCGCGTCATCGCCGGCGCCATCACGCCTAGCGGCCACAGCATGGCAAGCCTCTGCGGCTGCCACTCCCAGGATGGCGCCGGAACCAGGCACGGCTTCAAGGCGCTCGGCGGCTGGCGCTTCGGCAATACCATCGACGGCGCCCAGGCCGAGTACCTGCTGGTACCCGACGCGATGACTAACCTGGCGCCGATCCCCGAAGGCCTCAGTGACGAGCAGGTACTGATGTGCCCCGACATCATGTCGACGGGCTTTTCCGGCGCCGAAAGCGGCCATGTGCGCATCGGCGATAGCGTGGCGGTTTTCGCGCAGGGACCCATCGGCCTCTGCGCCACCGCCGGCGCGCGCCTGATGGGCGCCACCACCATCATCGGCGTCGACGCCGTGCCGGCGCGCATGGAGATCGCACGCAGCATGGGTGCCGATCACGTCGTCGACTTCACCAAGGCCGACCCGGTCGAGGAGATTCTGCGCCTCACCGATGGGCGCGGCGTCGACGTCGCGATCGAGGCGCTCGGACGGCAGGAGACTTTCGAGGCCGCGCTGCGCGTGTTGCGGCCCGGCGGCACCCTGTCCTCGCTCGGCGTCTATTCCAGCGACCTGAAGATCCCACTCGACGCCTTCTGCGCCGGCCTTGGCGACCACAAAATCGTCAGCACCCTCTGTCCCGGCGGCAAGGAACGCATGCATCGCCTGATGGCGGTCATCGCCGGCAACCGCCTCGACACGCGCCCGCTGGTCACCCACCGCTTCAAGCTGGACCAGATCGAGGAAGCCTATGAACTCTTCGCCAACCAGCGCGACGGCGTGCTGAAGGTCGCCATAACGCCCTGAGTGACCGGATGAGGCAGGCGAACGCGACAAGCGAGAATTTTGGGGAGCAGCGACCAACCATGGCAGTTTCACAGTCGTCACTGCAATCCACGACGCCCGTGAACACCAAACGCGCCTGGCATGCGCTGGATCCGGCTACAACCCTCGCAGATCTTCAGACGGGGTCCAGCGGAATCGCAGAGGACGAAGCCCAGCGCCGCCTGGAAACCTACGGCCCCAACCGCCTGCCGCAAGGACGGTCGCGCAGTATCCTGCTGCGCCTCCTCGCTCAGTTCCACAACCTGCTGATCTACGTACTGATGGCTGCCGCGGTGTTGGCCGCGCTCATCGGTCATGGCACGGATGCCCTGGTGATTCTCGCGGTTGTGATACTGAACGCGACAATCGGCTTCATCCAGGAGGGGCGCGCCGAGAAGGCGTTGGAAGCGATCCGCAGCATGATCGACCCGCACGCCTCGGTGATTCGCGGCGGCCGGCGGGTAACGGTGAAGGCCGACAGACTGGTTCCCGGCGACATCGTGCTGCTCGAGGCAGGCGACAGGGTGCCGGCGGACCTGCGCCTGATCAAGGCACGCAACCTGCGGGTCGACGAGGCGATCCTGACCGGCGAGTCGGTCCCGGTCGACAAAGCGACCGCAGCGGTCGACGACGACGCCGCGCTGGGCGACCGCTTTTCCATGGCCTTCTCGGGTACCTTCATCGCCGCCGGCCAGGGCACCGCCGTGACCGTCGCGACGGGCGCCGACACCGAGCTCGGGCGCATCAGTACCATGATCGGCGCGGTGGAGCGCCTGACCACCCCGCTGCTGCGCCAGATGGACCACTTCGCCAGGCAGGTCACCTTCGCCGTTCTCGCGGTCTCCTCCCTGGTCTTCGCCTATGCGGCCTTCGTCCAGGCATACCCCTTGGACGAAGCCTTCATGGTGGTGGTCGGCCTGGCGGTCGCAGCGATTCCCGAGGGCCTTCCCGCGGTCATGACCATCACCCTGGCAGTCGGGGTGCAGCGCATGGCGCGCCGCAACGCGATCATCCGGCGCCTGCCGGCGGTCGAGACCCTGGGATCGGTATCGGTCATCTGCTCCGACAAGACAGGCACCCTGACCCGCAACGAGATGACGGTGAGCAGGGTCGTGACGGCGCTCGAGCAGATCGAGGTGGAGGGTGCCGGCTACAGGCCCGAAGGCAGGTTCCGGATCGGCGGCGAGCCGATCGATCCTCCGGCCTACCCGGTTCTCGAGGAACTGTCCCTGGCGGCTCTGCTCTGCAACGACGCCCAGTTGAGGCAGGTCGGCCAGGAGTGGATCGTCGACGGCGATCCGATGGAAGGCGCCTTGGTGTCGCTGGCGCTCAAGGCCGGCCACGATGAGGCGGCGGCCAGGGGGCGCTTCACGCGGCTGGACGAAATCCCCTTCGACTCGCGCCATCGCTACATGGCAAGCCTGCACGCCCGCGCGGATCGCCGACCGGTGCTCTACATCAAGGGAGCGCCGGAGCGCATCATCGAGATGTGCAGCGAAGTGGCAACGCCCGACGGTGAACGGCCGATCGATTCCGACCATTGGAGCCGGCAGATCGAGGCACTCGCCGTGGCCGGTCAACGGGTCATCGCCCTCGCCCGCCGCAATTTGCCCGAAGGCAGCCGGGCTGTCGTTCCAGCAGATGTCGAGAACGGCCTCTGCCTGCTCGGGCTCGTTGGGCTCATCGATCCGCCGCGCCCCGAGGCGATCACCGCGATCGCGGAGTGCAAGGCGGCCGGCATCCGGGTCAAGATGATCACCGGGGACCACGTGGCAACGGCACGCGCCATTGCCCTGCAGCTGGGTCTGGCCGACGATCCGATGTCGGTGACCGGCAAGCAGCTCGACAGCCTGGGAGACGAGGACTTTCACCGCCACGCCCAGGAGGCGACGGTCTTCGCCCGAACCAGCCCCGAGCACAAGCTGCGCCTCGTCGAGGCCCTGCAAGTGGACGGCGCGATCATCGCCATGACCGGCGACGGCGTAAACGACGCGCCGGCGCTGAAGCGGGCCGACGTCGGCGTCGCCATGGGCGGCAAGGGCACCGAGGCCGCGAAGGAAGCCAGCGAGATGGTGCTGGCCGACGACAACTTCGCCTCCATCGTCGCCGCGGTGCGCGAGGGGCGGACCGTGTACGACAACCTCAGAAAAGTCATTTCCTTCCTGCTTCCGATCAACGGCGGGGAGTCGATGGTGATCGTGCTGGCGGTTTTCCTCGGGCTCGCGCTTCCGGTCACCCCCCTGCAGATCCTTTGGGTCAACATGGTGAGCTCCGTCGCTCTCGCGCTCACCCTCGCGTTCGAGCCAACTGAGCCCAATACCATGCTGTGCCCACCGCGAGCACCGAAGGAGCCGGTCCTCTCAGGAAGGCTCCTGTGGCGGATCCTCTTCGTATCCGCCCTCATGGTTGTCGGCACCTTTGGCATCTACGCCTGGGCGACCGCCCGGGGTCTCCCGGTCGAAACCGCCCGGACCATGGCGGTGAATACCCTGGTCGTCATGGAGATCTTCTATCTCTTCAGCGTGCGCTACGTGCACGGGACCTCGCTGACCTTGCAGGGTGTCCTCGGCACGCGTGCCGTACTCATCGGCATCACCATCGTGGTGATGGCGCAGTTCGCTTTCACCTATCTGCCGCCGCTGCAGGCCGTTTTCGGCAGCGGCCCGATAGAGCTCCTCGACGGGCTCGCGATCATCGGCATCGGGATTACGCTGCTGCTGATCGTGGAGATCGAAAAGCGTGTTGCAGCCTGGATCGGGCGGCGGCGCGGTCGCTAACGATTCGGGCGCGTGGTGAGCACCGCCTGCACCTCGGCGCGCGGCGACTTCGAGGTGACGACCACGACCTCGTAGGGCAGCCCCCCGGCACTGGAGCGATAGATTTCCTCGCGCTGGTCGATACCGCGCACGTACTCCCGTCGGTCGCCGATTTTGTCGAGCTGCAGCCCCTTGCGGCGAGCATACTCGGAGAATACCAGGGAGACCTGGTCGGCACTGGCCTGCTGCGCAATCACGGTGCAGGTGTCGTCGGCGAAGAGCGCCAGCGCGAAGAGGCCGGCGGCGTTTTCCGCCGACCAGACGTCGCCGCGCTTGCCACCGAGGAAGGCCTGCGCCTTTTGCTGCGGCAATTTGCGCAGCTGCGGGGTTTCCGCGATCCAGGCCTGCAGGTCAGCCGGCGATTCGACGTGCTTCAGGCAGGACTGCGCGAAGAGTCCCACCGCCTCGCGCGCCCGGTCCGCCGCGCGCGCCGGCAGGGCCGCCAGACCAGCGCAGAGGAACAGCCCAAGGAAGGTTCCGCCTCTCGCTATCGTGAACCGCATTTCCGACAACCACCCTTAGGATCACTGCGATGCCGCGACCCTAGAGCATGATGAAGTCATTGGGAATCAATTTGACGGGCGCTGGACGGGCGGCGGCAGGCGCGCTAATCAACCTTCACCGGGGGTCGCAGAGCTTCCGGGCGAAGCATTGGAAAGGGAATTGCCGCCGTCATGAGCAAGGTGATCGACTACTACCTTACACTGAACTCGCCCTGGGCCAATTTCGGCAGTCGGCGCTTCAGCGAAATCGTGCAGCGACACGCGGCGCAGGTGCGTGTGAAGCCGGTGAACTTCGGCGAGGTCTTTTCGCGCACCGGCGGCCTGCCGTTGCCCAAGCGGGCGCCGGAACGCCAGGCCTACCGCCTGGTCGAGCTGCAGCGCTGGAGCGACTACCTGGGCATCCCGATCCATCTCAAGCCGGCCCACTTTCCAGCCGCCGAGCAGACCGCCGCCCGCATCGTCATTGCCGCCGGTGAAACCGGCGGCAATCCGCTGGCCCTGGCCCAGGCATTCGGCCAAGCGGTGTGGGAACAGGCGCGTGACATCGGCGATCCCGCGACCTGCGAGGCAATCGCCCTGGAAACCGGGCATCATGCGCCCGAACTGCTGGCCAAGGCGGCGGAAGCGGCCACCCAGGCACGCTACGAGGCGCTGACCGAGGAGGCCGTCGCGCGCGGGGTGTTCGGCGCGCCAAGCTACGTCTATCGCGACGAGATCTTCTGGGGTCAGGACCGGCTCGACTTCCTCGACCGCGCGCTGGCCAGGGCCTGACGGAGTCGAAAGCCTGAAAAGAAAAAGGGGCCTGCTTGGAGACCCCTCTTCCTGCTCCGGCGCTCTTGGCCTTTAGGCCAAGAGATTGAGGCTTTCAGCCTCCTCCTGAGCCGTTGCATCGTTTTGCAGGCTGGCGGTCTTCAGCTGCGCGTCGAGCAGCAGCTTGGTGATGGTCTCGCCCTTGTCGTTCTGGTAGGTGGTCACCGAATAAATGGTCAGACGGGTCCGCAGGCTGATGGCCTCGTCGGCGAGTTTCTCGCGCAGCTCGGCCAAGCTCTGCTTCAGTTCCTCGGAGGCCGCGGCGGCCGTTGCGGCCTCGTCTTCTGCAACGGCTTCCTCGCCATCGTCCCTGGTAACCTGCGGCTTCTCGGCCGGCGCAGTGAACGCGGTCTCGCCGCTTGCGAGGATCTTGGCGACCAGCTCCTGCGGCGTCGCCAGGTCATCGGGATCGATTACCAGGAGCGGCACCTGACCGCTACCGTTGATCGACTGAACCTGCTGCTCGAAGGACAGCTTGGCGAGGCTGACGGAGACCTCCCCGGTGTCCTGGTTCACCTCGATCTCCAGCGACTGGGCGACCAGCGAGGTCGATTGGCTGAAATCTCCGTTGGAGGATGTCGTGGTGACCTGGCTGAACGCGGCGAAGGACAGCTCGGCGGTGAAGTTCACGCCTTCCTTCAATGCTGCCAGCACCGGCTCGACGAAGGCCTTGGTGAAGTTCTGGATGGCGGCGCTATCGAAGCCGAAGGCCTGAAGTGCCTTGGCGAGATCGTGGCGGATGATCTCCAGCGCCTTGCGCACGAAGCCGCTGGCCTCGCCGCTCAGCGACTTGCCCTCGGCCTCGCCGGCAACTGCATCGCCGACGCGCTCGGCGTCGTCTGCCGTGGCCCGCTCGACGGCCCGGGCCTCCGGCGAGAGGCTGAGGCGATCGCGCCCCTGGCCGCTCTGGTCGAGGGCCCGCTGGCTCTGGGCGCGCTCAGCGCTTTCCGCCGCGGCGGATGCACCGCGCTGGAAGAGGCCGGGAAACTTCCCGGAGAGGTCTTGCAGTGAGGAAAGCATGAATTCCTCCTCCTGAGGCGGTGCGCCGGGCCCTTCGGGGCCTGAACCTGGAGGAACTGCCTGCCCTCCGCTGCACCGGCGTGATCCGATTGCCTTGGATTTTAGTGATCGAGGGTGAAGGAATTCTTAGCCTGAAGCGGCAAAATCGCCCTGGGGTGGAAAACGATCAGCCTGACAACCGCAGGCTGCCGGCGCTCCGAAGCGGCCCGGCTGACTTCAGGAAAATTGATCGCCCCCGGGCGGCAGCCTAAGATGGCGGCGGTCAGCAGCCGCCGGGCGACGGCCAAAAGGGGGAAATTCCCCGACTCCCCGGACAACGGCCCCGGGGACGCGACAGATACAGGGAATGGCGTACGGGAAATCCAGATCATGAGCCAGAGAGCCAATGGGGCCGTAGGCGCCCTCTATCTCGAGCGGCAGGGCCTGAAGCGCTTTGCCGGGGCCACTGTGGAGGGCCCCGCGCTGCCGCAGTGACGCGGCGGCACCGGCGCGATCGCGGCCAGCCGCGCGCCGGCATCGAGAAAACCCTTTCGCCAGGAACAACTCCGACGCAGTGAACCCGAGCGGGCCCGCCCCGCCCCGACCGACAGATTTTTCCGCGCCGGCCGGCCACCTCGCAATATCGGCGGCGCCCTTGGATCCGCCAGCCGAACGAGATCGATCGAACAGGAAGCCGATGTTGCGAAAGTTCTTCAAAACCTATGTCACCATCGTCGATGCGGTGAACCGCGTCATCGGCCGCGCCACGATGCTGCTGGTCTTCGCCATGATGGGGGTGCTGCTGTGGTCCTCCATCAACAAGGTCACGACCGGCGTGAGTTCGCCGTCCTGGTGGCCGGAGGCCTGGTGGTGGCCGGTGATCCAGCCTTCCTGGTGGCCGCTCGAGGTGGCGCAGTTCCTCATGGTCGCGTACTTCCTGCTCGGCGGCGCCTATTCGATGCAGCTCGGCGACCACGTGCGCATGGACCTGCTCTATGGAATCCTGTCGGACCGCCGGAAGGCCCTGATGGACGTGTTGACGGTCTTCTTCCTGATCTTCTATCTCATCCTGCTGCTCTACGGCGGCATCTCCAGTACGCAGTATGCGCTGCAGTACAACGAGGTCAGCCCCTCCCTCTGGCGGCCCAAGATGGCGCCGATCAAGATCATCATGACCATCGGAATCTTCCTCATGCTGCTGCAGGCGATCTCCACTCTGATCAAGGACGTCGCCAAGCTGTACGGCGAACAGTGGGGCTATCCCGAAACACCGAGCAGCGACGCCTCCGGCGGGGAGCAGCGCGTATGAGCTACGATCTCATCGCCATCCTGATGTTCTCGTCGATGATGCTGATGCTGATGACGGGACAGCGGGTCTTCGCCGCCATCGGCTTCGTCGCCGTCGTCGCCGCCCTCGCCCTCTGGGGCACTGGCGGGTCGGAGATCGCCTTCTCTGCCGCCATGAAGCTGATGAAGTGGTATCCGCTGCTGACGCTGCCGCTGTTCATCTACATGGGCTACATGCTGTCGGAATCCGGAATCGCCAACGACCTCTACCGGATGTTCCACGTCTGGTTCGGCGGCCTGCGCGGCGGCCTCGCCGTCGGCACCATCGGCCTGATGGTGGCGATCTCCGCGATGAACGGCCTCAGCGTCGCCGGCATGGCCATCGGCGCCTCCATCGCCCTGCCCGAGCTGCTGCGCCGCGGCTACGACAAGATCATGGTGACCGGCGTGATCCAGGCCGGCTCCTCGCTCGGCATCCTGGTGCCGCCCAGCGTGGTGCTGGTGCTCTATGGCATGATCGCGCGCCAGCCGGTGGGGCAGCTCTGGCTTGCCGGCGTCTTCCCCGGCCTAGTGATGGCCGGCCTTTTCATCCTCTATATCGTGATCCGCTGCCGCCTGCAGCCGCACCTCGGTCCGGTGCTGCCGAAGGAGGACCGCGATCTGCCCTGGCTCGAGAAGCTGGCCCTGCTGCGCGCCGGCCTGCTGCCGCTGTTCATCTTCTTCTCGATGACCGGCCTTTTCCTGCTCGGCTATACCAACCTCACCGAGAGCTCGGCCGTCGGCGCCCTGTCGGCAACGCTCGCCGCCATCTACAAGCGGCGGCTCACGCGGAAAGTGCTGGAGGAAACCCTGCGCAAGACGCTGGGTATCTCCTGCATGTTCATGTGGATCATCGTGGCCGCGCTCTGCTTCGGTGCCGTTTTCGACGGCCTCGGCGCGGTGAGAGCCATCGAGGGCTTCTTCATCGGCCAGCTGGGACTGACGCCCTGGGAGGTGCTCATTCTGATGCAGCTTTCCTACCTGCTGATGGGCACCTTCCTGGACGACACCGCCATGCTGGTCATCGTGGCGCCGCTCTACGTGCCGCTGGTGAAGCTGCTCGGCTTCGATCTCATCTGGTACGGCATCCTCTACACCATCACCTGCCAGATCGCCTATATGACACCGCCCTTCGGCTACAATCTCTTCCTGATGCGCGCCATGGCACCCAAGGAAGTGACGCTGATCGACATCTACCGCTCGATCGTGCCTTTCGTCGCGGTGATGATCGTTGGTCTCGCCCTCGTAATGGCCTTCCCGCAGATCGCGCTCTGGCTGCCGCAGCATTTCCGGCTGAGTGCTTCAGGCTGAGCAACGGCTGGGCGGCTGCGCCGTCTCTCCACTGTCACCCCCCGCCCTGCTGCCCAGGCGCCGCGACGTCGGAGCCACCTGTTCTATCGTCACCCTCGGGCTTCACTCGAGGGCCTCCGCAATCCCTCACTCCGCCAGGTGGCAGACCACCTCGATATTGTGGCCGTCGGGGTCGAGGACGAAGGCGCCGTAGTAGTTCTCATGGTAGTGCGGGCGGAGGCCCGGCTTGCCGTTGTCGCGCCCGCCCGCCGCGAGAGCCGCCTGGTGGAAGGCTTCGACCACCGCCCGGTTCGGCACCGTGAAGGCGACATGGAGCACGCCCTGCAGCGGCCGGCCGGTGCCGATCCAGAACTGCGGGCGGTCGCGCCCGAAACCGCAGTGCGCGTCGCCGCCGGTCTGCTCCGCTGTTACCTCCATGAGTACCGTGACGCCGAGCGGTGCCAGCGCTTCCTCATAAAAGGCCCTGGAGCGGGCGAGATCGCCGACCGCAAAGCCGATGTGGTCGAGAATGCTCATTCTTGCTCCTCCTCGGTTGCGCTCGGGAACCCTATCCGCAACCGGCGCAGCGGCAAAGCGCATGCTGCATGGCGGCCCCGCCGCTTTCGCCCATTGACCGGCCCCTGGTTTTTTGCCTCACTGCCGCCTTCCGAATTTCTGCCCGGCGGCCCATCCGAGGGCGCCCATTTACCGAGGTTTCTCATCCCATGCCTTCCGACACGTCGCTCGCCGATCCCCTGAACCTGAAGGGCAACTGGAACTATCCGACCCAGATGATCTTCGGGCCGGGCCGCATCAAGAACCTTGCCCAGGCCTGCAAGGCCCTGGGCATGAGCCGGCCGCTGCTGGTCACCGACCCAGGCCTCGCCGCCCTGCCGATGGTGAAGGACGCCATCGCCGCCAACGCGGTCGAAGGCTTGCCGACCGGCCTGTTCTCCGCGGTGAAGCCGAACCCGGTCGGCCAGAACGTCGATGAAGGCGTCGCCGCCTACAAGGCGGGCGGCCACGACGGTGTCATCGCGTTCGGCGGTGGCTCCGGCCTCGACTGCGCCAAGGCGGTCGCCCTGATGGTCGGCCAGAGCCGGCCGCTGTGGGACTTCGAGGACAAGGGCGACAACTGGAAGCGCGTCGACCCGGCCGGCGTCGCCCCCATCGTTGCCGTGCCGACCACCGCCGGCACCGGCTCCGAGGTCGGGCGCGCCTCGGTCATCGTCGACGAGGCGACCCACATCAAGAAGATCATTTTCCATCCGAAGATGCTGCCCGGCACGGTGATCTCCGACCCCGAGCTGACGGTCGGCCTGCCGCCCCACATCACCGCCGCGACCGGCATGGACGCTCTGGCCCACTGCATCGAGGCCTACTGCGCGCCCGGCTATCACCCCATGGCCGAGGGCATCGCCATCGAAGGCATGCGCCTGGTGAAGGACTGGCTGCCGGAAGCGGTGAAGGACGGCCGGAACCTCGCCGCCCGCGCCCACATGCTGGCGGCGGCCTCGATGGGTGCCACAGCCTTCCAGAAGGGCCTCGGCGCCATCCACTCCCTGAGCCACCCGGTGGGCGCGCTCTACGACACCCACCACGGGCTCACCAACGCCGTCTTCATGCCTTACGTGCTGGCCTTCAACCGCCCGGCTATCGAGGACAAGATGGCCCGCCTCGCCGCCTGGCTGGGGCTCAGAAACCCCTCCTTCAACGCGGTGCAGGACTGGGTGCTGGCGCTGCGTGCGGAGTTGAAGATCCCCGAGAAGCTCGACGGCCTGGGTGTCGGCGGCGAGCGCATCGACGAGATCGCCGCGATGGCGGCGGACGACCCGACGGCACCGACCAACCCGGTCCCCGCCGGCGTGCCGGAGATGCGCAAGATGTTCGAAGCGGCCCTCGAAGGCCGGCTCTGAAGATTCGGGCTGACCCCGCCCGGTAATTTTCTTTCTCGGGAAAGCAGCGAGGGCGCCCCTTCCGAAACGGAGCGGGCGCCCTTCTTTAATGATCCGTCTATTTTGCCAGGCCCTTGATCTTCTTATTGAATACTTAAGCACAACAGCCGAGGTTTGAAGGCAGGCAAGACCTGCGCAACAAGGCAGGCGCCGAGAACGGGGCACCATTTATGAGGCTGTCATGTCTGTTTTCGAGCACCGCGAGTTCGACGGCCACGAGCAGGTCGTCTTCTGTCACGATCCCGCCAGCGGCCTGAGGGCCATCATTGCCATCCACAACACCAACCGCGGCCCGGCGCTCGGCGGCTGCCGCATGTGGCCCTATGCCAGCGAGGCCGCGGCGCTGACCGACGCGCTGCGCCTGTCGCGCGGCATGACTTACAAGTCGGCGCTGGCCGGTCTCGCCTACGGCGGCGGCAAGTCGGTCATCATCGGTGATCCCCGGCGCGGCAAGTCGCAAGCCCTGTTCCGCGCCATGGGCCGCTACGTCGACAGCCTCGGCGGGCGCTACACCGTGGCCGAGGACGTCGGCATCTCGGTGCCCGACGTGGAGATCATGGCCGAGGAGACGACCCACGTGGCCGGCGTCACCAGCGGCGGCGCCGGCGATCCCTCCCCGGCCACCGCCTATGGCGTCTACATGGGGATCAAGGCCGCCGCACTGCATCGCCTCGGTACCGACAGCCTGCGCGGCCTGCGCGTCGCCGTGCAGGGCGTCGGCCACGTCGGCTACTACCTCTGCCGGCATCTGGCCGCCGAGGGCGCCGAGCTCATCGTCGCCGACCTCGCCGAGGACTCCCTTGATCGTGCGGTGCGGGAGTTCGACGCCCAGGTAGCGGCGCCGGACCGGATCGCCGCCGCGGCGGTCGACATCTATGCGCCCTGCGCGCTGGGCGCCGTCATCAACGACGCAACGCTGCCGCAGATCAAGGCGAAGGTCGTCGCCGGTTCGGCCAACAACCAGCTGGCCGAGGCGCGCCACGGCGCGGCGCTGCGCCAGCGCGGCATCCTCTACGCGCCCGACTACGTGATCAACGCCGGCGGAATCATCAACATCAGCCACGAAGGCGCCGGCTACGACGCCGCGAAGGCCTTCGCCCACGTAGCCCAGATCCACGACACCCTGCTGGAGATCTTCCGCCGCGCCGATGCGCAGAAGGTCGCGACGTCGGAGGCCGCCGACCGCCTGGCGGAGGAGCGATTCCGCGGTGCTGCTGTGAAGACGACGCGGGCGGCGTAGACCGGAACAGATCGCACCGGCATCGCAACTATAAAGGTCGCCATGCTCGGGCTTGACGCGAGCATCCATGGATCGCCTATCACGCTGCTGCCGAATGGACCCTTGGGTCAAACCCAAGGGTGACGAGCGATGAGAGCGGCTACCGCGACGACCCCTCCTGCAGCGACATCAGCGACGCGTTGCCGCCGGCCGCCGTAGTGTCCACCGACAGCGACTTCTCGGTGGCGAAGCGGTAGAGGTAGCGCGGGCCGCCGGCCTTGGGGCCGGTGCCGGAGAGGCCCTGGCCGCCGAAGGGCTGCACACCGACCACGGCGCCGATCATGTTGCGGTTCACGTAGGTGTTGCCGACCGGCAGGCGACGGTAGACCTGCTCCACCGTGGCATCGATGCGGCTGTGCACGCCCAGCGTCAGGCCGTAGCCGGTGCCGGCGATGGCGTCGAGCACCTGGTCGAGGCGGTCGGCGGCGTAGCGCACCACGTGGAGGACCGGTCCGAAGACTTCGCGCTCCAGCACGTCGATGCCCGCGATCTCGTAGGCCGCCGGCGCGACGAAGCAGCCGTGCTCGGTACCGGCCGGCAGCGGCAGTTCGTGGATCAGCTTGGCCTCGCGCGCCATCCTCGCCTTGTGCGCTTCCAGCGTCTTCCTGGCGTCCTCGTCGATCACCGGGCCGACGTCGGTCGAGAGCAGCGCCGGGTCGCCGACCACCAGTTCCTCCATGGCGCCCTTCAGCATCTTCAGCATCTTGTCGGCGACGTCCCGCTGCAGGAAGAGCACGCGCAGCGCCGAGCAGCGCTGGCCGGCGCTCTGGAAGGATGACGTCAGCACGTCCTCCACGACCTGCTCGGGCAAGGCCGTGGAATCGACGAGCATGGCGTTCTGGCCGCCGGTCTCGGCGATCAGCGGCACGATGGGGCCCTCGCGCTCGGCCAGCGCGCGGTTGATGAGCCGTGCCGTCTCGGTCGAGCCGGTGAAAGCCACACCCGCCACGCGGCGGTCGCTGACCAGCGGCGCGGCGATGCTCGGCCCGTCGCCGGGCAGCAGGTGGAGCACATCGCCGGGCACGCCTGCCTGGTGCAGCAGGCGCACCGCCTCGGCGGCGATCAGACCGGTCTGCTCGGCCGGCTTGGCGATGACCGCGTTGCCGGCGGCCAGCGCCGCGGCGACCTGGCCGGTGAAGATCGCCAACGGGAAGTTCCACGGCGAGATGCAGAGGAAGACGCCGCGGCCGTGCAGGGAGATCTCGTTGCGCTCGCCGGTCGGGCCCGGCAGCGCCACAGGCGCGCCGAAGTCTGCGCGCGCGCGGGCGGCGTAGTAGCGCAGGAAGTCGACGGCCTCGCGCACCTCGGCCACGCCGTCGGCCAGGGACTTGCCGGCCTCGCGCTGGCAGAAGGCGACGAGGCGCGCCATCTGCGCGGTCATGAGGTCGGCGGCGCGTTCCAGCCTCTGAGCCCGCTCCGCCCCGGGCGTCGCGTTCCAGCCGCGCGCCGCGCGGGCGGCGCGG
The DNA here is from genome assembly GCA_964472095.1 of uncultured Pelagibius sp. Taxonomy (GTDB): domain Bacteria; phylum Pseudomonadota; class Alphaproteobacteria; order Kiloniellales; family Kiloniellaceae; genus Pelagibius. The sequence goes on from CAYYIV010000001.1 coordinate 106,181, forward strand.
GCCAGCGCGTCTTCGGCCTGCGCCGGCGTGGCCCAGGCGATGCGGCCGACGGTCTCGCGGCGGTCGGCCGGGTTGGAAACTTCGCGCCACTGGCCCTTCAGCGGCGCCCCCCCGACCACCGGGCCGGCCTCCCAGGGCTCGGCGCGGGCGGCGTCGATGCCCTGCTGCAGCGCGGCGAGGCTGCGCGGGTCGTTGAGGTCGACGCCGCTCGAATTCCGGCGCTCCGGCTGGAAGAGATCGGCCGGCAGGGGAATGCCCGGATGCGGGATCTGGCCGACGCTGCGCAGCCGGGCCGCCGGGTCGGCGATGATCTCGTCGATCGGCAGCTTCTCGTCCTGGATGCGGTTCACGAAGGAGGAGTTGGCGCCGTTCTCCAGCAGGCGGCGCACCAGGTAGGCGAGCAGGTCCTCGTGGCTGCCGACGGGCGCGTAGATGCGGCAGGGCAGGTTCAGCTTCTCCGGTCCGACGACCTGCTGGTAGAGCGCCTCGCCCATGCCGTGCAGGCGCTGGAACTCGAAATCCTTCCGATCGCCGGCGGCTTCCAGAATCCAGGCGACCGAGTGGGCGTTATGGGTGGCGAACTGCGGGTAGAAAGCCTCCGAGTCGGACAGCAGGCGCTTCACGCAGGCGAGGTAGGAGAGGTCGGTCGCGGCCTTGCGGGTGAACACCGGGTAGCCGTCCAGGCCGAGCTCCTGCGCCAGCTTCACCTCACTGTCCCAGTAGGCGCCCTTGACCAGGCGCACCATGAGGCGGCGCTTGTGGCGCTTGGCCATCGCGGCCAGCCAGTCGATGAGCGGCAGGGCGCGCTTCTGGTAGGCCTGCACGGCGAGGCCGAAGCCGTTCCAGCCGGCCAGGTCCGGGTCTCCGGAAACCGCTTCAATCACGTCGAGCGAGAGGTCGAGGCGGTCGGCCTCCTCGGCATCCACCGTGAGGCCGATGTCCGCCGCCTTGGCCGCCAGCGCGAGGGCTTTGAGTTGCGGCACCAGCTCGGCCAGCACGCGCTGCTTCTGCGCATAGACGTAGCGCGGATGCAACGCCGAGAGCTTGATGGAAATGCCCGGCGCGTCGACCGCCCCTCTGCCCGCCGCCACCTTGCCGATGGCGGCGATCGCCCGGCGGTAGGACTCGAAGTAGCGCTCGGCGTCGGCTTGCGTGTGGGCCGCCTCGCCCAGCATGTCGTAGGAGTAGCGGTAGCCCTTCTTCTCGTTGGCCTTGGCGCGCTCCAGCGCCTCGCCGATGGTGCGGCCCATGACGAACTGCTTGCCGAGGATGCGCATGGCCTGGGTGACGGCGCTGCGGATCACCGGCTCGCCCGACTTCTGCACCATGGAGCGCAGGGTGCCGGCGAGATCGCGCTCGTCCTCGCGGCGCAGCTTCACCACCCGGCCGGTCAGCATGAGGGCCCAGGTCGAGGCGTTGACGAAGAGCGAGTCCGACTGGCCGAGGTGGGCCTCCCAGTCGGCGTCGGCGATCTTGTCCTTGATCAGCTTGTCGACGGTCAGCGAGTCGGGCACCCGCAGCAGTGCCTCGGCCAGGCACATGAGCACCACGCCCTCGCGGCTGGAAAGCTCGAACTCGTGCAGGAAGGCGTCCAGCCCGCCGAGGCCCACCCTTTCCCGGCGGACCGCCGCCACCAGCTGGCGCGCCTGCTCGGCGATGCGGTCCTGGGCGTCGTGCGGCAGGCTGGCGGCGTCCAGCAGGGCGCGCACGGCCGGGGTCTCGTCCCGGCGCAGGTGGTCGCGCAACGCCTGGCGCAGCGCAGCGCCATCGGCCCCGGCGCTGGCGGCATCTTTTCCGACGCTCATGTCCCGGTTCTCCCTGTCCTGCTTTTCCACGTCCCGATTTTCCGCGTCCCGATTTTCCGCGTCCCGATTCCCGTCTGGCGGTGCGGCGCCGACTGTCCCGCCGATTTCCCGAAGGGTCAAGGAAAGCGGGCGCCGCCGCGCGGACGGCCTTGTGGATATTGTGGGCAGGCCGACAGTCGAGGTCCAGCGTCGCAGTTGCAGCCCCTTGGGGGCCTCTCAACCACCGCTTCGCCGGCCGCATGGACAGCCCGGTAAAGCCGCACTAGTGTTGGGCCCTCAGACGGGAGAATGAAAGGGAGACTCATGACAATGTGGTTCAAGACTCTGGCGGCCGCGACGGGCATCGCGACGCTGGCCGCGGCAGCCGTCAGCAGCGGCGCTTCCGCCGACGCGATCGACGACATCCGCAAGCGCGGCAAGCTGATCGTCGGCGTGAAGGCCGACTACGCGCCCTACGGCTTCCTCAACAGCGATGGCAAGGTCGTCGGCCTCGAGCCCGACCTGGCGCAGGACGTGGCCGACGTGCTGGGCGTCCAGCTGGAGCTGGTGCCGGTGGTCTCCTCCAACCGCATGCAGTTCCTGGAGCAGGGCAAGATCGACCTGATGATCGCCACCATGACCGACACCAGCGAGCGGCGCGGCGTGGTGGAGATCATCGATCCCAACCACTACTCTTCCGGCACCAACATCCTCACCAAGGGCAACTTCACCCAGTGGGCGGACCTCAAAGGCGCACCGGTCTGCGGCATCCAGGGCGCCTTCTACAACCGCAAGACCTCCGAGGAGTTCGGCGCCGAGATCGTCGCCTTCAAGGGCACGGCCGAGGCGCTCACGGCCCTCAAGCAGAACCGCTGCGTCGCCTTCGTCTACGACGACGCCTTCATCGTCTCGCGCCTCGCCGAGGCCGAGTGGGAGGGCTGGACCATGCCGCTGCCGACCATCGACGACGCGCCCTGGGGCCTCGCCGTTCCCAAGGGCCAGGACGCCTTCGCGGCGCTGATGTCCGGCATGGTGGTGAAGTGGCACATCTCCGGACGCATCCTCGAGCTGGAAGAGAAGTACGGCCTGGAGCCGACGCCCTTCGCCACGAAGATGCACCAGCTCTTCATCGACGCCAACCCGACCATCGAGCGCTGAGCCTTGGTTCTCTCTCCCACCTGCTTGCGGGTGGGAGAGAGAAAGGATTGAAGAGAACCGGTGGATTTCATCTACGACTGGTTCCGGGTGTTCTACCAGGACACCGGGATCAACCTCACCTTCATCTACGATTCCTACGACCGCAACCGGCTGATCGCCGGTTTCTGGATGACGGTCTGGCTGTCGCTCATCTGCCTTGCGCTGTCGGTCGTCATCGGCGTGGTCGGCGCCTGGGCGCAGGGCGCGCGCTCGGCGATCCTCAGGCGCTGCGTCGCCGCCTACATCGAGTTCTTCCGCAACACGCCGCCGCTGGTGCAGCTCTACTTCTTCTACTTCGCCATCGGCTCGATCCTGCCAACGACGGAGAACCGCTTCGGCTTCGAGGAGCCGATCCTCGACAACTTCGCCTGGGCGGTCATCTCCCTCTCCTTCTTCGCCGGCGCCTTCAACGTGGAGATCTTCCGCTCCGGCATCGAGGCGGTGCCGGAGTCGACCAAGGAGGCCGCCGAGGCGCTCGGCTATACCCGCCTGCAGACCTACCTCTGGATCGTGCTGCCGCTGGCCTTCCGCGTCTGCCTGCCGTCGCTGAACAACAACCTGGTGAACCTGGTGAAGACGACGACCCTGGCCTATGCGATCGCGGTGCCGGAGATGCTCTACATGGCCAACCAGATCTGGTCGGACTCGGTGAACGTGCCGGAGATGATGACCTTCCTGCTGTTCGCCTACGTCTTCCTCGTCGGCCTGCTGGTCTGGGCCATGCACCGTTGGGAGCGGGCCATGCGGCTGCCCGGCTTCGGCGCATGAGAAAGCCTGCCCTCTACGGCTCCACTGACCTGCCGGTGCTGCTGCCCGTCGCGCAGCGCGGCCGCAGCACCGCCGCCGGCGCCCCGCCCCGCCTGCGCGCCCGTCATGGCCTCTGGCTCGCCGCCATCTGCCTGCTCTCCGCCGGCCTCGCCGAGGCACAGTCGAACGGCGCCGTGCGGGAGTCGGCGCTGGTCGCGCTCATTAAGTGGACGCCGGTGCTGCTGGAGGGCTTCGTCTTCAACATCGCCATCTCCTTCCTCGCCATGGCGGCCGGCACGCTGGTCGGCGCCGCCCTCGGCCTCATGCAGGTCTCCCTGCTGCCGCCCGTGCGCGCGGGCTCCTGGGTCGTCACCCAGTTCTTCCGCAACGCGCCCTGGCTGGTGCTGCTGTTCTTCTGCATGTTCCTGCTGCCCTTCGAGTTCCGGCTCGGCCCCGTCACCATCCCCTTCCCGGACTGGCTGAAGGCGACCGTGGGCCTCGCCCTGCCGGTCATGGCCAACGTCTCGGAGATCGTGCGCGGCGCCGTGGTCTCGCTGCCGTCGGGCCAGTGGGAGGCGGCGGAGTCCCTCGCCTTCTCGCGGCGCCAGACGCTGTGGGAGATCATCCTGCCGCAGTGCGTGAAACGCATGCTGCCGCCCTGGATGAACCTCTACGCCATCCTCACCATGGCGACGGTGCTGGCCTCCATCGTCGGCGTCTCGGAGATGATGACCCAGACCGGCCGCGCGCTGGCCGCCGAGAACCGCCCGGAGCTGCTGATCCCCTTCTACAGCTTCGTGCTGGTCTGCTTCTTCGCCTACTGCTACCCCATCGCCGTCATCACCCGGCGCCTGGAGCGCCGCTACCAGGTGAAGACGTGACAGCGAGAACGCCACATGGCTCGATGGTTCGAGACGCCCACTTGCGCGAGCTCCTCACCATGAGGTCAGAAAAACGCCCTCATCCTGAAGAGGCCCGAAGGGCCGTCTCGAAGGATGCCTCGAAGGCCCGCCCATGACCCCTGCCCCGACCTGGACCCCCGAGCAGCCCATCGTCTCCTGCCGCGACGTGCACAAGTCCTTCGGCTCGCTGGAGGTGCTGAAGGGCATCTCCCTCGACCTGATGAAGGGCGACGTGGTCTGCGTCATCGGGCCTTCGGGCTCCGGCAAGTCGACCTTCATCCGCTGCATCAATGCCCTCACGCCGATGGACGGCGGCTCCATCAGGGTGGAGGGTCAGGAGGTGAACGACCCGCGGCTCGACAAGCTGGCGCTGCGCCGCAAGGTCGGCATGGTGTTCCAGCAGTACAACCTCTTCCCGCACAAGACGGCGCTGGAGAACGTGATGATGGCGCCGATCAAGGTGCTGAAGGAGGACCGCGCGGCGGTCGAGGCGCGCGCCCGCGCCCTCATCCGCAAGGTCAGGCTCGAAGGCAAGGAGTCCGCCTACCCCGGCGAACTCTCCGGCGGCCAGCAGCAGCGCGTCGCCATCGCCCGCTCGCTGGCCATGCGGCCCGACATCATGCTGTTCGACGAGGTGACCGCCGCCCTCGACCCCGAGACGGTGAAGGAGGTGCTGGTCACCATCCGCCAGCTCGCCGAGGAGGGCATGACCTGCATCCTGGTAACCCACGAGATGGGCTTCGCCCGCGAGCTCGCCGACCACATCTACTTCACCGACCGCGGCGTCATCGTGGAGCACGGCCCGCCGGCGACCTTCTTCAAGGAAGCGAAGGACCCGAGGACGCGGGAGTTTTTGAGCCAGATTTTGTGACAGCGCCAGCCAGTTGAGCGTCAGGCGAGGATCGAGCTAGCCTTGACTTGAGCCAAGAAGCGACGATCTAGCCGACGCTCAGCTTCATCTATTGTCTCCAAGAGTCCTTTGCGAACAGTGTCCGTCAATTCGGGACTCTCGAACTTCGGCAGCACAAGCTCCGTCACAAATGCTTCATGAGCGATGGCGCCTGGCGACGGAAATCGATCATCAGAGCTACTGCCCAAATAGACCTCCAACAGCAACCTCGCTGCTGCATCCGTCAATTCGTCGGTTGAGACACCCTTCATTCTTGGCAGAAGGGCACCAAGCACAAACTGTTGAGCCGGATCTCGCGGATCATTCGCACGCCGGAGGATATGAGATCGACATGTCTCCGACCAAGTCGCGGCCAATCGCGCCAGCAAGTTGCTGCACATGAGTCCATCATCGAGACTGAGCCCATCCACTGCCGAACGCAGCGCATCTATCCACTGATCGACATACTCTGGCGAAACTTCAAGCCTGGCACCGGTCCCATAGCGATAGAGCCAGGACTCGATGCAGCGCAGGCCTACGAACCCATGACTCTTCAGTGAGTCCAATGCTATGCGCTCTGGTAGCCTTAAACCCCGATCAGCAAGGACCTGGAAAGCCGCCACTTCCAAAGAGGAAACCTTTCCCGGATTCAGCAGAGCTGTCGACAGCTTATTGATTATGCGAAATGCTGGCACTGAAGGGTCCACCAAACTCAGCGCTTTGCGGGCACTGGGAGAGCCTGCGTTGCCACCGCGCCTTAGGGCATCACCCCATCGAATGTTCCGAAGAGCGCATTCTCGCAGCAGCGACAGAATCCACCGGGCGCTATCCTGATGGCCCTCGCGGAGCTTAGTCTCTAGCAGTCTGAACCTTCTCTCAGTAAACCTGGGTGGCCGCATTCCATGAAATCGAATGCCGAGATAGAGTTTGAATACCGCAGCGTTAACGCTGCGGTCGAGTTGCCTAACTAGGAACTGCGTAGCCTCTGGCTCAGTTCGGTCTCCAAGCGCGCGACACCCACTCCAGCACTTCCAACAACCTCTCGGTTGGTAGGCTTTCAATGATAGCCCCAAAACCATGCTCTAATGCTACGCGTCTATGATCATTGTCGGAATCTGCTTTACCTTCCCACTCCACACGTGAAAGCGCGTTCAAGAAATGGCCGAAAAGCATATCGGACCTAGCCAAACACTCTGCTAGTGCAGGCCCTGCGAAGTTCGATGCGTTGTACTCAATCCTGCCGACTCTCGCTTTATCTATCCAACTTTCAATTTCTGAGTCGTCTGCAAATGGTGCAAATATTCTCATGGCCCAGCCGGCAACAGCGCCACCTGGCAATTGCACGAGCGCCTGCAGCTCTGGTCCTACAGCTTGAGGTATTGCACCATCAGGTTCGAAATCTGTGAAACGAAACAACTCCTCATCTGAGATGGGTTTCTGTACCAGTCGCCGCAGGAAAATTCTCCACATTCTGGCTCTGTTCGATTCGGCTGCGACAACGATACGATGAGCAAGGTCGATACTTAACGCGTATGTTTGCTCCAGCAGCTCTTCGGCGTCCTTATCATCCATGCTCGCGACAGACCAAGCGATGGCGTTATCCCAGCGAAGCGTTGCAGTCATCTCACCAAGATCAAGCCGACGGTCCCTCCAAGCCTGCGCCAACTTCCCAGCTGCGAGATATTCAGTGACGGACCTGTGAACAAAGCGCACATTCTCGTCGATCTCCGAGCATAACACTCCCGCACTCACCAAAGCATCGATGATATCCTGTTTCTTTTGTGGGCCCTGCGCGCTCAACATCTGATCAGCCACTATCCGCTGCGCCTCATCCGAGCGCATGGTGTCACGTCCGCGATATATCAACGCCCAAGCCAACTCCGAAAGTGTGGAACGCATACTGGCCGCATCTCCACTGAACCACTCCAGGGTTCGCTCCGATAAGAACTTCTCGATGAGCTTAGGCGCCGATCGGATATCCGGCGACATAGGGAGAAGCAGTCTGGCCAAGCCAAGGAGAAACGGCGTCGACAGAGCAACAAGGAATCCATTGCTTACGGAGTCAGGCTGGACTCCAACCTCGACCAATGCCCTCTCAACTACGTTCTCATCGAGCGGCCACACGCTGAATACCGGTATATCTGGCTGTCCTATAAGATCCGCTCGACGTGTGCCGTAGACGATCCGATAATCCTCAAGATCCGCAAGCAAATCTTGCAGGTCAGACTGCCATCGGCCCGCATCAAGTTCATCGTGAGGCATCTCATCCACAGAATCTACGATCACGACGATTTGGTGGACTCGCGACAGTTGGCTTAGATCAAGCTCCTTTGGCGTGGCCGCAGCAAGAAGATGCGCGAAGCTTCCACTATACAGCCTCGCATCCAGCAGAATTGGAATTGAAGGCGGCTGCGACACCTCCGTAGTCTCGTCGCACCAGTCGAGAATTCGTCTCCCGAGGCGGGATAGGTAGCGGGAGATAGCAAAAGTCTTTCCTGAGCCGGCGGCACCCTGCAGAATAACCGACTGGCTTGCCTGCTCTAGTAGGTCCTCTACTCTAGAGTTATGAAGCCGCGCGACCGGTCGTTCTCGCACATCGACGTCAAAGACATCCTCTAGAAAAACTCGCACAGGAAACTGGACTGGTGGGCCGGCTCTGACAAATCGGGCCGCATATCTGGTCAACGCATGTCGAACTCTTTCTCGGGCTGTGGCCCCAGCCAAGCGATGAGGTGAGAAATCACGCGAGTCGGTTTGTCCGGAGGTCGCTAGTCTAATGGTATCTGGACGCCCGCCAACGCTAGACACCTGGTCCAGTATCGATAGGAGACCACTGTGATCGACCTGACCAGCTTCGGACCGGCTTGTCGCGTAAGTTATAAGTCGGATTCTGTATCGGTCCCACCAGTAGGATGCCTCTTCCTCGCCCACATCGGGAACGATGGCGAGAAAGTCAGCGACGCTACCCAAATAACGGTCACGTAATGCCCGCAGGACTAAGCCTGTGTCCGGGTCACGGAGGCCGAAGCCCAGGAACAATACCGGACGCGTCACCAGCAGCGTTTCCAATGCATTGCGAACCAGGTTGCGATGGCCGAGGATCACCCGTTCATAGTCACGCGTTGAGAGGACAATGCTCTCGGCATTCGAGATGTCTCCATGGGGCTTGAATACGAACCGGTCTGAGCTTGCCTTGATTAAGTCCGCAAAGTCAGCCGTCTGGGTACCTGCAATGATTCTAAACTCACCAAGTCTGCCCTCTAAGCCCAGCTGCTGTTCAATGAGAGAATCATAGTTTGTGGTGACGAACCTTTGCGGACCCAGGTTCGTTAGGTATGAATGAATTTTGTGGGGTTTAGCTTTCTCAGAACCGACGTTAGTCCTAAGTGCCTGAGCGATTTCAGTCGCTGTAAGCTGCAGCGCATCGGCAGCGTCAAGCAGCTGCCCCTCGGCGAGAAACCTTTCTGCCAAGCTGGTGCGGGCCCCCTTCGTGCGAGCCACCCCAATCAACTGTTGAATTAGAGCCGTCCAGCTAGGAAGACCCGACCAGGCAGAAAGCCCGGAGCCGACAAAAATTACAGTGTCTGGGCGGTCTAGGAACGCCCTCAGAACGTCAATACTCGATGCTTTCTGCATCTATGCCCTTTGCCTGTTTCAGCGAAATCTGTTGGTTCAGCGTTTCCGAGGAAGCGATCTACAACTAATGGTACATTCCGCGACTGCTCAGTTACACCGTCTTTTTCATCAGTTGTAGTTGTCTTGCCACAGGCACCGCCGGCCTCCTTACCTCTCGCCCTTCGCCAGCTTCTCCAGGAGCCGGTTCAGCTCCTTCTGCTCGCCTGGGTAATGCAGACCAGAATCCGGCGTTCGTTCTCCACGTGGAGGGTGACCAGCTTGTTGATCAAGGCCAGGCTCTTCCTCGTCAGGCCGACCAGAGTGCCGCGGCGGTCGTCGGGGTTGGGGCGGCGCTCGGTGAGGCCAACCAGTTTCCCAATCACACCCCCAACAACCCCGGCACCCCCGTCAGGTCCGGCAGCTCCTCGTACGGCCCGTAAGCCTTGTCCCCCGGCTCGCCGTTGCGGTTGATCCAGAGGCACCGGATGCCGAGCGCATGGCCGGGCATGATGTCGTGGTAGAAGCCCTGGGCCACGTGGACGATCTCGTCCTTGGCGCAGCCGCAGCGGTCCAGCAGGGCGTGGAACATGCGGTGGTCCGGCTTGTAGGCGCCGACCTCCTCCGCCAGCACGACCTGGTCGAAGGGCACGCCGATGCGGGCGCGGTTGTGCCGCATCACCGCCTGCTCGCTGTTCGACAGGATCGCCGTCCTGTAGCGCCTGCGCAGGCGCTGAAGGACCGGCGCCACGTCGTCGAAGGGCCGCGCGTCGCAGACGGCCTGGACGACCCGCGCGCCGTCGGGCTCCGCGTAGTCGAAGCCCTGCGCCGTCAGCGCCGTCTCCAGGCTGCTGCGCAGGACGGCGTTCAGAGGCCGGAAGTCCGGCGACGCCTGCATCTGCCGCTCGCGCGCCCCGGCTGCCGCGATCACCGCGTCGGCGGCCGCGGCGTCGCCGCCCTTGTCCGCCACGACGGCGCGGATCGCCGCCTGCTTGCCGGCGCTGTAGGCGACCAGGGTGTCATAGCAGTCGAAGGTGACGAACTTGATCATGGCCTCTTGGTCCTCGAAGCTGCGGGAGACGGCGGCGACATTATCCACCCCCGCGCCGCTGTTGGAAGCCTGCCGCCGGGCTGCACTACCCGCAAAAGCTGTGGCTGCAATCCCTCTCCCGCCCCGCCCCGCCCCGCGCTATACTCGCCGCCTCGCCCTGGTTCCGCTGCCCCTGTTTGCACCCGGCCCTCCCGCCCAGCGCGGTCGGCCGGAGGTTTCGGCCGGGCGCGCCGTTGCGCGGTCCGCCTGTCCGTGTTCATGAAAAAGGGGGGAACGATCCATGCGCGCGTCTATCCTGATCATTGTCACCGCCTTCTGCCTCTTCGCCTGGAGCGAAGCCGCCGAGGCGGCGGAGAACAGCCTCCTCGTCGGCACCTGGACGGCCGAGGACCCGGACTCCGGCGAGCAGGAGCAGCTCATCATCACACCCGAGACCCTGCAGTTCGGCGTCGACGAACCGCAGATCCCCTATACCGCGCAGGGCAGTGGCGGGTTCTACGAGATCTTCATCGGCGGCCCGGGCAACCTGCCGGCGCGCTTCACCTTCCGCGACGCCGACACCGCCGAGCTGGCGGTGCCCGGCGGGCCGACCATCGCGCTGACCCGCGCGGCCGCAGCGGCAGAGGTCGCGCCGGCGGCCGCAGACGACGGCAGCGGGGGCGGCAGCGGGGGCGGCTCCCTGCTGGACGAGATGACCGCGGCGCTGCTGCCGCACGGCGTCACCACGCGCTTCGAACCGCTGGACCAGAGCCTCGAGGACCTGCTCTCGGCCGGCTGGAAGCTGGACCAGGCCGGCGGTGCCTCCGGCGGCTTCACCCTGCTGCTGTCGAACGGCGCCACGCGGGCGCTCTGCGTGCTGGTGCCGAAGGATCTCGGCCAGGCGGACACCGCGCTCAGCGACTGCCGCCGGCTGAACTGAGCGCGCGGGCGAAGAGGCGGCCGCCGCTTTCGCCTCTGCGGCTTACCGGGCGGCTTTCCGCCGCTTTCGCTCGGACTTTCTCTGGGACTTTCTCTGGGGCCTTCCGGGGTTCCGCTTGCGGCGGCGCCGGGTGGGTCGTTAGAGTCCCGTCGTTCCGCTTCCCCCGATCATCCGAGCAGCAGCGCCCATGACCTTCGACCTCGCGACGATTCTCCAGGAGCGCCAGGGCGAAAAATACGCGCTGAGCGAGAAGCACCTGAACGCGCAGCTGGTGCGGGTCCTGAGGACCCTCGGCTACGACGTGAACTTCGTGCGCGGCGAAGGCGCACACCTCTACGACATCACCGGGCGGCGCTACCTCGACCTCCTCAGCGGCTTCGGCGTCTTCGCCCTCGGCCGCAACCACCCCGCCGTCGCCGCCGCGCTGCGCCAGGTGCTGGAGGCGCAGCTGCCGGGCCTGGTGCAGCTCGACGTCTCGCTCCTCGCCGGCGTGCTGGCGGAGAAGCTGCTGGCCCGCCTGCCGGGGCTCGAGCGCGTGTTCTTCTGCAACTCCGGCACCGAGGCGGTCGAGGCCGCCATCAAGTTCGCCCGCATGGCGACCGGCCGGCCGAAGATCCTCTATTGCACCAATGCCTTCCACGGCCTGACCTACGGCGCCCTGTCGCTGAACGGCACGGAGGTCTTCCGCAAGGGCTTCGGCCCGCTGCTGCCGGACTGCGTGAAGGTGCCGTTCAACGACCTGCCCGCCCTGGAGGCGGCGCTGAAGGGCGGCCAGGTCGCCGCCTTCATCGTCGAGCCGATCCAGGGCAAGGGCGTCTACCTGCCCGACGACAGCTACCTCGCCGAGGCGGCGCGCCTGTGCAAGCGCCACGGCGCGCTGTTCATCGCCGACGAGATCCAGACCGGGCTCGGCCGCACCGGGCGCTTCCTCGCCTGCGAGCATTATGGTGTGGAGCCCGACATGGTGCTGCTGGCCAAGGCGCTCTCCGGCGGCTACGTGCCGGTCGGTGCCGTCGCCCTGAAGCATTGGATCTTCGCCAAGCTGTTCGACCGCATGGACCGCGCGCTGGTGCATGGCTCCACCTTCGCCAAGAACGACATGGCCATGGCCGCCGGCATCGCCACGCTGGAGGTGCTGGAGGAGGAGAAGCTCATCGAGCGCGCCGACGCCACCGGCAAGGCCTTGCTGGCCGAGCTGCAGTTGCTCGCCGGGAAACACGAGTTGCTGAAGGACGTGCGCGGCGAGGGACTGATGATCGGCCTCGAGTTCGGGGCGCCGAAGAGCCTGAAGCTGAAAGCCGCCTGGCACCTGATGGACAGCGCCCGGCGCGGCCTGTTCTGCCAGATGATCCTGATCCCGCTGCTGCGCGACCACCAGGTGCTGTGCCAGGTTTCCGGCGACGACAACTACATCATCAAACTGCTGCCGGCGCTGACCATCGACGCGGCCGACTGCCAGTGGATCGTCGAGGCCTTCGACAAGGTAGTCGGCGATTGCCACCAGATCGGCGGCGCGGTCTGGGACCTCGGTCGCTCGCTCGCCAAGCACAGCCTGAAGGCGCGCGCTGGCGCGGCCTGAAGCCGCAGCAAATCGGCAGGCGACGGAACCGCAGGCTGCCGTGCGGCGTTACGAAGACCCGCACACGCTGTTCCAGTGCGATGCCCTATGCTTTGCCAGAAAGCGAGATCCTTTTGCTTCTCCACCGCTTCACCGGCCAGATAGACGGGCTGGTCCGCATCCACCCTCTCTCAAATGCAATCCAAGGCGGTCGCGGCCGGTCCGTTTCCCTGCAGGATGCAGCACCTGCGGTACAGTCGTTTGGAAGGATGCTACCTGGAGTCGGAATCTGCCTTGCCTTGCCCCGGATGCGCCTCAGTTTCGCCGTAAGCGGTAGCGTATTCTAGGCGTTATCATGATAGAGCAAATCTCCATGGCAACGCCCGCTTCCTTCTCCCTGCCAGAAGGCGCATCACCGAAAATCGAGGTGTTGTACGACTACTGGCAATCCATCCATCCGGCCGGCGGCGGGCTGCCCGGGCGCCGTCATCTCGACCCTGTCGACATTCCCGAACTGCTGCCCAACATCTGGATGTTCGACGTGCGGCGCGCGCCGCTGCGCTTCCGCTTCCGCCTCGTCGGCACCGAGATCGTGAAGTTCACCGGCCGCGACGTCACTGGCCGCTGGCTCGACGAGATCTACCCGGACTATGAGAATACCGAGGCCTTCCGCACGCACCGGGCGTGTGCCGAGAGCGGCCGGCCCTGCTACCGCAGGAGCGGCGTGCTGTCCAACCTCGGGCGCAACGACGTCGAGGCCGAGCGCCTCTACCTGCCGCTGGCCGAGAACGGCCGAGAGGTCGACATCGTGCTGGTGATGACCCTCTACTCCTGCGACGCGCCGCCGTCGCGCCGGCAGCAGCAGCCCTCTCGGCGGAGGCCCTAGCGGAAGTCTCGCGATCCTTTAGTGGAAGTCTCGCGATCCTTTAATGGAAGTCTCGCGATCCTTTAATGGAAGTCTCGCGATCCTTTAATGGAAGTCTCGCGACTTGGGGATCGGGTTCACGTCGCGGGGATGGCGCCGGAGGTCGGGGCGGTGATCGCGGGTCGGGCGCTTCACCTCGTCGGCGCGGGCCGGCTCGCTCGCCATGACCGGGCCCGGCTTCAGTTCGGCCAGGCGGTGGGTGAGATCGCTCAGTTCCTCCGCCACCACGTGGATCACCAGGCCCTCGCGCTGCAGCCGGCCGCGCACGGCGAGCAGGCTCGCCTTCATGACGACGGCGCGGTAGCGCTCGAAGACCGCCGGCCAGACGATGACGTTGGCGATGCCGGTCTCGTCCTCCAGCGTCGCGAAGATGACGCCGCTGGCGCTGCCCGGGCGCTGACGCACCAGCACCAGGCCGGCCACCTGCACGGTCTTGCCGGGCTTCAGCTCGGCCAGTTGCATGGATTCGACGATGCCCTCCCTCGCCAGGCTCTCGCGCAGGAAGGCCAGCGGGTGCGCCTTCAGGGAGAAGCGCAGCGCGAGGTAATCGTCGACGACGTGTTCGCTCAAGCCCATCCGCGGCAGCGCAACCTCGGGCTCGGCGCCGCGGTCCTCGATGCCGGCGGCGGCGAAGAGCGGCAGCGGCGCGCTCTTCTTCCGCTCGCCCGGCAGGCGCTTCACCGCCCAGAGCGCCTCGCGCCGCGCGAGGCCCTGGGAGCGGAAGGCATCGCCGCGCGCCAGGGCCTCCAGCGCCAACGGCTTCAGGCCGGCGCGGCGCCACAGCGCCAGCGGGTCGGGATAGCCCTCGCCGCGCGCGGCCAGGAGGGCGCCGGCATCTTCTTCCGCGAGCCCCTTCACCTGGCGCAGGCCGAGGCGCAGCGCAAAACCTTCGCCGTCCGAGGCGGGCTCCAGCGTGCAGTCCCAGCCGCTGGCGTTCACGTCGGGCGCGCGGATCTCGACGCCGTGCTCGCGGGCATCGCGGATGATCTGCGCCGGCGCGTAGAAGCCCATGGGCTGGCTGTTCAGGAGCGATGCTGCGAAGACCGCCGGGTAGTGGTGCTTCATCCAGGCGGAGACGTAGACCAGCAGTGCGAAGCTCGCCGCGTGGCTCTCCGGGAAGCCATAGGTGCCGAAGCCCTCGATCTGCTTGAAGCAGCGCTCGGCGAAGTCGGCTTCGTAGCCGCGCGCGACCATGCCCTGGATGAACTTGTCGCGGAAGGTGTGGATGTTGCCGAGGCGCTTGAAGGTTGCCATGGCGCGGCGCAGGCGGTCGGCCTCGGCCGGCGTGAAGCCGGCGCCGACAATGGCGATCTGCATGGCCTGCTCCTGGAACAGCGGCACGCCGAGGGTCTTCTCCAGCACCCGACGCAGCCCCTCGGAGGGATAGTCGACGCGCTCCTTGCCGTCGCGCCTTCGCAGGTAGGGATGCACCATGTCGCCTTGGATCGGCCCCGGGCGCACGATGGCCACCTCGATCACCAGGTCGTAGAACTTCTTCGGCTTGAGGCGCGGCAGCATCGACATCTGGGCGCGGCTTTCGACCTGGAACACGCCGATGGAATCGGCGCGCGAGAGCATCTTGTAGACTTCCGGGTCCTCCGACGGCACCGAGGCGAGCGTGAGGTCGCGGCCGTAGTGCCGGCGCAGCAGCGCGAAGCCCTTGCGCAGGCAGGTCAGCATGCCGAGCGCCAGGACGTCGACCTTCAGGATGCCGAGGGCGTCGAGGTCGTCCTTGTCCCACTCGATGACCGTGCGGTCCGCCATCGCCGCGTTCTCGATCGGCACCACCTCCGAGAGCGGGCTCTGGGTCATGACGAAGCCGCCGACGTGCTGCGAGAGGTGGCGCGGAAAGCCGATCAGCATGTGGGTGAGCGCCAGAGCCTGGGCGAGACGGCGGTCATCCGGATCCAGGCCCAGTTCGCGCACCGACGTCTCCTCGACCCCCTCGCGGCTCCAACCCCAGATGGCGCCGGCCAGCGCGGCAATGGTGTCGACGGAGAGCCCCATGACCTTGCCGACCTCGCGCATCGCCCCGCGCGAGCGGTAGCAGATCACCGTCGCGGTCAGCGCCGTGCGCTCGCGGCCGTACTTGGCGTAGATGTACTGCATGACCTCTTCGCGGCGCTCGTGCTCGAAGTCGACGTCGATGTCGGGCGGCTCCTGGCGCTCGGCGGAGACGAAGCGCTCGAACAGCAGGTTCATGCGCGCCGGGTCGACCTCGGTGATCCCCAGGCAATAGCAGACCGCGGAGTTGGCGGCTGAGCCGCGGCCCTGGCAGAGGATGCCCTTGGCGCGGGCGAAGCGCACCACGTCCTCGACGGTGAGGAAATAGCACGCATAGTCGAGCTGGCCGATGAGGTCGAGCTCGTGGCGGACCGCCTGGGCCACGCTCTCCGGCACGCCCGCCGGGTAGCGCCTTCGGGCGCCGATCCAGGCGAGGTATTCCAGCTCCTGCTGCGGCGTGCGGCCGTCGGTGGTCAGCTCTTCGGGGTAGTCGTGCCGCAGCGCCTCCAGCGAGAAGTTGCAGCGCCCGGCAATCGCCAGCGTGTTCGCCAGCGCCTCCGGATAGGCGCGGAAGAGATGCGCCATGTCCTCCGGCCGCTTCAGGTAACGCTCGGCGTTGGCGTCGAGACGGTAGCCGGCTGCGTCGATGGTGCAGTGCTCGCGGATGCAGGTGACGACGTCGAGCAGCGGCTTGCGGCTCGCCAGGTGCATCCGCACGTCGTTGCAGGCGGCGAGCCCGACGCCGACATCCCTGGCGAGCGCGGCCAGCGTCGCGAGACGCCTTGTGTCGTCGCCCCGGTAGAGCGCCCGGGCGCCGAGGAAGACATCGCCGGGGAAAGCCGCAGCGAGGCGCCGCAAGCCCGCTTCGATATTCCCCTCCGGCAGCACCACGAAGACCTGGCCTTCTCCGTGCGCGATCGCCTCGTCGAGGGAGAACAGGCAGTGGCCCTTCTCCGCGCGGCGCTTGCCCAGGGTGAGCAGGCGGCAGAGCCGCGCGTAGGCGGCGCGGTCGATCGGGAAGCAGAGCAGTTCCGGCCCGTCCTGGGGGACGAGGCGTGCGCCGACGATGAGCGGGATGCCGACCTCCTTCGCCGCCACATGCGCGCGCACCACCCCGGCCACGGAGTTGCGGTCGGCGATGGCCACCGCCGGCAGCCCGAGCGCCGCCGCCCCCATCACCAGCTCCTCCGGATGCGAACCGGAGCGCAGGAAGGAATAGTTGCTGGTCACCTCGAGAGGGACGTAGGTGGGGGTCATGCTTCAACCCCACCAGCGGCACCCCCACCCTCGACCTGGCGGCGGCGGCGTATCGCCGACCAAAGGCGCAGCTCCGCATCGGTCGCGTTGCTTCGGAGTTGTCGTGCGTTCTTTGATGCCATGGTTGGAGCTCCGGTTTGAAAGGACGGAGGTTCACCCCCACCCCAACCCTCCCCATCAAGGAGAGGAGGTTTCCAGCGGGCCGCGGCCTGCATCACCCGAACAGCCCGTGCAGGAACCAGTGGCCTTCGCTGCGGTAGAGCCAGTAACGGCGGCCGTCTGAGTCCTCGACGCGGAAGTAGTCGCGCGGCGGGGTCTCGCTTTCTTCCGGGTCGAGCCGCCACCACTCGCCGAGCAGGCGCTCCGGGCCCTCGGCGCGCACCACCTGGTGCAGCACGCGACGCCAACGGAACTGCGCCGGCGGATAGTCGGGCAGGAGGGAGAGCGCTTCTATCGGCTCCGGCCGCGGCAGCAGGCGCAGCGGGCGCAGCTTCGGGTGCGGCGTGCGCTGCCAGTCGTCGTTGGCCTTTCCCGGCGCCCCGTCATCCGCCCCGGCGGGCGCGAGCGCGAAGGCGCGTTCCGGCAGGTGGCTTTCGCGCAGCCGCGGCGCGCGCACGGCGCCGCTGCCGAGGCGGTTGTCGAGGCGGTCGACCAGCTCGGGAATGTCCCTCGCACCCGACGCCGCGCCGGGGGAGTTGCTCTCGCGGCGCAGTTCCATCTGCTGGGCGGCGAGCGGCGCCGTCAGCGTGGCGCCCAGCGTCATCACCTCGATGCCGAAGCCGGGATCGAGGCGCGGCAGCTTCTCGGTGAACAGGCGCCTCAGATGCCGTGCATCGCGGCTCGGCCGGCTGGTGCCGAGGGTGAGGCGCTGCAGGCTGCCGTCGCTGCGGTAGGCGGTCAGCTCCAGCTGCCTGGCGCCGCGCCCGGCGCGGCCCAGCTCGCGGCAGAGGTGCTCCAGCAGCAGGGTGGTGGCGCGGCCGAGGTCGTCGGGGTCGCTGACCGGCTCGGCGAAGATCTGCCGCGTGAGGTGGGCGGCCGGCGCCTGGCGCGGCGAGAGGGCCTCCGCCTCCGAGCCCAGGGCCTGGGCGAGGCGGCGCACGGCGAGCGCGCCGAAGCGCGGCGCCAGCACGGCGGCCGGCAGCGGGTAGAGCTCCTCCAGGCGGCGCAGGCCGAGGCGGTCCATCAGCTCCACCGTGCCCGAGGACAGGCGCAAGGCCGCCGGCGGCAGCGGCGCCAGGGCGGCGCGCTGGCGGCCCGGCATGACGATGACGGCAGGATGCGCGGCCGAGGTGGCATAGCGCGCCATGGCCCAGGCGGCGCCGAGGGTGTCGGCCAGGGCGAGGCGCGCGGTGTAGCCGAAGCGCGCGAGGCGCGCCTGCAGGTCCTCCACCAGGGCACGCTCGCCGCCGAAGAGGTGGCAGCAGCCGGAGACGTCGAGCAGCAGCCCGGCGGCGCCGCCCGGCCCGCGCCCCTCGCCCTCCGCCGTCGAGCAGGGGGCGGCCCAGGGCGTGTAGCGGGCGCACCAGGCGGCCAGCGCGGCGACGGCGCGGGCATCGACCTCCGGCTCATGGGGCACGGTGACGAGACCGGGCAGCAGGGCGCGCGCCTCGGCCAGCGGCAGGCCGGGCGCGAGGCCGCCGGCCTCCGCCTGCGCATTCACCGCGGCGAGGCTCAGGCGCCCGGACTCGTCGGCGACCAGCGCAAGGGCTTGCGAGGCTTCAGCCGACTTGCCGGAAGTCGACGAGTTCTCCCCCCGCTGCGCAAGGCTCGCGGCTCGGGCACGCTGCCAGCGATCGGTCGCGAAGCGCGGGAGCCAGAGAGAAACCACACGCCGCATCGTCCCACTCCACTTGCCAGGATCCCGGCGCCGCCCCGCGGCAGCGCAGGAGGTCGAGCCGCCAGCGCGGGCGGCCGATGAAAGACTCCTCCAGATCGTCATTGGAAGCCGCGGCGGTGACGCGCCAGCGGCTGAGTGCGGCGCTGGCCGCGCGGCCCTGGCGCAGCGGCCGGAAGCGGCGGTGCAAGGCGAAAGCGGTGATGCCGCACCCGCCTCCCAGGCTGGCCTCGGCGGCGAGCTGCAGGCGGCGCCCGGCCAGGCGGTCGAGCCCTTCGACCTCGCCCACCACGGCGGCGAGGCGGCGGCAGCGCAGCCCTTCCTCCATGGCCCAGAGCACCTCGGCGTCGCTGCCGGCGCGCACCAGCAGGAAGCGGCCGGGGTCGAGCCCCTGTCCCGCCAGCGCCGGCGGGTAGAGGTCGCCCCGGCGCGAGACCCAGAGGATTTGACCGCTGTCCGGAAAGGCCCGTTGGAGGCGCGCCAGCAGGGCGAGGCAGAAGCCGAGCGTCGCGCCGTCGTCCCACTCCGCGCGCTCACCCTCGATCTCGTGCAGCGCGCCGAGCGGCAGGCCGCCGCCGGGCAGTGCATCATCGAGCGTGGCGAGCCCCAGCGGCGCCACCGGCCGCATCCGCCCCGCCCCCCGGCCCTGCTCGATGCGCCTGACCTGATCGCGCAGGGCGGCGAGGCCGGCGGCGGGGCCTGCGGAGGCGTTTCCGACAGCCGCGCGGGAGGCCTCGGGAGGCTCGGAAACTCCCAGAAAGCGGCGCATGGCACTCCAGTCCACGCGCGCGTCTTGACAGGCAGCAGGCGGCATCTCACCTCGACAGCTTCAGTACATTTGTTCACTTTATGTTCTATATAAACCGACATGAGGAGTCAAGATTGCTAGATGATGCCATTATTGACAAATGACGTCATATATGTATATTGATGTCATCTAATACACAGGAGTGACAGCACCATGGAGAGGGTTGCGACAACCTTCCGGATCGACCCTGCGGTGAAGGCCGGACTGGCCAAGCTGAGCAAGTTGCAGCGCCAGTCCCTGAACCAGCTCGCCAACGAGGCGATCACCGAGTTCGTCGCCCGGCGCATCCTGGAAGTGGAGAACGAACTGCAGTCCACTCTGAAGGATCTGCGGGCCTACCGAACGAACGATCCCAAGTTCGAGCGTGCGATCGCCGAGGTCGTCGAGACCGAAGCGGCGGCGCAGAACGACCCGGCGGAAGGGAAAGTCATCGGCGAGGCCGGGCGAACCGAGTCGGTGGTGCTCAGCCTGCTGAATGAGTGACTGGGACGGCGACAGCACACAGCTCCGGACCAACCTGCGCCGAGCCCTCCTGCAAGCCCGCGACCACGCCCTCCAACGCCTATCCCCCAGCATCGAGCAGGCGCGCGACTGGCAAAGCGCGACTATGCAGAAGCTCATCCCGCCGCGGTCGGAATACGTGGGCCGGTTTCGTGGCGAGGCCGGTCTCCAAGACTGCGAGGTCGAAATCGGCAACGTCCGCGGCACTCCTGCGAAAGAGGTCGCGGGCGAACTGAAGCAATTCGAAGAGAAGTTGCAGCGTACGGTCGAAGCGCTCGACACCCTCATCGCGCCGGACCAGGATCTCAGCGCCGACGACGTCGCCGCCGTCATCGATCTCTGCGCCTGGGCCCACGCGGAATGGGTCCGTATCCATCCCTTCGCAAATGGTAACGGCCGCACGGCCCGGCTGTGGGCCAACTACCTCGCCATGCGCTATGGCCTGCCACCCTTCGTGGGCCTGCGCCCGCGGCCCGACGATGGCTACGGCGCCGCCTGCGCACAGGCAATGCAGGGTAAATGGCAGGCGACAATGCCGGTCTTCCGACAGATGTATCGCAGGGCGCTGGGTTGATCGCCGGGTCATACCACGGACACCCTGCAGCAACGCCAACTCGGCCTGGAGACAGCGCGCAAGTCGTCCCCGCACTCGGCCGAGAATCCGCTGTGAAAGCAAAAGAGGTGCGCCGTTCACCCGACGCACCCCTTCTGTAAGAACGCCTGAGCGCTGAGGCCGCGGCCTCAGCTCACGCTCATGCTTCCTCCTCTTCCTCCTCCACCTCGCCGGCGGGGCAGCAACGGTATTCCTGGGACTTCTCCAGGAGCTCGATCCGCTTGGCGAGCAGCTTGTTCTCGAGGTCCTTGCGCTCGAGCTCCAGCTTGATCTCCAGCTTGCGGGCATCCTCGCAGACGTTGCACTCGTCGAGGCAGCCCTTCACCAGGATGGCCGGGGTCGGCAGGCAGGACTTGATCTCGATGGAGAGCTCGGCCGCCAGCTTGGGGCTGAGGCTGCCGCCGACCTTGTCGAGCATTCCGGCCGCGACGAGCTCCTTGTCGACCGCCTCCAGCGCCTGCTTGCGCTTTTCCTCCGGGATCGGCTGAGCGGTGCTGAGGCGCTGTGCCGCCAGGGTGCGGCCGGTGAAGAGCTGGCCCTGCAGCGGCGACTGCGCCACCTGGACGTTGTCCCCACCGGCGGAGATGACGCCGGCCCGGTCGGCCACGGCGCTGGCACGGGCAACGGACTCCACCGCGACGCGCTTGCTGTCGGTCGCCAGCACGCCCTGGGGGATCACCGAGACCTCGCCGGTGAAGCGCGGCGGCACGATGGCCACCTTGCTGTCGCCGGCCGGATCGATGACGCGGCGGGTGATCGCCAGGATCTTGAAGCGCACGATCTGCGTCTTGTTGATCTGGTAGGCGAAGTAGGTGACCGCGTGGCAACGGTTGGGGTTGGAGATGGTACGCGTCGCCGATTCGAAAGTGCTCTCGGATTCGCCCTCGGCGTGGGTGCGGCTCTGTACCTCGCCGACGGAGACCGAACTGGACGCACGGGTCACCTGCACCGAGCGCTCGTGCGAGGCCTCGGCATGGCTCTTCAGCTCGCGGGTGAAGTCGAGCGTGGAAGAGGCGTTGTGGGAGCCGCTGACGCTGGCCGAGGGGCCGACGAAGAAGCTCTCCAGGGCCCCGGAGACGCTGCCGTCGGTCTTGAAGGAGCCGGAGCTGGAACGGTCCTGCTCGACGTCCTCGCGCACCGAGAGATCCGACATGAAGCGGTCCATCGAGCTCATGTAGTAGGACTCTTCCGAGGTCTGCTCGTGGCGGTAGCTGACCTGCGACTCGCTGTCGAAGGTGAAGCGGTTCTTGCGGCTGGAAGTGAACAACCGCACCGTCTCGCCGGGCAGCAGCGTGGTCGAGTAGACCAGGTCGCCGAGCGAGAGCGGGCCGGGGCAGCGCTCGAAGAGCACGGAGATCTTCACCTCGACGGGAATGTCGCCGATGCGGTTGACGAGGCGGTAGTCCCAGGTCAGGCGATCGCAGCAGGGCTCGGCCGTCAGCTCGGGACAGCAGGGAACGGCACTGGCCTTCACGGGCTTGTCGTGATGGGGATTGTCTTCACGGGCAGGCATGATTCCTCCTTCCGACCGCGCGGCGGGGACCAGCGGCATGCTCGGCGGCGTCGAGCGGTCAACGGTTGAAGCGTGTGTAACGAAGCGATATCACCGGCCTGCGGCGGCGGCTGTGCGATTACACACGGCAGTGCCGGCGGCGGCCTGCTCTCTGGAGGTAACGGCGGCGCGAAAGGGCGGCACAAGCGAAGGCAGGCGCGCAGCTTTCGCGTCCACGCAGTGCCGCACGACGCGCTTCAATGCGCAGGCAGATTCAGGTGTAGGACTTGGCGCGCCGTGGCAGTGTGGTCATGGCCAGGAGAGAGACCCCCCGCGATGACTCAGCGAATGCGCTTCACTGCGCCTTACCTGCGACGGCGGCGATGCACCGCAGCGGCACCGAGGCCGGCCAGTCCGAGCGCCAAGAGGCCGGCAGTGGCCGGCTCAGGGACCGCGACCGGAGCGCTATTGAGGGTGAAGAACAGCGTCAGCTGATTGAAGCTGTAGCTGGCGCCATTGCTGCCGACGGAGATCCCATAGTGATCGCCATTCCACGCCCAAAGAGTCACGCCGGGCGTCACATTCTTGATCGACAGCCAATAGCGCGTGTCGGCCTCGAGGACGAAACCCGACCCGAGGTCGGCGGTATAATGCTGAACGGAAGGGAAGCCGGCATCGGGGGTCAGGGCAGCGGTGACGGTGACCTCGAAGCGGCAGCGCGACAGGCAGGCCGAAAGGACTGCTGGGATCGCTGGCAAAAAAGCCGATCTGGAACTGGTCGCTCGGGCCGGAGCGGCCGATCCAGTCGACCGAGGTCACCCGGGCCGCGGCCGACAGGGTGAAGTCGTCGAAAGCCCGGACCCCGCCGGCACTCACCACCGCCGGCGTATTGACCGAGCCTGTGGGCACCTGTTCGAAGATGACCGTGGCCCCGGCCTTCCCAGGGGCGGCCGAAAACAGCGCCAACCCCAGCAAGGCGCCGGCCAAAGCAGTACCCAAACTTCCCGAATTGACCACGTTCTCTCTCCCTGTCGCGGTCGTCAGTGATCGCGAAGGGAACCTATCAACCCTTAATAGAAAATCCAGCCCCTCAAATCTGAGCAGTGATTTTGTTTAACTTTTCGGGATTGTGCCTGGAATCCGCAGCCGTCGCCCTCTTCGCGCACCTGCCGGTCGGCCCGCTCAGCAGCCTCTTGTCCAGCGTGTCGGGACCTTAGGAAAGCGGAGCCTCAGGCAGCAGCGCAGCGGCGCGCCGAACAGCCAGCGCAGCGCCGCCGACTGCGCCTCGGCACGCAGGTCGCGGGCGCGGCGGTCGTAGGCGCGCAGAAGCGCCGGCGTCACCGTGGCGACGGATGTGACACCGCTCTCGCTTGCCGGCGTCATGGCTCAGCGCCAAGGGGTCGGCTGCAGGAGGCCGCGCGTGACCTCGTCGCGGGTAAGGCCGAGGTCGCGCAACAGGTAGTCGTCGAGCTGCGCCACATGCCGCAGATCGCGGTGATGCCGGTACTGCATCTGAAGCCACTGCAGCAGCCGCAGCGGAACCGCGGCGGCGCGCCGCGCCAGGCTGCCGCCCTGCGGCAGTGTAAGGTTCAGTCCTGTCGTCATCGATGTCCTCCATCGGTCCCCGCGGCGACTTCATCGGTTTCCAGAGTGGAGACATAGGCCCGCTGCGTGTCGGCTTGATGTCGCCGCCCCAACAATCGGGTTTCAATTGTTGTGCGACGCCGCCTCGACCAGGCAGGCCGTCAGGGCCGCGCAGTCAGCGGCCGCGCGGCTGCGCCCGGAGGTGACGAGGTAGTAGGCATCCTCCGGTACAAGCGGCGCGTCGACGACCGGCACCAGGCGCCCCTCGGCCACCAGATCGCCGGTGATCGAGCGCCAGCCCAGCAGGATGCCCTGGCCGGCCAGCGCCGCCTGGGTCGCCTGTACGTAGTTGGTGAAGCGCAGGCCCTTGGCCCTGCCGCCGGCCGCCTGGCCCTGCAGGGTCAGGCCGACGGCGCGCAGGTAGGCGTCCCAGGGCGTCCAGCGCGCATCCGCCACGTCGACGTGGAGCAGCGGCGCGGCGGCCAGCGGCGCCGGCGCCAGCCGCAGGCGTTCGGCGAGGGCCGAGCTTGCGACGGGGTCGATGCGCTCGCGGAACAACAGGGTCACGGCGCCGTCGCGCCAGGCGCCGTTGCCGTAGCGCGCAGCGATGTCGACGCCGGGCGCGAAGTCCGGCGCGCCGTGTGGCGAGGTCATCACGTGCACCGCGACCTCCGGGTGGCGCTCGTAAAAGGCGGCGAGCCGCGGCATCAGCCAGTAGGTCGCGAAGCCCACCGAGCAGGCGATGCGCAGCGAGCGCCCGGCCTCGGCATCGAGACGGCCGATCTCCTCCACCGCGTCGGCGATGCGCCCAAGGCCCTCCACCGTGGCGGCGTGCAGCAGCCGCCCCGCTTCGGTGAGCTGGGCCGGTCGGGTGCGGCGGTCGAGCAGGCGCGCGCCGAGGAAATCCTCCAGCTGGCGCAGCGCCTGGCTGACTGCCGGCTGCGAGATGTTCAGCGCCGCGGCGGCCTGCCGCGGGCCGCCGTGGCGCTGCACGGCGGCGAACACGCTGAGCAGGCGCAGGGGCGGCAGAGTGCGATCCATAACTTAACTTATAGATTATCTTACATTTCGATTTATCAGGCTTTATACCGATATGCTAGCACAGTTATCTTATCTTAGTTCCCGGCCATTCGGAGCCTGATGCCATGGACGGAAGTCTGGACCTCGCCACCCGCGGCGGCGTGACGCTCGGCAGCCAGGGTCTCGAGGTGCCGCTCGCCGACGGCACCCGCGGCTACTTCAACTACTACTGGCTGCGCGACAACTGCCCGAGTTCCTTCGACAAGGAGACCCGCGAGCGCAGCTTCGACATCTTCCACGACGACGCGGCGCCCTATCCGGACAGCGCGCAGGTCGCCGGCGAGGCCCTGGAGATCGTCTGGCGGGGCAGCGGCCATGTGACGCGCCACCGCCTCGACTGGCTGGCACCCTATGCCGGGGGGCAGCGGCGCCACGACCCGGCCGACCTGCCGCGCCGCCTGTGGTACGCCGACCACTATCCGAAGATCGCGCGCTTCTCGCAGCCCGCGCTGAAGCAGGATCGGGCGCTGGTCGGGAAGTGGGCCGAAGCGCTGCTCGTCGAGGGTGTGTCGATCCTCACCGACATGCCGGACAGCGACGCAGGGCTCACCGAGACCGTGCGGCTCATCGGCCAGGTGCGGCCGACTTTCTTCGGCGATTACTTCGACGTCCGCGTCCATGCCGACCCGGTCAATCTCGCCTACACCGCCAAGGCGCTGGAGCTGCACACCGACGTGCCCGCCGAGGAGCTGGCGCCGGGCGTGCAGTTCCTCCATTGCCGCGCCAACTCGGTCGAGGGCGGCGACAATCTCATCCTAGACGGTGCCGCCGCAGCAGCCGACCTGCGCCGCGACAACCCGGAGGACTTCGCACTGCTGGCGGAGACCGAGATCCCCTTCTACTGGGAACACGAGGGCTTCGACATCCGCGCCCGCCAGCGCGTCATCGAGCTCGACCACAACGACGAGATCTCCGGCGTCACCATCAGCCAGCACCTGGCCGATGTCTTCGACTTGCCTCAGCGGTTCCTGGATCTCTACTATCCCGCCTTCCGCCGCTTCGGGCGCCTGCTGCAGTCGCCGAAGTACCTGGTGCGCTACCGCCTGAAGGCCGGCGAGTGTATCGTTTTCGACAACCACCGCGTGGTGCATGGCCGCGACGCCTACAGTGCCGAGAGCGGCGAGCGCTACCTGCGCGGCACCTACGTCGACCGCGGCGAGCTGCGCAGCACCTACCGAGCAGCGGTTTCAGAAGGGAGATTCACGTGAGCGCGGACGGCACCACACCTATCGAAGTGTTGCACAGCCGGAACAGCGAGACCGAGCTACGCATCGACCTGGCGGCGGCCTTCCGCCTCGCCGTCCAGTTCGGCTGGCACGAGTCGGTCGGCAACCACTTCAGCGCCGCGGTCTCCGCCGACGGCCACCGCTTCCTGATGAACCCGCGCTGGCGCCACTTCGCGCGGATCAAGGCGAGCGAGTTGCTGCTGCTCGACGCCGGCGACAGCGAGACCATGTCGCGGCCGAACGCGCCCGACGCCTCGGCCTGGTGCATCCACGGCGCCATACACCGGGCGAACCCCGAGGCCCGCGTGCTGCTGCACTGCCACCCGCCCTACGCCACGGCGCTGGCGACTCTGAAAGACCCGGCAATGAAGCCGATCGACCAGAATACGGCGCGCTTCTTCGAGCTGGTCAGCATTGATCAAGGATTTTCCGGCATCGCCGACGAGGAAGCCGAAGGGGCGCGACTGGCTGCGGCGCTGGGCAACCGGCCGATCCTCCTCATGGGCAACCACGGCGTCACCTGCACGGCGCCAAGCGTGGCCGAGGCCTTCGAGCACCTCCACTTCTTCGAGCGCGCGGCGAAGACGCTGATGCTGGCCTACGCCAGCGGCCAGCCGTTGAACGTCATGCCCGATGACCTTGCACGCAAGACGGCGGAGGGCTGGCGCACCTACAACGATTCCGCCTTCGCCCATTTCGAGCAGTTGAAGGAGATGCTCGACGAGAAGGATCCCTCCTACAGGGATTGAGACCTCGGTTTCGTCCCGCGCAGGTGCGTCGGCCGGAGGGAACCATGAGCGGTCGCATCGGCGAGCGCCTTGCGGCCGTCGCGCCAGCGCTCGTAGGTCTGCAGGTCCGAGACTGCGATAACCTGCTCGCGCAGCGGGCCCGCGATGGCCGCGGCCTCGCGTGCCGAAACCTCGGCATACCAGGCATTGCGGTCGACCGTGGCGACATCGGCAAAGCCGGTCTCGCGCATGATCGCCGCGGTCTCCTCCGCCGTCGCCATGGTGAACTTCAGGTGCCCGAGGTCGACGTAGCGCCGGAACGCCGGATCGTCCATGGCGCCCGCACCGGCCAGCCAGTCGCTCGCCGCGAAAACGCCGCCGGGCTTCAACACCCGCAGAACCTCTGCATAGAGCGCCCGCTTGTCCGCAATGTGGATGAGCGCGTCCTTGCTGAACACCACGTCGAAGCACTCCGCATCGAAGGGCAGCGGGCCCGGCTCGACGAGGCAAAAGGTCATGCTGTCGGCAACGCCGGCCGCCTCCGCCGTACGCCGCGCCCGCTCAATGAGCTGCGGCTCGACGTCGAGGCAGGTGACACGCGCTCCTTTGTCCCCCGCCAGAACGCTGGCGGGGCCACCGGTGCCGCAGCCGATGTCGAGCAACGACCTGCCGTCGAGATCGAGCCCGCGCACAATCTCGCGCACCTCCTCCGGCCCGCCCGGCGAGAGGAACCCCGGCCCCCAGATCACGTGCAGGCGATCGATGAAGTCCTCGGCATACTGAACCGCCATCCGCTTTGCTCCGCTCCTCGTCCCTGCCTCACGATAGCAAGCGGGCAGCTGCCGTCCAACCCTGCGCAGCTGGGCATGAGGCAAAGCGGCCGGTTTCGTGCTCATACAGGCATCGCCCTCTCGTGGCTTTGCTGAATCCGCCTGCAGAGGCCAGCGCGGCAGAATTCCATATCGCCGGGAACCATGGAGAGCCTTCTCCGTTACCCAGACAGAATGCGATGAAGCAAGCCGTCCAGAGTCTGCCCGGGGGTTGATGCTTGCCGAGAGCCTACCCCCACCCCCGGGTCGGAGGAGATCCGCCGGCCGAACAGGCCTGCGGATCTTTCTCTGTCCGACGTTTCTCAGCCGCTCAGCAGAGCCTTGCGCCGGGCCAGGCTCGTAGCCGGCCAGCAGACCTCGCGGTCGTAGTATTCCGCGAAGACCAGAGCGCCCTCCGGCAGCACCACCCAGGGCTGCTTCGACGCCGTGAAAATGTGGATGTCCGGCGGCAGGCGATCCGGATCGTCCAAGGTGCCGACGCGCAGGAAGCGAACCCCGTCGCCGGCGCCGGCGTAGTTGCTCCAGACAGCAACCCGGCAGCGCGGGCAACGCGCGATCTTCTGGCCCTTGCCGCTCGCGCTCGGCGTCAGCACCACCTCCGGCCTGCCCTGCAGCACCTCGATGCGATCCGCCTCGATCATCGCATTCAGCACGAAGGCCGAGCCGGTCTCGCGCTGGCACCAGCGGCAGTGGCAGCAGTGCACAAACATTGGCGGCGTGGTCATGCGGTAGCGCAGCGCGCGGCAACTGCAGCCGCCTTCGAGGGGAAATCCGCTGTCGTCGCTCATGCTTCCGATCTCCTCCGCGCACCCACCATGTGCAGTCCGGACTCGATGAGCCGGATGTGAAGCATGGCTGCCACCCCGCCAGGACGCAACCGCCTGCCGGCCTGACGCGGAGCTTGGCCTTGGCGGCCCGTGGTCAGTTCGGGATATCGACCGGGAGAAGCAATTGGCGGGTGGCGCCCCCGCTACCGGTCACCTGCAACAGCACCACGTAGGTCCCGCTGCTCCAGTTGCCGGAGGAAGGTCGCATCGCCAGCCGGTAGACACCGGTGGTCTGCTCGGCGAAGCAGGCGGCGCAGACGGCGCTGGACACGAAGGCAGGGCTGACGCCCAGCGGCGGGTTGGCGATTGCGTAGGTGGCAAAGGCGCTCTCGGCCAGGCCACCGACGGGAAGGCCGTTGGCGAGCTTGACCTGGACGTAGACGGCGATGACCGAGTCGTTGCCGACAGCCGCCGCGCCGCTGGACCCGCTGCCGCCGCAGAGCACCGAGCCGGCAGAGTCGCAGTGGTCGACATCGAGTACCGCGTCCAGGCTCACGCTGGGCACGACGACGGTCTGGGCGTTGGCGATGGCGCTCACCAGCAGAGCGGTGAGGAAGACAAGGAGGCTATAGTATGTGAGGCGCAGGCGTGGCATGACTTTCTCTCCCACATTGACCCTTGGCGGCCGCCCGGCAGTTGGCGGCCGAGCCGGGTCCGCGGGAACGGAGGGTCCCCCAAGCGCACCGGCGCCTCTATGAAGATTCCCACAAACTTCCTTTGCGCCGGGAACGCACCTCCTTTGCGCCGCTTCCGCAGGCGGCCGGCCCCGTGGCGGTGGACGCAGCGGGCCCGCCCCGGCTATCGTCGCGCCTTGAGTGCGAAGCGCCGCTGGCCCGACAGGAAAGGCGCCCGCCGCACAGGAGCCGATACCGCGAAATGTCGCCCGACTGGATCACCCGCTTTCCCGAGTTGGCCAAGCTGACGCCAGCCGAGCAGAAGCTGGTCGCCGAGCGGGCACAGGCGGTTTCGCTGCCGGCACAGACGACGATCTTCGCCCCCGGCATGCCGGCGGAGAACTTCCTGCTGCTGCTGGAAGGCACGGTGCGCGTGCAGCAGGTCTCCTCCGGCGGCCGCGAGATCGTGCTCTACCGGGTGACCGGCGGCGAAAGCTGCATCATGACCACCGCCTGCCTGCTGTCGCAGGAGACCTATAACGCCGAGGGGGTCACCGAGACGCAGGTGGACGCCGTGGCCGTGCCCAAGGCGGCCTTCGACGAGCTGATGGCGCGCTCGGCCGAGTTCCGCCGCTTCGTCTTCTCCGATTATTCCAGCCGCATCACCGACCTGCTGCACGTGGTCGAGGAAGTCGCCTTCGAGCGCATCGACAAGCGCCTGGCGCAGAAGCTGCTCGACCTGGCCGATTCCGAGGGCCGGCTGAGCGCCACGCACCAGGAACTGGCGGTGGAGCTCGGTTCGGCACGCGAGGTGGTCAGCCGCCACCTGAAGGAGTTCCAGCGCCGCAGCTGGCTGGAAATGACCCGCGGCCTGATCCGCCTGACCGACCGCGCCAGCCTGGAGCGCCTCGCCGCCGGGAGCTGAGGGGCGGCGACGGCAGACGACCTGACGTCAGCGTTGCAGGTAGAGCAGCGCCATCTTGTCCTTGACGGCGAGGCCGGGGAAATCCTCACTCAACGTCTTCACCAAGCCGTAGCCCATTGCCAACAGTATGACCGCGATCGGCAGGCCGGCCACGATGGAGGCCGTCTGCAGCGCATTCAGGCCGCCGGCAAGAATGAGCACGCCTGCAACGACGCCGGACGCCAAGCCCCAGAAGATGCGGAACTTGATCGGCGGATGCTCATCGCCCATGGACAGGATGGTGCACATGACGAGGGTCCCGGAGTCCGACGACGTCACGAACCAGGAGATCAGCAGCACAGTCGTCAGGATGGTGATCGGTGTGACAAGCCAGTCGTAGCCGAAGCCCGCAATGGTCTGGTACACCCCGCTGGCATAGTTGTTGTTCACGGCTTCGACCACGCCGGCATCGTTGAACAGGTCGACCCCCACGGCCGCGCCGCCGAAGACGCCCATCCACAGGGCGACGACCGTCGTCGGCACCAGGAGCACGCAGAAGCAGAACTGCCGGATCGTGCGGCCCTTGGAGATGCGTGCAATGAACATGCCGACGAAGGGGCACCAGGCAATCCACCAGCCCCAGTAGAAGATCGTCCACCAGCTCTGCCATTGACGCTCCGGATCGCCGTCGATCCAGAAGCCCATGGGAATGACGTTCCACAGGTAGTCGCCGGTGCCAGAGATCACCATGCCGAGGATGAAGGCCGTCGGGCCGAGCACGAGGAAGAGCAGCAGCAGTACGAGGCTGGCCCAGACGTTCATCTCGCTCAGGATGCGCACGCCGCGGCTCACGCCGGTCGAGGCCGAGGTCGTCCCGATCACGGTGATGATGGCCACCAGGATCAGCTGGTTGGTCGTCGTGTTCGCCAGCCAGCCCAGGTTCTCCAGGCCGGCGGCGATGGGGGCGACACCCAGGCCGAGCGACGTCGCCAAGCCGAAGATCGTGCCGAACACGCCGAGCAGATCGACCACGTGGCCCCAGGGTCCGTAGATCCTTTCCTTCAGGATCGGGTACATGGTCGACCGCAGCGATAGCGGCAGTCCCTTGCGGTAGGCGAAATAGGCAAGGCTCAGCCCGACCAGCACGTAGAGCGCCCAGCCGTGCAGGCCCCAGTGGAAAATCGTGACGCGAATGGCCGAGGCGGCCGCATCCAGGCTGCCGGGCTCGATCCCGTTGCGCGTCAGGTAGGGACTGTCCTGGATGTGGTACATGGGCTCGGCCACGCCCCAGTAGATCAGGCCGGAGCCCAGCCCCGCGCTGAACAGCATGCAGATCCACGAGAAGGTCGAGAAGTCCGGCTCGTCGTCGTCCTTGCCCAGCTTGACATCGCCGAAGCGGCTGACGAGAAGCCAGAAGACGAAGAACAGCGCCAGGCTGACCACCAGCACATAGAACCAGTTCAGCCGGCTGATGATGAAGTCCTTGCCGTCGGTGAACACGGTGCTGGAGTATTCGACATCCTGAATGGTAAAGAGCACGAAGCTCAGGATCATGACCATCGCTGCGATGCCCATAAAAAGATTCATGCCGGCGAAGAGTCCGGTCTTTTCCACCAGGCCGCTCGGTGCCACATGCGTTTCCTCGCTCATCTGTCTTCCTCCTTGCTCCTCATCGTCTCTGCTCAGCGCACCGTGCCGGAAGCGCCCTGCTGGGCGGACTGCGCCAGCCAGGCATCAAAAGCTTCCTCCAGGGCTGCGTGGTTTTGCGCCCACCACGCGGCATCCGACCGGATGGTGATCTCGTCCTCATAGGCCGGGCTGTTGGGAAGCTGCGCCCGCACTTCGTCGGAGACCAGCGCCAGGGACGACTGGCGGGCCGGCCCGTTGGGCAGATGGCTGGCCATCCTGGCAAGGGATTGCGAGCTGCTGGCGAAGCGGATGAAGTCGATCGCCGCCGCCTTGTTGCGGCTGCCCTTGGGAATGCCGAATAGATCGAGCTCGATGACCCGGCCGTGCCAGACGAGCGAGAAATCCGCCCCCTCCTCGCGCGAGGCCACCGCACCGGTGGTCGCCCAGATCGATGTCATGGCGACCTCGCCGGCGTTCAGCAGACGCACGGGCTCGCGCCCATTGGTCCACAGCAGGAGTCCCGGCTTGATCGCGTCCATCTTGGCGAGGGCGCGGGCGACGCCTTCCTCGGTTTCCAGGACGCCATAGACATCCGCCGCCGCGACACCGTCGGCGATCAGCGCCCACTCCATGATCACCGTCGGATCATCACGGATGGCGCGCCGGCCGGGAAACTTCTTGGTATCGAAGAAGTCGGCGACTGTGGTCGGCGGTCTGTTGCCGAAGGCCTCGTTGCTGTAGGCGAACACCGTCGCCCAGGCGATGACCCCGACGCCGCAGCGGTTCAGCGCGCCGTCCACGAAGTCATCGCGAAAGTCGGACCCGTCTGCGCCGGCCGCCAGCTCGATGCCCTCCAGGCTCTCCAGCAGTCCTTCGTTGCAGGCGCGCAGCGAATCCGCCTGGGTCAGGTCGACGACGTCCCAGACCACATTAGCGGATTCCACCTGATCGCGGATTTCGCCGATGCCGCCCGCGTAGTGATCCACATAGACCCTGGTGCCGGTAGCCTCTTCGTACGGGCGGACAAAACCCAGCACCTGGCTGCGCATGTAGGGGCCGGTCCAGGAGGTGAAGGTAATGTCACCACTGGCTTGTGCCGCAGTCTCCTGCGCATGCACCCCGATCGGAACGATCGCGGAGGCGAGGATAACCAGGACGGCGAACCTGCTGTCCAGGCTTGTCAGTCGACTCGCATTCATCGGGTTTACCTCCGTTGTTGTTTCTTTTCTATTCTTTGCGTATCCCTCGGTTGATCGTCGCGGCTCTTGATTTGACGGCGCCATTTCTTGCGCGGACTTTTCTTTCTAGCTCCACCCGCGCTGCACAATTCCGCGATTCGCGACCCATGCAGGTCAAATAGCGCTGATTCCCGGTGGCAGAGGTGTGAGGACGCCTTGGCGGCGTCGTGTGTTATCGCGTTGCCAGCAGCAAGACCCGCCGGGCCGACCAGCCCGAACACCGCCACCTCGACCCACACCCCCGGCGCCGGAACTAGCAGGCCGCTGTCCGCGCTCCAGGCGCCACAGCAGCGGCGCGGTAGGGCTGGCGTCCGCACGGAGCGGCGCACTCTCAGCACGTGTCACCAGCACGGCGCCCGGCGTCGCCTGGGCGGCGGTCGCGGCTACCAGCGTCAGGGCGGCGAAAATCAGGCAAGGTAGCAAGGTGCGCATGGACCGGCCCGCTCCCCCGTCGTCGAGGACTGCCAAGGGTGGCCGGCGGCCGCCCTGGTTGATCTGCCGCAAGGCCGACCCTCCCCCTCGGTGACTAAATCACATATTTCCGCTTGCCGGACGCCTATGGTCCCGCCAGGCGCAGGAAAGGCCTGCCCCCTGCCAGAGGAGAGAAGTGATGAAAAGCAACGTCGGTACCCTTGACCGGATCCTGCGCGTCGTCGTCGGCATCGTGCTGATTTCCCTGGTCTTCATCGGCCCGAAGTCCGCCTGGGGCTGGATCGGGGTGATCCCTCTGCTGACCGCGGCCGTCGGCTACTGCCCGGCCTACCGCCTGCTGGGGGTCTGCACCATCGCCAAGAAGAGCAGGCAAGCCTGAGCCGGACCGGCTAGAACAAAGAGCCCCCAAGGGACGTTATTTGACGAGGAATGCCATGAACCCGGAAATCAAGACCTTCTTCGACGAGGCGACCTTCACCGCGACCCACGTGGTCTGGGATCCCGAGACCATGAAGGCCGCGGTCGTCGACTCGGTGAAGGACTACGACCCCAAGTCGGGGCGCACCAGCACCGACTCGGCCGACAAGCTGATCGCGTTCGTGCAGGGAAAGGGCCTCGCCATCGAGTGGATCCTCGAAACCCACGTGCACGCCGATCATCTCACTGCCGCGCCCTACCTCAAGGCGAAGCTCGGCGGTAAGATCGCTATCGGGGCCCGCATCGACACGGTGCAGGGCGTCTTCAAGAAGGTGTTCAACGCCGAAGAGGGCTTCGCCACCGACGGCCGGCAGTTCGACAAGCTGCTGGAGGACGGCGAGACCTTCAGGATCGGCAAGCTGGAAGCCAGGGTGATACACACCCCGGGCCATACCCCGGCCTGCTCGACCTACGTGGTCGGCGATGCCGCCTTCGTCGGCGACACCCTCTTCATGCCGGACTACGGCACCGCGCGCTGCGACTTTCCGGGTGGCGACGCGCGCCAGCTCTATCGCTCGATCCAGAAAATCCTGGCGCTGCCGCCGCAGACCCGCCTGTTCCTTTGCCACGACTACAAGGCGCCCGGGCGCGACGACTACGTCTGGGAGACCAC
Source organism: uncultured Pelagibius sp. (assembly GCA_964472095.1). Taxonomy (GTDB): domain Bacteria; phylum Pseudomonadota; class Alphaproteobacteria; order Kiloniellales; family Kiloniellaceae; genus Pelagibius. Next base: position 140,456 of record CAYYIV010000001.1, read on the forward strand.
TGTGGCCGAGCAACGGGCCAAGAACATCCACGTGCATCAAGGCGTCTCCGAGGACGACTTCGTGAAGATGCGCCGCGAGCGCGACAAGACCCTGCAGATGCCGGTGCTCATCCTGCCCTCGGTGCAGGTCAACATGCGGGCCGGCGATCTGCCGCCGGCAGAAGACAACGGCGTCCGCTACCTGAAGATCCCCGTCGACGCGCTGTGACGCCGGTGGCCGAACAACAATCCGGGCAACAAAGGCCGGGTGGAGGAATCTATGGAACACAAGTCCCTTGAAATAAAGCGGGTCGACAAGTCCTTCGGCGTGGCGCCCCAGATTCTGCCGGACGACGTTCCGGCGATCGCCGAGGCCGGCTACAGGACCATCATCTGCAACCGCCCGGACGGCGAGGGCAATGACCAGCCGCTGTTCCACGAGATCGAGGAAGCGGCAAAGCGGGCCGGCCTGCAGGTACTCTACCTGCCGGTCGAGACCGGTAAGGTCAGCGACGAGGACGCGGCGCACTTCGCCGACGCCTTCGAGGCGGCGCCCAAGCCGGTCTTCGCCTATTGCCGTAGCGGCACCCGCTCCATCACCCTGTGGTCGCTGAGCCGGGCCGGCAGGATGCCCCTGGCCGATATCCTGGTCGCCGCCAAGAATGCCGGCTACGACATGACCGCGGTGGTGCGGCGCATCGCCAACAGGGGCAAGACGCCGACCGACGCCATCGACAACAAGTTCGATATCGTGATCGTCGGTGCCGGATCGGCCGGGATCGCCGTCGCCTCCTCGCTGCTGTCGCGGGCCCCGGAACTCGACATCGCCATCATCGATCCCGCCGACATCCACTACTACCAGCCCGGCTGGACCCTGGTCGGCGGCGGCGTCTTCGAGGCCGACGAGACGGTTCGTACCCTGTCCTCGGTGCTGCCGCGGGAAGTGCACTGGATCAAGGCCGCCGTGGCCGCCTTCGAGCCGGAGCGCAACGTTGTGCTGCTGGAGGGCTGCCGCGCCGTCCAGTACAACCGCCTGATCGTCTGCCCCGGCCTGAAGCTGGACTGGCACCGGATCGAGGGCCTGGTCGACACCCTCGGCAAGAACGGCGTCACCTCCAACTACCGCTTCGATCTGGCTCCTTACACCTGGAAGCTGGTGAAAAACCTGAAGGCCGGCACCGCCCTCTTCACCCAGCCGCCGATGCCGATCAAATGCGCCGGGGCGCCGCAAAAGGCCCTGTATCTCTCCGCCGACCACTGGTTCCGCTCCGGCTTGCTCGACCACATCGACATCGCCTTCTACAACGCCGGCGGGGTGCTGTTCGGCGTGAAAGACTACGTGCCCGCGCTGATGGCGTATGTCGAGAAATACAAGGCGGAGCTGAAGTTCAGCCACAACCTAGTGGCCGTCAACGGTCCGGCTCGGCGGGCCTGGTTCGACCAGACCGACGCCGACGGTAAGGTGACCCGGGTCGAGCGCAGCTTCGACATGATCCACGTCTGCCCGCCACAGTGCGCGCCGGACTTCATCCGCGTCAGCCCGCTGGCCGACCAGGCCGGCTGGGTCGACGTCGACCAGAACACTCTGCGCCACAAGACCTTCGAGAACGTCTGGAGCCTGGGCGACGTGATGAACGCACCCAACGCCAAAACGGCGGCAGCCGCGCGCAAGCAAGCGCCGGTGGTGGCCCAGAACGTGCTGGCGGACATGGGCCGCGGCCTGCCCATCGGCCACTACGACGGCTATGGCTCCTGCCCCCTCACGGTGGAGCGCGGCAGGATCGTGCTGGCCGAGTTCGGCTACGGCGGCAAGCTGCTGCCGAGCTTCCCGAACTGGCTGATCGACGGCAAGCAGCCAAGCCGCCTGGCCTGGCTGCTGAAGGAGAAGATCCTGCCGCCGATCTACTGGCAGGCCATGCTGCGCGGGCGCGAGTGGATGGCCAAACCGGGGGCCGTGAAGCCCGAAGTGGTCAACTGAACGGAAGCCTGCCTCCGCTGGATCAAACCATGATCGAACGCCTGCTGCCGGGCATCGCCTGGATGCGCCGCTACGACCGCACAGCCCTCCACGGCGATGCCCTGGCCGCGGTGATCGTGACCATCATGCTGATCCCGCAGAGCCTCGCCTATGCCTTGCTGGCGGGACTGCCCCCGGAGGTGGGTCTCTACGCCTCCATGCTGCCCCTGGTCGGCTACGCCCTCTTCGGCAGCTCCAGCACCCTTGCCGTCGGGCCGGCCGCCGTGGTCTCGCTGATGACCGCGGCGGCGGTCGGCGACTTCGCCGCCGTCGGCACGCCTGAGTATCGCGGCGCGGCCCTCGCCCTGGCGCTGCTCTCCGGCCTGTTCCTGGTGGCGCTCGGCCTGCTGCGCCTGGGCTTCCTGGCCAGCCTGCTGAGCCATCCGGTGATCTCCGGCTTCATTACCGCCTCCGGCATCCTCATCGCCACCAGCCAGCTGAAGCACATCCTCGGCGTCGAGGCCACCGGCCACACCCTCATCGAGATGGTCCGCTCCCTCACCGCCCAGATCGACGCCGTGAACGGCGCGACCCTCGCCATCGGGGCCGGCGCCACGCTTTTCCTCTTCTGGGTGCGCAAATCCCTGAAGCCGCTGCTGATGAAACTCGGGCTCGGTCCGCGCCTGGCCGACAGCCTCGCCAAGGCGGGACCGGTGGCGGCGGTGATCGCCACCATCCTGCTGGTGCGCTGGCTCGCGCTCGACGACGCCGGCGTGAAGGTGGTGGGCGCGATCCCCCAGGGCCTGCCGCCGGTCGCCCTGCCGCCCTTCGACCTCGCGCTCTGGCAGGAACTGCTGCCCTCGGCGGTACTGATTTCCGTGGTCGGCTTCGTCGAGTCCGTCTCAGTGGCGCAGACCCTGGCCGCAAAGCGGCGCGAACGCATCGCCCCCAACCGCGAGCTGGTCGGGCTCGGCGCCGCCAACCTCGCGGCCAGCCTCACCGGCGGCTACCCGGTGACCGGCGGCTTCGCCCGCTCGGTGGTGAACTTCGATGCCGGCGCGCGCACGCCGATGGCAGGCGTCATGACGGCGGTGGGGATCGGCCTCACCGCGCTGCTGCTCACCCCACTGTTCCAGCAGCTTCCCAAGGCAACCCTGGCCGCCACCATCGTGGTCGCCGTGCTGTCGCTGGTCGACCTCAAGGCCCTCAAGCGCACATGGGACTATTCCAAGGCGGACTTCGCGGCCATGGCGGCGACCATCCTGGTGGTGCTGGGCGCGGGCGTCGAGGCCGGCATCGTCACCGGCGTCGCGCTCTCCATCGTGCTGTTCCTGGTGCGCTCCAGCCGCCCGCACATGGCCGTCGTCGGCCAGGTCCCGGGCACCCAGCACTTCCGCAACGTGAAGCGCCACCGCGTCGTCACCAGTCCGGCGGTGCTCTCCGTGCGCATCGACGAGAGCCTCTACTTCGCCAACTCGCGCTGGCTGGAGGACAGGCTCTACGACATGGCAGTCGCCGACAAGGCACTGAAGCACGTGGTGCTGATCTGCTCCGCGGTGAACGATATCGACGCCAGCGCGCTGGAGAGCCTGGAGGCGCTGAACGAGCGCCTCAAGGCGGCCGGCGTATCGTTTCATCTCTCCGAGGTGAAGGGTCCGGTGATGGATAAGCTGCAGCGCTCCCATTTCCTCGACGAGCTGACCGGCAAGGTCTTCCTCAGCCAGTACGACGCCCTGATGGCGCTCGACCCCGAGACCACCTGGCACGCCGTCAACGCCTGCCGCCCGGAACGCTCGGCGGCGACGGTGTGACACCTACGACGAACAGTGCCAGAAAGACGGTGGCAAGCCCGAGGGCGAAAATGGCGAGCGTGCCGGGCTCGGCCACCGCAACAAGCGAAACGCTGCCGCTGGTGGCGATGTAGAACTCCGGCCGGCTCGTGTACCAGAACTCGAGGAAGGACGGCGCCGACGACGCGGCATCGGCGATGCGCAGCAGGAAGTCGGCGACATCACCGCCTTCCACACCGGAGCCGAGACCACCCAGGGTGAGGATGTCCAGCGCCGGGTCGTAGTTGAAGCCGACGGGGGAGGCCAGCGCAATGTTGATTGCGAAGGCCAGGATGCCCGCGGACTCGTCGACCACCGCCGGCCCCATGGGATCGAAGGTCAGCGTGACCGAGCCGGTAACCGGGTCGGTGACCGGAAACACGCCCTGCTCGAAGATCTGGCTCTGCAGATCGACGGCTTCGAATTCGAAGGTTCGCGTGATGGGCGTTGCGCCGGCGCAGGCGGTCCAGGCAAGAGATCCCACCGCAAGGCCCAGCGTCGCCAGCAGAGGGAAATACGCACGCCGCATCCTTACCATGGGTCGCTGCTCCCAAGAGGGGACCGCCCGCAACCGAAATTGCGAGCGGTCCGGCGCCGATCAGGAAGACTTGCGCTTGTCCCTAGCTCATCACATGCGCGAGGGCAGCGGTATGCCAATGCCGTGGCAATTTTCGAGCCTGTATGCCTGCAAACAATTGGTGGCTGCAGCAGTCGTCACTCTCCACTGTACAGTGGGTCCGGCTGGGCGAAGAAGCCGCCGAGGATGTGATAGACCAGCATGTAGTTCTTCTGCTGGAAGGAGGCGTGGGAAATGCCGGCCATAACAGTGAACTGCTTGTCCGGGTTGGGCAGCTTGTCGAAGAACTTCAGCAGATCCTCGAAGCCGGCGATGCCGTCGTACTGGCCGCGCATGATGAGGGTCGGCACGGCGATCTTTTCCGGGTCGACCAGCGGCAGCTTCGAGCACATGTCGATGTAGGTGCCGTTGGGCATGGAGTCGTCGAGGGCGGTGATCGCCTTGGCGAAGGCATCGACCACCTTGTCCTCGGCGCAGCCCGGATGGTCGCGCGCGAAAATCGACTGCACGAAGGCGTAGTCGATGGGGCGACGCTTGCTGGCCTTGAATTCCGGCAGCTTCTTGCGCCGCTGCTCCAGGGTTGGGCTGCCCTCGCCGGTCCACACGAAGGCGTCGAGAACGAGGCGCTTCACCCGCTCGGGATGGCGCTCGGCGAAGAGTGCCGCGCGCAGGGCGCCGGAGGAGATGCCGTAGACCAGCAGAGGGCCGGCGCCGCGCGTCTTCTCGATGTAGTCGGTAGCGACGGCCAGGTCGTCGGCGCCGTTGGCGATGTCGCAGAAGATGTCGCGATCCTTGGTGGAGCGGCCGTAGCCCTCCATGTCGACGCACCAGGTGTCGTAGCCCTGCACCGCGAACCAGTTCATGGCGGAGCTGAAGGGCCGCCCCTCGACCTGCAGGTCGAAGGTCGGCTGCGAGGCCATGGAGGAGCCGTGCACGAAGAGCACGGTACCCTTCTTGCCTGACGGCTGTCCAACGTACTTCTCCCAGAGAAAGAGCTTCACGTCGCCCTTCCTGGTCCAATGCTCCTCGCCGACGACGTCCTGCTCCGATACCTGTGCTGTCATGTAGGAACCTTTCCTGCTTGTCGTGCTTGCGTTGCGTGGGAGAGGGCGTCGCGCTATCTGTTCGTTATCTCCAGAATGTCGAATCCGCGGTTGCGGTCGATCATGTAGATCAGGCCGCGGTCGTCCACGTCCACGTCGTTGGACTGCGGGCTCGGCTCGTCGCCGACCGGCTCCGGGATGAAGTGGCCGACCTCTTCCGGCGCGAAGGGGTCGGAGACGTCGACCACCCGCAGACCGCCGCCGAACCAGGTGGCGAAGACCAGCGGCTCGTCGAGCTTCTCGCGGAACTGGTGGGCCCCGAAGCGCCCCGGCGCGCGCGCCCAGGGCGAGTCGAGCTCGCTGACATCGAAGGCCGAGAGCGCGACGATGTTGGCGAGATCGGTGACGTCGAAGACCCAAAGAAAGGCGTGCAGGCGCCCCGGCCGGTGGTCGTGCTCCTCGTCGACGCAGACCGCGATGCGCCGCCCGGCGACCAGGCCGGAGACCGGCAGGATGGTGTGGGTCGGCTCCGGGAAGGGCGGGTGGTAGTCGTGGCTGGCGACCACCCGCGGCTTGGCGATGTCGCTGACGTCCAGCACCCGGAAGCCGGCATGCCAGCAGGCGGCCCACATCTCGTCGCCCACCCGCATGGCATGGTGGAGGCGGTTCTTGTAGCCTTTCCAGGTCGGCTTCTCGCCGGCGGCGATGTGCTGGCCCGGCATGTGCCAGCGCGACACCTCCTGCGGCCTGGCCGGGTCCTTCAGATCGTAGATCACCAGGATGTTGCCGAGGTAGCCCTCCATCTCCGTCGAGATGTAGGCGTAGTTCGCATCCATGTCGAAGCGATGGGTGCCGAAGCCGAAGGTGCGCTGGTGCGCCAGCTCGCGCGGCTTCGCCTTGTCGGAGATGTCCCAAACCTTGAAGCCGCCGTCGCGGTAGCCGCGCTGGCGCGACGCTTCCAGCTCGGCGACCTGCGCTGGCTCGACGCCCAGCGCCTTGGCGAGTTCGGCGTCCCCGGGCGGGCGGCCGAGATCGGCCGCCAGCTGCGCGCAAAGTTCCGGCAGGCGCTCGCCCTTGCGCAGGAAGTGGCGGCGGTTCTGTTCGACATTGGTGATCATGAGGTCACCGGCGACGCGCACCTTGTGGGTGTGCGAGAAATCGTCGCCCAGCATGATCTGCGCGGCGATGCGCGGGTTCTTCGGATCCGAGACGTCGAGAATGGTGGTGCCGTAAGGCGGCTTCATGTGGCCGATGTAGGCAAAGCCGTCCTGCACCACCACCTGGCCGCCGCCGGGCAGGTCGAGGTGCGCCACACGCCGGATGTTGCAGGCAAGGCGGTTAGCGGCTGCGTCCATGGTTTCCTCCCGAGGGTACGGCGGGCCAGTTGATCCGGCCTCGTCGGGCGGCCAAGCCGCCAGCATTGGTTAAAGCGACAATGACATTGGAATTCAAGTGAAATAAGCCTGTTGAGGTGGCGTTTCATGTAAATTGGTCAACCAATTATGGCCAATTGGCTCCACAATGGCAAAAGTGACCTCAGAACCAGCCGAGCAACATGACGCCTTCGTAGAGGAGCCGCAGGGCAAGCAGCGAGAGGAGCACGGCGAGGACGCGGTGGAAGATCCGGTCCTCCATCTTCACCAAGACGTGCTTGCCGATCACCGTGCCAAGGAAGCCGCTGGCGATCATCGCCACAATGAGCCCGGCGTAGGGCCCGAAGTTGAAGCCGAGCAGGCCGAAGGCGATCACCTTGATGAAGTGCTGCGCCATCATACAGGCGGAGTGCGTGGCAACGTGCTCCAGACGGCCGAGACGCATCGACTTCACCATCGCCGAGACGAAAGTGCCGGTGGCGCCGAAGAACATGGTGAGGAAGCTGGAAAAGGCACCGGTGGCGACCACCTTGAAGCGGCCCGGCGCTGACACCGGCGGCGCCCAGACCGAATAAAGGATGAAGCAGGCGAGGCCGATGTTGAGGATCGCGGGGTCGAGTTCCACCACCGTCAGGCCGCCCAACGCCGCGCCGACCACGCTACCGGCGGAGAAAGGCGCGAGCACATGCCACTGGACGTGGCCGAGCATGATGACGGTCCGCCCGCCGTTGGAGCCGATCTGCACCACGCCGTGCACCGGAATGACCGCCTGCGCCGGCATGAGGACCGCCATCACGGCGACCATCATGATGCCGCCGCCGATGCCGGCCGCCGCGGTGATGAAGGAGGTGACGGCGCTGAACACGATAAGGAACACCGACGCCGTCAGCCCGACGTCGGCGGGCACCAGCCATTCGATCATTGTTGTCGGAACCCGGGAAAGGGATGGACTTCAATCCCTTATAGCAGGGCCGGCGTATCTTCCCATAGTCAACTGTCGGCAATCCTGCCAGGAGCAGGATGCATGGCTGAACGCGGACTCGCCCCTTCAGGCTGCCTTGCGGATGGCCCGACGGGTCGCCGTCACCGCGAGGCAGGCCTTCGCCGCCTCCTCCCCCTTCAGCAGGAAATGGTCGAAGAAGAAGCGCCGGTGCTCGGCGGAGTCGTGGAAGTTGTGCGGTGTCAGCACGGCGGAGAGCACGGGCACATCGCTCTCCATCTGCACCTGCATGAGGGCGCCGACCACGGTGTCGGCCACGAACTCGTGGCGGTAGATGCCGCCGTTCACCACGAAGGCGGCGCCGACGACGGCGGCGTAGCGGCCACTACGCGCGAGGTCGCGGGCCAGCAGCGGGATCTCGAAGGCACCCGGCGCCTCGAAGACGTCGACTGCCCAGGCGGGTCCTTCGCCCGCCGCGGCCGCACGCGCCATCTCGCGCTCGAAACCGGCCTGGCACTGGTCGACGATCTCGCCGTGCCAGCGCGCCTTCACCAAAGCGACGCGGCGCGCGCCCAGGGTTGCGTCGGAAATGCGGGGATAGCTCTCAGTCATGCCTGGCTCCTGTCAAAAGGGTTGAATGCGGTCACGCAGCGGCCAGTTGACCGGCGACATCCCGGAACGCCGGCAGGGCGCGTTCGATCATGTCGTCCGTGGCGGTCAGACAGATCCGGAAGTATTCCGGCGTCTGCAGCACGCTACCCGGCAACACGAAGACGTCGCGGTCGGCCAGACCATCGAAGAAGCGCCCGCCGTCGCTGCCGGGCAGGCGTCCGAAGAGGTAGAAGGTGCCTTCCGGCCGGACCAGATCGTAGCCCCACTGACTGAGGGCCTCGACCATGCGGGCGCGACGCCGGGTCAGCGCCGCGATGTCGATGGTCAGATCCTCGAGGTCGGGAATGGCGTGCTGCATGAGAGCGCTGGGGAAGGCCCAGCCCAGCGAGCACTGGGCCGCGAAGAACGCCTCGCGCAGGGCCCTGCGATCCGGCAGCGGCATCAGCGGCGACGCCGCGAGATAGCCGATGCGCTGTCCCGGCGCCAGCATCACCTTGCCGTAGCTGTAGTCGATCAGGCTCCAGGGATAGACCGCCGCTGGACTGACGAAGGGGATGCCATCGAAGCGGATGCGCCGGTAAGGCTCGTCGGAAAGCAGGAAGATGCGGTGGCCGATACGCGCCGAGGCCCGCTCCAGCAATTCGGCGAGGGCTTCCAGCTGAGCACGCGGATAGATGCGGCCGGTCGGATTGTGCGGCGAGTTCACCACCACGATCCGCGTGCGCGGCCCGATCGCCGCCTCTATGGCTTCCAGGTCGAGATCGAAAGTTCCGGGCGCCAGCGGCACCTGTACCTCGCGGACGCCTTCGGCGGCGAGCATCGATCCGTAGCAGAACCAGCCCGGCAGCGGGACGATGACCTCGTCCCCGGCGGAGAGCAGCAGGCGGAAGGCCAGGGCGATGGCGCCGAAGGCACCGGCCGTCATGGCGATGTCGTCCGCCTCGAAGGCGACGCCGAGCTCGCGCGTGAGGCTGTCGGCCAGGAAGGCGCGCGGCTCCGCCTCGTTGGTCTTGTAGGCGAACCAGGAGATGCTTTGCGGATCGGCGTGCTTGTGGATCGCCTGCACCAACCCGGCGAGCGGAAACTCCTGCGGGTTGCCGAAGGTGAAATCGCTGATTCCCGGGGCGCCGCGGCGCGCGGCATAGCGCGAGTTGAAATAGAAATCCTGAACCCGCGCCAGGCTTGCAGCTGCCGCGGTGGTCCTCTTGGAGACGATGGTGGTCATCGACTGCTCCCTTGCTTCCGCCCCGCGACGCCGGCGACTGGTGCGGGGGGCGGCTGCCCCGCTGCCGCGGGGCCGAGAGCTTTTAGACCTCCGGCAGGGTCCTGTCGAGTACTCAGGCGGGGGAGAGCGAACAGGTGCAATTCCCGGGCAAGTTACTAGACTGCGCCGCCATGACGCCAGAGAGCCCACCCACCCCGCTGCCGGAGATTCTGCCGCCGGGCGACGCCGCCTTCGCCCGCGCGGCGGCGCTGCTGCGCGCCGGCGGTCTGGTCGCCTTCCCGACCGAGACGGTCTACGGCCTGGGCGCCGACGCCACCTCGGACGCCGCCGTCGCCGGCATCTTCGCCGCCAAGGACCGCCCGCAGTTCAATCCGCTGATCGTGCATTTCACCGATGCCGTGGCGGCCGCGGCGGAGGTCGTCTTCGACGACCGCGCCCGCGCGGTGGCGGCCGCCTTCTGGCCCGGGCCGCTGACCCTGGTGCTGCCGCGGCGTCGGAACAGCCGCATTTCGTTGCTGTGCAGCGCCGGCCTCGACAGCCAGGCTGTACGCGTGCCGGCCCATCCCGTCGCCCAGCGGCTCCTCGCTGCGGCAGGACTTCCCCTGGCCGCCCCCAGCGCCAACGCCTCCGGGCGCATCAGCCCGACCGAGGCGGCGCACGTCGCCGCCTCCCTCGGCGCCCGGGTGCCGCTGATCCTCGACGGCGGTGCTTGCGCGGTCGGCCTTGAGTCCACTGTGCTCGACCTCAGCGGGCCGCAATCGGCGATCCTGCGCCCCGGTGCCGTAACGGCGCAAGACCTGACCCCATTTCTAGGATCTCTGGTCGAAGCTGCCGATCTGGCGGAAACCGGCGCCTCCGGGCCGCTGAAGGCGCCAGGCATGCTGACCAGCCACTATGCCCCGGCCCATCCACTGCGCCTCGACGCGCGGCAGGCGGCGACCGACGAGGCCCTGCTGGCCTTCGGGCCGGAGGTGCCTGCAGGCGCGGCCGTGATCCTGAATCTCAGTCCCGACGGCGACCTGCGGGAAGCGGCGGCCCACCTCTTTGCCTACCTGCACCGCCTCGATGCCCTGCCGGTGCGCGCCATCGCCGTGACGCCGATCCCCTCTGCGGGTCTGGGCGCAGCCATCAACGACCGCCTGCGCCGCGCTGCGGCGCCGCGCAGACTCGCCAGGGGCGCTGCGGGCCACTAGATTGCCCCGTATGGATGCCCGCAGCCCCAAGACCCCCGACTTCGACAGCCTGAAGCAGCGACTCACGGAAGCGCTGGGGGCGAAAGCCGTGGTCAGTGATCCGCAGGAGATTGCGCCCTACCTGGAGGAGCAGCGTCGGCGCTACCAGGGCACGACGCCTTTCGTGGTGCGACCAGGCTCGACGGAAGAGGTCGCCGCTGCGGTAAAGCTCTGCCGCGCGGCCGGCGCCGCCATCGTGCCGCAGGGCGGCAACACCGGCCTGGTCGCCGGCGCAGTGCCTTTCGAAGAAGACCACGCCGTCCTGCTGAGCCTCGGGCGCATGAACAGGGTGCGCAAGGTCGATGCCGCCGACTACTCGATCATCGTCGAGGCCGGCTGCATCCTGCAGCAGGTGCAGCAGGCGGCGGCCGAGGCCGACCGCCTGTTCCCGCTCAGCCTCGGCGCCGAGGGCTCCTGCCAGATCGGCGGCAACCTCTCTACCAACGCCGGCGGCGTGCACGTGCTGCGCTACGGCAATGCGCGCGACCTCGTGCTGGGGCTGGAAGTCGTGCTGCCGGACGGCCGCGTGTGGCACGGCCTGCGCGCGCTGCGCAAGGACAATACCGGTTACGCCCTGAAGCAGCTCTTCATCGGTGCCGAGGGCACCCTCGGCATCATCACCGCCGCCTGCCTGAAGCTGTTCCCGCGCCCGGCGGAGACGGAGGTCGCCTTCGTCGCGGTCACAGATCCCGCCGCGGCGGTCGCGCTGCTGGGCCGCGCCCGCGCCGCGACCGGCGACCGGGTGAACGCCTTCGAGCTGATCCCGCGCATCGGCCTCGACTTCGCCCTCGCGCACGTCGAAGGCATCGAGAACCCGCTGGCCGAGCACAGCGACTGGTACGTGCTGGTGGAACTCGCCTCCGGGCGCGCCGACGGCTCGCTGCGCGACAGCCTGGAGGAGTTCCTCGCGACGGCTATCGAAGACGGCCTCGTCGGCGACGCCGCACTGGCCGCCAACCAGCGCCAGGCCGACGCCTTCTGGGCCATCCGCGAGGGCATCGTCGAGGCGCAGAAATTCGAGGGCGGCTCCATCAAGCACGACGTCTCGGTCGCCGTCTCGCGCGTGCCAGAGTTCATCGCCCGAGCGACGGCGCTGGTCGAGGAAATGGTGCCGGGCATCCGACCGGTGCCCTTCGGCCACGTCGGCGACGGCAACATTCACTTCAATCTCTCGCAGCCGAAGGGCGCCGACCGCGCGGCCTACCTCGCCCGCTGGGACGAGATGAGCCACGCCGTCCACAGCCTGGTGGTGGAGATGGGTGGCTCGATCTCCGCCGAGCACGGTATCGGTCACATGAAGGTGGCGGAGAACGCGCATTTCAAGTCGGAGGTCGAGATCGACCTCATGCGCCGCGTGAAGCAGGCGCTCGACCCTGATGGCGTGATGAACCCCGGCAAGGTCGTTCGCTAGCCGCACCAGGATCCTGCCATGCTCTGGAACGGGAGGGGAAGTTGGCGGAAGGAAGTCCGGGCGTGGGAAGTCAGCCCAAGCCCCTCAATTGGCCGCTGATCGCCATCACCGCGGCGCTCGTGGCCCTCTCGACCCTGGAATACTGGCTCATCTTCTCCTGGGAGGGGGTTGCGCAGCGGGACAAGATCGGCGCCGTCCTCGCTATCGTCGGCGCCTACGGCATCGGCCTCGGCTTCTTCCGCCGCAGCGAGGCCCTCGGGCCGGTGGGCAAGGAGTTGATCGCCGATCTGACCTCGCCCAACGCCGCGCTCTGCTGGGGCACTAACCTGACCTTCCTGGGCATCATCTCGAACATGCTCGCGGTCGCGCTGTCCCCGCGCAAGACGAGGCGACAGCCCGCTGTCCTCGCCTTGCTCAGCACCCTCGCCCTGATCGCCATGGCCCTCGGCGTGTTCACCTATGCCTTCTTCCACGCCCTGGTCGTGGTGCCGATCACCTATCCGGCCCTGCTCGTCGCCGCCGCGGTGGTGAACGCCTTCGACACAGCCGCCGGCGATTCGCTGCTCACCGTAAGCGGCGGACAGGAAGACCCGCCGGCGCAGATGTCCCTGAAGTCAATCGTGGTGAAGGACAAGGCGGCCTCGACGGCCTTCATCATGGGCCTGCCCGCCACCGTCCTGGCCATCGTCGGCAAAGTCTTCACGCCATTCTTTGGCTAACAGGCTGCTGAAAAAGTCCTCGCGACAGTTTTGACCTCGTGCTTCGAGACGCGCGGCAGCGCCGTCTCGAAGGATGCACCACAGGTCCGAATGACTTTTTCAGCAGCCTGCTATGCGGGCGGCGGCCGCACCGTCGTCGCGGTGGTGGCCAGCAGAATGCCGGCGGCGATGGCCGCGATACCGATGGCATGGTAGGTCTCCAGGCGCTCGCCGAGAAACGCCAGGGCCAGCAGCGCGGCAAAGACCGGGACCAGATGCAGGAAGAGGCCGCCCTTGTTCGGCCCCAGCACCTCGATGCCGCGGTTGAAGCAGAGGAAGGCCAGCAGCGAAGCGAACACGACCACGTAGCCGACGGCAAGCAGCGTGTTGGCCGATACCGGCATCGTGCGCACCATCGCACTCTCCCAGAGATAGACCGGCGCCAGCATGAGCGTCGCCATCAGCATGGTCGCCGCCAGCAGAGACTGCGGGTGCAGTCCCGCCGGCCGGCGCTTCACCAGCACCGTATACATCGACCAGGCGAAGACGGCGACCAGCATGATGAGATCGCCCCTGTTCACGCTCAGCGAGCGCAGCTGGCCGAGGTCGCCGCGCAATACCACCACCGCCACGCCGAGGAGCGAGATCAGCGTCGCCAGCAGGATGCGCAGGGTGATCGGCTCGCGGTAGAGCGCCCAGGACAGCACGGGGACCAGCACCGGGCAGATGGCGACCAGCAGCGCGGCGTTGGTTGCCGTGGTGTAGTTCACCGAGAGATAGAGCGCGGTGTGGAATGCCGCCATGCCGAAGAAGGCAAGCAGCGCGAGATTCTTCCAGTGCCGCCGGATCTCCGGCCAGTCGCGCTTCAGCTTCGGCACGGCGAAGGGCAACAGGATGGCGAAGGCCAGCGCCCAGCGCCAGAAGCTCAAGCCCACCGGCGGCACCTCGGCGTGCATCAGGCGCCCGATGAAGATGTTGCCGCCCCAGCAGGCCGACGAAACGATCAGCAGCAGCGCGGCGATCGGCGGCGATGCGCTTCGGCTCTGGGATGATGAGACCGGAGGGGGTGTCACGTTGCGAGATGGACCTAGTCGAGCTTCTTGCCGTCGAGGTCCCGCGCGGCCTTGGCCAGTTCGGCCGAGCCCTTTTTGCGCTCGGCCTTGCTGCGCCCGAACTTCGTCCGGTTGGCTGCCGCCTCGGCCTCTTTTTTCGCCCGCTCCCGGCGCTTCTTCGCCTGGCGCAGATTGACGATCTCGCTCATGGGGCGATGTTAGACGATCGCCGAGATCGCGCCAGCGGGAAAACCACACCCCCTTGTTCCCAGTAGCACGGCCTCCTCTTGATTCCGTCCTACTGCGTCACCCGGTCCAGGAAGGCGAGCATGCGCTCAGCGATGAAGGGGCCTTCCTCCTCGAGAGCGAAGTGGCCGGTATCGAGCAGGTGGAACTCCACGTCTTTGAGGTCGCCCCGGTAGCCCTCGGCGAGATAGCCCGGAAACAAGGGGTCGTTCTTGCCCCAGACCACCAGGGCCGGCGGCTGGTGCTCGCGGAACAGCGCCTGCCACTGCGGATAGAGCGCCACGTTGGTGCGGTAGTCGTAGAACAGCTTCAACTGGATTTCCTGGTTGCCCGGACGGTCGAGCAGGTACTGCACGTGCCAGAAGTTGTCGGGGCTGATCCTGGAGGGATCGCGCGTGCCGGCGGTGAACTGCCACTTCGTTCCTTCAAGCGTGAGGAAGCCGCGCAGCTTGTCGGCGTTCTCCGGCGAGGGATCGGCCCAATAGGCGCGAATGTCGTCCCAGGTTTCCGGCAAGCCCTCATAGGCGTTGCCGTTCTGGATGACGAAGCCGATGACGCGCCCGGGATCGGCGGCGAACATGCGGTAGCCGACCGGCGCGCCGTAGTCCATCACGTAGGCGGCGTAGCGGTCGACGCCCTTGGCATCGATGAATGCGGTCATCAGCCGGGCGAAGTGGTCGAAGCTGTAGTCGAAGCTCTCGACTGAGGGCATGGCCGAGGCGCCGAAGCCGGGATAGTCAGGCGCCAGCACGTGGTAGCGCTGGGCGAGCGCCGGGATCAGCTCGCGGAACATGTGAGAGGAGGTCGGAAAGCCGTGCAGCAGCAGGATCGTCGGGCGCGCCGGATCGCCGGCCTCCCGATAGGCGACCTCGACGTCCCCGACGACGGCCGTGCGATAGGCGACCTGGTGGCTGGACGGCTCCGCCGCCAGCGCAGGGACCGTGGCCAAATTAGCTGCCAGCACGACCGCCGCGGCGGCGTTGCGCAGAGTCTCTTGCATGATTTTGTCTCCTTGTCGTTCGGGATAGCTGATGGATTGCTGCTCAAGCCTGCGGTGCGGTCTCGCCGCGCAGGGCGGCGTTCTCGGCCTGCAGGCGCAGCAGCTCGGCGCGCAACTGCGAGAGGGCGGGCTCCAGCTCTTCCAGGGTGTAGCGCTGCGGCAGGTGCTGCGGGCAGTTCCAGTCGAGCGCCGCGACGGCGATCACCACCGCGCGCTCGGGCCGCGCCTTGTAGGCCGGGTCGTGCAGGCGGGCGACGAGTTCGGGGTCGTCCGCCGCATCGACGACGCGGGCATGGCCCCAGACCTTGAGGCGGCGCCGGTTCGGGTAGTCGACCAGAATGAGGGCCACGCGGTCGTCGCCCTTGAGGTTGCCGACGCTGAGGTACTGGCGGTTGCCGCGGAAATCGGCGTAAGCCAGCGTGCCTTCGTCCAGCACCTTCAGAAAGCCGCGCGGGCCGCCGCGGAACTGCACATAGGGCCAGCCGGTCTCGCTCACGGTCGCCTGGTAGAAACCGTCACGCTGGGCGACGAAATCCGTCTCGGCCGGGCCGAGGCGGTCGCCCGGCGCCGCTTCTGGAGTGAGGAACTTCGCATAGCTCTCAGCCGAGCCCTGGTGGGCCTGCTCGGCCAGCACGGCTGGCGTGAAACCGATCTCGGCGAAGGCGCGGGCCATCTCGGCCTCCTCTCTCTCGTGGTTCGTGGAGAGAAGATGGCACCATCTCCGGCTCGAAATAATACTCTATGAATTGAATTCACTGTTATGATATTTGGAATAATGGACCGCTTCCGGGAACTCACGACTTTCCTGTCCGTCGCCGAGGAGGGTGCCTTCAACGGAGCCGCAAGGCGCCTCGGGCTGTCGCCGCCGGCGGTCACCCGTCTGGTGACCGGCCTGGAGGAGCGCCTCGGCGTGCAGCTCTTCACCCGCACCACCCGCCGGGTCGCGCTGACCGAAGCCGGGGCGCGCCTGCGCGAGGATGCACAGCGCATTCTGGCCGAGCTGGAGGAGGCGGAAACCACGGCCGCCGGCGCCCGGGCGGAGCCGCGCGGCCACCTCCGCCTCACCGCGCCGCTGCTGTTCGGCCAGCGCTATATGGCACCGATCCTGCGCAGCTTCCTCGACGCGCATCCGGCGATGACCGCCTCCGCCCTCTTCGTCGACCGCAACGTGAACCTGCTGGAGGAAGGCCTCGACCTCGCCCTGCGGATCGGCGCGCTGCCCGACTCCACGCTGGCGGCGCGGCGGGTCGGCGCGGTACGCCACATCGTGGTGGCCGCCCCGGACTACCTGGCGCGCCACGGCCGGCCGGAGGCCCCGGCGGACCTGATGTTGCACCGCCTGATCTATGCCGCCACGGTCACGGATCGGCCCGCCTGGACCTTCAGCCGCGGCGGCCGGCAGGAAACCCTGCGCCTCGCCCCGGCGCTGACGCTGAACACTCTGGAGGCGGCGATCGCAGCCGCCGAGGAAGGCTGGGGCATCTCCCGCGCCCTCTCCTATCAGGTGGCCGACGCCCTCGCCGCGGGCCGCCTGGTCGAACTGCTGTCGGAGGCCGAAGATCGCGAAGTCCCGATCCACCTGCTGCACGCCGAGGGGCGTCGCGCGGCGGCCAAGATCCGCAGCTTCATAGATTTCGCCGTGGAGCATCTGAGCGGCGAGGCGGACCGCCTGCTGGCCCGCTAAGCGATCAGCCTCATGACAGGGCCTGGGTGAACAGCCGCCCGCGGCCGCTGCGCGGTCCGCTGTCGCCGGCCAGCCGCAGCATGTGCCAGGCGAGTGCCTGGTTGCTGCTGATCACCGGCTTGCGCAGCTTCGCCTCGGCCGCCTCGATGATGCCGGCCGCGCGCAGGTTGGTGCAGGCAATGAAGACGCCTTCGCAATCCGCCGCCGCGCCGACCTCCAGCGCCGCGGCCAGGATGCAGTCCGGCGTCATCGCCGCGACGGTCGCATCGTCGACCACCTCGAAGGAGCCGAAGGAAACCGTGTCGAAGCCGGCGCCGGCAAGGTGGTCGCGCATGGCGGCGGAGACTTCCTCGATGTAGGGCGTGACGAAGCCGATGCGCCTGAGCTTCAGCGCGGCCAGCGCCGCTTTGGCGGCAGTCAGCGGATTGCTGACCGCGACGCCCGGGCGGACGCTGTGGACGATCTCAGCAACCCGGTCCTCGCCGATGATGGTGGAGCCGGAGGTGCAGGCATAGGCGATGACATCGAAAGGCACCGCCGGCGGCAGCAGCCCGAC
Organism: uncultured Pelagibius sp.; assembly: GCA_964472095.1. Classification (GTDB taxonomy): domain Bacteria; phylum Pseudomonadota; class Alphaproteobacteria; order Kiloniellales; family Kiloniellaceae; genus Pelagibius. The sequence goes on from CAYYIV010000001.1 coordinate 157,870, forward strand.
CGCCGTGGGCAGCGTCGCCTCCATGGCGGCGAGTCCCGCCGGCGTCACCTCGCGGGCGTTCGGCACCCGGCTGTAGTGAACGCGGACACCTTCGGCGCCAAGCAGCTTGGGAAATTCCGCCTCGATGATCTCGTCGGTCTGCAGCAGCACGACACCAAGGCGCAGAGGCGGCACCTCGCCGGGGCGGTTGCTCTCCGTCTCGTACGGCAGCGGCATGCAGCGGTCCCTTCAACGGCTGCGGGTCAGATCACCGGCAGTTCCGGCGCCGCGCGCCGGGTCAGCAGCTCGGGTCCGTCCTCGCGCACCACGATGTTCTCTTCGTGCACCATGACCTTTCCTGCCGCGAAAGTCATGCCCGGCTCCAGAGTGAGCACCATGCCCGGCCGCAGCACCGTGCGGTCCCAGGCGGTATGCGACGGCCACTCCGTCAGCTGCATGCCGAGGCCGTGGCCGAGCCGCCCGACGTCGTTGCCCAGGGCGCCGCCGGCCTCCAGCACCGCCTGCATCGCGGCAAAAAGATCCGCAGAGGTGGCACCCGGGCGCGCGGCGGCAAGGCCGGCCTCGGTAGCGTTGTAGGCCACCTCGTAGGCGCGGCGCGCTGCCTCCGGTGCGTGGCCGATGGCGAAGTTGCGATCGAAGTCGCAGAAGTAGCCGTCGTAGACGCAGCCGGTGTCGAGGATCAGCACGTCACCGTCGCGCAGAGCGCGGCCCGAGGGTGGCGAGATGATGTCGCCATAGCCGCCCTGCCCGGCCCCGCCGACCAGGTAGCAGACGTCGTCGACGCCGCGTCGCAGGCATTCCATCTTGAAGCTGCGGAACACCTCGGTGTCGCTCTGCCCGGCGGCGAAGAGCCGCGGCGCCGCGGCGAAGGCATCCGAGACGATGCCGCAGACGTGGGCGATCTTGGCGATCTCGCGCTCCGACTTCACCATTCGCAGGCTGCGGAAGATCGCCGTGGCATCGGTGAAGGAGGCATCGGGCAATGCTCCCTTTAAGACCTCGAAGTCGCCGAGCGGCATGCGCAGATGGGTCTCCTTGCCCTTCATGAGACCGATCCGCACCGACTTGCCGGCCAGTTCGACGAGCGTGTCAGTCAGCAGCGTCAGGCCGTCGTCCTCCGGCTGCGGCGAGGACCAGCTGCGGATATCGTCGACCCAGGTACGCGCCATGCAGTCGATCCCGATGGTCGGGATCACCGCCACCGGCTTGCCGCTCGCGGGGACCACCAGGAACCACGGCCGCGTCGGGCTCTGCCAGAACTGGGTCAGGAAGCCGGAGAAATAGCGCAGCTCCGGCTCGGTGGTCAGCAGCAGAGCATCGAGGCCTGCCACCGCCATGGCGGCCTGCGCCTTCTCTGTCCGCGCGGCGAATTCCGCCTCCGGAAAGCCGCGCGGCGGCGGTGTCGCTGGTTTCGCCATCTGCCGATACCTCTCCCGACCTCTCCCTGGTGCTCATGCTAGAGACTCAGCCGGTGGGAGGAAACCATTCGGGTTCCACAGCCTGCATAGCCGCATTGCCATCCGGCGCCCGCTGTTCCATCTTCCTGGCGGCTTTCTTCAGCTTTTGCGCCCGGGAGGCGAGACGAGATGACCTATGCGGCGCCGATCGGCGAGATGCGCTTCACTCTGGACGCCATCGCGGAGCTGCCGGAGATCGCCCGGCTGCCGGGCTACGAGGAGGCGACGCCCGACCTGGTCGCTGCCATCCTGGAAGAGGCCGCCAAGCTCGCCGGCGAGGTCATCGCGCCGCTGAACCACCCCGGCGACGGCGAGGGCTCGGTGTTCGAGAACGGTGTGGTGCGCACGCCCGAGGGCTTCCAGAATGCCTACCGCCTCTTCGTCGAGGGCGGCTGGAACGCCCTGCCCTTCGATCCGGACTTCGGCGGCCAGGGCCTGCCTTGGAGCCTCGCCACCGCGGTGCAGGAGATGTGGCAGGCGGCCAACCTCAGCTTCGGGCTCTGCCCGCTCTTGACCGTGGGCACGGTGGAACTGCTGCAGGCCCACGGCAGCGACACGCAGAAGACGGACTACCTGGCGAAGCTGATCTCGGGCGAGTGGACCGGCACCATGAACCTGACCGAGCCGCAGGCGGGCTCCGACGTCGGCGCGCTGAAGACGCGGGCCGAGCGCAACGGCGACCACTACCTGATCACCGGGCAGAAGATCTACATCACCTACGGCGAACACGACCTGGCCGACAACATCGTGCACATGGTGCTGGCGCGTCTACCCGATGCTCCGGAGGGCACGCGCGGCATCAGCCTGTTCCTGGTGCCGAAGTACGTCGTGAACGAGGACGGCAGCCTCGGCCCGCACAACGACCTGCGCTGCGTCTCCCTCGAGCACAAGCTTGGCATCAAGGCCTCGCCCACGGCGGTGATGTCCTACGGCGATTCCGGCGGCGCCGTCGGCTACCTCGTCGGCGAAGAGAACCAGGGCATGGCCTGCATGTTCACCATGATGAACAACGCACGCCTCGCCGTCGGCGTGCAGGGCGTGGCGCTGGCCGAGCGCGCCTACCAGCAGGCCCGCGCCTTTGCCTTCGAGCGCACCCAGAGCAAGGCCATCGACGGCGGCCCTGAGAACAAAGAGTCCGTGAAGATCATCCGCCACCCCGACGTGCGCCGCATGCTGGCGACCATGAAGGCGCGCACGGAAGCGGCGCGGGCCCTCGCCTACTGGGCGGCCGCCGCGCTTGACCGCGCCAAAGCGGAGCCCGACGACGCCAAGCGCAAGGCTGCGCAGGCGCGTCTCGACCTGCTGATCCCCATCGTGAAGGCCTGGTGCACCGACGTCGCCTGCGAGGTCTCCTCCCTGGGCGTGCAGGTGCACGGCGGCATGGGCTTCATCGAGGAGACCGGCGCCGCGCAGTACTATCGCGACGCTCGCATCCTGCCGATCTACGAGGGCACCAACGGCATCCAGGCGCTCGACCTGCTTACGCGCAAACTGCTGCGCGACAAGGGTGCCGCCATGGCGGCGCTGTTCGCCGAGCTGCGCGCCGGCCTGCCGCCGGCCGGCGGTGCGGCGGAGCTGGCCGCCCTGCGCCCGCCGCTGGCCGCGGCCATCGAGGCCCTGGAGGGCGCGACCGGCTGGCTGCTCGAGGAAGGCGACAAGTCGGTCGTCGCTGCGGCCGCCGGGGCGACGCCCTACCTCGCCCTCTGCGGCTCGGTGCTGGGCGGCTGGCTGTTGGCCAGAGGCGCCGTCGAGGCCGGCCGGGAGGGCGACGGCGCCTTCGCCACCGCCAAACTGAAGACCGCGCGCTTCTACGCCGAGAACCTGCTGGGCGAAACGGCCGGGCTCGCCGGTGCCGTGATCCGCGGCGCGGAGTCGACCCTGGCGTTTGAAGACGAAGATTTCTGAGCAGCGGCCAGCTGCACAAGGTCTGCCATCGCATGATCCACCGGGAGTTCAGCGAGCAGGAACTGGCGAGCGCCTACGCCGATCCCGAGGCCGTGCGCGCGCATCCCGACATCAGGCGCTTCGCCGCCTGGGTGCGCCGCCAGCCGCCCGAATACGGCGACTGGCCGAACGAACCGCTCAGCCGGCGTCGGCGAATTGAGGTGAAAGAATCGCCCGGCGCCGGAATGATCGGCACCGGGCGAATTTGCAGTTGGCGGGCCGTCCGGGAGTGAGACCGGACAGCACCGCCCTGGCCTGACTGGGCAAGGCCGAATCCACGGCACGGAGGCCAAAAGTTATGGTGGGGACCACCTCCGTATCGCGGCAAGTGGGGCGACCCTAGGCAAACCGGCCGAAGGCATCCTTGACGCAGATCAAAACGCATTGATCTTGGCGGCCTGCCCCGACATCCTCAGGCCGGCGGCCGGCCCGGTCGCAGGGTACAAGAACCAAGAAGAAGCTTCGGGGAGCCGGCATGAACGCCGAACGCAAAATTCTCGCTATCGATCAGGGAACCACCTCCAGCCGCGCCATCCTGTTCTCCGGCGACGGCCGGCGCCTCGGCCAGGCCCAGAAGGAGCTGCCGCAGCACTTCCCCCGGTCCGGCTGGGTCGAGCACGATGCCGAGGATATCTGGCGCGATACCCTGGCGGTGATGCGCGGTGCCCTCGACGACGCCAGCCTGGGCGTCGAGTCGGTCGCCGCCATCGGCATCACCAACCAGCGCGAGACCACGGTGATCTGGGACCGCAACACCGGCGAGGCGATCCACAAGGCTATCGTCTGGCAGGACCGCCGCACCGCAGAGTTCTGCCAGCAGCTACGTGAGCAAGGCGCCGAGGAGGTGGTGCGCCAGCGCACCGGCCTGCTGCTCGATCCCTACTTCTCCGGCACCAAGATCGCCTGGCTGCTCGACAACGTGCCCGGTGCCCGCGCGCGCGCCGAGCGCGGCGAGCTCGCCTTCGGTACCATCGACTGCTTTCTGCTGTGGCGGCTGACCGGCGGCAAGGTGCATGCGACCGACGCCACAAACGCGGCACGCACCCTGATCTTCGACATCCGGCGCCAGGTCTGGGACCCGGAACTGCTCGCCCTGCTGCGCATTCCCGAAAGCCTGCTGCCGGAGGTGAAGGACAGCGACGCCGACTTCGGCACCACGGCGCCGGATCTGCTCGGCCACGCCATCCCTATCGGCGGCATCGCCGGCGACCAGCAGGCGGCCACCATCGGCCAGGCCTGCTTCGAGCCCGGCATGATGAAGTCGACATACGGCACCGGCTGCTTCGCCCTCTTCAACACCGGGACCGAGCTGGTGCATTCGCGCCACCGCCTGCTGTCGACCATCGCCTACCGACTCGGCGGCAAGACCACCTATGCCCTGGAAGGCAGCATCTTCGTTGCCGGCGCCGCCGTGCAGTGGCTGCGCGACGGCCTCGGTATCATCGGTACCGCGTCGGAGACCGAGGCGCTGGCCAAGCAGGCCGACACCGGCCAGCGTGTCTACCTGGTGCCGGCCTTCACCGGCCTCGGCGCGCCCTACTGGGATGCCGAGGCGCGGGGCGCCGTCTTCGGCCTGACCCGGGCGACCGGCCCGGCCGAGCTGGCGCGCGCGGTGCTGGAGGCCGTCTGCTACCAGACCCGCGACCTGCTGGAGGCCATGCGGGCCGACGGCGCCAGCGGGCTGGAGGCGCTGCGTGTCGACGGCGGCATGGTGGCCAACGACTGGATGCTGCAGATGCTGGCCGACATCCTGGGCGTGGCGGTGGAGCGCCCGGTGGTGGCGGAGACCACGGCGCTGGGCGCCGCCTACCTGGCGGGGTTGAACCAGGGGCTCTTCGCCGACCTCGCGGCCGTCGCCGCCCACTGGCAGCGCGATGCCCGCTTCGAGCCGAAGATGGCCGCCGAGGAGCGCGACACGCGCTACGCCGGCTGGCAGGACGCGGTCTCCCGCGTACGCACGAGCCACTAGATCAGAGCGTCGGCCAGCACGTAGATCCCGAAGCCGGCGATGGCGACGGCTGAGACGCGGTTGATGCGGACCACCAGGCTGTCGTCGATGCGCCGGCGCAGCTCGACGACGCCGGTGCAGAGCAGGCCCCACCAGAGGCCGGAGCCGAGGAAGATCCCGCCAACGAGGACGGCGAAGTGGCGCAGTTCGCCGCCGGCGGCTACCACGTCGAAAGTGACGAAGAAGCCGAGGAAGGCCAGCAGCGTCATCGGGTTGGTGATGGTGAGCAGAAAGGCCGTGACCACAGCACCATGGGTCGGCGTCGGCGCGGCGCGGCTGGCCGAGGCCTTCAGGTAGGTCCACAGCCCCAGCAGGACGAGAAAGATGCCACCGCCGAGACGCAGTTCCTTCTCGAGGCCGAGCAGCAGGTCCGCCAGCGAGGTCAGGCCGGCGGCGGCCACCGCCCCGAAGAGCACATCGGCGAGCGCCGCGCCGAGCCCCGACAGCAGCCCGGTTTTCAGTCCGTGATTGAGGGTATTGCGGATACAGAGCAATCCGACGGGCCCGACCGGCACGGCCATGGCAAAACCGATCGCCAAGCCCTTGAGGAAGAGGGTCAATGAAAGCACGGAAGCGACAACACCCCGGGAACAGCTGAGGGCCTGCGAAAGACGGCGCCGCCTACGGCATAGCCGGATTGCATGGCCTTGTCATCACTGCTGCACCGCCCCGAGATCGAGCCGACAGCTCCAGGTGGGCGACCGCGGCGCTGGATTCCCGTGACCCGCTGTGGGTACGATTGCGGAGCGACGCGTTGGGGCAGAGGACTTGGCTGGAGGCGCCGATGGTTGAGCGGACGATGGAGAGCGTGCGGATCCCGATCGACGAGATCTACGTACCGGTGAAGCGCAAGAGCTCCCTGAACCAGCAGCAGGTCGACGCCCTCGCCCAAAGCATCATGGAAGAAGGCCTGAAGCTGCCGATCTCCGTGCGCCAGGGCAACGGACGCTACGTGCTGGTCGAAGGGCTGCACCGCCTGGAGGCCTGCCGAGCCCTCGGCGAGGACGCCATCGAGAGCATCATCGTGCGCGCCCGCCAGCACTGAAGCCAGCGACCGAAAAGGCGCCGCATGCAGGGCAATTCTGCAGCGGCGCGAGGCCGCCGAGCATCGCGGCCCTGCCGGCCCGGCTTACTGAACCTGGGCGAGCAGGGTCATGATACGGTCGTAGAGCTGCGGGTCCTGCTCGGCCGCCTGGGTGATGGCGTTGTACTCCTGCACCGAGAGCCCCTCCGCCTCGATTTCACCGATCATTTCGTCGGTGGCCTCGGTGGTCATGATTTCGGCTTCCGTCTCGTTCTCGGCCTGGTCGATCTTCGGCTGCCAGGCACGATCAATCTCCTGCACCTTCACGACGGCGGCGGCATAAGCCTCGAGCTGGGCCTGGCTGAAGACACCGACCTCAGCCTGAACCAACTTCAAGAGATCGTTCTGTGGCGCGCCGGCCGCCTGGCCGGGCAGCAATCCGGCAGCAAGCGCCAGCGGCATGATAACGACGCCAAAACGACGGGCGAACTGGAGTTTGCGGGACATGATCGAACCTCTCCGTCTGTCAACAGGAAGTGAGGAAATGTGCCGCTCCCCGAGTCTGCATCAGGAAGCGCCCATGCCAGGGCACCACACGGGAACCGGCGGGAGGAACCGGCGCACATTCCCTCGTGGGGTTACTCAGTCGACGCCGCCGCTTGCCGCCTATTCCCGCCGACCGCGAAATATCACCCCACCGCTGTTGCCAGGCCCCGCGGACTGTGGTCCGATCTGATCAATCAGGCATTGCGACCTTCGACAGAACTCACTGGGAGTGCTCCATGAGAAGCCGCCCGACCGTCCTCCTGCTGTGCATCCTGGCGTTCTTCTCGACCAGCGCCGCCGCGGCCGCAACGCTCGATCGGATCCGCGATGGCGGCGCCATCAAGCTCGGCTACCGCCTGGATGCGGCACCATTCTCCTTCGCCGACGACGCCGGGCTGCCCGCAGGCTACTCGGTGGCGCTCTGCCAGGTCGTGGCGCGCGCGGTGCGCGCCCAGCTTCAGCGCGAGGACATCAGGATCGAGTATGTCCCGGTGACGACAGAGAACCGCTTCGACCTAGTGCAGGCCGGCGACATCGATCTGCTCTGCGGTGCTTCCAGCGTCACCCTGGAGCGGCGCGAGCGGGTCGATTTCAGCCTCCTGACCTTCGTCACCGGCTCAAGCGTCCTCTACCGCAAGGACGGGCCGGCGAACTTCCTCGACCTCGTCGGCCAGAAGGTTGGCGTGCGTGCCGGCACCACCACGGAGGAAGGTCTGGAAGGTGCCCTGCAGGAAGCCGGCATCGAAGTGGAAGTCGTCGAGGTGGAAAGCCATGACGAAGGCCTTCGCGCACTGGAAAGCGGCGAGCTCGCCGCCTACTTCGCCGACCGCGCTATCCTCATGCTGCTGGGCTCCAACGCCGCCAATCCCGGCAACCTTATCCTCTCCGACCGCTTCTTCTCCTACGAGCCCTACGCCCTGGCGATGCAACGCGGGGACAGCGACTTCCGCCTGCTGGTCGACAGCGCTCTGGCGCGGCTTTACCGCTCGCCCGACATCACAAAGATCTACAATGCCAACTTCGGTAGCGGGCGCATGAGCGACCTGCTGCGCGCCGTCTTCACGCTGCAGGCGCTGCCCGAATAGCACCCCTATCTAGCGTGTGATGAAGAGCGGTCCACCGTCGCGGCGGCGCTCCCAGCCGCGGCGCTCGAGCTCGGGATCGTCGTGCGCCTCCTGTGGATAGCCGAGGCAGAGATAGGCAACCAGACGCCAGCTCTGCGGCACCGCCAGATCGCGCGCGACCGCCTGCGGATCGAGAATCGAGACCCAGCCGAGGCCGACGCCGGCCGCACGCGCGGCCAGCCAGAGGGTGTGGACAGCGCAGACCGTCGAATACTGCAGCGTCTCCGGCATGGTGCGGCGGCCGAGCCCCTGGCCCTGGTCGGGATCGATCTCGGCGAAAACGGCGAGCTGTTCGGGGGCCTCCTCCAGGCCGGCGAGCTTGAGGCGTGCATAGAGCGCGGCGCGTGCGCCACTGTAGTCGGCCAGCGCCTCCGCATTGGCCGCCGCGAAGTTCTCCCGGACGCGCGCACGCAGCTCGGGACTGACCACCCGCAAAAAGCGCCAGGGCTGGCTAAGGCCGACGCTCGGCGCCAGCTCGGCGAGGCCCAGCAGATGCTCCAGCAGCCCTGCCGGCAAGCCGTCGCGGCGGAAGCGCCTGACGTCGCGCCGCCAGGCGAGCAGCGCTTCGAGCTGCGCCTGGAAGGCCGGCCCGAAAACCGGTTCTCCGTCGCTGCCGGCGGGGAGAGATTTCGACTCGCTGGTCATCGCACGCACTATCCGACCCGGCCAGCCGGGCCGCAAGCCCGGCAAGCGGTGGTCTGAAAAACAACCAAATGTGAGGAGACTTAGGCCTTAGAAGGGCTTATCCTAAACATAACGATGAGGTCACGGCACCCTTGCGGCCGGCGACCGGTGCAGGCGCTCCGCCAGGGAGAAGCCGCGGCCACCACCACCGGTGACCCGCGCCGGTGAAACGCGAGGACCCAATATGGACACCATTCGCAACCCCATCGAGTGGGGTATGGACAAGCTGAGGGAGGCCGGCACCGCCATGGAAACGGCGGGCAGCTCCATTCACGGCACGGCCGGCGACCAGACGGCGCCGCGGCCGGCGATCAGGCGCCTCGGCACGGCGGACCTGCGGCTCGTGCTGCACAAGGGCATCGAGGACTTCACCGTCTACCGCACCGATGTGATGTTCCTCTGCATCATCTACCCGGTGGTCAGCGTCGTGCTGATCCATGCCGCCTTCAATCAGGGCATGCTGGCGCTGCTCTTCCCACTGGCTTCCGGCTTTGCCCTGGTCGGTCCGATCGCCGCCATCGGGCTCTACGAAATGAGCCGCCGGCGCGAGCGCGGCCTGGAGGCGAGTTGGGTCAACGCCTTCGGCATGGTGCGCGCACCCTCCTTCGGGCCGATCCTGGTGCTGGCCCTGGCGCTGGTGGTGATCTTTCTGCTGTGGCTGGCCGCCGCCCAGGTGATCTACCTCGCGACCCTCGGCCCGCAGCCGCCCGTCTCCCTTGGTGCCTTCCTCGCCGACGTGCTGACCACCCCTGCCGGCTGGACCATGATCGTCGTGGGCATGGGTGTCGGCTTCGCTTTCGCCGTCGTCGTGCTGGCGATCAGCGTGGTCTCCTTTCCTATGCTGATCGACCGCCCGGTGGGGGTCGGCGTCGCCGTCGCCACCTCGCTGCGCGCCGTCGCCGCCAACCCCGGCATCATGGCGCTCTGGGGGTTCATTGTTGCCCTTGCCCTTCTCATCGGATCGATCCCGGCCTTCCTCGGCCTCATCATCGTGCTGCCGGTGCTCGGTCACGCCACCTGGCACCTTTACAGGCGGGTGGTGGCGGATTGAGGCAGGCTTAGCCGGCCAGCTTGGACTGCCGGCCGTGCCGTTCCAGATAGTCGAGCCCGGCCGCCGTCACGGCGATCAGCGGATCGCCGCTGGCATCCGCCCGCCGCTCGACCAGGCCACGATCGACCGCGTCCTCCCACACCGGCAGGCGCGGGCAGGAGGTGCGCCAGGCCTCCATGACCTGGGAATAGGACCGCGGCTGGCGGGCCACCCACTCGACGAGATCGAGGATCAGCGGTTCGTGCTCTTCCACCATGGCGGCGCCTCCCGAAAAATCGCGACTCCCCATCGTAGCATGCAGCCGGAGAAAACTCACCGCCGCGCTGCTACGATGTGTCCCCTATTCCCGGTATGAAGGCCTGTATGAACAGGACCGACAGGAAAAAGAGCAGCAGAGCCAGCACGAAGAACAGCGTCAGAGCCATTGCGGATCTGACCCGGCCGGTGCCGGCCAGTTCGCGAAACGTCCCCCAGACCACAATGGTCCAGACCAGGTCGATCAGCAGATAGACGACAAAGGCGACCACCAGCAAGATCAGCTGCAGCATCAGGCCGGGATTGGCGTCCATGAAGGCATCCGCCGCGGCCGGGTCCTGCACGAGCAAGGCGTCCAGCCGGTCCATCTCGGCGACGGTCTGCTCAATCGGGTGGGCGATCATGACCCAGGCGATCAACAGGAACATCTGGATCAGGACGGCGATGCCGATGAAGTAGAGGAAGGCGAGCAGCACCCGCCGTAGCGGCGGCCGGGCGCCCACGACCAACCAGGAAACCTGAAGGATAAGAAGACACAGACCCGTGAAGATGATCGTGTAGGCGATATTGAAGACGACCAGCTTCTCCACGCCGAAGTCTTGCGGGAAGAGAAACACGAACAGCAGGTTGACCAGGACGTAGAGGATCAGGAAGAAAGAGCAGGCGCGCGCCAGGTTCTCCGGGTTGTAGACCGAGGCAGTCGCGAGGAAAGTCTTCGGGCCGGAGATGAGGTCGATGAAGTCCTCCAGGAACTGTCCCGCCCTGGCAAAGACAAAGGTCTTGAAGTCCTTGAACAGCAATTCCATCGTCCACAAGCCCCACTGGAGAAGTGATTCTCGACTTTGCCAGGAATATTTCGCCGAAACTAGGTGTAGATGCGTCGGGGGTCGACGAAAATCCGGCCGAGGCGAACGCTATCTTTGGTCGTAGCGTCGCCCCTCGAAAGGATAGCCGGCACGGCCACCGGAGTACCAGCATACTTCGATCTGAAGCGAAACATCACGCGCCGATAAAGATCTAGCCTTCCTGTCGTCGCAGGGACGACGCCTGATCTCCAGCCAAATCACATCGGACCATGACCCAGACAAGGAGCGAATCCCAGGCGGCCCTGTTGCCAGAACTGCTGCTGCTCGGCCTGCTCGCCCTGCTGTGGGGGTCGTCCTACCTGTTGATCCGTGTGGCGCTCGACGACCTGCCGCCGGTCACGCTGATCGCCCTCAGGGTAGGCCTCGCGGCGCTGGTGCTGCTGGCCGTGGTGCGCTGGCAGGGACACCGCCTGCCGCGCGATCTCGCCAGCTGGCGCGCCCTCTTCATGCAGTCTCTGCTCAGCGCCACGGCTGCCTGGACGCTGCTCGCCTGGGGCCAGCTCTACGTCGACAGCGGACTGGCCGGCGTGCTCAATTCCACCTCGCCGGTCTTCGTCTTCTTCATCACCCTGCTGGTGACGCGCCACGAGGCGCTGACGCCGCTGAAGCTGGCCGGCGCGCTGCTCGGCGCCGCGGGCGTGGCGCTCGTCATCGGCGTCGATGTCCTGGCCGGGCTGGGCCGCCAGGTGGCCGCCCAGGTCGCGGTGCTCCTCGGCGCCTTCCTCTATGGCTGCGCGGCCATCAACGGCAAGCGCTTCGGGCATCTGCCGCCGACCGTCACCGCCGCCGCCGTGATGCTCTGCGCGGCCGCCGTGATGCTGCCCGCCGCCCTCGTCATGGACAGACCCTGGGACCTGCGACCGGGGCCGCTTTCGCTGCTCGCGACGGGGATGCTGGCGGTTTTCTGCACAGCGCTCGCCCTGCTGCTGTACTTCCGCCTGGTGCGCACCCTGGGCTCCATGGGGGTGGCCAGTCAGGCCTACCTGCGTGCGGGCGTCAGCGTCCTGCTCGGTGTCCTGTTGCTCGGTGAGACCTTCCGGGCGAGCGTCGGCCTCGGCCTGCTGGCGGTGATCCTCGGGGTCGCCGCCATCAACCTGCCCCGGAAACTGCGCCCGGCAGTCGAATAGAATGGACAAAAAGGAAGGTTCTCTGCGCTTTCCCGTCAATTTAGGTGCAATGCAACATAACTCTGCTTGACTTTAGTCCTGCAAAGGCGCATCTAGCGGACATCGGCGTCTCGTGATCGCGCGAAGGGCTGCCTCCTGGCGGGGCGGCCCCTCATTATGAGACCCTTCATATCCCATTGATTTCCGTTTGCTCCAGGTGCGCGTGGATGACGGCAACGCGCTCACCGGCGTTTCCGCCTGCCCGGATGGCAGGCACGCCCGGCGCAGAAGGACTCTGTTCGTGAATACCGCTTCCCCTGTTATCGATACCCAGACTGTTACCCCGGCTTTTGCCGAACTCGGCCTTGCCGAGCCCCTGCTGCGCGCCCTGGCCGCAGCCAACTATACCACCCCGACACCGATCCAGGCGCAGTCCATCCCGGCCCTGCTGCAGGGCCGCGACATGCTGGGCCTGGCGCAGACCGGCACCGGCAAGACTGCGGCCTTCGCCCTGCCAATCCTGCAGCGCCTCGCCGAGCAGAACGAGCATGTCGCGCCGAAGTCCGTGCGCGCGCTCATCCTGGCGCCTACCCGCGAGCTCGCTGTGCAGATCAGCGATTCGTTCAAGACCTACGGCCGCAACCTGCGCCTGCGTCACGCCGTTATCCTCGGCGGCGTATCCCAGGGCCCACAGGTGCGCGCCCTGTCGCGCGGCGTGGACATCCTGATCGCCACCCCCGGCCGCCTCATGGACCTGCTGAACCAGCGCCACCTGCGCCTCGACAAGGTCTCCCACCTCGTTCTCGACGAGGCCGACCGCATGCTCGACATGGGCTTCATCCGCGATGTGCGGAAGATCGTCGCCCAGCTGCCGGCGCGCCGCCAATCGCTGCTGTTCTCCGCCACCATGCCGACGGAAGTTGCCAAGCTTGCCGCCGAGCTGCTGCACAATCCGCTGCGCGTCGAGGTGACGCCGCAGAAGATCGCCGTCGAACGCATCGAGCAGTCGGTCTACCACGTTTCCATGGCTGAAAAGCGCGACCTGCTGGAGAAGCTGCTGGGCGATCCCGCATTCAGCCGCGTCATCGTCTTCACCCGCACCAAGCACCGCGCCAACCGCGTGGCCGAGCAGTTGGAGAAGGCCGGCATCAGCTCCGACGCGATCCACGGCAACAAGTCGCAGAACGCGCGCCAGCGCGCGCTCGACGCCTTCCGCTCGGGCCGTGCCCGCGTCCTGGTCGCCACCGACATCGCGGCGCGCGGCATCGACGTGCCGGGCATCTCCCACGTCATCAACTTCGAGCTACCGAACGAGCCGGAGAGCTACGTCCATCGCATCGGCCGCACTGCGCGCGCCGGTGCCGGCGGCTCCGCGATCTCCTTCTGCGACGCCGAGGAGCGCGGCAACCTCAGGGACATCGAACGCCTGATCAAGCAGCAGCTGACGGTGATCGGCGCGGCGCCAGCCAACGACGACCGCGCTGCCCGGCGACCTGCGCAGCGCCAGCGGCCGGGCCAGGCCGAGCGCAAGCGGTTCGGCCAGGGCAACGGCGAGCGTCCCACCCAGAAGGCCGGCGGCCATCGCCGCAGCGAGGACCATGGCGCCAAACAGGGCGAACAGAAGCAGGGTCAGAAGCGCAGCTACAAGGGCCTGGAGTCCGGATCCGGCCGCGGTGCCGGCGGTGAGAAGCCCGGCAACGGCGGCCAGCGGCCCTTCAAGGGCGGTCGCCGCCCCCAGGGCGGCAACGGCGGCCGGCGCGCCGGGCAGGGCCGTTCCTCCGCCGCCTGATCCCCGACCAGCCACAAACGACGACCAAGGGCCGCCTCTCGGGGCGGCCCTTAACCATTGTACCGCAAGCCTGCCGCCACCCGGCAGGGAGGGGCCGGCGAAAAGCCCGCGCCGGCGCGCGCGGCATTGGCGAAACCTGCAATCCAGAATAGAATGGCGGCAAGCCGAAAAGGCCGTCGCTACCGCGGACCCGCAGCAGGACCGCGCCACAGGGTTGGTTGGATACAGGAAAGCCGAAGACGATGTCTGTCCTTCGTCTCTTCGCCGCGGCATTGATCGCCGTCGCGGCCGCTGAGCCGGCGCGCGCCGAAACCCCGGAGATCTGCACCGAGGCCGCCGGGGCGCTCACCATGGATCTCTACAGCGTCGCCCTCACACGGCTGGACGACTGCCTCGCGCTCGAGCGGCTGAGCCGGAAGCAGCGTGTCGAAGCCTTGGCGCAGCGCGGCGATGCACACTTCGCGCTGGACGAGAACGATCGCGCGATCGCCGACTACGAGCAGGCGCTGGAGCTCGGCGGTACGGACCTGGAAATCCTCATCTCGCTCGGCCGCGTGCACTTCCACGCCGGCGCCGACGAGACGGCGCTGGCGGTCTTCGACCGTGCCCTTGCCATCGATCCCGAGTCCGCGACAGCCCACTACTTCCGCGGCGTCACGCTTTACGAGCTGGGGCGCTACCACGAAGCCGTGGTCGCCCTGGGCCGCAACATCATGCTCGACCCCGAGTCGGCCAACGGCTATTTCTACCGCGCCTCCAGCCTGTCGGAGATGCAGCGTTCCGAGGAAGCCGTCGCCGACTTCGGCAAGGCGATCGAACTCAACCCCTTCGACGGCTGGGCCTTTGCCCAACGCGGCGTGACCTTCCTGGACCTGGGCGAACCGCAGCGCGCGCTGCTCGACTTCGAGCAGATGATCGAGCTCGAACCGGGGAGCCCCTCCGGCTACAGCCACCGCAGCGACGCTCTGCGCCGCCTGGACCGCATCGACGACGCCCTGGCAGACATCGAGACCGCCCTGCGATTGGACGCCAGCCATGCCGGTTACTTCGTCCAGCGCGGCATCCTGCGGCTGGACCAGAAACGCTATGAGGATGCCGACGCGGACTTCCACGACGCGCTGCGGATCGAACCCAGAAATGCCTGGGCCTACAACAACCTCGGCAACAGCCTCTTCGAGCAGGGCCGCTACGCGGAGTCCATTCCGCTGTTCTCCGAAGCGCTGTCCATCGATCCCGAGTATGGCATCGCACTGTTCAACAGGGGCCTCGCCAGCTTCCGCAGCGATGACTTCGCCGTCGCACTGGCCGACTTCGACGCGGCAGTCCGCCTGCTGCCGAGCGACGAAGCCGCCATCTACATGCGCGGCCGCACGCACTACTTCCTCGACAATGACGAAGCCGCGCTCGCCGATCTCGGCCGCGCCCTCACCCTCGACCCCAGCGACGGCGAAACCTACGTCGCCCGCGGACTGATCCACCACGACCGCGGCGACTACGCGGCGGCGCTCGCCGACTACGACCGCGCGCTGGCAGCCGAGCCGGCGCTGGCCTGGGCCATGACGCAGAAGGGGCGCGTCCTCATCGACATGGACCGCCACGCCGACGCGATCGCCGTGCTCGCCGCTGCCACCGCCCTAGCGCCCGACTACGACATGGTGCATTACCGCCTCGGCAACGCCTATTTCCTGCTGTCGGACTATGAAAATGCGCTGGCGTCCTACGAGCGAGCCGTCGCCTTGGACCCCAGGGACAGCCGCTTCCTGCTTCAGCGCGCCCGCGCACACGCCGAGCTGGCGCGCTACGACGCTGCGCTGGCCGACCTCACGAACGCCATCGACATCGACCCCGACTACACCGATGCCTTCGTATACCGTGGCCAGGTTCTGGCCGAGAAACGACTCTTCGGCGAGGCGCTGGCGGATTTCGACCGCGCCGTGATGCTGGCGCCGAGAAGTCCCTGGCCGCTCAACAACCGCGGCCTCGCCCTTGCCGACAGCGGCGACTACTCGGCCGCCGTCGTCGACTACTCTGCCGCCATCGAGCGCGACAAGGGCTACTTCCCCGCCTACCACAACCGCGGCCTCGCCTACCACGAGCTGCGCAACCTCGCCGAGGCCCTGGCTGACTTCAACGAGGCCGCCAAGCTGCAGCCGGACGATGTCGACGTCTTCTTCGCGCGCGGCGACCTGCACTACGACATGGGCGAGTACCGGCTCGCCATCGACGACTACAGCCAGGCGCTGCAGCTCGACAGCGGCGCGGCCTGGGTGCTGTGGTCACGCGGCCTGGCCTACGCGCAGCTCAACGACGGTAGGGCCGCCCGGCAGGACCTTGACGACGCCCTGGCCCTGCTCGCCGGCACCGAGCGCGAGGACATGGCCGCCAGCACCTGCAGGGAACTGTCCCAGCAGGGCAGCATCGCCCTCTCCCTGCGCTACTGCGCCAGGACAGTGTCGCAGTAAGGTCCGTCAGGCCTTTGCCGCCAGCGGCGCGGCGAGTTGTTCGAGCACCCGCGGATCGCGGTAGTAGAGCAGGTGGGTCTGCCCGGAAAGCTTCTGTGGCCAGGGTGCCTCGAAGCTCAGTTTGCGGCTCATGCCTTCGCCGTAGATCTCGCAATGGCCGGTAACGGCGCCGCAAAGCCAGTCGCTCGGCGAGAAGAAGTCGATCCAGGTGGCCAGCCGCCGTGATTGCAGCACCTCCTTGCGCTCGCCTTCGAGCCAGGCGGAGCGATAGCGCAGCACGGTGATCGGCGAGCCGAGCGAAACCAGAGACAGGCGCTTGAGATCGGCTTCGTGCGGCCAATCCGCCAGGATGTCGGTGGCGATCACCGTGCCGAAGCTGTGCGCCACGACCACCACCTCGTCGTAGTCGGCGGCCAGCACGCTCTCCAGGGTGCCGGCGATGCGCCGACGCACACGGTCGCGCAGGCCGACACCGCTCTCGTCCTCGCGGTTCTCGAAGTAGTCCTTGATGAAGCGCGCCAGCAGCACCAGCGCGTCGACCTGCAGCATGGCGAGCAGGAAAGGCAGCACCGCCCACCAGGCGTGGGCGGCGATCCACCCGGTGGCGAGGCCCAGGACGTGGACGAGATCGCTGACCACGGGAATGCCGGCCAGATTCTCGGGCACCGCCCCGCCGGGCGCCACCGCCTGGCCGATCAGCACCGCCAGCATGAGATACCAGGCCACCAGGGTCAGCCCGCCCATCAGCAGGCCGAGGGCGATGAGGAAGGAGCCGTTGCGCGTCGAGACGGCAACGGCCTGCCAGCTGCGCAGGCTGAACACCCAGTAGCCAACCAATTCCAGCCCCTGCAGCAGCTTGGTCCAGGGCGGCTGTTCGACCTGCTCTGGGATCATGTCCGCCCAGTAGGCCTCGAAGACGTCGAGACTGGCCAGGGCGGGTGCCTGCGGGCGGTCGTCAGCGCCACGCAGCGGGCTGAGGGTGAGGCGCAGGCCGCACTCGCCGCCGACCGAGACCTCCGCGCCGCGCGTCAGCGGATGACGCTCCACGGTCTCCAGGTTGCTGACCAGGATATCCCGGCGGTGGAAACGCTCCTCCCGCTTCATGCCGGGAATCAGGACGATTGCCCGCTTCTTGGTGACCGGGGTCGCGGACACCGGCTCCTTGCGGCTGTTGTCGCTCATACTCTCCCCCTCGGATCGGGCCGCAGCAGGCCGCGGCCGCAGGAATTCTAGTGGACCCTCCGGGGCCGTCACGCAGAACCTGCACGCCGGTGCGGCTGCTGGAGCAGGCAGGCACCTCACCGCCACGTGATCGACCGGGCTGTTGCACGGACCAGTGGGCGCGTAGACGCAACCTGTCGATGTGCTAGGCTTTGTCGACAATAAACAGGCCCGCAGAAGGGCCGGACAACCGGGAGGAAAGCATATGAAGCATCTGTTGATCTCCTGCATGGCCGCCGCTGCGGCCAGCCTGCTGCTGGCGCCCAGTGCCGGCGCGCAGACCGTGAAGATCACACCGCTCGGCAGCCACGCCGGCGAATTCTGCCGCTTCGACCGTGCCCTGGTCCTCGAGGACCCCAATGGCACGCGCCTGCTCTACGACGCCGGGCGCACGGTGCGCGGCGCCGACGACGCGCGCCTCGGCAGCATCGACGCGGTGCTGCTCAGCCACGTGCACGGCGACCATCTGGGCGACCGCCATCAAGCCAGCCCCGAGGCCGGCAGTTGCGGCGATCCCGACGTCTCGGTCGTGGTGACGCCGACGTCCAGCACGGTGCTGATCACCGTGGCCAAGAATGCCAAGTTGCTGGTTGGCGGCGAAATGGCCTCCTTCTTCGCCAAGAAGGTCGTTGGAGCCGGCGGCCAGGCCAACCAGGTGCAACTCGTGCGCTTCGGCGGCGAGCGCGACGTGAACGGCGTCACGGTCTACAGCGTGCCGGCGGTGCACTCGAATGGTCTCAGTCCGGAGTTCCTGGAGGGTGCCCATGCCGATGCCCTCGCCGAGAGCGGTCTCACCGCCTACCTCGGCCCGCCAGGCGGCTTCGTGGTGGAGTTCACCAATGGCCTCACGGTCTACCTCTCCGGCGACACCGGCCACACGGCCGAGCAGGACACGGTGGTGCGGCGGCGCTTCGGTGCGGAACTGGTGGTGATGAACATCGGCGGAGTCTTCACGACCGGCCCGACCGAGGCCGCCTTCGTGATCAACGAGCTTGTTCAGCCGGCCGCGGTAATCGCCTCGCACGCCAACGAGGAAGCCACCTCCGGCGGCCAGGTGAAGGCGGGCACCAATACCGCCAGCTTCATCGAGGCGACCAAGGTGCCGGTACACCTGCCCTTGAGCGACCGCACCATGGAGTTCGACAGCGGCGGCAACTGCGTCGGCGGCTGCTCGTAGGCCCTACGCGGCGACCGCAGCGTTGAAGTCCTCGATCATGCCGTCCCAGGCGGGCACGAGATCCATGAGGCCGTCCCACCAGGCCTGGTTGCGGCGCGCGTCGAAGTCGGCGAGCGCGATTCCCTGCTGCTCCACCCAGGTGTAGTAGCCGAGATTGAAGATGCGCTCGCGACCGCGGCGGTCGAGCTCGATCATGTGATCGGTCGCCGTGCCGCGCAGGTAGCGGCCGAAGACCTCGGCCGCCATGAGCTCGTCGAAGGCCCGCGGTGCGAGCCGCTGCTCGGCGAGGCCGAGTTCGGTCCCGTACATGGGGGCCCCGTCGGTGGCCACGGTGATCACCGCGTCGTCCGCCCCGAGGTCCATGTAGCTGGCGTATTTGATGGCGCCCAGGACGTTGGCGATGGAGGACAGGCCGAGATCCCCGAGCGCTGCCAGAAGCTGCTGGTCGAGGCCCAGGCGCCTGGCCAGGAACTGCCGCCCCACGGTGGTGTTGAACAGCAGGTTCAGGTTGTCGGAGGCTGCGTCGGAGACGCCGATGACAAAGTCGCTGCCCATCACGTTGTGGATCAGCGGCACATGCTTGTCGCCGATGCCCTGGATGTTGTGCTCGCCGTAGCCGTTGTAGAGCAGCGTCGGGCACTCCACCGCCTCGAGCACGCAGATATCGCTGCCGAAGACCTGCTTCAGATGGTCGCCGGCGGCCAGCGTCCCGGCGGAACCGGAGGCGGCAACGAAGGCGCGTGCCTTCAGCCTGCCCTGCCCCTTCACTGCCGCGAAGATGCGCGCCAGGGCCGGGCCGGTGACGGCGCGGTGGACGATGTAGTTCCCAAACTCCGAGAACTGGTTGAGGATGACGTTCTCAGGATCCTTCGCCAGTTCGTGGCAGGCATCGTAGATCTCCTTGACGTTGCTCTCGGTGCCCGGCGTGCGCACGATGTCAGAAGGCTCGGCGACCCAACGCTCCAGCCAGCGGAAGCGCTCGGCGCTCATGCCGGCGGGCAGCACGGCAACGCTGCGGCAGCCAAGAATGCGCGAGATCGCGACGCCGCCGCGGCAGTAGTTGCCGGTCGAAGGCCAGACCGCCCGATGGCGCGCGGCGTCGAATTTGCCCGACAGCAGGCGCGGCACCAGGCAGCCGTAGGCGGCCAGCACCTTGTGGGCGTGGATCATCGGAAATCGGCTACCCAGCGCCACGATGATCGTCGCCGCGACCCCGGTCAGCGCCGACGGCAGCACCAGATGCTCCGGCACCGCCGCCAGGCTGCGCCGGTCCGCCGCGTTGTGCCAGTGGACGCGAAAGAGGTTGCCGGCCTCAGGTGCATCGGGATCGACGTTGGCCAGGGCGGCGGTCTTCTCCGCCAGGCGTGCCGGCGGATCGGCCAGGTCGCCGATGCGCGGCAAAATGATGCCGGCATCGCGGAAGCGTAACACATTGCGGTCGTAGGTCGCCCGGTCGACGACTTCGCGCTCCAGCCCGAGGCTCATGTCTTTCCTCCCTGACCCGCCACCTTGCCCTTGGTCTCGGTGATCAAGCCGTAGGTCTGCGGCTCGCGGTGGAGGGCGAAATTGAAGATATTGTCCTGGATTTCGCGGCAGCGGTCGAGATCGCAGGCATGGACGATGACCTCGTCCTCCAGCGTCTCGCAAAGCGCCACGATTTCCCCTGTGGGTGCGATGATGCAACTGCCGCCGATGAGATCGCAACCCTCCTCCCGGCCGGCCTTGGCGACGCCGACCACCCAGCTGCCGTTCTGATAGGCTCCGGCCTGCATCACCAGGTGGTTGTGGAAGTCCTGCAGGCGGTCCTGCTCCGGCGCCAGGGGATAGTGCATCGGCGTGTTGTAGCCGAGCAGCACCATCTCGACCCCCTGCAGGCCCATAACGCGGTAAGTCTCCGGCCAGCGGCGGTCGTTGCAGATGCAGAGGCCGAGGCGGCCGCCGAATGCGTCGAAGACCGGAAAGCCGAGGTCCCCGGTCTCGAAGTAGCGCTTCTCCAGGTGCTGGAAGGGCCGCCAGGATTCGTAGTCCCGGTGCCCCGGCAGATGCACTTTGCGGTACTTGCCGACGATGTCGCCCTGGGCGCTTACCAGAATCGAGGTGTTGAAGTGACGGCCCTCCGGCGTCAGCTCCGCGTAGCCGAGATTGAAGCCGAGGCCGAGTTCACGGGCGAGGTCGAACAGCGGTTGCGCGGCGGCGTTCGGCATCTCGCGCTCGAAGAAGGCGTCGACCTCGGCCTGATCCTCGAAGAACCAGCGCGGGAAAAAGCTGGTGAGTGCCAGTTCGGGAAAGACCACCAGTTCGGCGCCACGCGCCTTGGCGTCGCGCATCATGGCGCAGAGGCGCGCAACCGCGGACTGGCGTGGTTCGTCGCGGGCGATCGGGCCCAGCTGGGCGGCGGCGACGGTGAGGCTTCGGGGCATGGATTCTCTGACAAGCTGTTCTAACGGGTAGCGGTGGAAAGCACGATCTGCAGGAGTACGTTGGCGCCGGCGGCGACCTCCTCGGGCGCGGTGTACTCCCTGACGTTGTGGCTTATGCCGCCCTTGGACGGCACGAAGATCATGGCGGTGGGACAGTTGGGCGCGAACATCTGCGCGTCGTGGCCAGCGCCCGAAGGCATGCGCTTCACCGAATGGCCCAGCTCCCCGGCGGTGGCGGCGACGAGGTCGACCATCTGCGGATCGAAGTCGACCGGTTGGAAGCGGGCCAGGCTGCGCGCAGCAATCGTCACCTCCTCCTCGCGCTCGAGCTCGCTCACACGAGTGGCCATGCGCCGCTCGGCCTCCTGCAGCTTCGCCTCCGAAGTGTTGCGCAGGTCGACGGTCACCTTTGCGCGCCGGGCGATGACGTTCACTAGGTTGGGTTCCAGCTCGATGACGCCGGAGGTGCCGACCTGGTCGCCGCCCATCTCCCGAGCGATCTGGCGCGCAAAAGTGGCGATGGCGGCGGCGACGTAGCCAGCATCGTGTCGCAGCCGCATCGGCGTGGTGCCGGCGTGGTTGGATGTGCCGACGATGCCGTACTCGGTCCAGGAAATGCCCTGTACCCCGGTAACAGCGCCGATCTCGATGCCCGCCTCCTCCAGCACCGGCCCCTGCTCGACGTGCAGCTCGAAGAAGGCACGCGCGCGGAAGCTGCCGGTCGGCGCGTCGCCGGCATAGCCGATGCGCGCGAGGTCTTCGCCCAGGGTGCTGCCGTCGATGCCCTCGGTGGCGAGGCAGTCCTCCAGGGAGAGCGCGCCCTGGTGCACGCCGCTGCCCATCATGTCCGGCGCGAAGCGGGCGCCCTCCTCGTTGGTGAAGAAGCCGACGGCGACAGGATGCTGCGTCGTCACGCCGGCGTCGTTCAGGGTCTCGACGACCTCCAGCCCCGCCAGCACGCCGAGGTTGCCGTCGTAGAGACCGCCGGTCGCCACGGTGTCGATGTGGGAGCCGGTCATCACCGGCGGACCGTCGACCGCGCCGGGGCGGATACCGACCACGTTGCCGATGCGGTCCACGCTGACCGCAAGACCTAGCTCGCGCATCCAGCCGGCCACCAGGTCGCGGCCATCCCTGTCGGCATCGGTCAGCGCCAGGCGGCAGACGCCGCCGCCGTCCAGAGCACCGACGGCGCCGAGGCGAAAAATGCGGTCCATCAGGCGATCGGGATCGATGCTCAGATTGCTGAGGGAGCGCTGGCTCATGCGGCAATCTCCCGCCACGGCCGCCCCACCACCTGACGGTACATCTCCTCGTCAGTAGCTCCCTCGCTGCCAAACACCAGCACATGGGAACCGCCGTCGAGGCCCAGGATCTCGCGGGCCTCCTTGTCGCGGGCCACGGCGATCAGGCCGGCCAAGCCGGCCACGCCGGATTCTCCAGCCACCAGCGGCGGATCCTCGCCGATGCCCCCGGCCAGCAGGCGCATGGTGACCGCCGCCGAGGAGTCCGACAGCGTCATGGCAGCGGTGGCACCGGGTTGCAGGACTTCCCAGGCGAGCTGTGAGACCTCGCCGCAGGCGAGGCCGCTCATGAAGGAGTCGGTGTCGCCGGTGATCGCCGTCGGCTTCCCCGCCGCGAGGCTGGCGAACCAGCAGGCACACTGCTGCGGCTCGACGAGGATCGCCTTCGGCCGGCGCGTGCCGAAGCTCTCCCAGAACTGGGCGCAGCAGGCCGCCGCCATGCCGCCGACGCCGGCCTGCAGAAAGATGTGGGTCGGCGGCGCCTCGTCCGGCAACTGCTCGATCGCCTCGGCGGCCATGACGGCATAGCCCTGGGTGACGTCGCGCGGCGCATCGACGACCGTTCCATCGGTGGTGTCGGGGATCACGTGCCAGCCTTCGCGACGCGCGGTCGCGAAGGCCTGGCGTACGGCGTCGTCGTAGCTGCCGGGATGGCGGCGCACCTCGGCGCCGAAGGCGGAGATGGCCTTCGCGCGAGCCACGCTCACAGCTTCGTTGATGTAGATGACACAGCGGCAGCCGAAGAGCCGGGCGCCCCAGGCGACCGAGCGTCCGTGGTTGCCGTCGGTGGCGGCGGTGACAGTGATCTTGGAAACAATCTCTGCGTAGGCAGCGTCGAGAATCTCCGCCGAATCGATGTCGCCACGCCCTGTCCGCGCCGCGACCTCGCGCAGCAGGCAGCGCTGCACCGCGTAGGCACCGCCCAGCGGCTTGAAGCTGCGCAGGCCGAAGCGCCCGGACTCGTCCTTGTAGGAGAGCCGCCCGATGTCGAGGGCGGCCGCCATGCCGGGCAGCGCGACCAGCGGGGTCGGCCGATAGCCGGGCCAGGCGGAGATGCACCGGCGCGCGGCGTCGAGGCCCGGCCGGTTCAGTACCGCGGCCTGGCGCGATCCATAGGCCGCGCCGGGCTCGGCACCGGGGTTGAGAGCCAGCTTGAAGGGAAAAAAGGGAAGGTTGGCGGACATTTCCTGCGCAGCGGACCGTTTGGGGGTCTCCGTATCAGCGGCGGATGGGCCGGACGCCACCGCGCCCGGCCCTCGGCCGTCAAGTTTCCTGACGGCCCCGCGAACTACATCGAGGCCTCGTCGATGGCCGCCAGCATGGCGTTCAGCATGTCAACGCCCTCGGCGCCGAGGCTCTCCTCGATCAGACTGCGCACCGCCGGCTGGGCGGCGGCGGCGAACTTCTTCTGCTCCTCCGGCGTGACCACGTTCACCTCCATCTTCGCAGCCAGCTTTGGCAGGCCGCGCTCGGACGCTTCGATGACGCGGGAGACGCCGCGCCCGGCCTCGGTCGCTACCTCGGAGGCCCAGGCGACGATCTTCTGGTGCTCCGGGCTGAGGCCTTCGTAGAAGTCCTTGTTCATGGTCCAGATGTAGGGGGTGATCACATGGTTGGTGATCGAGAGGTACTTCTGCACCTCGTCAAACTTGGCGAAGGCGATGATCGGGATGGGATTCATCTGGCCGTCGGCAACGCCGGTCTGCAGCGAGGTGTAGACCTCGGCCCAGGGCAGCGGGGTGGCCTGGCCGCCGAGGGAGTCGACCATCGCCTTGTGGGTTGGCAACGTCATGGTACGGATCCGCAGGCCCTTCATGTCATCGACCGTCTGGATCGGCCGCTCCGAATTGGAGAAAGCGAAGAATCCGCCGGAGTCGATCATGCCGAGCACCTTGAGGCCGGTCTTGCCTTCCAGGCCGGCCGCAAACTTCTTGCCGAAGGCACTGCGCTGGTCGATCACCCGGCTGGCAACGGCAATGTTGGGAAAGGCGAAGGGAATGTCGAAGACACCGACCACCGGGTAGTGCGGTGCGATGCCACCGGCCGACGAGATGGTCGACTCGACGATCCCGTCACGCACCTGCTGGATGACCTCGTCGTCCTTGCCGAGCTGGCCGTTGGGATAAAGCACCACCTCGATGGCGCCGCCGCTGGCAGACTCCACCAGCGACTTGAAGATCGCGCCCATCGCGCCGGAGTGGCTCTCGAAAGGATCGGCCGGGTTCAGGTGGCCGACGCGGATGGTGACCTCGGCGGCCAGCGCGGGACCGGCGAGCGATGCGGCGATCAGGGCCGCCGTCGCCGAAGTGGTGAATTTTTTCAGGACTGTCATTGGTTGCCTCCTAGTTCAATGGTCGTGATTGACAGTTAGGGGTTAAAAACCGAGCAGACGGGGCACCGCCAGGGTCAGGGTCTCCCAATAGGCGACGAGGATCAGTACCAGCACCTCGGCGAGCAGGAAGGGCCACAGCGAGCGGGTGATGTTCTCGATCTTCTCCTTGGTGACGGATGCCAGCACGAAGAGACAGGCGCCTACCGGCGGTGTCATCAGCGAGATGTTCAGCGCCAGGATAATCATGATGCCGGCATGCACCGGGTCCATGCCGATCTGCAGGGTGAGCGGCGCCAGCACCGGCGCCAGGATGATCAGCGTTGCGTTGATGTCCATGAAAAGGCCGATGAACAGCAGCAGCGCGATGATCATGGCGATGATCATGTTGGGATCGTCGGACAGCGCCAGGAAGCTGTTGGCCACGATCTGGGGAATCTGGTTGAAGGTCATCCACCAGCCGAGGATCGAGGCCGAGGCGATGATCAGGAAGATCACCCCGGTGATGCGCACGGTACGCACGCACATCTCGTAAAGATCCTGGAAGGTGAGCTGGCGGTAGAACAGCCCGCCCACCACCAGGGCGTAGAACACGGCAATGGAGGCAGCTTCGGTCGGCGTCGCGATGCCGCCGAGGATCGAGCCAAGGATGAAGACCGGCAGCACCAGCGCCAGGATGGACTTGCGGAAGGCGAAGAGGATTTCCCGCAGCTTCGGCCCGCCCTCTGCCTTCGGCAGGTTGAGCCGCTTGCCGAGGGCGGCGATCACCGCCATGCAGATGGCACAGATGAGCAGGCCCGGCACGATGCCGGCGGCAAAGAGGCCGGCGATTGAAACGCCCATGAGGGATCCGTAGATGACCATCAGAGTCGAGGGCGGGATGGTCGGCCCGATGATCGAGCCGGCCGCCGTCACCGCGCAGGCGAAGGGCTTTGTATAGCCCTGCTTCACCATGGCCGGCACCAGGGTGTTGCCGAAGGCGGCGGCGTCGGCGGTGGCCGCACCGGTGATGCCGGCGAACATCACCGAGGCCAACATGTTGGAATGTGCCATGCCACCGCGCATCCAGCCGACCAGGGCCGAGGCGAAGAGCACCAGGTTGGTGGTGATCCCGGAGCGGTTCATGATCTCGCCGGCCAGGATGAAGAAAGGCATGGCGAGGAAGGGAAAGAGGTCGAGGCCGGCGAACATGCGGTCCGGCGCCATCATCAGGAAACGCCCGCCGCCCATGTCGAAGATGCCGACCAACCCGGCGATGCCGAGGCAGAATCCGACCGGCATACCGAGGAACAACAAGCCGAAGAAGGCAAGGGCGACCCACAGCATGGTGTCAGATCTCCACCCGCTCGGCGGCGGTGATGCCGTCGGCGGAAAAGAAGTCGTGGATGGCGACCAGGAAGAGCTGGACGCAGGCCAGCCCGGCGGCCAGCGGCACGCCGATGAAGGGATAGGCCTTGGGAATGGTTCCGATCATGGTGTTGCGGTCGAAGCCGCGTTCGACGAAACCGAGGCCGTAGAAGAAAATGACGGCAAAGAAGCCGAAGGCGATGACGTCGAAGGCGACGGCGAGCCATTTGCGCACTCTCGGCGGGAACTGGTCGAAGACCACCAGCATGCCGATATGCTCGCGGTGGCTGATGCCGCTGGAGACCGCCAGCAGCGCCGCCCAGATCATCAGATAGCGGGCCAGTTCCTCGGTGAAGGTCCAACTGACCGGCAGCACATAGCGCACGAGGACGCCGAGCCAGACGTCGAGCACCAGCAGCACCAGCAGCAGCACGCAAAAGCGCTCCACCAGCCAGTTCAGCCGGCGGCTCGCCCGGATTGCCTTCTTGTCCAGTCCCTGCAAGTTTTTTGCCCCGCCCGGAGATTACTCGTCCGTTGCCCCAGGGTTTCCGCCCCACGGCTACTTTGAAATTCCTTTTTTGGAATGTCAAGAAAGCTGAAACTTGCGTTTCAACCGAAGGCTGACTAGCCTTGCGGAGGCCCGACCGGAGAAAGCATCAGGATGCCCGCCAAGAAAACCCGTCGGAACGGCGCCAACGACAAGGCCGGCAGGCCGCCCGCCACCTCGGTGGAGAGCCGCATCAAGGCGAGCTATGCCGAGCTGCCGGAAAGCGAGCGCCGCATCGCCGACCTGATCCTGGAGTTTCCCGGCGAGATGGCGGCCTATTCCGCCACCGAGCTGGCCGGACTGTCGGGCGGCTCCAAGGCGGCGGTGACGAGGCTGGTGCAGCGCATTGGCTTTGCCAACTACGACGAGGCGCGGCGTGCCGCGCGCGATGCCCAGAGTTGGGGTTCGCCGCTCTACCTGATGGCGCGCGAGACCAAGAAGACCGGTTTCAGCGCCCGCGTGCGCGAACACATCGAGGCGGACCTGCGCAACATCTCGGTGACTTTGGAAGGCCTGCGCGGCGATGCCTTCAACGACATCGTGGAGGCGGTCTGCAAGGCGCGGCGGATCTACCTGTTGGGCTACCGCAACAGCCACTATCTGGCCGGCTACGCCCGCTGGCAGATCATCCAGGGCCGCGGCGACGTCTACCTGCTGCCGGCGGCCGGCGAGACCATTGCCGAGGAGATCGCCGACTTCACCCCGGAAGACATGCTGATCGTGGTCGGCTTCCGCCGCCGGCTCTCCCAGGTACCTCAGGCCATGGCCGCCGCTGCCCAGGCCGGCGTGCGCATCCTCTACATCACCGACTGGTCCGCCACCCCCTCGCCTCACGCCACCTGGACAATTCCCTGCGCGGTGCGAGGCATGGATCTCTTCGACCGCTACGCGGCGGCCATGTCGCTGCTCCACTTCCTCTGCGTCGCCATCGTCGAGAAGCTCGGCGCCCGCGCCCGCGGCCGCCTGCAGCGCATCGAAAACCTGCACGAGGAACTGCACGACTTCGATTGAGTCGCTTCAGCCCGCCGCGAGGAAGCGGCCCGGGCGGCTTTGCGTCATCGCGCCCTTTTCGTAGGTGACCGCTCCGTTCACCAGCACGCAGTCGATGCCGTCGGCCGGCCGTTCCGGGTCCTCGTAGGTGGCGGGACTGCCGACGCGCGCCGGATCGAAGAGCACCAGGTCGGCGTGGAAGCCAGGCCGGACGAGACCGCGCTTGTCGAGACCCAGGACCGCGGCAGTCTGGCCGGTCATCTTGGCCACCGCCTGCTCCAGCGTCAGCAGCCCGCGCTCGCGCACGAAGTGGCCGAGCACGCGGGGGAAAGTGCCCCAGAGGCGCGGGTGCGGCCGCTTGTCGTGCGGCAGGCCGTCGGAGCCGACGAGGCTCGGCGGATAGCTGAGGATGCGCAGCAGGTCCGGCTCGTCCATCTGGTGGTAGATAGCACCGCCGGGACGCAGGCGGGCGACCGCCGTCATCGCGTCGCAGTCCCAGGCGGCGGCGATCTCGGCGAGGTCGCGCCCGGCCATCTCCGGATGGCTGTCGGACCAGGAGACCGTCACCCGGCGCGATTCCTGCGCGATGCGTTCCAGCAGCACGGTGGAACTGGCCGTGTAGGGATAGACGTCGAGGTCGATCTTCAGGGTCGCGCGCGCCTCGGCGATCATCGCCAGCGTCGTCGCCGAGAGGCCGAAGTTGGCCTCGCCGCAGCACTTGTGGTGGGAGATCAGGCTGCGCGCGCCACTCTCGCGGGCGATCGCGATGGTCTCTGCCACCGAGGCGACCACGCCGCCGGCCTCGTCGCGCATGTGGGTGGTGAAAAGGCGATCGGCGGCGGCAACGTCGCTGGCGAGTGCGACCACTTCCGAGGTCGCGGCATAGCGCGAGGGTGGATAGGCGAGACCCGTCGAGAGGCCGAGGGCGCCGGCTTCCAGGGCCTCGGCCAGATCCTCCTTCATGACGGCGATCTCGGCCGCCGTGGCCGGGCGATCGAACTCGTCGAGGGCACGCACCCGCAGCGTCATGTGACCGACCAGGGCGGCGACATTCACCGGCCCCGCCGTTTCCTCGACCCGGCGGCGGTAGTCGGCAAAGCGCGGATAGGCAAAGGCCTCCTGCCTGCCGAGCAGGTTCAGGGGCGCAACGACCTCGCCGCCCCGGCGCAGGGGCGAGGGCGCCAGGCTGATGCCGCAGTTGCCGACCACCACGGTGGTGACGCCCTGGCTGACCTTGGGCAACATGGCGGCACCGCCGAGGACGGCCCGGTCATCGTGGGTGTGCACGTCGATAAAGCCGGGGGCCAGCACCCGCCCGGCGCCCTCGACGACGTCCGCCGCCGTGCCGGCCAGCGCGGGTCCGATCGCGGCGATGCGGCCAGCGGCCAACGCGACATCGGCCGTGAAGCCGGCCGCGCCGCTGCCGTCGACGACGGTCACGCCTTTGAAAAGCCTATCCCAGCGCGTGATGGTCTCCGGCTCCTTCTATCGCATCGACCCGAATGCCGATGATAGCCTCATCCAGGCCACTGAGCGAAAGAAGGATGCCGTTTTCCACCACGCAGTAAGGCTCGAAGACGACGCGGCCGACCAATTTGCCGTTGCGCCGGACCGCGGCGCCGTGCGGCAGAGCCGCCCCGTGGTGGCAGCCGCCCAGCCAGACGGCATCCGTAACGGTCACCTGGCTGACCCGCTCGCCGGCGCCGAGATGCAGGCAGGCCTCGCGGCCCAGTTCCAGGCGCGTGCCGGCCGCCACCGCGACGTGAAAGTCGGCGAGATCGGCCGGCGCCATGGCGTCGAAGGCGATGGCTGCGGCCAGCGGGGCCAGCGGCGAGACGGGGAAGATGGAGTTGTGCAGCACGGCGCAGCGGGCGCCGGTCTGCGGGTCCTCGCCCAGGTAGCTGCCGCGGTCGGTGCGCTGCTTCACCAGGGCGCTGTCGGCGGCGAAGAGATCGCCGCCGCGGCCGAGCGCGATGATCCCGGCGTCGGCCCGGGGATGGGCGGCGAGTTCGGCCTCCACCGCCTGCTGCGGCGGCTCGCCGCGCCTGAGGCGTTCCAGCACGGCGGCATTCAAGGGCTGGCCGTCAGCGCCGGGCATATTGGGCAGGCGGTGGCCGGTGACAATCCCGGCCGCCGCATCTGCGGGGGTGAACTGGATGAGCGGTGTCGGCCGGTTCGGCCCGCTCGACATCAGCCCGGCGAGCCGCGCGGTGGCGAAGGCGGGCGGCGGCAGCACGCCGGTCGCATCGGCCTCGGTAAAGAGGGTCGAGGTTCCGCCGCGCTGAGTGTCCGCCGCAAGCAGCCGGCCGTCCTCGGTCACGACGACGAAGCTGACGAAGCCGCCGAGCGCGCCGCGCGCAACCCGCTCCACCGCGCGCAGGGCGGAAAAGGCGGCAAGCCCCGCCATGGGGCCGGAAACTGCAATACCGATGGTCATGGGATGCCGATGATCATTGTGCGACGAAGTGATCCTTAGCGACCTCCGCCAGGGGACCGCGCGGCAGGCTGGCGAGGTCGAGCGCCGGCAGGGTGCCGCGCGGCCGCGCCGGGTCGGGCACCGGCACCGCCGCTAACAGGGCGCGGGTGTAGGGATGGCGCGCATCGTTCAGCACCGCCTGGCGCGGGCCGACCTCGACGATCCTGCCCTTGTGCATCACCGCGACGCGATGGCTGACCTCCTCGACCACCGCCATGTCGTGGCTGATGAAGAGGTAGCCGAGCCCAAGGCTCTGCTGCAGTTCCAGCAGCAGTTCGAGAACCTGAGCCTGCACCGAGACGTCGAGCGCCGAGGTCGGCTCGTCGGCCACCATCAGCTTGGGGCCGACGCCGAGCGCCCGGGCGATGCAGAGCCGCTGGCGCTGGCCGCCGGAGAACTCGTGCGGGAAGCGCCTGACGTGGTCGCTCTCCAGCCCGACGCGGCGGAACAGCATCTCAACACGGTCGCTGAGCTCGCTGCCGGCGGCAAGACCGTGGATCACCATCGGCTCCGCCACCAGGCGGCCGGCGCTCATGCGCGGATTGAGGGCGGCGAAGGGGTCCTGGAAGATCATCTGCATCTCGCGGCGGACTTTGCGCAGCATCTGCGGACCGAGCTTGCGGATGTCGATGCCGTCGACCTCGATCTCGCCGGAGTCGACCTCGAGCAGGCGCAGCACGGCGCGGCCAGTGGTCGACTTGCCGGAGCCGCTCTCGCCGACCAGCGCCAGCGTCTCGCCGGCCTTGAGGCCGAAGGAGACGTCGTCAAGGGCAACGGTGCCGCCCTTCTTGGCGAAGAGCCAGCCTTGCTCGCGGAAAGTCTTGCTGAGCCCGCGGGCGTCGATCAGTGGCCCGCCGGCCGCCTTGGGCTGCTCCACCACGTGGCGCGGCCCGACGGTCGCGGCGAAGGCACCGAGGCGCGGCACCGCGTCGAGCAGCAGCCGCGTATAGTCCGCCTGGGGCCGGCTGAAGAGCTCGCCGACCGCGCCCTCCTCCACCTTTTCGCCCTGCTTCATCACCACCACGCGGTCGGCCATCTCCGCGACCACTCCCATGTCGTGGGTGATGAGGATGATCGCGGTGTCGAAGTCGCGCTTCAGGCCGCGCATGAGGTCGAGGATCTGCGCCTGCACCGTGACGTCGAGCGCCGTGATCGGCTCGTCGGCGATCAGAATAGCCGGGTCGCTGGCCATCGCCATGGCGATCATGACGCGCTGGCGCATGCCGCCGGAAAGCTCGTGCGGGAACTGGCGCAGCCTTTCCTTCGGCCGGTCGAGCCCGACCAGTGTCAGCATCTCCACGGCGCGCGCCTCGGCCGCGGCCTGGCTGATGCCCTGGTGCGCGACGAGGCCTTCGGTGAGCTGCAGGCCGATGCGCAGCACCGGCGTCAGCGAGGTCATCGGCTCCTGAAAGATCATGGTGATCTCGTTGCCGCGCAGGCGGCGCTGCTCGGCCGGCGCCAGGCGCAGCAGATCGCGCCCGTGGAAGACGGCGCTACCGCTCTCGATGGTGGCGCTGCGCGGCGGCAGAAGGCCCAGCAGCGCCAGGCTGGAGACGCTTTTGCCCGAGCCGCTCTCGCCGACGATGGCCAGGGTCTCTCCGCGCTTCAAGTCGTAGGAGAGGTTTCTGACCGCCCGGTTGCGCTCCGCACCGCTGCCGAAGGCGATGCTGAGGTCGCGCACCTCAAGGATCGTGCCGTCGTCCACCCTCACCTCCCTAGCGCTGCCGCTGGCGCGGGTCGAGCACCTCGCGGATGCCGTCGCCCAGCAGGTTGAAGCCGAGTACCGTGACCGCGATGGCGAGGCCCGGGAAGATCATCATCCAGGGCGCGCGGGAGATGAGGTCGCGGCTGGACGACAGCATGAAGCCCCACTCCGGCTGCGGCGGCTGCGCGCCGAGGCCGAGGAAGGAAAGCCCGGCGGCTGCCAGCACCGCCGTGGATACGCCCAGCGTTCCGACCACGATGAGGGTGGGCACCACGTTGGGCAGCAGGTGCAGGAAGATGAGGCGCAGGTGGCCGGCGCCGGAGGAGATCGCCGCCTCGAAATAAGGCTTGTTCTTCTCCACCAGCACCACCGAATGGGTGACCCTGGCATAGAAGGGGATCGAGGCAATGCCGATGGCGATCATGGCATTGGTGAGCCCGATGCCGAAAATGGCGAGGCAGGCCAGAGCGATGACGATCTCGGTGAACGAGAACAGCACGTCGACCAGGCGCATGAGGATGCGCTCCACCCACTTGGAGCCGTAGCCGGCGACCAGCCCCAGCAGCAGGCCGAGGGTGAGCGAGATGCCGACCGCAATGACGCCGATCCGCAGGGTAAGCTGGGCGCCGTAGACGATGCGGCTGAAGACGTCGCGGCCGAAATCGTCGGTGCCCATGAGATGGCTCAGCGAGGGCGGCTGCAGGCGCGGCCCGGCCGCCATGCGCAGCGGATCGAAAGGCGCAATCAGCGGCGCGGCGGCCGCGGTGACGACCAGCAGGCCGACGATGAAGAGGCCGAGACAGCCGCTCGGGCTGCGCAACAGGCTCACCAGGAAGCCGATGAAGGCCCGTGTGGCCGGCGGCGGCGCGCTCTGCAGTTCCCCGGTTTCGGCGGCGGCGGCCATCAGCTGTACCGGATGCGCGGGTCGAGGACGGCATAGAGCACGTCGATGATCACCGAGACCATCACCACGACGGTGGCGAAGAAGAGGATGAAGCCCTGGATCATCGGATAGTCGCGGGCAAAGACCGCCTCGATGGCGAGCCGCCCGACGCCGTTCCAGGCGAAGACATTCTCGACCACGATGGCGCCGCCCATCATGTAGGCGAACTGCAGGCCCATCATGGAGACGATCGGTACCAGGCCGGAACGCAGGGCGTGGCGGTAGAGCACCAGCGACTTCGGCAGCCCCTTGGCGTTTGCCGTGCGCACGAAATCCTGGTCGAAGATATCGATCATCGCCGAGCGCGTGAGGCGCGCCAGCACGGCGGCGTTGGCCAGGCCGAGGGTCATGGCCGGCAGGATGAGGCTGCGCCAGTCGCCACCGGCCACCGGTAGCCACTGCAGCTGCAGAGAGAAGAAGAACAGCAGCAGCAGGCCGAGCCAGAAGTGCGGCATGGAGACGCCGACGATGGCGATCACCATGGCAATGGCGTCGCTCGCCGTGCCGCGCTTGTAAGCGGCGAAGAAGCCGAGCGACATTCCGATTACGACGGCGATGGCGAGACTCGCGGAGGCCAGCGCCAGCGTGGGGGGAAAGCGGGTCAGCAGTACGTCGAGCACCGGCTGGTCACCGACGATGGAGCGTCCGAGGTCGCCCTGGAACAACCGCCCGATATAGCTGACGTACTGCAGGTGGATCGGCTGGTCGAGACCGAGCGAAGAGCGGATCGCCTCGATCTGCTCGGGCGTAGACTGGAACTTGGCATACATGATGCGCACCGGATCGCCGGGCACCGCGTGGATCAGCAGGGTGACCGCGATGGTGGTGATCCAGATGGTCACCGCCGCGGCGATCAGGCGCTGGATGATGAAACGGAGCATCGGACTGATATCTCGCGGCGGCACTACATCTGGAAGCCTCGGACTCCCCGGCGCTGCGGCGCGCCGGGGAGCTGTTCCGAGACGATCATAAGCCGGAACGGCAGGGTCTTCGCCCGGCTATTTGATCTTCACGTCCTGGAACATCGGGTGCAGGAAGGCGCCAACCTTGAAGCCCTCGACCTCCGGCCGCACGGCGAAGACCCACTCCCAGCCCGGCGTGTAGAGACCGACATGGGCGGCGTTCTCCATCAGGTACCTGATGACGTCCTGCACCGCCGTGAGGCGCGCCTCCGGCTCGATGGTCGTGCGGGTCTTCTCCAGCATGGCGTCGAGTTCCGGCGTCTGGAAACCCGAGTAGGCGCCCGGCGAATGCCAGAGGGCGTAGAGGATGTCCGGGTCGTACCAGCCCCAGGTCATCATGTCGAAGGTGCCGGGTCCGCCCTCCTTCATCTCGTTCTGCTCCTTCACCCGGGCGTTCATAGTGCCGATGTCCATGATCTCGATGGCCGCCTTGATGCCGACCTGGGCGAGCTGGGCCTGGAAGATCTCGGCCAGCTTGTGGCGATTGCCGCCGGTCCACACGAACATGGTGGTCTCCAGCGGCTTGTCCGGCCCGTAGCCCATCTCGGCGAGCAGCGACTTGGCCTTCTCCGGATCGTAGGGATAGCCGAACTGCTCGCAGAACTCCTGGTCGTTCCCGAAGACGCCGCGCGACACCGGGCACCACTCGCGCTGGCTGAGGCCGCCGTAGATGATGTCGATGGCCATCTGCGCGTCGGTGGCGTAGGCCACAGCCTGGCGCGCGCGGATGTCGTCGAAGGGCGGCCGGCTGATGGTGAATTCCCAGAACACGTTCTGGCCGGTGTTGTCGGCCACCACGATGTCGAGCTCGCCCGCCTCCTTGATCGCCGGGATGTCGTCGAAGGGCGGCTCGGCAATCTGCACCTCGCCGGTGCGCAGCGCGGCCAGGCGGGTCTGTGCCTCCGGCACGGTGCGCACCACCAGGCGGTCGATATAGGGCGCACCCTTGTTGTCGACCGGCTTGCCGAAATTGCGATAGTCGGGGTTCTTGTCCACCGTCACGGCGCTGCCCTTGACCCACTCCACCAGCTTGAAGGGGCCGGTGCCGATGGCCGTCGAGCTGCCGAAGCTGTCGGCGGTGTTGCTGTCGCAGACCATCGAGGAAAAGCTGTCGGCAAGGAACGGCAGGAAGGCGCCGAAGCGCGAGGTCATGCTGACCTTCACGGTCAGCGGATCGATAACCTCGACCGCCTCGATCGGGCCCCAGCTGGTCTTGGTGAGGCTCGGCTTGGCGCCGTCGAAGGCGCGGTCGATGGTGAACTTCACGTCATCCGCGTTGAACGGGGTGCCGTCGTGGCAGACCACGCCGTCCTCAAGCGCCAAGGTGTAGGACAGCCCGTCGTCGCTGACCGCCCAGGATTTGGCGAGATTGGGCCGCGGATTGCCGTCGGCGTCGAAAGCCAGCAGCGTGTCGTAGATCTGGTCCCAGACCTGCATCGACAAGGTGCTGGTCGCGCGGTGCGGATCCAGCGAGTCGATGTCGCCGTAGCGCGCCCAGACCAGCTCGCTGGCCTGGGCTCCGCCGGCAGCCAGTACGGCCGACAGCCCCGCCGCCAGCCGAATGCTTTGATGTAGCAGCCTCATGTTGGTTCCCCTGTTGCACGCGGTGGGCTGAAGGCCACCGTTTTCTTGGATTGCGGTGCAACAAGTGGATCAAAGACGGAATTTCACTGCAAGAAAATTTGAAAAACTAAATTTTTATTTTCATTTCTGATCCATTCGACTGAGAGATATGGCGTATCAACGTTCAGTTCCGATGCGCGATTCCGCGTCACAGGTCGCCGGCGATCACGTCACCCCAGTCGGCATGTATGTTCTCGATCAATCGCATGCGCTCGATTGCACTGTCGCCGATGCGCGCCGCCAGCGACGCGCAGAGGTAGGTAAGCAGGCTCACCGCCGCTGTCATGGAATCGAACATGGCAACGCCGATGGAGCGGCAGCGCAGCACCACGTCGACACTCGCGGCATCGTTCGCGCTGGCAGCGTCGGTGAGAAGAATGACGCGCGCGCCGGCGCGCTTGGCCGAACTGGTGATGTTGCGGAAAGCCCGCGTGCGGCGGCCGACGCCGCAGGCCAGCATGACGTCGCTGGAGGAGATGGAGGCGAACTCCTCCGGCACGGAGAAGCCGCTCAAGGGGATGATGCGGATGTCTGGCCGCACCTTGATCAGCTGCGCGCGGGCGAAATGGACCAGCGGATAGTTGTCCCCGAAGCCGACGACCCACAGCTTGTCTCCGTTCAGCAGCAGCTTGATGGCCGTGGCGATCTCGTCCGAGCGCTGCTGCTCTACGGTGCGGATAAGGTTCTGCACCTCGTTGTCGAGATGGGCGGAGATGCTGACGCCGCCGACGCCGAAGCCGGGCAGCCCCCCGCCGTGCGCCTCGGGAGGCTTCTCGGCCTGCGCGCGCACTTCCTGCTGGGCCGCCTTGAAGCTGATGTAGCCGAGGCGCTTGAAGAAACGCGCCGCAGTCGCCTTGGAAACCCCGGCGTCGCGGGCCAGGTCGGTGGCCGCCTCGTTGCGCAGGGTGGCGCCGTTTTTGAGGATGAGATCGGCCAACCGCCGCTCGCCGCGCGGCAGGTCCTCGTAGTGGTCGAGAATGCGCTTGTGCAGGGGGCCGCCCACGCCCATAGCGGGAACTCCGTAAGAGTTTCATTTCTGAAACATTGTGGGCGAAATCACGCCGGGCTGTCAATTTCCGAAGCGGGCCGGCCTCAGGGACGGATCTTGGGCGGCCGGCGCCTTGTCCCGCCCGTGCGGGACCGGTGGGACCATGCCGGGAATGCAGCTGTCAGAGACGAAGCTGCGGCAGTGCGCCTGGAAGGCCTCGATAAGGCGGGTGGGCTTGATCGTCGCCGCCTTCGCCATGCCGAGCGCCATGGGCCGTGGCTTGCCGGCCCGCGGCACACGCACCAGTCGGCGCCCGTCGAGCCCGTGATCTGAGCGCGGCCGCGCGGCGCCCAGAGTGTAGCCGTAGCCGTTGGCCACCATGGTGCGCACTACCTCCAAGCGGCGTCTAGGGATCGCCCGACACGCCGAAGCCGGGTGCCTGCGAGGGATCGAGGGCGCGGGTGATGTAGTCTTCCATTTGCGGCTTGTAGATCTGCCAGAGATCGGCCAGCGCGGCGATGGGATCCATGTCGTGCCAGTCGATGCGCAGGTCGGCGACGGGCCAGGGCAGCTTGCGCACCAGCAGCAGCCCCGCCGAGTGGACGGGCCCCGCCTCGCCGCCGGCAGCGAAGCCGGCCTGCATTGCAGTGACTAGCCGGTCGCCGAGATGCCCGGCAGCGGCCTCGAAAGCGGCCATCATGGCCATCGGCAGGTTGACGTCGGCCAGCAGGTTGCCGGCGGCCACAGCATCCTGACCCTCGGCCACGCCGTGCAGGCCGAGAGTCTTGGTGCCCTCGAAGGTTGCGGTGCGGCCCTGCGCGTCGATGGCGGTGAGCTGGCGGTACTCGATGTGCGGCGCGGCCGACGTGATCTGCGCCAGCGCTTCCTCCGCCGAGGCGCCGCCGGCCATGAGGTCGAGCGCCCAGGGACCCAACGTGGGATCGGTGATGTTTTGGCTCGCCACCGCGCCGACTCCGGCGCGGGCATAGGCGCAGCGCGCCGCCACCGCCGGCGAGGAGGACGACACGGCGAGCCCGAACATGCCGGTCTCGACGCAGCGCGCGGCGATCGAGAAGGTCATCCCTTCAGCCTCGGTCGGGAATGACGGCGATGGCGTCGACTTCGACCAGCCACTCGGGCCGTGCCAGGCCGGACACCACGATGCCGGTCGAGACCGGGAAGACGCCCTTCAGCGACTTGCCGACGCTGCGGTAGACCGCCTCGCGATAGCGCGGGTCGGTGATGTAGATGGTGATCTTGCAGATGTGCTCGAGGGAGGAGCCGGCCTCTTCCAGCAGCTTCTTGATATTGGCCATGGCCTGCTCGGTCTGGCCGGCCGCATCGCCGACGGCGACGCTGCGGGCGGTGTCGAGGTCCTGGCCGACCTGGCCGCGCACGAAGACCATGGTGCCGCGGGCGACCACCGCCTGGCAGAGGTCGTTGTCGAGCTTCTGCTCCGGGTAGGTGTCCTTGGTGTTGAACTTGCGGATGCGAGTATGGGTCATGGAAATCTATCAGGCTCCGGCGGGGATCAGATGGATCGGCAGCGGCGGGCGGGCGGCGAGCGGTGCGGGCGCGCCGTACTCCCGGTTGGCATAGAGCAGCGGCAGGACTTCCGCCACGACAATCCGGCGCTCCCTTCTGCCGGCGGATTACCCGACGACGATCATCCCGGCAAAGCCTACCTCAAAAAAAATACGCGTTTTGGAGCCAATGGTTCAATAAAACAAAACCATCGAGCCGCCGGCGGCTCAGGCGATGCGTCCCCTTGCGTCGAT
Organism: uncultured Pelagibius sp.; assembly: GCA_964472095.1. Lineage (GTDB taxonomy): Bacteria > Pseudomonadota > Alphaproteobacteria > Kiloniellales > Kiloniellaceae > Pelagibius. The sequence goes on from CAYYIV010000001.1 coordinate 195,996, forward strand.
CTTGGGCCTCGCGGATGATGCGGGCAACGGAGATCCAGGCAGACGGAGGAAGCGGTGGCGGTTCTCAGCCCCGAACAGATCGCGGCCTTTCACCGCGACGGCGTGATCGTCGCGGACGACGCGGTGACGCCGGCGCAGCTCGCCGCCCTGCGCGCGGCCTTCGACGGCTGGCTCGAGGAAAGCCGCGGCCACGACGTCAATTACGGCGAGATGGCCGACGGGCGGCCGCGCTTCGACCTGCAAATCCCCGGCCACACCCCCGAGGCGCCGCAGCTGCGCCGGGTCAACTCGCCGACCGAGATTTCCGAGGCCTACCTGGAGGCGGTCACCGGCAGCCGCGTGCCGGACATGGTGGCCGATCTGATCGGCGCCAACGTTAAGTTCCACCACTCCAAGATCAACGCCAAGCTGCCCGGCACCCATACCGAGGTGAAGTGGCACCAGGACTTCCCCTTCACCCCGCACAGCAACGACGACCTCGTGACCGCCCTGCTGGCACTCGACGAGGTGGACGCGACCAACGGTCCGCTGATCGCCGCGCCCGGCTCCCACAAGGACGGCTTGGCACCGCTGTGGCACGACGGCGCTTTCACCGGCGTCGCCGGCGACGCGGAGGCCGCAGCCTGGCAAAGCAACGCCCGCAGCTTCACGATGAAAGCCGGCAGCGTCTGCCTGATGCACACCCGCGTCGGCCATTCGTCGGCCCCCAACCTCGGCGACCGGCCGCGCCGCCTGTTCATCGCCGTCTACACGGCGGAGGATGCTGTGCCGCTGTCGCCCAACCCGCTGCCCAGCCGGCACGAGGGCATGATGGTGCGCGGTGCGCGGACGGGGCGCGTGCGCTCCGTTGCCTTCGACCTGCAGCTGCCGCAGCGCCCCACGACGGGCTCGTTTTTCAACCAGCAGGTCAACCTGGACGGCTGAGCCCGGATCGGGGCTTCTCTGACATAAGGACGGGATTGTGACGCAAGGCAGGATCTTCGTCGGCATCGGCGGCTGGACTTTCGAGCCGTGGCGCGGCGTCTTCTATCCCGAAGGGCTGGTACAGCGCCGCGAGCTGGAATACGCCAGCCGCCAGCTGACCTCCATCGAGATCAACGGCACCTATTACTCCAGCTTCAAGCCGCCGAGCTGGATGAAGTGGCGCGACGAGACGCCAGAGGGCTTCGTGTTTTCGGTGAAAGCCTCGCGCTACTGCACCAACCGAAAGCAGCTCTCAGACGCCGCCGAGTCCATCGAGCGCTTCCTCGGCCAGGGGCTGCACCTGCTGGAGGACCGCCTGGGGCCGGTCAATTGGCAGTTTATGGAGACCAAGAAGTTCGATGCCGAGGACATGGCGGACTTCTTCAAGCTGCTGCCGCGCGATGCCGCCGGTATCCGGCTGCGCCACGCTCTGGAAGTCCGTCATGCGAGCTTCCAGGATCCGAAGTTTTACGACCTCGCCCGCAAGCACAATGCCGCCATCGTCTACGCCGATCACGACCGCTTCCCGGAGATCGACGAACCAACGGCCGACTTCACCTACGCCCGCCTGATGCAGAGCCAAGAGGACGAAGCGACCGGCTACGACGCCAAGCAACTCGACCGCTGGACAAGACAGGCGAAGATCTGGGCCAAGCGCGGCGACGCCTTCATCTACTTCATCTCAGGGGCCAAGGTGCGCAACCCGGCCGCCGCACAGGCGCTGATCGAGCGGGTCGGGGGTGCAAAATAACCCGGCAGCTGGGATATCCGTGGCGCCTTCGTCCCTCTTAGCTGCTTTTTTCGATTTTCTCCAAGAGGTCGGCCTTGGAAAACGGCTTGGACAGCACTGCGTCGGCACCCAGCTGTTGTGCTGCGTCCAAAATCGGCAAGGCGCCGATGCTACCGCCCCCGGTCATGGCGATGATCCTGACCTCCGGACTCCGTTGCCGGATTTCCAGGATCGTCTCGATGCCCTCCTTGAACGGCATCAGGATGTCGGTAACGACGAGGTCGACCGGGGACTCAAGAAATTGCTGCACACCATGTTGCCCGTCTTCAGCCTGGACCACTTCATAGCCGGCAGCCTCAAGCATCGATGCGACGGTGGCGCGACCGAGCACCAGCTGATGGCGATGTACGGCTGGGAGAGCCCGAAGCAGGCCGCGATCTAGACGAAAAAGGCCAACCGAAAGCGCCTTGCGGGAACAGGAATGAAACTCCTAGTGTCCCACTCGGCCGGAGAAAGTGTCCCACCGAAGAAAAAGGCGAGGTAAATCATATGCTTGGAAAGGTAGTGGTGCCCAGGGGCGGATTCGAACCACCGACACCATAATTTTCAGTCATGTGCTCTACCAACTGAGCTACCTGGGCACTCGGGCGGGCCTGTTGGCATGGGCGGCGATGACCGCCGCGGCCCTGCTGCCGCTGCGCGAGCGGCGACGCAGGCTTATAGGCCCTGAGCCCGGCTCTGTCCAGCCCCCCGGCGTGGAAAAACCCGGCGGATTTGCGGCCCCTTTGCCGCCCTCAAGCTAGGGCGCCAGGACCAGGCTGAGGGACAGCGGCTCCGCCCCGCGCTGGACCGTCAGCCGCACCGTCTCGCCGGGCCGTTTCAGCTGGATGGCGGCAATGGCTTCGGCCACCTTGGCAACGCGCCGGCCCTCGACGGCAGTCAGCAGGTCGCCGGCCCTGAGGCCCGCCGCCTCCGCCGCGCCGCCGAGCTGCACGCCGCGCACGCGTACGCCGGCCCGCTCCTCGGGCGCCAAATCGTCGAGGCCGAGGCCGGCCTTGCCGCGGCGCACCTCGCCGTGGGCCTGCAGGTCCTCCACCACGCGGGCGACCAGCGCGGCCGAGGCGGCGAAGTTCACGCCGATGTTGGCATCGCTCTCCATGGTGAAGATGGCCGAGAGGAGGCCGACCAGGCGGCCCTCGGCGTCCACCAGGGCGCCGCCGGAGGCGCCGGGGTTCACCACAGCGTCGGTCTGCACGAAGTCCTCCACCTGGTTGAAGCCGGTGCCGGCCCGGTGCAGGGCGGAGACCACGCCGCAGGTGACCGAGAGATCGAGGCCGAACTGGTTGCCGACTGTGCAGACCGGGTCGCCGAGCGCCGGCTCCGGCGCATAGGGCAAGGGCGGCAGCGCGGTCACCACCTTGAGCAGGGCGAGATCGCTGGCGGCGTCCCTGCCGACCACCTCGGCCGGGACGTGGCGTCCGTCGGGCAGCCGCACGGTGACCGAGAGTGCCTGGTCGACCACGTGGAGCGCGGTCGCCAGGTATCCGCCGGGCGCTATGGCCACCGCCGTGCCCTCCGGCGCCACGCCGGGCGGCAGGTCGGGCTGACCGCCCTGGGGCTGGCCTGGCCAGACCGGCAGCACCGAAACCACCGAGTCCAGCACGCCGGCATCGAAAGCAACCGCCGGCAGCGGCGCGGCCAGCGCGGCCATCAGCAGGACGGCGGAGACCGCGGCAGCTGCGCGGCGGCGCATGACTCAGTCGTCCTCTTCCGGGCGCTCCGGCGGCGCTTCGACTTCCGGTGCTTCGTTGGTGGGAATGCGGTAGTTGCCCTTCACCCAGCGACCGAGGTCGATGTCGGCGCAACGCTGCGAGCAGAAGGGGCGGAAGCGGTGCAGTGCCGCTGCGCCGCAGATCGGGCACTTGCGCCGGCCGCCGTCCTTGCGCGGCAGCGGCACCACGCGCTTGTCCAACTCGTCGCGATCGAGGTCGTCTGTCTCGTCGTCCATGGTCCTAGCCTAACACGAGCGCGTGGCCGGCGACCAAGGGGTCGACGGTGATTGCGATGGCGCGTCCGAGGCGCTGCTCCACCGCCGCCAGGGCCGCCGCTTGCGGCCCTGCGAGCGCCGCCGCAGTGGCCGGCGCGACGCGCAGGGTAATCGAGGTCACGGCCTTGCCGAAGCCCTCGGCAGCGGCATGGCGCAAGGCCTCGTAGGCCAGGGTCTCCGGCGTCTTCTCCCGTCCGCTGCCGGCCAGGCCGCAGGGCCGGCAGAGCACTTCGTGCAGCGGCGCGCGGCCGCGCCGGCGGGTCATCTCCAGCAGACCCGAGGGCGACAGGCCGAAGACCTGGCAGGGCTCGGGATCGTCGGCCACCGCCTTGCGCAGTGCCGCGGCCACCGCCTTGCGGTCCTCCGGCGGGTTCATGGCGAGGAAGTCAACCACGATGAGGCCGGAGAGTGCGCGCAGGCGCAGCTGGCGGGCGATGGCCGGCACCGCCCCGAGATTCACCGCGCGCGCCTGCACCGCCTGCCCGCCGCGCCCGTCGTGGCGGCCGGCGTTCACGTCGATGGCGGTCAGGGTCTGGCCGGGCTCGATCAGCAGGAAACCGCCGCCGGGCAGTTCAGCGCGCGGCCCGAGCAGCTGCTCGATGGCCTCTTCCAGGCCCTCGGCCTCGAAGAGCGGCAGGGCCGCGCTGTGCAGCGTGAAGCTGCAGTCGCCGCCGTCGGACTTCAGGGCCTGCAGCAGCACCGCGTCATCCGCCACCACCCGCTGCGGCCGGCTTGCCTCGAAGAGCGCCTTCAGCGGCGCGGCCCCGGCCGGCAGCCGCGCCGGCGCCTTCAAGTTCCAGAGCCGCTCGGGATCGAGATCGAGGCTCTTGGCACTGACCCGGGCGCCTTTGTCGGCGGCAGGCGCACGGGTGACCTTCACCGCAAGCGCTCCGCCCTCCGGCGGGATCCCGTCCGGCGCGTCGCGGCTCGGCAGCAGGCCGGGACGCTCCAGGCCGAGGTCGACGAAGGCAGCGTCGAGGCCCTTGTCGAAGCGCTGGACTCGCGCCAGAAAAAGATCGCCCGCCTGCGGCGCCGTGTCGTCGCGCAGGATCACCAGGTCGTGCAGGACGTCGTCGTAAAGCACGGCGGCGCGCAGCTCGCCGGGCAGTGCGGAGACGAGGAGGGCGACGGCCATCGGAGGTCAAATCCGGTAACCGAGACCGGTCAGGAGATTGCAGGTCTCCACCAGGGGCAAGCCGACCACGTTGGGGTAGGAGCCGATGATCTTCGGGATGAAGGCCGCCGCGGCACCCTGGATGGCGTAGCCGCCGGCCTTGCCGCGCCACTCCCCGCCGGCGAGATAACGGCTGAGCTCCGCCTCCGAGAGGCGCTTGAAGATCACCGCCGTGGTGACCAGGGTGTCGACGCGGCGACCGTCGGGCGCCTGGACGGCGACGCCGCCGAGGACGCGGTGGCGTCTGCCGGACAGCAGCTCCAGGCAGCGCCGCGCCGTGGCCTCGTCTTCCGGCTTGGGCAGGATGCGGCGGCCGACCGCCACCACAGTATCGGCGGCCAGCAGGAAGGCCCCGGGATGGCGCTCGGCAACCGCCGTCAGCTTGTCGAGGGCGACCCGGCGCGCATAGTGGTGCGGCAGCTCGCGGCGGCGCGGCGTCTCGTCGACGTCGGCTGGGTCGATATCGTTCGGCAGGATGCCGACCTGCTGCAACAGCTGCAGGCGCCGCGGCGACGCCGAGGCAAGCACCAGCGGCACCGCCGGCCCCGGTTGCGCTTGGGATTTGGCCAGGGGAGCTTGCGCTGCGCGGACTACGGCCACGACCTGGCCCGCCGGATTATTTGTAACGGAAGGTGATGCGGCCCTTGGTCAGGTCATAGGGCGTCATCTCGACGTTTACGCGGTCGCCCGCAAGAACGCGAATGCGGTGCTTGCGCATCTTGCCGGCGGTGTGCGCCAGCACTTCATGATCGTTGTCCAGCTTCACGCGAAACATCGCGTTGGGCAGCAGCTCAACGACGGTACCTTGGAATTCCAGCAGATCTTCCTTGGCCATCTGTCCTTCTTATCTTGATCAATCCGCCGCCGCGGCTTCTCGCGCCGGCCCGGTTCGTCTCCCCGCCTCCCGGCGGTTTTCCCGCTTCTCGGGAGAGCGCGCGGATCATACAGAAAAGCTTCCCCAAGAACAAACACCCCTGTCAACAGGCCGGCGCCGACGGGAGGCCCGCAGATTTCTGCGGATTTCTGCCCACTTCAGGGGCTTAGTGCTGAGGCTTCAGATCCAGGGTGAAGCGCTCCTCGATGCGCTTTTTCAGCTGGTCGCGCACGGCGCGGTAGGCCTGCAGCCGGGCCTCCCGGTTGCCTTCGATCAGGCTGGGATCGAAGGTATTCCAGAACTCCACGTCGCAGGCCATGGTGCGGGTCAGTTCGACGGCCTGGTGCTGGGCCTCCGGCGACAGCGAGATGATGAGGTCGTAGGAGGTATCCTCCAGGTCGTCGAAGGACTTCGGGCGATGCCTGGAGATGTCGATGCCGATCTCGTCCATCACCTCGATCACGAAGGGGTCGACCTCTCGCGCGCGCACGCCTACGGAGTCCACGTAGACGCGGTGGCCGAGCAGGTGCTTCAGCAGCGCCTCGCCCATCGGCGAGCGCACGGAGTTCTGCGTGCAGGCGAAGAGCACCGCTTCGGGGAGATCGCCCATCTGCTAGCCGCGGATGTGGAGAACGCAGATCAGCGTGAAGAGCCGACGTGCCGTCTGGAAATCGATCTCGATCTTGCCGTCGAGGCGCTCCTGCAGCAGTTCCGAGCCCTCGTTGTGGAGGCCTCGCCGGCCCATGTCGATGGCCTCGATCCGCGCCGGGCTCGCGGTCTTGATCGCTTCATAGTAGGTCTCGCAGACGGCGAAGTAGTCGCGGATGACGCGGCGGAAAGGCAGCAGCGGCAGCGCCACGGTGTCGAGCGACCTTTGCGTCGCGTCCAGGATGTCCAGCTGCAGGCGGCTTTCGGCGATCGAGAGGTGCAGGTGGTAGGGCCCGCTGTAGTCGCCGAACGGTCGGAAGGCGTTGTCCTCGAGCAGATCGTAGATCGCCACCGCGCGCTCGTGCTCGACCTCCGCGCTGCGGCGGATCACCGCGCTGTCGTCCAGCGTGATGTTGACCAGCCGTTCCGTCGACGGCTCGGCTTCCTGGGCGTCCTTCTCGGCCTCGTCCTTCTCTGGGTCGTCGGTCATACCCGCTGGCTCTTTCCGGTCAGGAGGGCTCCGGGTTGGCCGCCAGGCGCAGGGCGACCGACTGGGCGTGCGCCTCGAGCCCTTCGGCCCTGGCCAGGCGCACGGCCGCCGGCCCGATCGCCGCCAGCGCCTCGGCGTCGCAGGAGATCAGCGAGCTGCGCTTCATGAAGTCGAGCACCGAGAGGCCGGAGGAAAACCGCGCCGAGCGCGCCGTCGGCAGCACGTGGTTGGGACCGGCGAGGTAGTCGCCGATGGCCTCCGGCGTGTAGCGGCCGAGGAAGATGGCGCCGGCATTGCGCACTTTGGCCGCCAGGGCGTCGGGGTCGGCCACGGCCAGCTCCAGGTGCTCCGGCGCGATGCGGTCGATCAGCGCCACCGCGTCAGCCAGCTCGGCCACCGTGATGATGGCGCCGTGCGCCTCCCAGCTCGCCCGCGCGATGGCGCTGCGCGGCAGCGCCTTCAGCTGCGCCTCCACCGCCACCGCCACAGCATCGGCAAAAGCGGCATCGTCGGTGACCAGGATCGACTGCGCGGCGGTGTCGTGCTCGGCCTGGGACAGCAGGTCGGCGGCGATGAAGTCGGGCCGGTTGTCGGCGTCGGCCACCACCAGGATTTCCGAGGGCCCGGCGATCATATCGATGCCCACGGTACCGAAGACCTGGCGCTTGGCGGCCGCGACGTAAGCGTTGCCGGGGCCGACGATCTTGTCGACCTTGGCGATGGTCGCGGTGCCGAAGGCCAGCGCCGCCACCGCCTGGGCACCGCCGACCCGGTAGACCTCGGTAACGCCGGCCAGGCGCGCGGCCGCCAGCACCAGCGGCGCCACCACACCGTCCGGCGTCGGCACGGTCATCACCAAGCGCTCGACCCCGGCGACCTTGGCCGGCAGGGCGTTCATCAGTACCGAGGAGGGATAGGCCGCTGTACCGCCGGGGACGTAGAGCCCGGCCGCCGCCACCGCCGTCCAGCGGTGGCCGAGGCGGACGCCGACGGAATCGCGGTAGTCGAGATCCTCCGGCTTCTGGCGGCGGTGGTAGTCGGTGATGCGCTCGGCCGCCAGCTCCAGCGCGGCAATGGTCTCCGCGTCGCAGGCCGCGGCGGCAGCGTCGAGCTCGGCCTGCGGGATGCGCAGGCTCTCGGCGGTCAGCATCAGGCGGTCGAAGCGGCGGGTATAGTCAATGAGTGCCGCGTCGCCGCGCTCGCGTACGGCGGCGATGATCTCCGCCACCACCGCGTCGACGTCGGCCGCCGCTTCCCGCTTGCCGTCCAGCAGGACGGTGAAGGCGGTCTCGAAGCCGGCAGCGGCGCTGTCCAGCCTAAGCGGCATCGGCCGCCTCGCGGAAGCGCTCGACCCAGCCGGTGAGCTCCTCCGAGCGGGTCTTCAGCGCCGCCCGGTTGACGATCAGGCGCGAGGTGACTTCGGCGATGGTTTCCACCTCCACCAGGTCGTTGGCCTTCAGGGTCGAGCCGGTAGAGACCAGATCGACGATGCGCCGGCAGAGTCCGAGGCCGGGCGCCAGCTCCATGGCGCCGTTCAGTTTGATGCACTCGGCCTGCACGCCGCGCGCGGCGAAGTGGCGCCGCGTGATGCCCGGATACTTGGTGGCCACGCGGATGTGGCTCCATCGGCTCGGGTCGTCGCTCTCGGCGAGGCGCCGCGGCGCCGCCACCGACAGCCGGCAGTGGCCGATCTTCAGATCGACCGGGGCGTAGAGTTCCGGATAGTCGAACTCCATCAGCACGTCGTTGCCGGCGACCCCCAGATGGGCAGCGCCGAAAGCTACGAAGGTGGCCACGTCGAAGCTGCGCACCCGAATGATGTCGAGGCCCGGATGGTTGGTGGAGAAGCGCAGCTGGCGGGCGTCGTCATCGGAAAAGGCCACCTCCGGCTCGAGGCCGAGGCGTGCCATCAACGGACTTAATTCCTTCAAGATCCGGCCCTTAGGGACCGCCAGGATCAGGGGCTCGTTGGAGGACAAGGCTGGAGGGCTCCGCAACTGCAAGTCTTCAGAGGGCCGCCGGGCAGGGCCCCGGCAGCCTGGGCGGCCCCTGGTATGGCGATTTTTCCCCGTAATTGCCACCGCCTTTTTGCCGCGCCGGGCGACCGCGCGGAGAACGGACGGGGCGCATCCGGCCCCCGATCAGCCGGTGCCGGGACCCGTCCCGCCGGGCTCGGCGTCATGCTGTGGGCGCCAGCGGGTCGGCCAGGGCTCGCCGATGTCCTCCAGGTGGCAGCGCACCGCCGCGACCTCCAGGCGCACCGCGGCCTCGCCGGCGAAGATCAGGGTGATGGCATCGGGCCGGGTCGTGATGGTCAGCAGGCTGAGGATCTCGTCGTCGCGCCCGGGCGTGAGGCCGCGGTAGCGCACCCGCTCGACCTTGTCGAAGCAGAGGCCGCTGTTGACGCGCTCGAAGAGCGGCGCGTCGCCCTTCTCGTCAAAGGCGACATCCTCGCCTGCCGGCTGCGGCGGCGGGGACGAGGGCCGCGTGTCCTCCGCCGGATCGCCGTGCCAGCGGAAGCGGTTGGCCACCATGACGAAGCGCTTTTCCCGGGCGAGGTAGGTCATGTCGCCGAGCGGCACCAGGGCGTCCTGCAGCAGTGCGGCGACCACGTCCATGTCGGCGGGGTCGTGGGCGCGCAGCTTCAAGGGCTTGTCGGTGGATGCCCGGTCGTCTCTCAGGGGGCTCTCTGCCATGGCAGCCTTTCCCGACCTATTGCGGCGTCCGGCGCCGGGTGATGTCGGCACCGCAGGCAGCCAGCTTCTGTTCCAGATGCTCGTAGCCGCGATCCAGGTGATAGACGCGGTTCAGCACCGTCTCGCCCTCGGCGGCAAGGCCTGCCAGCACCAGGGACACGCTGGCCCTGAGGTCGGTAGCCATGACCTCGGCACCAGTCAGGCGCGGGCGGCCGCGCACCATGGCCGAGGCGCCGTGCACATTGAGGTTGGCGCCCATACGGGTCAACTCCGGTACGTGCATGAAGCGGTTCTCGAAGATCGACTCGGTGATCATGGCGGCGCCCTCCGCGGTGGACATAAGCGCCATGATCTGCGCCTGCAAGTCCGTCGGGAAGCCAGGATAGGGCTCGGTCATCACGTCGACGCCACGCACTGGCCCGTTGGTTCGCTGCACCTTGAGGCCGCGCGGGGTCTCCTCCACCGTCACGCCGGCCTCGTGCAGCACCTCGATGAGGGCGCTCAGGTGGTCGGCGCGGCCGCCGACCAGCTCCAGCGTGCCGCCGGTGATGGCGGCGGCGATGGCATAGGTGCCGGCCTCGATGCGGTCGGCCACCACGGCATGCCGGGCGCCGTGCAGCTTCTCGACCCCGCGGATGGTGATGCGGTCGGTCCCCAGGCCTGCGATCTCGGCGCCCATCTTCACCAGGCACTCGCCGAGATCCGTCACCTCGGGCTCGCGCGCGGCGTTCAGCAGCTGGGTCTCGCCCCTGGCCAAGCAGGCCGCCATCAAGAGATCCTCGGTCGCCCCCACCGAGACCTTGGGGAACACCACCTTGGCGCCGGTCAGGCCGCCGGGCGCCAGGGCGTGGATGTAGCCCTCCTCCAGCCGGATCTCGGCGCCGAGCTGCTCGAGGCCGTGCAGGTGGAGGTCGACCGGACGGGTGCCGATGGCGCAGCCGCCGGGCAGCGACACCTTGGCCTCGCCGACGCGCGCCACCAGCGGCCCCAGCACCAGCACCGAGGCACGCATCTTGCGCACCAGGTCGTAGGGCGCGACGACCGAGGTGATGGTCTCGGCCTTCATATCCAGCACACCGCCCCGGCAGGCGATCTCGGGGCTGCCGTTGTCGGCGTCGCCGTTCATGTGCAGGGCGACGCCGTGCTGGGCCAGCAGCCTGGCCATGGTGCTGATGTCGGCCAGGTGCGGCACATTGGAGAGGCTGAGGGTGTCGGCGGTCAGCAGGCTGGCCGCCATCAGAGGGAGGGCGGCGTTCTTGGCGCCGCTGATCGGGATCTCGCCGACGAGGCGGCGGCCGCCCTGGATAACGATCTGGTCCATCCGGTCTCTTTTCTGAAGCTCTGTCCTGGAGCCTGTCCTAAAGCCTGGGCAGGGTGACGCCGCGCTGGCCCATGTACTTGCCGGCGCGATCCGCGTAGGACACGTCCGGCGCCTTCGCCCCCTTTAGAAAGAGGAACTGGCAGGCGCCCTCGTTGGCGTAGACCTTGGCCGGCAGCGGCGTGGTGTTGGAGAATTCCAGGGTCACGTGGCCCTCCCACTCCGGCTCCAGCGGCGTGACGTTCACGATGATGCCGCAGCGCGCATAGGTCGACTTGCCGAGGCAGATGACCAGCACGTCGCGTGGGATGCGGAAGTATTCGACCGTGCGCGCCAGCACGAAGGAATTCGGCGGGATGATGCAGACCGGGGTGTTGCGCTCGACGAAGCTCTGGTCGGAGAAATTCTTGGGGTCGACGATGGCATTGTCGACGTTGGTGAAGATCTTGAACTCCTCGGCCACCCGGGCGTCGTAGCCATAGGAACTGACGCCGTAGGAGATCACGCCTTCGCGGCGCTGGGCCTCCACGAAGGGTTCGATCATGCCCTTGGTCTGGGCCATTTCGCGAATCCAGCTGTCCGGCATGATGGACATGGCCGTCACGCTCCCGTCGGTTTGAGGTCAGGGCCGCCCCCGAGGGCGTCGCTCGGGGACGCTCCCGGGCGGGCTTGGGCGGAACGCCGTTTCTACTGAATAGCCGGGGGATTCTCAAGGCCGCGGCGGCCCGGATGCCGGCGGCACGGCCGCGGCCGCTCAAGCGCCGCCCTCGGAGCCATTCTCGCGGCGGCGCTGCTGCGCCTTGCGCTTCTTCAGGTTGTCGCGCAGTGCCTGGGCCTGACGCTCCCGGCGCGCATCGCCCGGCGCGGGCGGGGCCTTCGGGCCACCTTCGGAGGGGGAATCCGGCGCTGTCTTGCCGGGAGTCTTGGGATTGCTCGGCATGGCCCGCGACACTGCCCCTCGATCATGACGCGGTCAAGGCCGCAAAGTGGCGGAATCTGGCGGATTCCAGGACCGTCGCCGGGGCGGGTCCGGGGCAGGCTCCCGGCCGCCTCAAATTCCCCCAGGCCGGGGGTTTGGCCTTGCCATCCGCGGCAGCCGGTGGCATGTTCCGGCCCCGTCGGGCAGGAAGCCCCGCGTTGTGCCGCCGTAGCTCAGGGGTAGAGCACACCCTTGGTAAGGGTGGGGTCGGGTGTTCAATTCACCCCGGCGGCACCACTCAACCTCCTGAAATAACTCAAGAAATCGCCTCTGTCGAAAAACGCCGTTCTGCACCGAAATGCAGAACACGGCACGAACATGCACGAAAAACCCGGGGAAAACCCGGGGAGGATGTTGACCTACCGTTCCGCTTCGCGGGGGCCCTCACCTCCGGCCGCTCGAGGCTCCGACGGCCGCCTTCCCAGCACATGTCGCCGAGTAGACCGGCTCTAAGCGGGGGCGCCCTCGGTCCCGCGGCGCTCGTGCCTCGCCGCCGCTCCTGCGGGGGCGCCGGTTACCCCGCTTGCGCCGGCCACCGCTTCCCGCTGCGTGAAGGCGCGGCTCCGGGCAGGCTCCCTTCTCTTGGATCGCTAGACGGAGCGCAGCCGCCGGGGCGGTCGCGCCGGTCTTTTGTTGGTGGGTGGGAAGGGCGATTCCGACCCCCCTTCCCTCGCAAGGGGAATCGGCCGGGCCGGGTCCTCGCCTGCGGCTGCGGGCCGCACCAACCCGGCAGATTCCCCTTGCCCCTGTACCATTCATCGTGATCCGAGCGGACCTCGGTTAGTCTGTTCGGATCGGGCCAGTTCGCCGGGAGTAACCATTTGCCCCCTGTGCCGTGAGCACCTGGGAAGGACCCGTGCCCCGGCGGGTGGCCGCGGTGGATGCCCCGTGGGGAGTCCGCGCCTTGGAGCGCCAGTACAGGGATTGGCAGGCACCGCGGCGGCTCGAACAACCAAGGGATGACGACGATGGAAACAACACGTGACTGGTTCGTGGGCGTCGACTGGGCATCCCAGACGCATCACGTCTGCCTGTTGGGTGCCCAAGGCCGCAAGGCGGGAGAGCGCGCCTTCCGGCACGGCGGCGCCGGCCTTGCCGAGATGGCCGCCTGGATCCTGGCTCAGAGCGCAGCCCCGCCTGAGGCCGTCCAGGTGGCGATCGAGGTGCCGCACGGACCGGTCGTCGAAAACCTCATGGAACGCGGCTTCCGGCTCCACGCTCTCAATCCGAAACAGCTCGATCGCTTCCGCGACCGCTTCTCGCCGGCCGGCGCCAAGGATGACAGCCGCGACGCCCATGTCCTGGCCGACGCGCTGCGCACCGACCCGCACTGCTTCCGGTGCCTCGCCCCGGTCGACCCGCTGGTGATCGAGCTGCGCGAGTGGGCGCGCATTGCCGAGGATCTCACCCAGGAGCGCATCCGGCTCGCCAACCGCGTACGCGAGCAGCTCTGGCGCTACTATCCGCAGATCCTCGATCTCACCGACGATATCGCCGCCAGCTGGTTCCTCGAACTTTGGGCGCGCGTGCCTACTCCCGGACACGCCCGACGCGTGCGCGAGACCTCCATCGCCAGTCTCTTGAAGCGTCACCGCATCCGCCGCTTCAATGCCGCCGGCCTGCTCGACCGCCTGCGCGCGCCAGCACTCGTCGTCGCCCCCGGAACCACCCAGGCCGCAAGCACTCACATCAAGGCTGTCGCCAAGCGGCTCGCCCTGGTCAACCGCCAGCTTCGAGAAGCTCATGCCAAGCTCGACCGCCTGACCGAACGCCTCGCCGCCACGGGGGAAACCGAGCCGGGGCAGGCCACGCAGCAGCGCGACGAGGACGATCCTCGCATCCCTGCCAGGAGTCGGTCGGATCGTCCTCGCCACGCTGCTCGAAACCCGGACCTTGTTCGATCCCGATCACCAGAACCAGCTCCATGCCGCCTGAACCACGCGGGGTTACAGCCCCGCTCTTTTACCCTTGATCACTGGTGGGGAGTCCTTCCCCCCGCTGATCGCCACGAGGCAGGGGTTTTGACCAGTTAGCCGTCAGACCGTCGAAAGAAAAACGGTCGTGCCAGTCAAAGCCTTCACAGGATAGAGAAGGATCAGCACGTTATAGGTTGTATCGAACGCCTCGGCGATGCACTCATGCGCCACACCGTTCTTGTCTTTGATCGAAAGCGTCGTAGGGCGCGTCATCTTCCGGCCAATCGGGAGCACGTGCCCGAGCGGATGGTCGAGTGTTATCACGGTATCCTGCGGGAGGCCGAACTGTGAGAGAAATTTCGAAGAGGGTTCGATCCGACGGACCTCGGCATGGGTGCCATCGCCTTCAACGAATTTCACCGGCTCCAGGATGTAAACGACGCAGGCGCGCGGGTTCGTTCTCGCGAACTCCCGTGTCGATGCGTAGATTGAGGCTCCGAATTTCTTCGCGAGCTTTATCGGTGTCTTGATTTCAAAGGCGTGATCGGCCGCGTGGGTCATGAAGGCATCGCCCTTGAACAAGGCGAAGCGGGCGAAATTGTTGGCCTCCCGCTCGAACTGATCAGCAATCTCCGGCGCCAGCGTCTTTTCGCAATCTTGGAAGAAGCGAAACAGCTTCTTGTGCGTCGGGATGTCGTGATGGCCGGTCTCATGCAGCTTGAGGAAGGTTTGCTTGGACTCAACCACGCTCTGGTCGATATGAATGAGGTTTTCGCCCGCATCGTAGATGCCGAGAATCTTGGACACCGCCGATTTGATGTTCGAGGCAGCTTCCTCGGCTTTGCCTTTCAAGTAAGCGAGAACGCTCGCCGGATTGAAAAGGTTGTGCGCGGCGACTTTGACGTTCGCCGCCGCCAGCAAATCGTCGATGGGGACAGGGTAGCGGTCCCACGCATCCGCCCGGTCAAGCAGATGTGCAGCGCGCCGTTCTATGGCGAGGAGATCATGCTGGCTGAGAGTGCTGTCATCAGGTTTCACCTCGGAGCGTCCCTCTTCCGCGCGGCCATGGTTACGGGATTACTGGCCGAAAGCTCAGGAGCGGAATACGACCAATACATCCGTTGCGCTCGTGCAATGCCTGATCAAAACAGGGGACGCTTTCCCGGCGGCCCTGCAATGGGCGGAGGAATTTTTGCGACCGGGTACGGATCATGTGCTCTGGCAGGTTCAGGAAAGTGGGCTTCATCGACGATGGCCCGTCGATATGCTCAAGATGCTGGCCATTATGATTCCCGACAATAGCGTTGAGAACTGGAACAGACACACGCTTCAGGAAATTCTCAACGGGATGCAAGAAGCCAACCAAAGCATCTCACAGGATCAGCGGTTTCTGCGTCTCTACAGGCTATAATCGCCATGTTTTCGCAAACAAATGCTCGCTCGACTCCGTCAGCAACGGGTCACGACCGAGCCTGCAGTGGCCGCCGCCTCAAGGCCGGTCAACCACACGAATCCGAATTCAGGCGTACCAGCACCTCACCATCGGCTTTTCACCGGCGAACCGACCGACTTCCCTGCTTGGCGGCAGGGCAGCTGAGCGCCAAGAGCCGGAGCGAAATGGTGCGGAAGTGAAAGAGAAACAGATAGAGTGTCCAATACGGAAGTATAAAATGAGTATATACTAGCGAACGGATGGGGCGTTGTAGCGTCAGATCGGAACGAGCGAATGGCGTGGACGAAGACCAATGACGGCTCGATCGTCGATCAAGACGGCAAGGTCATCTTTTTCAGCACCCGACGTTTCATCGACGACATCTGCATTGGGAACTGCTGCTTCATTTGCGGAGCCGATCCCGAGGGAAAGCCGTTCAACGACGAGCACGTTTTCCCGGAATGGCTACTCCGACGATACAATTTGTTCGCCCGGACGATCACGTTATCCAATGGCAAGACAACGCGTTACGACCGCCATACCGTCCCATGCTGCGTCGAATGCAATTCGCTGATGGGGAAAGTGGTCGAGGAACGGATCAGCTCCGTCATCGACGGCAAGCCGGACTCGATCCAGAATTTTCTCACGAATGGCGGTTCCCTCGAACTCTTTGTGTGGCTGAGCCTGATCTATTTGAAACTCCATCTCAAGAATAAGACGAACCGGAAGGAGCTCGACCAGCGTAATCCGAGCGGGATGATCGCGGATGATTATGAGTGGGACCTGCTACATCACATCCACACCCTAGTGCGGTGCTTCTACATCCCGACGATGATCGAGGCGAACGTCTTCGGCTCGATGATGGTTCTCCCATGCCGTCAGGAAGGGAGCGCCGACCAATTCGATTTCGCCGAATTGCATTTCGGTCAAACGATGATGCTGCGGCTAGGAAGTACGGCCATTTTCGTCGTGTTCAACGACTCGACCGGTGCACTGAGCTTCTTCCAGGAAAACAAGCTGGACAAGATCACCGGCCCGATCAACGAACTGCAGGCTCGCGAGATCATGACCGATTTCGCCATGCTGAACATGCATCTGAAGGAGCGGCCGGTTTATCAGAGCGAACTCGACATGTTGAACGAGACGCACAAGATAGTGGCGAACCATCCCGATCGGCCTGAACTAGAAGAATGGAATTCCGAGCTGCGTGGTCTACTGCTATGGAACGCCTTTGAGCACGCATGGCCGCAACTACGGTTCGCCGGCACCACCAAGGAAGAAGTCGAGAAAGTCGTATTGACCGGTAAGCTGACCGTGCTGTTCAATGACGAAGGAAACTTCGTCACAGGCCCCGGAATTCTCCGCGACGGCGCAACGGCTGCGCCACCGAAGACATAAGCTAAGCCATACCGGGGCATCCTGTGTGGGTGACACTGCCGTCCTCGACGTTAACAACCATACCGGCTGGGCCACGTGCTCGGCGCGAGGCAGGCGAGCCGATTTATGAGATCGGGGACTTGGAAATGCGTCTTTGCGGGGCTCGCGCGGTTCATCTGACTGGCGATATTTGGTCGCTCACCAGTAACCGGATCGGCGCCGACAACACGCGACGGGGTCAGCGCAGGGGCCTTCGCATTCAGATCGTCCTTCTTGGGCTGAAAGCGGCGACGATCTACCGATACAGATCAGGTATGCCGCCGCCCTAATGGCTGAAGGCGTTAGGTACGTCGAGAGATTGGGGACTGTGTCGTGCCACGGGTAAATTGAGGTCAATTCGGGCCGTCTAGCGGGCTAGCGAGGGGACGACGATGGCAGACGAGAACAAGCGTTTTGTAGAAGAGTTCGCCAATCCGCATTCTTGGCTGCTGACGGCCGACAACCTACACGAACAGGCGGCCGCCATCTATGCGGGCCGGGCTTACTCGTCCATCACGACGAAGGTCGATGCGAACAACATCATTCTCCAACAGACCCGGGGGATCGATAAATCGGTCTTCCTTCTCAGCGGCTTCGCCCTGGAGAACGCGATCAAAGCGTTCTTAGTATACGAGAACCCGGATTGGGTCGCGGACGGGCGGCTATCGAAGAACCTGAAGTCACACAGTCTGACGACGCTTCAATCAAGATCAATGCTCGTTCCGTATAAGACGCGGCACATCTCGATACTAAAGGCCTTTGAGGACGGGTTGGACTCGTGGTTCCGTTACCCCTGCGCCCTCACGGTCGAAGGGACCAAGGAAGAGGGTCACCTGTACGACCACCTCTGGCACGGATATTCAGCGGTCATGCGTGCGTACGGGCGCAAGCTCATAATGCTGCTCGGCAAAGGCTGGCAAGGCCCGCACGGTTTCTATGGGCGCTGGACGATCACCGGCGAGCACTTCGGCTACAAGACGCGAGCCGTCCCGTCGAAGGTGAGGACGCACAAGGGCAAGCCTGTGACCTGACCTACCAGCGCAAGGCCGCGACGATCTCGTAGAAGACGTGCGACGCGCCTGCGGAAAGCGCTTTCTCCAGTTCAATGAGGCGATCTGGCCGATGCTGTTGGGGGTGCTGAGAGCGGTACTCTCACTATCGTACGACAATAGAGGCGCGTGATCACGGTCAAGGACCTAGGGTGAGTTCTGGTTTGCCGTATGTCCGAGTCAGGTCAACTTGAGACGCCGCCCGATCGGAACTTGGGGCTCGGATGTCCAAAGTGACTTGGGAGACGAAGTTTTCAGGCGCCGCGTGCAGAGGGGTGTCATCCTTGCGCTTCTGAGTTCCTCGAAGTCAGAACCCCCGAGAGGGCTGCGTCAGACGCCTCCACCTGATTCCCGGCGAGAAGCAGCTGTAGAGACTCTTAGCCTTCGAGCAGGGCGCGGGTCTCCTCGGAGAGCTGCAGCAGGCTGCGGTCTGCCTTGCGGCGCCAGGAAGGTCCGCGCTCTCTCAAGTCCTCCCAGAGATCCTTCAGATCGCCGGGGCGCTGGCGAGCAAGGACCGTGATGAGTGCTTCTGCTTGGTCGAGGTCTTTCTTGGCTTTCTCCTGGCTTCGGGGAATCGCGATGCGCATCTGGGAGACCAGGAGCTTGTGCAGGGCAAAGCGGGTGGGGTCCGGCACGTTGATGGGGATGCCTGCGCCGTGCAAGGCGACGGCGTTGACCTCCTGATAGAGAAGGAAATCCAAGAAGCGTAAAAGCTGAGCGTGACTGCGCAGGGCGCGCAGCCTGGTTATGCGGTCGCGCTCGGGGCCGCGCAGGGGGCAGAGCACATCTACCGAGAAGCGTTCCTCTTTGCCGATGCGCAGGGCGTAGCGCAGCGTACGTCGGCTGTCCATGGGATCGAGGACCGCTGTGAAGCGTTTGTCTACGGCTTTGAGGACTTCCTCGAGGTCGCGATCGATCTCGTCTTCCACGGCGAGGGCGATGGCGTGAAACTGGGCGAGATCGACGTCGCCGGTGCGACTGAGCGAGGCCGGAAGCCGCACGCCGAGCATGCCGATATAGGACTGAAAGGCGACCGACCCGACGAGCACGGCACGCAGTCGGAAGACGCCGGCCTCCGCCATGGCAGCCAGAACGTCTCCGGTAAGGGCATCGGGGTACGGAAGGCGTGCGCCGCGTAGGGAGCGCACCATGTCGCGACGCTCGCGCAGGCCGGCGGCCTGGTCGTTCAGCGCATCCAGGCGCTTGCGGGTGGCTTCGTTGTCTGGCCCGAGGTATCGTGCTGAGGGGCGTTGCCGGCCGTGTTCGGTTGCCGGCTGCCAGTACCAGTAGGCGCGCCCGCCTGCCTCCCTCTTATAGGAAGCGCCAGGCCCGGCAGCGAGTTGCGCGAGGTCGCCCGTCCAGGCCTTTTCCACCAGGTCGGCGTAGACCGTTTGGACGGCAATCGGCAACTCGTTGATTTTCATCTATAAATTCCATTTTGTAGGCAAATTCACATTTTGCCTACAAAAACTTAACCGGACGCCCAAGTCCTGTCTAGGCCCCTTTTAGATGCTGCTTTCGCTGGCGATCCGCCCATTGATGACAGCGGCGCGGGGGCGGCCTCGGTCCCGCTGTCGCTCCTGCGGGGCCGCCTTCGAACCCCCGCTCCGCCGCTCGCCGCTTCCGCCGCGATAAGGCGCGGCTCCTGGCAGGCTCCCCTTTCTCTTCGGGCGCGTCCCAAGGGCCGCGCCGCTTTAAAGGCCTTGCAGGCCCTGCCCTGCCGGGCCCTTCGCGTCAGGCCTTGCGGAAGCGGTTGCTTCCCGTTCCGCCGGCCAGGGCAGCGAGGCCGTCCAGCCTCTCAAGAACAACGGCTAGGGCTCCGCCCTCGCGCGTTTCGGGGCATCCACGCAGGGGCCGTGTTGCTCCGCTGTCGCTGCGCGCTCGCACAGACCGTCACCGACCTCTACAAGACCGGGGTCATCCACCGGCACGGGCCGTGGCGCGCCATCGTGGCCGTTGAGTTCACCACGCTCGAAGGGGTGGACTGGCTCAACAACAGGCAGCCGCTCGAGCCGATCGGCAATTTCCCTCCGGCGGCAGCCGAGGCGCGCTACTATGCGCAATCCATTGGGCTCGCCATGGTGGTGGGACTCACACCAAACTGCCTCCGGCAAACCCGGGGCAGTTCAGTTTCTGAGCATTTGATCTGGCACTGCCCGAGGGAAAGATCCGACAGATGATCCAGGCGCTTTTGAGAGGCAAGCTCTCGCGAGACCAGGAGAACATGGAGGACATCCTCACGTCCTGTGTGTTCGGCATGCTGAGCTATCTGCCTCCTGACGTCGGCCTGATCCCGTTCCTCTCGGCTAGCGAGCCCGTATGCGGAACCGCGCCTGCGTTAGAAGGCCCTGCCGCTCAGGTCTCCTACCGCTTCTGGCCCCAGCTCGCAGAGCAGAGAAGCGCAGCGGCGGATAGCGCCGACTGCCTCCCCTGCGAGCCGGACGTCCTGCTGGAGCTACGGAAGTCCGACGGACGACTCGTCTACGTCCTGGTCGAGGCGAAGCTCTGGTCGGGAAAGTCTTCCTGGGCCAGCGAGGATTACGAGGCGCCCAGGGACCAGCTCGCGCGCGAGTGGGACAACCTGGCCCGCCTCAGCGCGCGAGAGGGCGCCGAGCCGCTGCTCGTCTACCTGACCGCGGACTTCAGCGCGCCGCTGGAGGAGATCCGGCAATCGAGAGAGGAATACTTGCAGAAGCGTCCAGGCGGCGCCTTCGCCTGCGCATGGCTGTCCTGGCGAGCCATCCCGCGCCTCTTCGGGCAGTCCGACATCGACCAATTGCAGGACCTCGTGAAACTCTGCGAGCGGCTCAATCTCCGCTACTTCACCCGCTCGGCTCGCTTCGAGGCGGCCCCTGACGTTACTTGGCGGTTCCGGACGGCAGGCCCTGAGTTCCGCTGGCTGAGGGAGCCAGTGCAAGCATTCCAATGGAGGTACCGAGGATGACCGATGGCGAGGGCAAGGTGATCCGGCGCGTGATCGAGCAGGTGCGCGAGCTGCATCGCAGCGTGTCGCTCCTCATCAGGACCGCTGAAAGCGCGATGAACGAGGCCGGCTGGCAGAACGGTGGATCCGGATCGTACGCCCTGCACGAGTTCTCGTACTCAATCGACAGGCCGGACAAATGGATGCCGTGGGAAGTCTTCCGCTTCTTCAAGCATCCCGATCACCCCACGAAGTGGGCATCCATCGCGGTCCTGCTCGACGACGCCGAGGGGCGTCTCGCCGAGCCCGTGGTAACTGGGGCGCTGTTCGAGTTCCCCACTGCGGAGGCCGTTGGCTTCCAAAACTGGTTTGCTTCCATCTACAAGGCGATCCCAGGCCGGGAAGCAGACGGACAGATTCACGAAGCGGCTCGCGCCGAACTTTCTCAAGACTGGCAGAGCAGCTTCGACAGGGTCTGGTGCCTTGCCCTTCCCCTGGTTGACATCAATTCCGAAGACGACCTCCGCGAGAAGATCGTAGGCCGCCTCCTGTCGGCCGGATGACGGCAGTCGCCGAGGAAGCGGAGGCTATACTGAAGCCGTACCCGGCCGAAAACATGGCCTCCATAGCCCCCAGAACCGTCGTCAACGACCCCGCCAACGATGGGCCGGAGTGTCTGGAGCCTGCAGTAACGTAGCCGAGAGCGCTGCGCGCCAGGGTGCTTTCGCCGGACAATCGCAACGCATAAGTGATCAGACAGAACCAGATGCGGCGCTTCTCATTCAATTGACTTCGGAGCATCGGAGGACGGATAGAAGATCTTCATCCATCGCTTCTTAGTCATCGCAAACGCGAACCGCGATGCAACAGTCGCATCCTGTTTCGCGGGGAAGAATTGATCAAGAGCCTCACCCACCTGAACCGAGAGTTGCCCCGTCTCGGCAATCACGGCTTGAAGGGAGGTGACCTCCATGAAGGGGCCTATCACAGCATCTCCGTCCTTTTGAGGGCGCAGCATGTAGATGGATTTCATGTTCGGGTGTCCGGCGAGCTCCGAGAACATCTCGTATATCTCGGCGCGCTTCTTGCCCGTATGCCCGTCTCTCTCATCCAGAGCTTCCCGCACTCGGATGGGCGAGAATCTCTTCATGCGCTCCTTCTTGTCAGAGGTTCGCCAAGCCTCGATCAGGGAACGATCCCCGCCAAACAAGCTCAAGAGAAACACGGTTTCTAACACGTCCCTCTGAATCAGAGCGCTGTTCTGTACATAGCCAGAAAGTGCCAGTTTGAGGCTGGCGCCAAATGCGTTGAACGTTCTAATGCCGAGCATCTGAATGACCTTGCGCGACTACGTCGTCATCAAGAAGCTGCCCGAGAAGCAACCCGAATCCCGCAGGCCCGCACCCGGGGTGGCCAAGCGGCTGCTGGCGGCGACCAGCGGCGATCAACTGCTGCTCCTGAAGTTTCTCTTCTACCAGGGCTGGCGCATCACCGAATCGCTGACCACCCGCGAGGACAAGGTCGACCTTCAGGCGCGCACGGTCGCGTTCTGGATTCCCAAGGCCAAGCGCTGGAAGCCGATCCACCTGCACGAGGAGGTCGTGAAGGCCCTGGCCGAGCACCTGCCCGTCGGCCGGCCCGACGGACGCATCTTTCCTTGGCGTGATCGCCACCAGGTCTACGACTGGCTGGGGCCCCTCTGCGAGAAGCTCGGCATCAAGTTCACTCCGCACATGGCACGCCACGAGTTCGGCAGTGCACTGCGCGAGCTGGGAGCGCATCCCCGCGACATCGCGGATGCCGGCTCGTGGACCTCGGAGAAATCCACCATGCGCTACTCCCAGGCGCCCGAGCGCGCCCGGGGTCTGATGAAGAAATTGAAGGTGGATGCGGACGGCGGCAAAAAAGCCCGGGGAAAAACCCGGGGCAAATAGCCAACCCATTGATCCATAAGGACTCTCGACTACCTTGGTAAGGGTGGGGTCGGGTGTTCAATTCACCCCGGCGGCACCATTTATCCTTCCGGAAAATCTCCCTGCTTCCATCCCCCCAGCCGCGGAACCATCGTGGCGTTCTTCGGTTGGCTTCACAGAGGCGCCTGCGGCGGCGGCCGCTTCCCTGCGGCGGATCGGTGGTCTGATGGGCGCGCCTTGCGACCGATCGATTGCTTCCGGGGGCCGTTCTGACCCTGCTCGACGACATCCGCGCCCTGCTCGGCGAGCTCGGCCACTCGGCCGGCGTGGTACTGCCGAGCCAGGCGGTGGCGCTGCTGCTCTTCGCCGGCGTCATCCTGGTCGCCCTGGGGCTGCACCGGCTGGCGCGGCTGGTGCTCACCCGCTCCATCCCGCCGCGCCGCGAAATCGCCCGCGCCATCCTGGAGCGCACCCGCCGCCTCACCGCCCTCGGTATCGCCGTGCTGGCCGCCGTCATCGTGCTGCCGGTGCTGGAGCTCGACGAGCCGCTGCTCGGCTACCTGCGCCACGCCCTCGCGATCCTCTTCATCTCGCTGGTCGGCTGGACCGCCATCGCCTCCATCAACCTGCTGAGCGACCTGCGCGCGCGGCGCTTCCGCATCGACGTCGAGGACAACCTCACCGCCCGCAAGCTCCTGACCCAGATTCGCGTGCTGCAGCGCGCCGCGGTCATCTTCGTCGCGATCATCACCCTGGCGGTGGTGCTGCTCACCTTCGAGAGCGTGAAGGAATACGGCGCCGGCCTCTTCGCCTCGGCGGGCGTCGCCGGGCTGGTGCTCGGCCTCGCCGCGCGGCCGGTGCTGGCCAACCTCATCGCCGGCATTCAGATCGCCGTCACCCAGCCAATCCGCATCGAAGACGCCGTGGTCGTCGAGGGCGAGTGGGGCTGGATCGAGGAGATCGCCACCACCTATGTGGTGATCCGCATCTGGGACTGGCGGCGCCTCGTCGTGCCGCTGTCCTACTTCATCGAGAAGCCGTTCCAGAACTGGACCCGGGAGTCCGGCTCGATCATCGGCACGGTGTTGTGGCAGGCCGACTACAGGCTGCCCATCGAGGCCTTTCGCGAGAAGATGAAGGCGGTTGTCGCCGCCTCGGAATACTGGGACGGGCAGGTCGTGGTGCTGCAGGTCACCGAGGTGAACCGCCAGACCATGGAGCTGCGCGGCCTGATGAGCGCGCGCACCTCGCCGCGTGCCTGGGACCTGCGCTGCGAAGTGCGCGAGAAGATGATCATCTGGCTGCAGGAGACCTATCCCGAAGCGCTGCCACGCCAGCGCGCCGAGCTGGAGCGGACACCCGGACACCAGCGTTCCGATCAGCGTACCGGAGAGGACGCGGTGGAGCCGACGCCCGACCGACTCCGCCAGCCGCGCGACATCCACGAATAGTGGCGTCGCGCGGCCGGCGGGACCGGCCCAGGGTCAGGGTTAGAGTTGCCGGTTAGGGCTGAAACTCTATCTCGACCCTGCGGTTCCGCTGCTCAGGCGCCTCGGTAGCGACAACCGGGTTCGATTCGCCGAGGCCGCGGCCGACGATCCTGGAAGCATCGACGTTCGCTCCCACCAGGAAGTCGATGACCGAATTGGCCCGCCGTTCCGAAAGCACCTGATTATAGGCTTCAGCGCCGGCAAGGTCTGTATAACCGGTGATGCTGATCCCCGCGCTTCCGGCCGCCCGTGACGCCTCGATCACGTCCGCGAGCTCGACCCGGGCATCGGGCGTCAGATCAGCCCTGTCGAAATCGAAGTAGACGATAAAGGGACCTGGAGTGGGCTGCGCCATCGGGGCGGGCGGTGGCGGTGGCGGCGGCGCTGCGGCTGCCGGCGGCTGTTCCTCCAGCTTGGCAACGGCCGTCATGAACCTGTCGCGGCAGGCGGCGATGTCGTCAGGCTGGAAGTTTTCCTCCTGCTCCTGCATCCAGCAGTCGAAGGCCACCTGGGCCTCCGCCGCATCGAAGGGCTTGGTCTGCGCGGCACCGGCGGACAGCGCCGTCGTCAGCCGCTGGCGCGCGCTGGTCAGGGTACCGACCATGTCGGCCGGCAAATCGCGCGCGGAGATCGCCTCCGGTTGCACGGTCTCGCCGCGGGCCGCCGCCATCGAGCGCTCTGCGAAGACGTCCGAATCCCAATAGTCGGCCTCTTCCCACTCCGCCCGTGAAAGCTCAAGATAGCCGTCTTTCAGGGCGCGGTCGAAGCTGTTGCCCTGCGACGACGTCATTTCTGCATTTTCCAGCTGCAGCCCGGCGCATCCGACCAGCAACGCAAGTCCGGCCGAAGCCAGGGCAATTCGCATCAGTTGATTCATCGCTTGGTGCTCCCTCGTGCTTAGTTCTTATTAGGGGATTGACTGGCAGGACCCCGCAGACAGGAAAAGCTATCGTTGTTCCTGCCCCTTGCTGTTGCGGCGCGCGACCGAAAACGTCGGACCGAAGGTTCCCCGTCCAACGCAACCGATAGGGATGTCTCCTGAGATCGACACCCTGCGGACGTGTTCAGGCTGCAACGGGCTGAGCCTCGATTGAGGGCTTGGATCGTTTCTCTACAACCCTGCGTACTTGTGCGATATCGCCAAGCTGCCGCCATGCGACGACTTGCCGTTTCGCGACTTTCTGGAAGGACTACCGCTGGGACACAGCTCATTTCATAGGGCTCAGACAATCAAAATGATTACACTATTCGATTAGCGCAAATTCGCGCGTCACTACTGCGGACAAACTACCTGTTTGCCTCCCTTAGACTTTCCACCCAACCCGTGGCCTATTATTAACCTATGACGATCTCCGGCAAGGGAAAAAAAAGCGTCATACCGGTTGAATGAGAATAGGAATATTTCACTATGCCGACAGAATTCCCGCCAACCTGCGGCAACCCGCAAGCAAGCGCGATGGCGACGCGGCCGCGGCGCTGCTAAGGCGGGATCCTGACCGGCGCAATGAGCATCCCTTTCTTCAGCGGATGATGCTATGCCGACAGGACGCTCGCCGGTCCCCACCAGGGTGCTCCGAGAGCCGCTGGTGCCGCTCTGGAGTTGCTGATGGGGACGCTGCTGTCCTTCACCGCCCTCTTCGTATCGATCTACCTGGTGCAGCTGGGCTCCGGCTCGCTGGGGCCGCTCGACGCCCTTTCCGGCTCGGTGATCGGCTTCAGCACCGAGGAGATCGGCCTGCTCGGCTCGGCCCACTTCCTCGGCTACATCATCGGCTGCTATGTGGCGCCGCGTCTGATAGGCGACATCGGCCACACGCGCACTTTCGCGGCGGCGGCCGCCATCGGCGCCATCGGCGCCCTGCTCCACCCGATACTCGAGGGACCGCTGATCTGGGCCCTGCTGCGCGTCCTCACCGGCCTCGCCATCGCCGCCGCCTATACCGTGGTGGAGAGCTGGCTGCACGCCAAGACCGACAACCACAACCGCGGGCGCGTCTACGGTGTGTTTCGAGTGGTCGATCTGGTGGGCGCCCTCAGCGCCCAGGGCATCATCGCCATCCTGGAGCCGGCGAGCTATGCCGCCTACAACCTGGTCGCCATGTTCTGCTGTCTCTGCCTGCTGCCGCTTGCGCTCTCGCAGCGCGTGGCGCCGGTGACGCCCAGGGCACCCCGCCTGCGGCCGATCAAGGCGGCGCTGCTGTCGCCGGCAGCCGTCCTCGGCATCATCGTCGCGGGCATCACCGGTGCCGGCTTTCGCATGGTCGGACCGATCTATGGCATCGAAAACGAGTTGAACCAGACTCAGATCGCCGTCTTCCTGGCCTCGGCCATCCTCGGCGGCGTGGCCGCGCAGTATCCCGTCGGTTGGGTCGCGGACAAGACCGACCGACGCCTCGTATTGCTTGGCTTATCGGTGCTGGCGGCGCTCAGCTGCCTGGGCATCGCCACTCTGACCGAGCCGGGCAACGCCTCCAGCTTCTACCTCGGCGCCTTCGTCTTCGGGTTGACGGCCTATCCGATCTATTCGGTCTCGGCGGCTTACGCCAACGACCTGGCGGCGGCGGACTTCATGGTGGAACTGAACGCCGCCCTCATCTTCTTTTATTCCATCGGCGCCATCGCCAGCCCGGCGATTTCCGCCTGGCTGATCGCCCTGGCCGGCCCGGAAGCCATGTTCTTCTTCATGGCGGCTGTGCATCTCGTCCTGGTCGTCTTCACCCTCTTTCGCATGACCCGGCGCCGCGGCACCGGCCCGCGCACCCCCTACCGCTACATCCCGCGAACCTCGATGCTGCTGGGCCGCATGTTCAAGGGCAACGGCACCGGTAGCCGGGGGAAGGAGTGACCCGGCGCTACTTGTCGTAGCGGAAGCCGAGCTTCACGCCGACCTGGTAGTGGCCGACCGCACCGTCGGTGATATGGCCGCGGATCTCCGATACCTCGAACCACTCGAGGTTCCGCAATGACTTCGATGCGGTACTGACGGCGTTCCTGATCGCGTCATCGAGGGACTTCGGCGAGGAGCCGTAGACTTCGGTGACGGAATATACGTGGCTCGACATAGCTGTTCCCTTCCTTTTTCTGAGTGTTGCGTTCTGCCTTTTCGAATCGGCAACGGCCGCCCGGCGGCGCAAGTTCCCCGGCGCCCGCCGGTGGGCCTGCCGTCGCCGACAGGTTACAACCCTGTCACCGCTCCGCAAGGAACGTCGCTCGCCGGCGCGCGTTGACCAACCAACCGCGGGGTGCGGCTGCAAGGCCCGCCCCAAACCGCTAGACATTGGAGGAGCGCAGCATGATCCGCAGCACCACAGAGCTTCGTCGCTACGACATCGCCGCCCGCGACGGCAGCCTCGGCGACGTTCACGACATCTTCTTCGACGACCACAGCTGGAAGGTCCGCTACCTGGTGATCGACACCGGCAACTGGCTGCCGGGGCGCCGGGTGCTGGTCTCGCCCGAGTCGGTCACCGGCATCGAGGCAGACGGCGGCAAAGTCGGCCTGACCCTCACCAAGGACGAAATCAAGGATAGCCCGGGCATCGAGGCCGACGCCCCCGTCTCGCGCCAGAACGAGATCGCCCTGGCCAACCACTTCCGCTGGCCGCGCTACTGGGAGGAGTATCCGAGCGGTATCGGCCTGACGCCGATGATTCCCCACCTGCAGCATGAGACGGCTGCGGCAGCCGCCGCTCCCCCAGCGAACGATGCCATTCCGCAGGGCGACCCGAACCTGCGCAGCGCCGCCGAGGTCAGCGGCTATCATGTGGCCGCCAAGGATGGCGAGATCGGCCATATCGACGACCTGTTGATCGACGACACCGATTGGACCCTGCGTTTCCTGGTGGCCGATACCCGCAACTGGCTGCCCGGCCGCAAGGTGCTGGTGGCGCCGGCCTGGACCCGCGGCATCGACTGGAGCGATGAGAAGCTGCATATCGACGCCGAGCGGGAAACCATCAAGGCGGCACCCGAGTACGAGCCAGGCATGCAGATCGACGCAGCGCTGGAACGCCGCATCTTCCAGCACTATGGCCGCGAGGCCTGAACGGTGACCTCAGGGCGGGAATCCGTAGAGCCTTGCCGGGTTGTCGACGAAGATGAGCTTCCGCACGGCCTCGTCCGGCGCCCAGTCGAGCATGAGATCGAGCAGCAGGCGGTCGTCGGGCTGGGCGTCGATCGGCTTGGAGACGTGCGGCCAGTTGCTGGCGTAGAGCATGCGCTCGGGCGCGTGGGCGATGAGCGACTTGGAGAGCGCGCCCACGTCGGCGTAGCCCGGCGGGCCGAACTTCGAGGTTTCATAGCAGGCGGAGATCTTCACATAGCAGTTGCCGCGGTCGATCAGCTTCAGCAGCGCCTTGAACTCCGGCGCCTCGACACCGACCGGCTCCAGGAACTTGCCGGCGTGGTCGATCACGTAGTCGCCGGAGATCGCCTCCAGGATGGCGAGGTAGTCGGCGATCCTGCGGCCGTCGAACTGCACGATGGGGCTCCAACCGAAGGGGCGCGTGCGCGCGTCGATCGCCAGCACGTCGTCCATCCCGCAGGCCCCGCCCGGCAGATGCATGACGCGGGCGCCACGCACGCCGCGCCGCGTCAGGTCCTCCAGGGTCGCCTCATCGACATCCGGACCGACCACGGCGATGGCGCGCGCCTCGCCCCCACCTCCGTCCTTGGCAAACTCCTCGACCGCCTTCAGCAGGCAGGCATTGTCGAACTGGTAGGCGGCGCCCTGCACGAAGACCACGCGCTCGAGGCCGAGCCACTGCTGCAGCTGCCTGTAGTCGGCGAGCGTCGCCGGCAGCGGCGGCTTCGGCGGCCCGCCGTCGCGGCCGGGAAAGCGGTCGTCGTAGATGTGCATGTGGGTGTCGGTGGCCTTCGGCGGCAGCTTCAGACGCGGCGGCGCACCGCTCAGTTTGCGGGGCATGTCCCGGCTCCTTCCCTGCGGATCAGATGCTGTACTTCTCGACCGCCGCCCGGTTGATCTCGATGCCGAGGCCGGGGCCGTCGGGCACCGCGACAACCCCGTCGACATGCTCGATGGGCCTGGTGATGACGGCCTGACGGTAAGGATTGGGGGTACGGTCGAATTCCAGGTGGGGCTGGTAGCGACTGTGGCGCGGCGGGCTCGGCGGCAGAATGGCGTGGACATGCAGCGAGGCGGCCAGCACCACCGCCGTACCCCAGACGTGCGGCACCAGGCGGATGCCCGCGACCTCCGCCATGGAGATGATCTTCTTCATCTCGGTGAAGCCGCCGCAGCCGCAGACGTCCGGCTGCAGGATGTCGACGCAACGCCGGGCGATGGCCTCGGCGAAAGCCCAGCGGCCATGCCAGGTCTCGCCGGCCGCCACCGGCAGAGGCTGGCCGGCCTTCACGTCGCAGTAAGCATCCAGCAGCTCCGGCGTCACCGGCTCCTCGAACCAGTCGATACCGAGGTCGGCGACGCGGTTGCCCAGCTCCACCGCCTCGATGGCGTCGTAGCCGTGGTTAGCGTCGATCATCAGCCGCGCCTCGGGGCCGATGGCCGCGCGCACCGCGGCGATCACCTCGGCGTCCTCCTCGACGCCAAAGCCGATCTTGATCTTGGTCGCCTTGAAGCCTTCGGCCATATAGCCAGCGGTCTCCGCCTCCAGGGCGGCGCGGCGATCGCGCCCGACCGGGCGGAAGCCGCCGGTGGCGTAGGCCGGGATCTCCTTGCGGAAGGCACCCCCGAGCAGCACGTGCACCGGCACGCCGAGGTGTTTGCCGGCGATGTCCCAGAGCGCAATGTCGATGCCGCTGATGGCAGTGATGGTCAGGCCGCGCTGGCCCTGGTCGCGAAACTGGTTGTAGAGCTCCAGCCAGATCGGCTCGATCTCCAGCGGGTCGCGGCCGATGACCAGCGGCGCCATGGCCTGCACCACCGCGGCATTGGCCGTCGAAGGGCCGAGGCACTCGCCCCAACCGACAGTGCCGTCGTTGCACTCGATCTCGACCAGACAGGCCCAGCGGTCGGTGAAAGTCGAGAAGGCCGACTGGAACTGCTGGTCCAGGTGGTGGCGCAGGACATGGGTGCGGACGGCAACGACTTTCATGTGACGGGCTTCACGCGGCGAACTTCCTGACCAACGGACCCAGCATCTCCATCTCCTCGTCGGTGAGGTCAGTGAGCGGTGCGCGTACCGGCCCGGGGTCGCGCCCGATAAGGCGCAGGCCCGCTTTGATGATAGAGACGGGGTAGCCGGCGCGGCGGTCGCGGATGCGCGCGAAAGGATAGAAGAAGTCGGTCAGGATGGCCTGCATCCTCGCCTTGTCGCCAGCGCGCAGCGCCGTATAGAAGTCCAGCGCCGCCTGGGGCGCGAAATTGAACACCGCCGAGGAATAGGTGGATACCCCAGCGCCGTCGTAGGCCTCGGCATAGAGCTCGTGGGTCGGCATGCCGCCAACGTACACCAGACGATCGCCGAGACGCGTGGTGATTTCGCGCACCGTGGCGATGTCGCCGCTGCCGTCCTTGAAGCCGATGAGGTTGGGGCAGGCCGCGGCCAGACGCTCCAGCGTCTCCGCGGTGAGCTGCGAATTGTCGCGGTTGTAGACGATGATGCCGATGGAGACCGACTGGCAGACCGCCTTCACGTGCTGATAGATGCCCTCCTGCGGCGCGCGCATCAGGTAGTGCGGCAGCAGCAGCAAGGCGTCGGCCCCGGCAGCCTCCGCGTCGCGGGCGATCTCGATCGCCATGCGGGTGCCGTAGCCGCAGCCGGAAATGATCGGCAGTGCGCCGGCGGCCTGCTTGGCGGTGCGGATGACCTCGACGATCTCGCTGCGCGACAGCGAGAAAAACTCGCCGGTGCCGCCGGCGGCGAAGAGCGCTGCGGCCGGATAGTCGGCCAGCCAGGACACGTGCTCGCGGTACTTGCCGGCGTCGAAGTCGCCGGCGGGGTCAAAGGTGGTGACCGGGAACGACAGCAGGCCGGAGCCGATCTGCGCTTTGATGTCTTGGGGGGTCATGCTCGGGGCCTTACAGGAAAAATCGGTGAGGGGCGCCGGCGGCGGCTCGCCGGATACGCGGCCACATCATATGATGACCGCCTTCCCTGTCAACTCATCATATGACTAGACGCGCCTGCCGGCCTCAGGAGGCCGCCGCCGCCGGCCGGATCAGCGCCCGGTAGCGCTCCATGGACCCGGCAAGGTGACGGCGCATGGCGGCGCGGGCCGCTTCCACGTCGCGTGCGAGGATGGCCTCGAAGATGGCGCAGTGTTCGCCATAGAGCGTGTCGTCACTGGCCGGAGGGGCGATCGAGGCGCCGACGGCCTGGCGCAGCTGCGAGCGCGGGATGGTGCGGCGGCCGAGGAAGGCGAGGAATTCCTTGAACTGCTGATTGTTGGCCGCCTCCGCGATGGCGACGTGGAAGGCGAAGTCCTCCGCCGCGGTCGGCTCGCCGGCCCTGAGCCGGACCTCGAAAGCCTTGAGGCAGCTGTGGATTTCCGCCTCCTGAGCGGGCGAGCAGCGGGCCGCGGCGAGCCCGGCGGCCTCCACCTCGACCGCCGTGCGCAATTCCAGAGATTCGATGATGTCGGAGATCTTGCGGGTCGGCAGGGTGAGCAACGGCAGCTCGGCGTTGGGCGCGGCGGGCTCCAGGACGAAGACCCCAATACCCTGGCGCGGCAGCACCAGCCCGTCGGCGCGCAGGCCGGCAACGGCCTCGCGGATCACCGTCCGGCTGACGCCGAAGTGCTTGATCAGGGCCTGCTCTGTCGGCAGCCGGTCACCCGGCTTCAGCTCGCCGCTTTCGATCCTGGCCCGCAGCTCGCCGATGACCCGATGGGTCAGGCCCTGCCGCGGACGGCCTTCGTCAAGCTGCTGCATGTTCCAACCATCCCTCGAAAGCGGATCCTGCGGACCCGGGCCCTGCGCGGCGGATTATCCGGCGATTCGCCCCTGCCACAAAAAGCTTCCCACAAAAGCCATTGACCAGTCATCATATCAATTATATGACAATAGCCGCCATTACAACCTGGGACATCATACCAATTGTCCCGGCCCCTTGGGAGGAATGAGAAGCCATGACACGCTCGATCCGGATTACGTCCCTTGCCGCTGCAGCGGCAACCGCCACCCTGCTGCTGGCCAGCGCCGCGCAGGCCGAATGGCGCGGCTGGAACATCCACGTGCCGGAGTATTCGGTCTCGCTCGGCCTGGATCAGTTCACCGCCGAGATCGCCGAGAAGACCGGTGGCCGGCTGACCGCCAAGACCTATCACTCCGGCGTGCTCGGCAGCCAGCCGGACGCCATCGAGCAGATGCGCCTCGGCTCCATCGACTTCGCCGTCTTCAACCTCGGACCGATGGGTCAGGTCATCCCGGCGACCAACGTCGTCAACCTGCCCTTCATCTTCAAGGGCCTCGACCACATGCATCGGGTGGTGGACGGACCGGTCGGCGAACAGCTGGGCGCCGCCATGGAGGAAAAGGGCCTCGTCGCGCTGGCCTGGTACGACTCCGGTGCCCGCTCCTTCTACAACTCGAAGAAGCCGATCGCCACGCCCGACGACGTGAAGGGCATGAAGGTGCGCGTGATGAACAACGACCTCTTCGTGGACATGATCTCCGCGATGGGCGGCAACGCCACGCCGATGGCCTTCTCCGAGGTCTACTCTTCGATCAAGACCGGCGTGGTCGACGGGGCCGAGAACAACTGGCCGTCTTACGATACGACCGGCCACTACGAGGTCGCCGGCTACTATTCCGGCACCGAGCACCTGATCATCCCGGAGTGCCTCTGCATCAGCAAGACGCTGTGGGACAGCCTCTCCGCCGAGGACAAGGAGATCGTCTCCAGCGCCGCGCGGGACAGCGCCACGATGCAGCGCGATCTCTGGGCCAAGCAGGACGAAGCCAGCCGCAAGAAGGTGCTGGCAAGCGGCGCCACCTATAACGAGATCGCCGACAAGGCCCCCTTCCAGGCGGCCATGCAGCCGGTCTACGACAAGTTCATCGCCGCCAATCCCGACCTCGATGACCTGGTGAAGGCGATCCAGGCCGTCGACTGAGCCGACGTAGTACAGCGGCCCGGCCCGGCGAGAAGCGCGCGGGCCGGGCCGCTGAGTTGCCTCCAACCTTCCCAATTGCCCCGCTCCCGACGGAATCCGCCGGCATGTCCTCCTTCGCGACCGTCCTTTCGAAGATCGACCGCGTGCTGGCGCTGCTTGCCAAGGCGGTTACCGCCCTATCCGGCCTCTGCCTGGTGTTCCTCGTCGTTTCCTTCGGCTGGCTGGTGTTCGGCCGCTACGTGCTGAACGCCACGCCGACCTGGGTCGAGCAGGTCGCCTTGCTGCTCATCGTGGTGATCACGTTCTTCTCCACAGCCAGCAATGCACGCGAGGGGGCCAATCTCAGCGTCGACATCCTGCCGCTGATGCTGCCCTGGCGCCTGCGCCGCTGGCTGCTGGCGGCGATCGACCTGATCCTCGCCGGCTTCGGACTACTGATGGCGCTGAAGGGCTTCGACCTGACTCTCTTCGCCTGGTCCACCAAGGTGCCGATGCTAAATGTCCCTGAGGGCCTGCGCTCGCTGCCGCTGGTGGTCTGCGGAGTCCTGCTGGTGCTGTTCTGCACCGCCAATGCCGTGAAGCGTTTCGCCCTGGGCGAGCCCCCGCCGCGGTCGGAAACCGAACCTCCTGTCCGCGGGCTCGAGTAACGCCATATGGGCCTGCTGCTGCTCCTCGGGATCTTCGCGCTCTGCGTCACCATCGGCGTGCCGGTGGCCTTCGCGCTGGCCGTATCCGCCATCGCCACCTTCGCTTATGAAGGCCTGCCGCTGCTGATCGGCTTCAAGCGCATCGTCTCCGGCGTCTCGGTTTTCTCCCTGCTCGCGATCCCCTTCTTCATCTTCGCCGGCGAACTGATGCTGCGCGGCGGTATCGCCGCGCGCCTCATCAATCTGGCGGCCGCGGCCTGCGGCTGGATGCGCGGCGGCCTCGGCATCGTGAACGTCTTCGCCTCGATGCTGTTCGGCGGCATCTCGGGCTCGGCCGTGGCCGACGTCTCGGCGCTCGGCTCGCTGCTCATTCCGGTGATGAAGAAGCGCGGTTTCGGCGCCGACTACGCGGTGAACGTCACCGTCACCTCCTCGATCGCCGGCATCATGATCCCGCCGAGCCACAACATGATCCTCTACGTGGTGGCGGCCGGCGGCGGCATCTCGGTCACCAAGATGTTCGTTGCCGGCGTGATTCCCGGCATCTTCATGTGCCTCTGCCTGGCCGTCGCCGCCTACTGGGTGGCCGTCCGCAAGGGCTATCCGGCCGAGGCCTTTCCAGGGCTCGCGGCCGTCTTCGTCGCCGCCATCGCCGCAATACCTGGCCTGTTCACCGCCGTCATCATCGTCGGCGGCGCGCTTTCCGGCATCTTCACGGTCACCGAGTCCGGTGCCTTCGGCGTCATCTATGCTTTCCTGATCACGGCGCTGGCCTACCGCAGCCTGTCGTTCAAGGACTTCTGCGAGGCCGTGCGCCAGTCGGTGCGCACCACGGCCATGGTGATGATTCTGGTCGGCAGCGCCACCGCCTTCGCCTACCTGCTGGCACTCTACCGCGTGCCCGAGCAGCTGACCTTCCTGCTCACCGCCATCTCTGACAATCCCATCGTCATCCTGCTGATCCTCAACGTCATGCTGCTGGTGCTTGGCATGATCATGGACATGGCGGCACTGATCCTGATCTGCACACCGATCTTCCTGCCGGTGGCGGTGGCCCTGGGCATGGACCCGGTGCAGTTCGGCGTCATCCTGATGATGAACCTCGGACTCGGGCTCTGCACACCGCCCGTCGGCGCCTGCCTTTTCGTCGGCTGCGCCATCGGCAACGTCCCTCTCGAGCAGGCGGTAAGGACCATCTGGCCCTTCTATCTGGCGATTCTCTTCGCGCTGGCCATCGTCACCTTCGTGCCCGCCGCCTCGCTGACGCTGCCGAACCTGCTGGACACCACGCCCCGCTAGGCCGGTACAGTTCCCCCTTTGCAGTAGCTGGAGCGAATTTCCATGAAGCGACTTCTGATC
This sequence comes from uncultured Pelagibius sp., assembly GCA_964472095.1. Lineage (GTDB taxonomy): Bacteria > Pseudomonadota > Alphaproteobacteria > Kiloniellales > Kiloniellaceae > Pelagibius. The sequence goes on from CAYYIV010000001.1 coordinate 231,096, forward strand.
ACCGGCGCGGCAGGCGGCCTCGGCTCGCTGGCACGCCGCCGCCTCACGGGCCTGGCCGAGATCCTCCGCCTTTCGGACATCGCCGATCTCGGCACTGCGGCGACACACGAGGAGATTCAGCCCTGTGAGCTCGCGGACTTTGCCCAGGTGAAGCGGCTGGTCGAGGGCTGCGACGGTATCGTCCACTTCGGCGGCATCTCGGTGGAGGACGCCTGGGACAAAGTCCTGCCGGCCAACATCCAGGGGACCTACAACATCTACGAGGCGGCGCGACTCTGCGGCGTGCCGCGCGTCTTCTTCGCCAGCTCCAATCACGCGATCGGCTTCTACAGGCGCGAGACCCGGATCGACGCCACCGACCCGGTGCGCCCGGACAGTCTCTACGGCGTCTCCAAGTGCTTCGGCGAGGCGTTGGCGCGCTACTACTACGACAAGTATGCGGTCGAGACCGCGGTGGTGCGCATCGGCTCCTGCTTTCCCGAACCGAAAGACCACCGCATGATGGCGACCTGGTTGTCCGAGGACGATCTGGTTTGCCTCATCGAGCGGGTGTTCGCCGCACCGAAACTCGGCTACGTCACGGTGTTCGGCGCTTCCGACAACGAGGAGCAATGGTGGGACAACCGCTACGCCGGCTTCCTCGGCTGGCGCCCGAAGGACAGCTCGGAGCAGTTCCGCGCCATGATCGACGCCAAGTGCGAGAAGCCGGCCTCCGACGCGCCGGTGAACCGCTACCACGGCGGCGGCTTCGCCATTTCCCGCCTGGACTGACGACCGCGCATAGCTCCCCTGCCTGACGGGCAGCCTTATTCCGCTGGTCTCCGGCAGCGGCAGCGTGGCATGGTGCGGGCCTGCCCTTGAGACCTTGAATCGCCCAGGCGTTCCCCGGACTCCCGCCTCATGTCGCCCAACGCCAGCCTCTTCAAGGCAATCGCCTGGATGATCGGCGCCCTCACCTCCTTCACGGTGATGACGGTCTCGGTGCGCGAATTGACCGGCGAGATGCATGCCTTCCAGATGCTGTTCATCCGCAGCACCATCGGCGTGCTAATCCTGCTGCCGATCATCACCCGCAGCGGGCGCGGCGGCTGGAGCCAGATCCGGCTGCAGCACCTGCCGTGGCACGCACTGCGCAATGTCATCCACTTCGCCGGCCAGGTGTTTTGGATCTTCGGCATCGCCCTGCTGCCGCTGGCGACGGTTTCCGCCATCGAGTTCACCTCGCCGCTGTGGGCCGGCATACTGGCGGTGCTACTGCTCGGCGAGCGCATGAACCGCGGTCGCCTGGCCGCCTTCGCACTCGGCTTTCTCGGCATCCTGGTGATCGTGCGGCCCGGCTTCATCGAGGTGAGCGAAGGCATCTTCATCATGCTGATCTGCTCCTTCTTCTTCGGCGCGACCGGCGTAGCGACCAAGTGGCTGACCCGACACGAGACGGCGCTGGCCATCATCTTCTACATGGTCCTGATGCAATCCGTCTTCGGCGCCGTTGCCTCGATCTTCGTGTGGCAGCCGGTGACGGCTGAGCAGGCCCCCTGGCTGGCATTGATGGCCGTCACCGGTCTCTCCGCCCACTACTGCCTGACCTCCGCCCTCGCCGAGGCCGACGCCACTTTCATTATGCCGCTGGAGTTCCTGCGCCTGCCGCTGGTCGCCCTGGTCGGCTTCCTGCTCTATGCCGAAGCCTTCGAGCTGACGACCCTGCTCGGCGCCCTCGTCATCTTCTCCGGCAACTACATCAGTCTCAGATACGAGACCCGGCGCGGACGCCCACCGGCACCGCCGGCCGCACCGCCGAGCACCAGCGACCCGGTGATCTAAGGCTGGCAGCACGATCCCAACGTTCTCCTGGAACCTCGCCCGGGGAGCTGCCGTTGGACGTGCAGTTGTCACGAATTGATTCGATTCTTAACGGCGGATTAAAGGCAGACTGCCAGTTTGATCGATCGGACAAGCGGCCGAGGAATTGGCCGTGCGACGAAACAAAAGACTTCAGGGAGTTTTGCAATGCCCAAGTTTCCAGCCGGTCGCAAGGCCGGCAAGCTCGTGCTGGCCGCCTGCTTTGTCGCCGGGTTCACGGCGGCCCCTGTCGAGCTGCTCAAGAACTTCAGCGTCGATTCCGCGAGTGCGCTGGCGAAGGGCGGTAACGGCGGCGGCAACGGCGGCGGCAGGGGTGGTGGCAACGCTGGCGGCAAGGGCGGCGGCAACAACGGCGCCGGCAGCGATGCGGGCAGCGCCGGCAAGAGCGCCTCGGCCGCGGGACACAACAAATCCGAGACGGGGAAGGCCGCAGCGGCGCTCGGCAGCCTCAACGCCAGCCATGCCTCCGCGACGTCACGCGCCCACGCGTCGCCGAACTCGCAGGTCGGCAAGCTGGACGCCTATGAGACAGCCCTGGCCGCCGGCGACCTGGAGGCTGCAGCGCAGGCGCTGGCTGATGCGGCCAACAAGGAGATCACCTCTGATGTCGTCGCCGAGGTGAACCAGAATATGGGCATCGAGTCGACGCCTGAGGTGGACGCGCAGGTGGCCGCAATGGCGGAGGCCGCCCGCACTGCGGAGCCGACCGAAGGTGAGCCGGAGGACGAGGACGTCGCCGGGGACAATCCCGACGAAGATGCCGCTGAGGGAGAAAATGAGATTGCCGCGGCGGCAGACGACCTGATCGGCGAAACCACGTCGCAGTAAGACCGAATGATTCCGGCCGCGCGCCGGGACCGCTCGCCGATGGCGGGGCCCCTGGCCCCGCCATCGGCTTTTTCAGGGCATGGCGATCGTACTTGGCGATACCGTCTGCTGTCCGCTTCGCGGTAGAAGAGGTCTTCCGAGGCTGCAGGAGCGGAGCGCGCCATGATCTACACCACGCTCGATTATGATGTCCACGAGGCTGTCGCCTGGATCACCCTCAAGCGGCCGGAGCGCTTCAATGCCCTCGATCCGGCGATGGCGCGCGAGCTCTTCGATGTGGCCAACCGCTGCAGCACAGACCGCGGCGTGCGCGCGGCGGTGATGACGGGCAGCGGCGAGCAGGCCTTCTGCGCCGGCGGCGACCTTTCCGCCTTCGCCGCGCAGCTCGACGACATCGAGGTGCTGGTGAAGGAGATGACCACCTACCTGCATGCCGCGGTGTCGCGCTTCGCGCGCATGCGGACACCGCTGGTCGCCGCCGTGAACGGCGTCGCCGCCGGCGCCGGCTTCAGCCTCGTCACCTGCTGCGATCTCGCCGTGGCCGCAGAAGGCGCCACCTTCACCAGCGCCTACACGCGCATCGGCCTCACGCCCGACGGCAGCTCGACGCATTTCCTCAGCCGCCTGATCGGCACCCGCCGGGCGATGGAACTCTACCTCACCAACCGCGTGCTGACCGCGGCCGAGGCCCTTGACTGGGGTCTGGTGAATCGCGTCGTGCCGGCCGAAAGTCTGGCGGCGGAGGCCGGCGCGCTCGCCCGCCAGCTAGCCGAGGGGCCGACCGACGCCTACGGCAGCGTGAAGGCGCTGCTGCAGAGTGCGGCCGGCGAAAGCCTGGAAACCCAAATGGAACTGGAATCCCGTGCCATCGCCGCCGCCGGAGCCAGCCCCGACGGGCAGGAGGGCATCTGCGCCTTCATCGACAAGCGCCCAGCCCGCTTCACCGGCACCTGAGCGCCGCACCTCAATTTTGTACCCATCGCGGCCGATCCGGGCCTTGACCTCAACGATATTGCGAGTCATTCTCATTTGCATCTGCTCATGCCGAGGATGCCGCTGCGATGGATTCCGCCTTCCCTGCCTTGCCGCTCGGCCGCGGTGCCGCCCCGCGAAGCGTGGCCAACCTGGCCTTCCCGGAGATCCTGGTGATCTGGGCGCTGCGCCGCTACACCGCCTGCCGCCTGTCGCGGGAAGCACGCGCAGCGGTGATCGCACCGGAGTTCTCCCGTGCCTTCGGCATCGCCCGCCTGGAGGCAACCCTCGCTGCCTTCGCCCGCCTGGCCGACAGCCTGACCCGCGCGGCCCGCCTGCCGCAGGCGCTCTCCCTGGTGGAGGACGATCGCATCAACGCGACCGAGGAAGCCCTGCTCTCCACCCTCGCCGCCTTGCAGCACGGCGAGGCCGCCCAGGCCAAGGCGCTCAGCGAGTGGTGCCTGCTGCCGCAGGGCCGCTGCGTCTTCCTGGCCGCGGCCGACGACCTCGCCAGAACCATGCGCGAAGCGGGCCACCTGATCCCCTACGAGGCGCCACGCCGGCAGGGGCTGTCACTGGAAAGCGGAGCCAGGAATTCCCAGCCGCTGCCCTCTGCCGGTGCCACAGCGGCGTTGCGAGAGGTCGAGCACGGCCTAGTCACCGCGATCAGGCTTTGGGTGGCTGCGTTCAAGCAGCAGGAAGACCCGCTGGGCGCAGTCCGCGAACACTTCGAGCAGCAGTTCAACGCCTCCGGCACACTCTGGGGTGACCGGCGCGGCGGCAACGATGCCGGCCTCAGCCTGCACGCCGTGCTGCGCAACACCACCCTCGCCGCCACCCGGCCGGTCGACGTGCGCTGCCCAACCTGCCCCGGCCTGTCGCCGGACGAGGCGCGCCTGCTGGACGCCGTCGCCTGGCTGCAGCGTGACGTCGCGGAGCCGGCCGCGGCCGCCCTCGGCGACTGGCTGCCGCCGGCCGCCGTCCGGCTGTCCCTCAGCCCGGCGCGCGGCCTCGGCCGGACTCTGCTGGCGATGGAGCAGGTGCTGCCGCTGCGCGACTGGGACTTCGCGGCGCTTGGCGCGGCCGGCGAGCCGGCGCGCCATGACTCCCCGCGGCAGGAAGAGGTGCCGGGCGAAGCCGACTGGCAGGCGCAGCGCAGCAGTGTCGCCCCGACGCTACACTAGATCGAGGACAGGATGTCATGACGGCAAAGGAACCGGTTCAGGCCCCGCGCGGTTGCGGCGACCGCGTGCCCGAGATCACCTTCCGACTGCGCAGCAACGGACAGTGGCTGGAGAAATCGTCGGTGGACCTCTTCAAGGGGCGCTCGGTCGTGGTCTTCGCGGTGCCGGGCGCCTTCGCTTCCGCCTGCTCGGGACGCCACCTGCCGGGCTACGTCGCGCTCGCCCGCAACATCAAGCGGATGGGCATCGACGAGATCTTCTGTGTCGCCGTCAACGACGCCTTCGTGATGAACGCCTGGGCGCGCGACCAGGGCATCGAAGACGAGGTCACCCTGCTACCGGACGGTAACGGCGACTTCACCCGCGCCATGGGCATGCTGGTGGATAAGAGCCGCCTCGGCTTCGGCCAGCGATCCTGCCGCTACTCAATGGTGGTGCGCGACGGGACCATCGCACAGATCTTCGTCGAGAACAGCGGCGACACCGAGGACCCCTTCGAGGTCAGCGATGCCATCACCATGCTCGACCACCTGGACAGCAACGCCCTGCGCGCCGCCGGCGAATGAGGCAAGCCGACCCTTCCTAGCGGATCTCGGCCGTCACCGAGATGGGCGGAGCGGCCTTCAGCGTCTGGTAAACGACGCAGTAGCGCTCCGTCAACTTCAGCAGGGTCGCCAGTTCCTCGTCGGAAAGGTCGCCGTCGATATCGAAGCTGAGGCGGATGTCCCGGAATCCGACCGGCGCCGCCTTGTCGACGCCGAGCGTGCCACGGAAGTCGAGTTCGCCCTCCGCCTTGACCCTGGCGTCGCGGACCTTCAGATCGAGCGCCGTCGCCACTGCATTCAGCGTGACCCCCGCACAGGCCACCAGCGCCTCCAGCAACATGTCGCCGGAACAGGCCTGCATGCCGGTACCGCCGGTCGCCGGATGCAGTCCCGCCTCGACGAGCGCGCGGCCGGTCTGCACGGAACAGCTGAGCCCCTCGCCGATCTTGCCTTCGGATTTCAGGGTGACCACCGCAGCGTCCGGAGCGTCGCGATAGCGCGCCTTGATTGGCGCTTGCATGTTCTTCAGTTCGGCTGCATCCATGGTGAACTTCCTAGCCCTGAGAACGTTGATTCCCTGACAAGAGACTGCGGGCACAGGCGGAAAAAGGCAAGACCACTGCAGCGTCATCGACGCCGACGGCCTTGAGCCATCTCAATGAAATGCGCCGCCGCAATGCTAAGATCGCCTTGGTGGTCGCAACAGCAGGAAGGAAGCGGCCTTGCAGGACAAGGCGACATCGGAACGGCAGGCGACGCCCGCCGGTCAATCGGCCGCGGAGCAGGCGACAGTGCTGCAGCTGCTCGGCGATCCGGCGACCTACGGCGAGGAGAGCGCAGAGGTCGAGCGCATCGACACCCATGGCGCCATCGTCTTCCTGGCCGGCGAGCGTGCTTACAAGGTGAAGCGCGCCGTCGCCTATCCCTACATGGATTTCTCGTCCCTGGAGAAGCGCCGCCGCGCCTGCCTGCGCGAGCGGAAAATCAATCGGCGCACAGCGCCGGACCTCTACCTCGATGTGCTGCCGGTGACCCGGAACAACGGCGAGCTCCGGCTCGGCGGTGCGGGCGAGGCAGTCGAATGGGTGCTGATCATGCGGCGCTTCGACCAGAACTGCCTGCTGAGCGTCATGGCGGAAGCCGGCAAGCTGACTCCCGAGATCGTGGCGGCCCTGGCCGATGCCGTCGCCTCCTTCCACGACTCTGCCGAGCCCCGGCGCGACGCCGCCGCCGGGGCCGCGGCGATGACCTGGGTGGTGCGCGAAAACGGCGAGGAGTTCGCCGGGCGCGGCGAAATTTTCGATCCCCAGGCGGCACAGCAGCTCACTGAGCAGAGCCTCGCGTTTCTGACGCGCCACAGCGACCTGCTCGACGCCCGAGCCGCCGCGGGGAAGGTGCGGTTCTGCCACGGCGACCTGCACCTGCGCAATGTGGTGCTGCTGGGCGGTCGGCCGACACTGTTCGATGCCATCGAGTTCAACGATGCCATCGCCTGCATCGACGTGCTCTACGACCTCGCCTTCCTACTGATGGACCTGGAGCACCGCGGCCTCAGGCCCTTCGCCAACCTGGTGCTGAACCGCTACCTGCAGCAGCGGGACGAGATCGAGGCGCTCGCCCTGCTGCCGCTCTTCCTCTCCGCCCGTGCCGCAGTGCGCGCCAAGGTCGCGGCCAGCCTGGAGGCGGTCGCCGAACGGCAGGAGGAAAAGATCAAACGACGCATGGAGGCGGTCGCCTATTTCGAGCGTGCGCTCGGCTACCTGGCACCGGCGCTGCCGCGCCTTGTCGCGGTCGGCGGTCTCTCCGGCAGCGGCAAGACCACCCTCGCCCGCGCCGTCGCGCCTGAGATCGGCGCGGCGCCCGGCGCCCTGCACCTGCGCAGCGACCTGCTGCGTAAGCAACAGGCCGGCGTGACCGAACTGGAACGCCTGCCCGCAGCCGCCTACACAGTGGAAGCCAGCGATGCAGTCTACGCGGTTCTCGAAAGGCAAGCGGCAACAGCTCTGGCCGCCGGCCAGTCGGTGGTCGCCGATGCAGTCTTTGCGCGGCCCGAGGAACGTGCGGCCATCGAGCAGGTCGCGCGGCAGGCGGACGTCCCCTTTACCGGCCTCTGGCTGGAAACCGACCCGCAGGTCATGACCGCGCGCGTGATCGAACGACGCGGCGACGCCTCGGACGCAACCGCCGCGATCGTGGAACGTCAGCTGACATACGATCTCGGCGTCATCGACTGGCACCGCGTCGAGGCCAGCCGCCCCGTGGGCGACCTGGCCGTCCAGGCGCGTCGCCTCCTCGACGAACCCTTCTAAATCCTCGGCCTCTTTGCCCCTTGTTAACGCTTCGGGTGCAACTTCCTCCAGCCGCTCGACCGCAGCCTTGCCTCAGCCTTCGCAAGGACACAGTCGGACCATAATCCGGCCTTCGCAAAGACACGGGGCGAAGGCGGAACAATCGCTGCCGCCATGCGTCGACTTGGTGGGACAAACGATACAAGGAGATGCTGGCAGATGATTCCGGTTTCGGCACGCGACGGCGGCGAAGCAGCGAGTACGACCGAGGATCGCGCGGAGGGCCGCCTTGCAGCTCTCGCTCGCGATCTGGTCGACAAGGTCGGCATCGATGGCGCCATACGCTACTGCCGCAGCCTCGGCTGGCGCGGCGTTCTAGACCAGGTGGAGAATCTGCGCTCTCAGCGCTCTTAGAATCGCACTCACGCCGCCGCGCGGCCGCGATTTGAGACAAGGCTACTCTTTCGGGGGAGGCTGGACCTCTCCGGACTACTTCCTCTGCCCGCCTTGTGGCGCCACCCCCGGGGCGCCACAATCTCCTTCACGCCGACGTCGATGCCCTCATCGACCACCTTCATCGGCGTGTCCTTACCAGCCTGACACTCCCTGATTTCGACAACTTCCCGGCGCCAAGGCGCCGGGCTTCTTTTGCGCCGCCGGCTATCCCTTCGGACTAGCACCCTATAGTCCGCACGCTTTCGCTCGGAGGCACATATCATCTGCGCTCCAATCCCCAACAGGGAGCAACCCCTCATGGCCCGCAGACCGACAACACGCCGCATCCGCGAGGGCGACGGCCCCGCCGCGCCGCTTACCGAGGCGCAACTCAAGCGCAAGGTCAAGGCACGCGCCGCGCTGAGAAAGCCGGAGAAGATCACCCTGCGCGTCGACATGATGGTCGCCGGTGCCGCCAAGGTCAGCCACCGCACCAGCAAAGTCGGCAAGTCGCTCATCGCGCGCCCGCGCGTCAAGGCCAGGTCGGGCAGTGGTGTCGGCGTGCAGATCGAGATCGCCGGGGCGGAACTCGGCACCCGCGTGTTTCGGCCGGCGATCCCCGGCAAGCGCGTTCCGCTGCCGCGGATGACCGCGAGGATGCAACGCGAGGCGCTGCAAGGCCGGCCCGACCTCGACGGCTACCTGCCCGACCACCTGCCACTGCAACCGGTGCCGCCGCGGCTCGACAAGGCACTGCAAGTGAAACCCTTCATCAACGCCCTGAACCGCAGCAAGACTCAACGCATGGCAACCACGGTCTTCGCCCCGGAAGACCGCTACACCTTCTCCGATACCTCCTTTCCCTGGTGCACCATGGGCCGCGTGGACACCGCCGGCGGCTGGGCCAGCGGCGCGCTGGTCGGCCCGCGCCACATCCTGACCTGCAGTCATGCCATGGTCTGGGGCAGCGGCAACTCGGCCGGCTGGGTGCGCTTCCGTCCCTCCTACTTCGACGGCAACGCGCCGTTCGGCGAGGCATGGGCGACCCGCTGGTATGCCTTCCGCAAGGTCACCGGCCCGACCATCGATGCGACGGAAGCCCGTGAGGACTACGTGGTGTTGGTGCTCGACCGTCGCATCGGCGACACCTGCGGCTGGATCGGCTCGCGCACCTATTCGGACTCCTGGGACGGCGGCACCTACTGGCGCCACATCGGCTATCCCGGCGACCTCGCCGGCGGCGAGCGCCCCTCCTACGAGCGCGACATCGCGCTCGACGGCCGCGACTCCTCGACCCACCGGGCAGTGTGGCACCGTGGCGACGTCTGGCCCGGCCAATCCGGCGGGCCCTTCTTCGCTTGGTGGGACGGCGAGGCCTGGCCGCGGGTGGTCTGCGTGCAATCCTGGCAGAACAGCCAGCGCAACGGCGCCTCCGGCGGCAGCCGCCTGGTCGACCTCATCATCCGCGCAAGGAATGAGTTTCCCTGAGCGCCAACCTCAGCCGAGCAGGAAGCCGTCACCGAGCGGATCTTCCGGCTCCAGGGTGAAGCGTGCCATGCCGGTGTAGTGAGCGGTGCCGGCGATCTCCGCCACGATGGCGCGGTAGGGACCGGCGCGGGTCTCCTCCACGGCGGTGCCGGTGAACTGGGCGCCGGTGAGGCTCTCGAAGCGCCGCGCCTCGCCGAGCGCGATCTCGCCGCGGGTCCACTGCAGGGCGAGGCGCGCGGCAACGCCGGAGCCCGTCGGGCTGCGGTCGACCTGGCGGCCGGCGAAGACGCAGACGTTGCGCGTCGGCGCCTCCGCAAAGCGGTCCGCGCCGTCGGTGAGGATGGTGCCATAGAGAAAGGCCAGGTCCGGATCGTCGGGATGCGAGAGACGGAGCTGCGCGCTGGCGGCCTCGGCGATCGCCGCCCCGGCATCGGCCAGCAGGCGCGCCGGCGACTCGCGAACGTCCAGGCCGATGCTGTCGGCCGCCAGGACGGCGTAGAAGGCGCCGCCGTAGGCAACATCGAGCTGCAGCGGCCCCCACTCGCGCGTATCCACCACGATCTCCCGCGCGAAGGCGAAAGCCGGCACGGAGCGGAAGCTGACGGCGCCGGTCCGGCGCCCGCCGGGGCCGCTGTGCACCTGCACCCTGGCGCGCACCAGGCCGCAGGGCGCCTGGATGGCGACCTCGGTCTCCGGCTCCCGCACCTCGACCAGGCCGGAGTCCACCGCCCAGCGGCCCAGTGCGATGATGGCGTGGCCGCACATGGTGGAATAGCCCTCACCGTGCAGGAACAGCACCGCGAGATCGGCTTCGGGATCGTCGGGCTCGACCAGCACGGCACCGTACATATCGGCATGGCCGCGCGGCTCGTGCATGAGGAGCCGGCGGAAGGCATCGTGATTGGCCCGCGCGTCCCGGCGCTTGTCCAGCAGCCGGCGTCCTTCGAGCTTCGGATAACCCGAGGTGACGATGCGCAGCGGTTCGCCGCCGGTGTGCATCTCGATGGTGGAGACCTCGAAGGCGCCGGCAGCAAAGGGCGTAGAGGCCATGCTTGCTCTTACTCGACCAAGACCGGTTCGTCATAGAAGCCGACGCGGCGGCTTTCCTCTCCCGCCAGGGGCGCCGCATGGCAGTCGACGTCGGCCAGGGTGCGGTAGCAGTAACGCTCCGCGTAGGTCAGTTTCGGAAAAGGCTCGGCGCAGCCCGCCAGCAGCAGTACCGCCAGGATCAGGATCGACGGAGCGGCCCAGCCCCGCTTCGGATAATGCCCCTCCACCGCCTCTCTCCTTGTGCCTCTGGTGCCTTCAATGGCTTGACCATAGTCAGAATAGCCGAATCCAGGCGACGTTGACCACGGCCAGGCTGACGAATATGAAAGAAGACCGGGCGCAGTGAGGGCAGAGGCGCCGCCGTTGTCGAGCCCGCTCTGGATTTGTAGTACGATGCCGTCCAGGATGGTTCATCCACCGTAGTGGATCATCCACCGTCTTGCTCCCCCCCGACGGGCAGCTGCCGGAGAGGGAGAGCAAGAGGCGGGCGGGTACCGGCCGCCCCCCGACGGCCGGTACCCGCAGCTGGCGGACCTCAGACTTCGCTGCGGCCGTGGTCTCCGCCGAGAGCCGACCGGTCGCAAGGAACTTCTCTGCCGCGCGAGTCCGCGCCGGAATCTACCTTACCCCTCAATGGCTTAGCATGCCTGGCCCCGTTCGGGCTCTTGACCATGCGCGCCTCCCGGACTGCGTTTTCTTGAGGGCGCCGAAGGCCCCCCTTGGCTCGGTGCGGGGCAGATGCGCAGCAGTTCCGTAAAGATTTCTACAGAAACTTAGTCAATTGCACAATAACTACTTGTTATAAAAAGAGAATTTTGTAAAATTGCACTCTGTTCGAACGTCGAACCTGTGAAAAGTTTACATTGCGCCGCACAAGATGCCGCCAATAGAGAGACTTAACCCATGGCCACACCGCTGATTGGCCTGAAGATCCGCGAGCGCCGCAAAGAAATCGGCCTCAGCCAGACCGAGCTGGCCGGGCGGATCGGCATCTCCGTCTCCTACCTGAACCTCATCGAGCACAACAAACGCAGCATCGGCGGGCGTCTCCTGCATCGGGTCGCCGACGAGCTCGCCGTCGGCCTGGAGGAGCTCGACGGCGCCACAGAGCGCCGGCTGGCGGGCGACCTCAACGAGGCCGTCGCCGATCCCCTGTTCGACCAGATCCGTCTCGATCCGGAGGCCATCGACAGCCTGGTCGGCCGCTACCCGGGCTGGGCCCGGGCGCTGGTCGTCCTGCATCGCGCCTTTCTCGACCGCTCGCAGGCAATGCATGCCCTGGCCGATCGGCTGAACCACGATCCCTTCCTGGGCGATGCCGTCCATCGCATCCTGACCAACGTCTCTGCGATCCGTTCGATATCGGAGATTCTAACCTCGGTGGACGACGTCGATGCGGAGCAGCAGCGTCGCTTTCACACCATCCTGTCGGAAGAGAGCGCTCGGCTGTCCAATGCCGCCCAGGGCCTTTCCACCTTTTTCGACAAGGCGCACACGGCAACGCGCTCCACCACGCCGGCCGAGGAAGTCGACGATTTCATCCTGGAGAATCACAACCACTTCCCTACCCTGGAAGCGGCGGCGGAGGACCTGCTGAAGCGCCTGGACGCGCCACCGCGGCAGCTCGAGGAGCGCATGCTGGAGCGGCTCACGGGCACTCACCACCTGGCCGTCAGCCGGGCCGGGCCGGAGGACGAACGCCTGCATGCCGGACGCGATGCGCTGCGCTACAGCCAGCACGCCAAGCGGCTCATCCTGCTCGACAGCGCACCGCCTGCGACACGCCGTTTCGCTGTCGCCCGGCTGCTGACACGCCTCGATTTTTCTGCGGAGATCGAGGAGATCATCGCAGGTACCGCCACCCTGACCACGCCGGCGGCGCGCGAACGGGCGGCCATCGCGCTGCAATCCTACTGTGCCGGCGCGGCACTGATGCCCTACGATCGCTTTGTCGGAGACGCCGCCAGGACGCGCTACGACATCGACCTGCTGCGCCGCGCCTACGGCACCAGCGTCGAGCAGGTCTGCCATCGCCTGGTGACCCTGCGCCGCCGCGGCGCCGAAGGCATCCCCTTCGCCTTCATGCGTTCCGATCCCGCCGGCTTCGTCACCAAGCGCTTCCCGCTGCCCAACCTGCCGTTGCCGCGCTACGGCGGCGCCTGCCCGCTCTGGGCCGTCTACCAGGCCTTCCAGGCGCCGGACACCGTGGTCCGCCAGCTGGCCGAGTTCCCCAGCGGCGACCGCTTCCTTTTCGTGGCCCGCGCATCTGTGAAGGGCGATACTGCCTACGGCCAACCGCGCCGGCTGCTCTCCATCATGCTGGCCTGCGATGCCCTCTATGCCGACCAGGTGGTCTACGGCGACCGCCTCGATCTCTCGGCCGGCGCGCCCGCTGACCGCGTCGGCGCCACCTGCCGGCTCTGCGCACGCGACGATTGCCCGCAGCGCCAGGAAGATGTGATCATCAAGCCGCAGGCCCTGGGAGAGGCCTGAAGCGCGTTGAGAAACAAAACCGCCCCCTCCGCCTGGCTTCGTTGAGGGAGGGCGGTGGACAACAAGACGGCGCCCGGGCAGGCGCCACTATGTCGTGGGGAAGTGGTTCCGATGCGGGTCATGATCGTCGAAGACGAGCCTAACATCGTCGAATCCTTGAGCTTCGTGTTCGGCCGGGAGGGCTGGCAGGTGACTGCCGCGCTCGACGGCGACACGGCGATCGAGCGCCTGCTGGGCGAGCCACCTGACGTGCTGGTGCTCGACGTCATGCTGCCGCCGCACAGCGGTTTCGAAGTGCTGAAGCGGGTGCGCAAGGAACCCAGCCTGCGTCACCTGCCGGTCATCGTGCTGACCGCGAAGGGACAGGAGAAGGACCGTCACACCGCCCTCAGGCTCGGCGCCGATGCCTTCGTGACCAAGCCCTTCTCCAACCGCGATATCGTGCAGCAGGTGCGCGATTTGGCCGCCAGCAAGCAGGGCACCGGCGAGACACAGGACTGACCAAGTCGGGTCAAGCGCCGAGGGGGCGCTTTCACCCCTTTGGCCCTGCGATGTGAAGGTTGGAGCACCGTCCGCCCAGACTGAATCCGACCGATCGACGCTGCTCTTGCTGCTTATGGCACGTGGGCGGCGGGCGGAAAAAGTTCCCAAGCGGGATTCAATGCATCCCTCGTGCGAAGAACGTCTCGAGCTGACGGCCGGCATCTTCGGCGAGCGCCTTGGCTGCCGCCTTCTCGTCATCGCGCAGCGGCGCATGCTGCGCCGCCTCGGCCTGCTGAAGCACTGCCACTTCCTGCGCCCGGCAGTCAGCCAGCAAGGTCTCCAGCCCCTCCTCGGCGAAAGCCGCCTTGGCGCGTGCCAGGGCCGTCTCCAGCAGGCTGCGTTCCTCCGGCGCGCTGCCGGGAATGTCGTCTTCCGCGATCATTCGGTCGCCAAAGAAATCAGCCTCGCCCGTGCGTTGTTCCGCCAGGCTCCGCAGCGCCCCGGCGCGCGGATCCTGCGCCATGAACTCGGCTGCCAGCGAGCAGTGCCGCGCCGAGTCGCGACAGGCCTCCACGAGATCGTGCAGCGCCACCAGGCGATCGTCACGCAGCAGGCTCATGACGGGTCCTTTCCAGTCGGCTCCGCGGGTTGGCGCGGCGGCGCGAAGACCTCCACGGCACCCGGCGCTATCTCGATGACAACCGGGGTGTGGCCGTTCAGTTCCCCGTCGACGTCGATCTCATGCGGCCGCCGCGTGCGGATCTCCACCCGACGGGCCCATTTCACCTCAGCTTCCGGGGTGCGGCGCAGCCAGCCGAAGCGCAGCGCCGGCAGCATCCACAGCATGGACAGCAGTCCCGCAGGCCGCAGATAGTAGACCCGGAGCCAGCCATCGTCGATCTCCGCCGTCTCGTCCATGGTCATGCCACCGCCGTAGTGCCGTCCGTTGCCGACGGCGATCTGCATGCAGCGGCAGCGCAGCAACTGCCCGTCGATGAGCAACTCCGCCTTGAACGGGCGATGCCGACGGAAGGCGGCCCAGGCGCTCAAGGGATAGTTCAGCACGCCGAGCAGGCGCTTGCGGTCGCTCTCGCCTTCGTGCTCGCGCACCACCTCGGCACTGAGTCCCAGGCTGGCAACGTTGAAGAAGGGTTCGCCGTTGAGGATGCCGAGATCGATGCGTCGGCTCTCGCCCGCCGCGATGACGCTGGCGGCGCCCACCGGATCGAAGGGAATGCCAAGGCTCCGAGCAAGGTCGTTGGCCGTGCCGAGCGGCAGCAGTCCGAAAGGCCGCCCCAGTGTTCTCAGTGCCGGGGCAGCGGCATTGAGGGTGCCGTCGCCGCCGCCCAGGATAACGACCGCCGACTCGCTGTCGCGGATTCTGCCGCGCAGGTCGTCGACCGAGTCCGGCGTTTCGACCCGCACGGAGAGGCCGCCCTGCTCCAGTCGCTCGATCGCAGGCGCCAGATCGGTGGCCGCGCCGCCACTGCGCTTATTGGTCAGCAGCAAGGCCGGCCTGCCGGTCTGCGGCCCATTCAGAGGCAAAGGTCATCTCCGGGCAGTGAACAGGGCGACGGTGCCGTGCTGGTGCAGCTCGACGTCGCGGAACTGCGCCGCCAGGGCTGCGCGAAGGCCGTCAAGGTCGTCCTCGACATTTCCGAAGATGCCGCGGCTGTTATAGAAATCCATCAAGCGACGGCCCCAGGCAGTGTGACGCACCCCGCGACCCAGAATGGTAGCGCCGAAAACCCGGGCGCCATCCTTCAGCAGCGGCTTCAGGTTGGCAAAGGCCGCGGCCTTGCGAGGCATCGGCCCGGGAAGGCAGTGCAGCAGGTAGGTAATACCAAGGGAGTCGAAAGGTTCCACCGCCGCCTCGATGGGCGCCAGCACGTCGGCCTGGATCGTCTCCGGCCGGTAGCGGGCGACGCGGGACGCCGCGGTCTCCAGGCAGAGCGGGTTGAGATCGAGCAGGCCGAGGCGCGGTGCAGCCGTCGGAAAACAGCAACGATCGAGGAAGTAGCCAGTCGCCACGCCGGCGTCGAGATGGTTGCCACTGACGTTGGCATCGTAGAGCGCCAGCAGTTCCGCCGTCGGACAGCGCCAGAGAAATCGGTTGGAAAAGCCGAGCACCACGGCATCGTAGAGCTTCAATGTCCGCGCGCTGTAGACCGCCTGGCCGGCCCAGGTTTCATCCTTGGGCGCCGGCACCCCGTTCCGCGTCGCCACGAAGCTCACGCCCTCACGTCGATCACCACCCGCCCGCGCACCTGTCCTTTCAGGATGTCGCGGCCAAGCGGCAGGAGATCGGCCAGGCTCACCTCCTTGATCATGCCGTCGAGCTTATCCATCGGCAGGTCGCGCAGCAGGCGGGCCCAGGCGGTCTCGCGTTCCGCCCGCGGACTCAGCACGGAATCGATGCCGAGCAGGTTGACGCCGCGCAGCAGGAAGGGGAGCACGGTGGTCTCCAGCCTGTTGCCGCCGGCCAGGCCGACGGCGGCGACCGATCCTCGGTAGGCGATCTGCGGCAGCACGCAGGCCAGCGTCGCACCGCCAACCGCATCGATGCAGCCCTGCCAGCGTTCCTTGTCGAGCGGCCGGCCGCTCGGTGTCGCGATTTCCGCCCGATCAACGATCGTCGTGGCGCCGAGGTCCTTCAGGTAGGCATGGGTCTCGGCTCGTCCCGTGGATGCGGCCACCCGGTAGCCGAGCCGATGCAGGATCGCCACCGCGACCGAACCGACGCCGCCGGCAGCACCGGTCACCAGCACCTCACCCTTGTCCGGCTGCAGGCCCTGCGCCTCCAGCGCCATGACCGCCAGCATCGCGGTGAAGCCTGCGGTGCCGATGGCCATCGCGCGCTTCGTCGTCAGGCCCTCGGGCAGCGGCACCAGCCAGTCTGCTTTCACCCTCGCCTTCTCGGCATAGCCGCCCCAGTGCAGTTCACCGACGCGCCAGCCGGTGAGGATCACCTTGTCGCCCGGCTTGTAGGCGGGGTCGCTGCTGGCCTCCACGGTGCCGGCGAGGTCGACGCCGGGCACATGCGGATAGTTGCGCACCAGGCGGCCAAGGCCGTTCAGCACCATGCCGTCCTTGTAGTTGAGGGTGGAGTACTCCACCGCGACAGTGACCTCCTCCTCCGGCAGCTCGGACTCGTCCAACTCGGTGAGCTCTGCCGAAACCTTGCCGTCGCTTTCCTCCACCAGGATCGCCTTGAACATTTGCCCTCTCCCTACGTCTCGTGACCGGCGTTAAGCGGGGAGCCATTCCTGCAGCACCAGTTCCAGGGTGATGCAGATCGGGTTGCCGCCGCGCCGGAAGCGCCCGCCGAAGACCCGGGCCTTGCCGTCGGCGATGGTGCCGCGCAGATCGGCCTGAGGCAGGTCCGCGGCGTCACTGCGCACTTCGCCGGCCAGCGTCAGTATCTCGATGCCCGGCCCCGCTACCTCCTGTGTCAGATCGCCGGCCTCCAGCACCGCGTCCACCAAGCTGCCAACGGCGGAGCGCACAATGGCATGACGCAGGCCGTGATCGCGACAGGCGGCCTCGACCGCCGTCACGAGATCCTCGTTGGGACGCAGGCGCACCACGGCGATGCGGCCAAGCCGGCCTTCCTCGAACGTCGCCACTTCGCTCATGCCGGAACCTTACGGGGCTGGAACAGCGGATAGTTCGTCTCGCTGTCGTAGGCGGCTACGAAGGCCGCCTCGCGCAACGGCGTTGCCAGTGCCACGGCGCCGCCTTCCGCGAGCCGCACATCGCCCGGCGGCAGGTGGCCACCGTGCAGCCGGCCCGTGGCATCAACCACCACCGCATGGCAGTGCAGCAGGGTCTCGCCGTCCGGCCCCGGCCCGAGGATGCCGTTGGCGCCGATGAGGGTGACCGGCCCCTCCAGCCAGGTCGGCGGCCCGTAGGTGGCGACACGCGCACCGCTCAGATCCTCGGCGCCGGTCAGGTAGGCCATGCGCGCGATCTCCGCCGCGATCACCTGCACCGCGGCGTAATGCAACCCGCGCTCGGCCAGCGCGGCCACCAGACCGCACAGCAGATCCTGCCCGCCGCTGAGTCGCACCCTTATATCCGTCGCCGGGGCCGCCCATTCGAGCAGGCGGCGCGGCTGCAGCGGCGGGCCGGGCTGCGTCAGGGTTCTCATTGCACCGCGGCCTCGTCGAGATCGCCGCGGGCATAGAGCTCCTGGCGGATCAGGTGCTTCGGCACCTTTCCATAGCCGGATTTCGGCAGTTCATCCCAGAAGAACACCCGGCGTGGCTGCTTGTAGCGGGCGAGCTTGTCCTTCAGGAAAGCGAGAAGCGCCTCCGCCGTCGCGCTCTCGCCCGCTTCCAACACGACGACGGCGACGCCGGTCTCGCCCCACTCCGGGTCCGGCACGCCGAGGACCGCCACCTCGGCCACTGCCGGATGGGTGAGCAGGGCTTCCTCCGCCTCGCGCGGATAGACGTTGGAACCGCCGGAGATGTACATATCGGAGGCCCGCCCGGTGATGTAGAGGAGCCCGCGTTCGTCGAGGCGCCCAAGGTCGCCGGTGTGGAACCAGCCGTGCTTCAGGGCCCTGGCGTTGGCCTCCGGGTTGTCGTGGTAGCCGGCGAAAACGGCGGGACCGCGCACGCAGATCTCACCCTGCTCGCCGGCAGGCAGGCGCCGGCCCTCGACGTCCTTGATGGCGATCTCCATGCCGGTGCGCGCGTAGCCGCAGGAGCCGAGCGGCATGGCGTCGTCGTCGAGGCTGTGCAGCTCGCGCGGCAGCACCGTGATGTTGCCGGTCACTTCGCCAAGGCCATAGTACTGCACGATGACCTTGCCGAGCTTCTCCAGCGCTTCCTTCTGGTCGGCGCGGTACATCGGTGCGCCGGCATAGATGACGTAGCGCAGTGAGGAATGATCGAACCGGTCGACTGCGGAATGGCGCACCATGCGGGTGAGGATGGTCGGCACGGTGAACATGTTGGTGACGCCGTGCTGCTCGACAAGGCGCCAGATCTCCTGCTCGTCGAATTTCTCGCCGGCAGACAGCACCGACCTGGCACCGCGCGCCACCTGCGAGAGCGCATGGGCGCCGGCGCCGTGGCTGAGCGGCGCCACCACCAGCGAAACGTCATCGGCCGTGGTGCCCGGCATGAGGTCGGCCAGGTGGTTGTTGGTGACGAAGGCGAGCTGGCCGTGGGTCAGGACCGCGGCCTTGGGCCGCCCGGTGGTGCCGGAGGTGTAGAAGAACCAGCAGGGGTCACCATAGTCGACCTCCGCAGCCTCGACCGTCGTGCCCTTGTTCTCGGCAATGAGGTCCTCGTAGGACAGCTGATCCGCTTCCGGCGCGCCGATGGCGATAGTCAACTGCAGCGCCGGGGATGCCTGCTTCACCGCCGCGGCGTGCTGCGGGAAGGTGTCGTCGCAGATCATCGCCTTGGCGCCGGAGGAGGTGGCGAGGTAGGCGACCTCGCCTGGCGTCAGGCGGTAGTTGGTCGGCACCCAGATGCCGCCCAGCTTGAAGGCGGCCCAGAGGCTCTCGAACATCTGGTTGGAGTTCTTCGCCTGCACCAGAACGGGATCGCCCTTGCCGAGGCCACGGCGGCGCAGCGCAGCCACCAGGGCATCGACGCGGGCACTGGTCTCCGCCCAGGTCCAACGTCGTTCGCCCCACAGCAGGGACGGCCGCTCCGGCAGGCGCCTTGCCGTATCCGACAGCAGGCAGCCCAGATTCATCACGTTGCCCATGGCAGTCGACCCAGCGGCGGAACTACGACCGCAGCGGCTCGAGGATCGAGACGTAGTTGGCGACCGCGGCCCCGCCCATGTTGAAGATGCCGCCGAGCTTTGCGCCCGCCAGTTGCATGTCGCCGGCCCTGCCGGTCAGTTGCATGGCGCTCAGAACGTGCATGGAAACCCCGGTGGCGCCAACCGGATGGCCCTTGGCCTTGAGGCCGCCCGAGGGGTTGACCGGCAGCCTGCCGTCTTTCTCGGTCCAGCCTTCGGCGACGGCCCGGGCGCCCTGGCCGCGCTTGGTGAGGCCCATAGCCTCGTATTCCAGCAGCTCGGCGATGGTGAAGCAGTCGTGGGTCTCGACGAAGCTGAGGTCGCTGAGCTCGACCGCCGCGGACTCCAACGCCTGGCCCCAGGCCTGCTCGCAACCCTCGAAGAGGGTGATGTCGCGCTTGCTCATGGGCAGGAAATCGTTGACCTGCTCGGCGGCGCGGAACACCACCGCCTTGTCCAGGCCGAGTGCAGTCTCCACGTCGGTGAGCACCAGCGCTGCCGCGCCGTCGGAGACCAGCGAGCAGTCGGTGCGCTTCAGCGGCCCGGCCACCAGCGGATTCTTTTCGGAGACGTTGCGGCAGAAGTCGAAGCCGAGATCCTTGCGCATCTGCGCCAGCGGATTGGCGACACCGTTGCGGTGGTTCTTGGCGGCGATACCGGCCAGCGCATCGGACTGGTCGCCGTGCTTCTGGAAGTACTGCTGCGCGATGAGGCCGAAGACGCCGGCGAAGCCGCCCTCGATCTCGCCGTCCTCCTTCAGGTAGGAGGCTTTCAGCAGCGTATTGCCGATCTCATCGCCGGAGATGCCGGTCATCTTCTCGACGCCGACCACCAGCACGAAGCGCGCCTGCCGGGCGGCGATGGCGCGCAGGCCCTGATAGACGGCGGCCGAGCCGGAAGCGCAGGCGTTCTCCACCCGTGTCGCCGGCTTGAAGCGCAGGCGGTCGTCGGACTGCAGTACCAGGGAGGACGGGAAAGCCTGGCGCGAGAATCCCTCGTTGAAGTGGCCGACGAAAATCTCATCGACCTCGTCAGGACCGATCCCGGCATCCTCCAGGGCCTGAAGGGCGACGCGGCCGATCAGCGATTCGACGTCGTCGTTCTCGTGCTTGCCGAACGGCGTGTGGCTCCAGCCGACGATGCAGGCGGTCATAAGTTGTCTCCCTAGGGCACGTTTCTGCCTTGGCCTTGTGCGAGGCGGCTCCAGGCGCGAGACTAGCAAAATCGCCGTGGCCCGTACAGGCGATGTCAGGGCGGCGCTTGCAGGTTGCCGGGTCCGCAATCCATGCCATACTTTGGACCGCAACCGGAAACCTCCGGTTCTTCGGCAACCATGCGACCAGAATTGCGTTGCAACACGGGTGGCGATCTTTCCGGGGGTAATCTTGAGTTTTTTTAAGGGCAGGACGGTGCGAACGGCCATTGCAGCAGGCTGCGGCCTGCTGGTGCTGTTGCCCTTCCCCGCAGCGGCGGACGACGCCACGAAGGGCGAGCGTAGTCAGGACCCGGCCTGGATCTTCAGCGCCCAGTTCAGCAACGACATCTTCGGCGGCTCGGACGCCCATTTCACCCACGGCACCCGCTTCAGCGCGCTGTCGCCCGACGGCCACGTGCCGGACTTCATCGAGCGCGCCGGCAAGTGGCTGCCGCTGTTCCCCGAGGACGGCAACTTGCGTGTCACCTACAGCCTGGGCCAGGAGATCTTCACGCCGGAGCGCATCGAGGAGCGCGACCTCGTCGAGGACGACCGCCCCTACGCCGGCTGGACCTATGGCGGCATCGGCCTGGTTTCCGAGAACGGCGACCGGCTCGACAACCTGGAACTGAACGTCGGCATGATCGGTCCGGCTTCGCTCGCCGACAAAACGCAGATCGAATACCACAAGCTGATCGGCGTGGAGGTCCCGAGAGGCTGGGACAACCAGCTGCACAACGAGCCGGGCGTGGTGCTCTACTACGAGCGCAAGTGGCGCAACGTCTGGGACGTGGAGCTCGGCGACGTGGCGATGCTGAACAATCTGGGAATCGATCTGACGCCGCACCTGGGCGGCGCTCTCGGCAACGTCTACACCTATGGCGCTGGCGGCGTGATGCTGCGCCTTGGCGCGGATCTGCCAGCCGACTACGGCCCGCCGCGCCTGCGCCCTGCATTGCCCGGCTCAGACTACTTCCGGCCGACCGACTGGTTCGGCTGGTACTTCTTCGCCGGCGCCGAGGGCCGCATCGTGGCGCGCAACATCTTTCTTGACGGGAACACCTTCCGGGACAGCCACAGCGTCGACAAACGCCCCCTGGTGCTCGACCTGCAGGCCGGCATCGCCGTCATGCTGGGTGAGCGCGTGCGCCTCGCCTACACCCACCTGCTGCGCACCGAAGAGTTCCGCGAGCAGGACGCCGCCTCCCAGTTCGGCACCCTGAGCCTGTCGGTAAGATTCTAAGGCTGCTGACGAGCCAATGCCGCCCTATAGCTCGGGTTTTTCCGCCGTGCCCTCCACGCGCTGTTCGACGGCGGCCTTGAGATCGATGTCGAAGCGGCCGAGGGCCTCGATCAGACCATTTTGATTGACCACCGTGACATTCAACGCCTGCGCCAACAGGGTGTTGCCTGGGACCGGAAGGATCTCGGCCCGTATCGTCATGCCGCATCCGCCACTCCACGAATGCTCGGTGGTGAACCATGGCTTGGGTCCGTTTACGCACCCGCTCAATAGGCTGTCATTGCCTTGGATGAGGCTGCCGGTAGGCGCATAGACCCAGTTCAGATTGGTCGCATCGCGCCTATGGCTTGTGCTGTAGTAGCCCGACTCGGTCTGGTGGACATGCGGCTTACCGTACTTCTCCGCCAGGGCTTCTATCACGGCAGAGACCGTCGGGGACTTTCCTTCTGCAAACACAGAGCGCCGCCAGACACTTCGCGCCCGCTCGCCTTCGGGCATCCCGGTGAAGGCGACGATGATCTCGTTGCTCACCTGCTTGCGCGCCTGGAAGCGGCCGCCCAGGGTGTCGCATTCGGTGTGCCAACCGCTGCGCGAGGCCTTTTCCTCCGGGCCGCAGGCTATGCCGTCCGAGGCCCGCAGCAGCTGGCGTGTCGGAATGCCATGGCTCTGCCTGATCCATTGCTCGGCGGTTTCGACCAGCTGGACATCGTCGCGCGCTTCCAGAAGCGCGACGACCTCGCCATAGCTCATCCCCGGCCGCAATCCGAGAATGTCATCCGCAATCGCCGACTCCGCGGCCGGCACCTGTGCAGTTGCATTGGCGGCTTGTAAAAACTGCAGGCCGCCGACGAAGAGTGCTGCCGCCAGCCACGAATTTGCGCGAAATACCCTGCTCATCGATTGTCACCCCGTTGCCCAACATGGGGAGGGCTGAGACAAGCGTCGCATGGTCCTTGCCAGCATGGCCATCGACGCGTGGTGGCCCAGCTTACGGATCACAACAATAGGATCACGGGCGGCCTTGGCGAACCTCCCAAACGAGAGGTTTGGCGGGATAACAGGGCAGCCCTGTCCCTAGAGCGTGGCCTTCGCAGGCGCCGGCTTCACCGCTGTGACCTAGTCCCCCGCGCCGTGCGGCAGGGTTTCCGTGAAGCGCACCGGGCGGCCGGTCGGGCCGCCGAGCAGCACGCCGTCGCGCATGGCGACATGGCCGCGGATCACGGTGGCCATCGGCCAGCCGGTGATCGGCCTGCCCTCGAAGGGTGACCAGCCGCACTTCGACTGCAGCCAGTCGTGCTCAATGGTGCGCCTGGCCTTCAGGTCGACCAGGGTGAAATCACCGTCGTAGCCGACGGCGATGCGACCCTTGCCGGCGATGTTGTAGATGCGCTGCGCCCCTGCCGACGTCAGGTCGACCAGTCGTTCGAGGCTCAGCTTGCCGGCGTTCATGTGATCGAGCAGCAGCGGCAGCAACGTCTGCACGCCGGGCATGCCGGAGGGCGAGCGCGGATAGGGTGCCTGCTTTTCCTCGCGGCTGTGCGGCGCGTGATCTGAGCCCACCACGTCGGCGATGCCGAGGCGCACCGCCTCCCACAGCGCTTCGCGGTGGCGGGCGTCACGGATCGGCGGGTTCATCTGCGCGAAGCTGCCGAGTTCCTCGTAGCAGTAGGGCGCCGCCAGCGTCAGGTGTTGCGGCGTCACCTCCATGGTGGCGATGTCCTTGGCCGCGGCCAGCAGCGGCACCTCCTCCGCCGTGGTCACGTGCAGCACGTGGATGCGTCGCCCCGCCTCGTGCGCCAAGCGCAACAGGCGCTTGGTCGAGCGCACCGCGGTCTCCACGTCGCGCCATTCCGGGTGCTGCGAGACCTTGCCGCCTTCGCGGATCAGCTCGAAGCGCTCGCGCAGGCGCGCCTCGTCCTCCGAGTGCACGGCGACGCGGCGCTGCCCGTGGCGCAGCACCTCGCGCAGCACATCCTCCTCGTGCACCAGGAGGGTACCGGTCGAGGAACCCATGAAGACCTTCACCCCGCAACAGCCAGGCAGGCGCTCCAGCTCGCCGAGCCGCTCGGCATTCTCCGCCGCCGCGCCGATGAAGAAGGCATGGTCGCACCAGGCGCGCCCCTCGGCGCGGGTCAGCTTCTCCTGCAGCGCTGCTGCGTCGATGGTGGCCGGGCTGGTGTTCGGCATCTCGAAAACCGTCGTGACGCCGCCCATCACCGCCGCGCGGGTGCCGCTCTCGAGATCCTCCTTATGCTCCAGGCCGGGCTCACGGAAGTGTACCTGGGAGTCGATGACACCCGGCAGCACCGTCAGCCCCTTGGCATCGAACACTTCGTCGGCTCGCCCGGCGTCGAGCGCGCCGATATCGACGATCCGCCCGTCAGCCACCGCGACGTCGGCGGCGACCAGCCCCGAGGGCGTGAAAACTTCGCCGCCCGTGATGATGAGATCCCAGTTTTTGGCCATGTTCTGCATTTCCCTGTCAAAAAAGAGCGCGCCCGGCTCACGACGCGGCGGCGGCCTGCCCTTCAGCGAGCAGGCGGTCGAAGAGCTCGAGATAGCGCCGCACGGCAACCGCCTCGGTGAAGCCCTCCTCGAAGGTGCGGCGACCGCTCTGCGCCAGGCGTTCCGCCGTCTGCGGATCGTCGATGAGACGCCGCAGCGCCGCCGCCATAGCGTCGGGGTCGTCGAGCGGCACCAGCAGCCCGTTCTTACCGTCGGCGATCAGCCAGCGCGGCCCCTGGCTGGCCGCGGCGACCATCGGCAGGCGATGCATCCAGCCCTCCAGCACCACGCTGCCAAACGGCTCGTGGCGCGACGGCACGACATAGAAATCAGCGGCGGCAAAATAGGGTGCAGCATCGTGCTGCCAGCCGAGGAAGCGCACACGGCCGCCAACGCCGAGCCGACCCGCCTGCCGCTCCAGGCTTTGGCGCAGCGGGCCGTCGCCGGCCAGCCAGAGGTAGGCACCGGGCAGCGCCGCCACGGCCTGCAGCAGCACATCGAAGGCCTTGTTCTTGTGCAGCCTGCCGAGCGCGAAAATCAGCGGCGCGTCGGCTGGCGTGTCGAGGGTCGCGCGATCCTGCGGCACCGCGTTGGCGCAGTCTTCGACGAAGTTGGGAATGACGTGGACACGGCCTTCGGGGAATGCGTGGCTCACGCAGTGCGCCTTGAGGTCCGGCGTAACGCAGACCAGATGATCGCAGTTGCGGTAGTACTTGAGGCTGTAGTAGCCGCCGAGCCGCGCCAGGTGCAGGAAGTCGCCCTTCGGCATCGCCGCGGAGGCGCGGTTCATGTAGGTCAGCGCCAACTGTGGCCGGAAGGCGTCGATTTCCTGCTGCAGGATCTTGCCCGTCCGCCAGTCGAAGATGCCGCCGAAGGGGGCCGTCACCGGCTCGATGCCGCCCGCGCGCAGCACCTCCAGGCTTTCCGGGTGCGGGCGGATCACCACGCGCTGCTCCACCCCGGCACGCTTCAGCGCCAGGCAGAGACGCAGGAAATGCCTCTCGGCACCGCCTTGCGGGGCACCGGCCAGGGCCTGCAGCAAGCGCGGCATGGGACTGAAGAGAACTCCTCTGGACAGTATCGCGGAGCCGGCGCTGTCTGCCTAACGCCCGGCCACGGGGCGCGCCGGAAGGCCGGCGACGCGCCGGCCCAGCACGCGATTGCGGAACACCATCAAATACAAAAGGATGAATAGGTAGAAGTAAAGCTCCTGCACCTCGCTGGCCCGGTAGAAGGTCCTCATCTCCCAGAATCCGTGCGACACCAGGCGCTCCCAGTTCTTCGCGAACTCGGCGATGATTGCGACCGGCAGGCAGGCCAGCGGCGGCAGAAAGATCGCGAAGCGGCCTTCGCGCAAGGAGGGGCGCCACAGGGCCAGCAGCGGAATGACGATACCACCGGCGACGATACCGATCTCCAGCAGGGTGCGCGGCTTCTGATCGAGCCAGGACGAAGTGTTGTGCAGGTTGGTCTCGCCCTGGTCGTTGAGGGACTGCCAGGTTTCAGGCGTTGCCCAGCCGACGTAGTGCTGCCCCCAACTCGCCTCCTCGCCGGCAATAAAGATGCTGCCGAGCAGACCGAGGACGATCCACAGAAAGACCAGGCGATCACGGCGCACTTCCGGCAGGCCGAGAATACGCAGACAGAGTGCGATGCAGGCGAGCAAGACAACGACTTGAAGCGACTCGACAACACCCAGTTCGCCCTCGAAATAGGCTTTGTAGAAGACCGGATAGGCCTGGGAGATCAGCGACAGTGCGGCGGCGAGCGCCAGCGGCATCCAGAGCCAGAGCCACGCCGGCAGCTGATCGGAGTGCTGCAGACGCAGCGTCGTCTGCGCCTCGGCGCCACTGGTTCTGCTTTCGCTTAAGTGAGACATTGATCCGTTCAGGCTGAGCGGCTCGCCCTCCGGCACCGCAGGTCAGTTCAGTCGCCACTATGTCACCTGCAGGGAAAATTTCAATCGCGCGGCCAATGCCAGAGACCTATGGTGCGCAGGGCGCCGCCCGGGCGCCTCCACAGCAGGACTCCATGACTTCTTCTCCCGCGCGCATCCTGGTCATCAAGCTCTCGGCCTTCGGCGATTTCGTGCTGTCGATCGCCAGCTTCCAGGCAATTCGCGCGCATCACCCCGCCGCCGCGATCACGCTGCTGACCACCGAGCCCTACAGGCAGATGGCCGAAGCCAGCGGCTGCTTCGACGCGGTGTGGATCGACCGGCGCCCGGCCTGGTGGCAGCCGGGCGGCTGGCTGGCGCTGCGCCGGCGGTTGATCGGGGGAAAATTCGACCGCGTCTACGATCTTCAGCGCTCCGACCGCAGCGGCGGCTATCTCCGGCTGCTGCCGCGGCCCAAGCCCGAATGGGTCGGCATCGCGCCCGCCTGCTCCCACCGCTACCTGCCGCCAAAGGACCGGGTCTTGCACATCTGCGAGCGCGAGGCACAGCAGCTGGCCCAGGCCGGCGTACCGCGGCCCGGGCTGCCCGACCTCAGCTTCCTCGAGGCCGACCTTAGCGGCCTCGGGCTGCCGGCGCGGGTCGCCCTGCTGGTCCCGGGCGGCTCTGCGCACCGGCTCGGCAAGCGCTGGCCGGCAGAGCGCTACGCCGCCCTCGGCCGACACCTGCTCGACCTGGATATCGTTCCGCTGCTGCTCGGTGCCGGTGCCGAGCGGTCGGAGATCGCGGCGATCGCAGAAGCGGCGCCGGGCGCCCGCGACCTCTGCGGCCGCACCAGCCTGGAAGCGCTCGCCGCCCTCGGCCGCCGTGCCGAGCTGGCGGTCGGCAACGACACCGGCCCGATGCAGCTGATCGCCGCGGCAGGCTGCCCCTCCCTGGTGCTCTATTCCGCGGACTCCGACCCCGCCAAGATCGCGCCGCGCGGCGCCGTCGTACGCACCCTGCGCCGCGAACGCCTTGCCGATCTGAGCCTGGACGAAGTGCTGGCCGCCCTACCGGCGCAGCGCTAAGCGCCGCCAACCTTGGCCCAAAGAGCGCGCGCCGCAGCCTCCACTGCGTCGAGGGTGAGGCTCTCCATGAAGCAGGCGCGGGCGGCGAAATCGAAGCCGGGCGCGCCGGTCAGTTGCTCGAAGCTTTCCGGCGTGCGCACGAAGGCCGCCTTGGGCCCCCAGGGACGGTAGCGCGCGTCCGGACTCGGGCCGAAGAGGCCGAGGGTCGGCGTGCCCGCTGCCGCGGCCAGGTGCATGAGGCCGGAATCGTTACCGACGAAGAAGGCGGCCCGCTGCAGGCAGCCGGCGGCCAGCAGCAGGTCGCCGCCGCCGACCAGGTCGATGCCACGCTCGCCGGCCGCCTGCAGCACCGGCCGGGCCTGGAAGAGCTCGTGGGGGGCGGCCACCACGGCGATGCGGCCGCCTGGCAGGATGCCGCCTTCGGCGGTAAGCCTGAGGGCCAGCTCGGCGAAGCGCTCCGCCGGCCAGGTCTTGCCCATCCAGTTGGCGGCCGGCGCCACGGCCAGAACCGGCGTGCCTGGCGGCAGCATCGCAGCCGCCCGCACCTTCACTGCCTCGGCCAGCCAGATGCGGGGCGCCGGCGGCGGGTCCGCACCGATGAGGTCGCCGAGTTCCTCGACCCGGTGGCGCCCGGGGCGCCGCTTGCCGATGACGTGGCGCCGGCCCGCCGGCACCAGGTAGGAGATCGCCGAGCCGCGCAGGTCGACGACGATGTCCCAATAGCGGAAGGCGGTGCGGCGCCAGAGGCGCAGCCAGTGGCGGTTGTAGCGCTGCTTGTCGATGACCACGATGCGCTCCAGACCGGGTACCGCGGCGAACAGCGGGGCCGAGAGGCGGCCGACGGCGACGGTTACCCGTATCCCCGGATTCTGCTCGATCAGCCGGCCGAGCAGTCCGGTGGAGAGCACGGCATCGCCGATGCGGGTGGCGGTGATGAAGAGCAGGCGCATGCGGAGGTCCGGGCCGGCGGGCTGATGCCGCCTTATAGGGTGCAGGCGGCCGCTTGGCAAAGCTCCCCTCTTCCCTTCCCCCTTGTGTCAGGGCGCGGGCGGTGCCACCTCTAGGGGCCGAAGTGATTCGCAAGGGACCGGGAATCCATGGCGCAAGCCACAGCAGTCATCCTGGAACATCGCGGCGTCCTCAAGGTGGGGGGCGCCGACCGCAGCGGCTTCCTGCAGGGCATCGTCTCCAACGACGTCGAGCGTGTGACGCCTGAAACGGCGATCTGGGCCGCCTTCCTGACGCCGCAGGGCAAGTTCCTGCACGAGTTCTTCCTCGTGGCAAAGGATGACTCCTTCCTGCTCGACTGCGAGGCCGAACGCGCCGCCGACCTGCTGCGCCGCCTGAAGCTCTACAAGCTGCGTGCCCAGGTAACCCTCGCGCCGGCTGACGACCTCGCCGTCGCCGCCCTCTTCGGCGCGGCGGCGCTGCAGCAGCTCGGCCTGCCCGCCGAACCGGGCCGCGCCGCGCCCTTCGGCGGCGGCCTCGCCTTCGTCGATCCGCGCTTGCCCGAGCTCGGCGCGCGCGCCTTGCTGCCCAAGGATGCTGCCAGGAAGATATTGAGCGAAGCCGGCTTCGCTTTGGGTGGGCTCGCGGACTACGACGCCCTGCGCATCGCCGCCGGCGTGCCCGACGGCAGCCGCGACCTCGAGGTCGAGAAGTCGACGCTGCTGGAATGCGGCTTCGACGAGCTGCACGGTGTCGACTGGGACAAGGGCTGCTACATGGGCCAGGAACTTACCGCGCGCATGCGCTACCGCGGCCTGGTGAAGAAGCGCCTGGTCCCGGTGGAGATTGCCGGCCCGGCGCCACAGCCCGGCACCGCGATCACCCGCGACGGCAAGGAGACCGGCGTGCTGCGCTCGGCGGTCGGCCGTAACGGCGGCGGCAGCCTCGCCCTCGCGCTCATGCGCCTGGAGGCGTTGGAAGCTGGCGACGCACCGCTGATGATCGGCGACGCCGTAGCCTCCCCGCGCAAGCCCGCGTGGGCGAAGTTCTAGCAGGCTGACAGAGAATTTTAGTCGACGATCGCCGCGGCGAGATCGGCGAGGCGTTCGTAGGGTGCGTCGCCGCGGTCGAGGTTCATGCGGCACCCGAGCATCTCGGCCCGCTTAACGCCCTCGCGGCCGAAGCGGGTGGTGAGCGCCTCGCGGAACCACAGCTTGGCGTTCGACAGCCGCCGGTTCTCCCGGCGGCCGGCCTCGTCCAGCCAGTCAGCGTGACGGTCGAGGGCAGCGATCAGCGGGGCGATGCCGGTGCCCTTCTGGGCCGAGACCGGCAGGATCGGCACCGACCAGCCGTCGCGCCGGCGCTGGTGGCTGAGCGCCGCGCGCAGGTCCGCCTGAGTGCGCTGCGCCATCTCGCTGTCGGCCTTGGTCACCACCGCGAGATCGGGAATCTCCATGATGCCCGCCTTCATGAACTGCAGGGAATCGCCGGAGCCCGGCTGCACGCAGAACACAACCGTATCGGCGATCCAGGCAACGTCGGTTTCCGACTGGCCGACGCCCACGGTCTCGATCAGCACCACGTCGTAGACCGCGCGCATCAGCAGCATGCCGCCGACGGTCAGCTCGGCGAGGCCGCCGAGCCGGTCGCGCGCGGCCATGGAGCGCACGAAGACACCGCTGTCCTCCGCGCTGGTCATCAGGCGCAGACGATCGCCCAAGAGGGCGCCGCCGGTCTGCCGCGAGGACGGGTCGACGGCGATGACACCGACCGTGTGGCCGACCTCGCGCAGCCGCGGAATCACCGCCCCGAGGAGCGTCGACTTGCCGACGCCCGGCGGGCCGGTGATGCCGATCACCCGGCCGCGCGCCGCGGCGTAGGCGGCATCCAGCAGATTGATGGTCTGGGTGGCGTCCGGCGAGGATTCCAGCACGGCAAGGGCCTCCGCCATGGCGGCCTTGCCGCCATCGGTGAGATCCTTGAGAGTCATGGTGCGCCCGAGGCTCATGGCTTCAAGTTGGCCGTGTCGCGGCGGGCGGGTCAAGTCCGAAGATGCACACAAACGGAGCAAAACAGCCGGTAAAGGCCCTTCCGGCGCGCCGGAATTGGCTTGATCTGGCTCATGGCGCCGGCGTCGCCAGCGGTTCTTAATAAAGCCAATCGTCATCCAATGACGTCCTCAGATCCTTAGGAGGTTAGGAATGGCATTGAAAGATTTGGCCCCTTGGCATCACGGCAAGAGCACAGCGCCCGCCCTCGGCGACCTGCAGCGTGAGGTCGACCGGGTGTTCGACAATTTCTGGAGCGGCTTCGGCACGCCCTCGCTGCTGCGCGAGCACGCCGGCATCGCCCTGGACGTGCGCGTCGACGCCAGCGAGGACGACAAGGCCTACCACGTCACCGCCGAGCTTCCCGGCCTGAGCGAGAAGGATGTCGAGGTCACCTTCGCCGACAACACCCTCACGATCTCCGGCGAGAAGAAGGAGGAAAAGGAGGTCAAGGAGGAGAGCTATCACCGCCGCGAGCGCTCCTTCGGCAGCTTCCGCCGCTCCTTCACCCTGCCCGCCGAGGTCGACGAGGCGAAGATCGCCGCCACCTTCAAGGACGGCGTCATGACCATCGACCTGCCGAAATCGAAGTCCGCGCAGAAGAAGGCGAAGAAGATCACCATCTCGCGCGGCAAGTAAGCTCCCGGCTCAGGAGACCCTCACGCCACGGGCCGTCCCACCTGCAGAAGACGGGGCGGCCCGCTTTGCTTGGTCGTCCAGCGAACCCTTCGCCCCGTTAACCTTTGTTAAGTGTTAAGGTCGGATACTGCCCTGCAGGAAACGACCCTTACCCGTGGGATGGGCCCTATGACCAACTACCTGGTGTCGCCGGAGAATCCGGGCGGCAAGCGCACCGAAGACATCCTCTCGGAGATTCGCGCCGAGATTCTGATCCGCCTGTCGGCCTACGCCAGCGATCCGCGCCCCGAGGCCAAGACGGTGCTGGAGAACAACCTGGAGATCGCCCAGCTGCTGTCCAAGGCCATCCACCTGGCCGAGGCCAACACCAACAAGCTGGGCGAAGTGGTCTGAAGGGAGGCGAACGATGCGACGCAGCCAGATGAAACGCACCCGCCGCAAGGGCTTGCAGGCTTTGCCGCGCCGGTGCGATGCTCGTCTCACCGATGAGCCCATCACCCTCCGCCGCACAGCACTACGCCCGGGAAGGCGAGCTGACAGGACGAATCCTCTCCGCGCTTACGGCCGCGGATAAGGATCTCGATCGCCTCACCGCCGAAGACCTTTCTCCCTACGACCAGTTCCACAGCCGCGGCCAGCAGGCGACCGCTGAGCTCGCCGCATTGCTGAGCCCGCAGAGCGGCCAGCTGCTGCTCGATCTCGGCTGCGGCATCGGCGGGCCGGCGCGCTGGCTGGCGAGCGAGCGCGGCTGCCGGGTGGTCGGCCTCGACCTGACCGAGGTCTACTGCCGCACGGCACGGGACCTCAGCCTTCGCGCGCGCCTCGAGCGGCAGACCCGCTTCCTCTGCGCCAACGCGCTCCACCTGCCCTTCGCCGACGCCAGCTTCGATCTGCTGTGGACGCAGCACGCCGCCATGAACATCGCCGACAAGGCGCGGCTCTACCGCGAAGTTGCAAGGGTGCTGAAGCCCGGCGGCCGCTTCGGGCTCTACGACGTGATGGCCGGGCCGGCGGGGGAGCCGCATTTCCCGCTGCCCTGGGCCGGCGCGCCCGAGTGGAGCCACCTGATGGCACCCGAAGGCGTGCGCGAGGCGATCCTCGCCACCGGCCTCAGGGAGCGCCACTGGCGCGATCTGACCGCAGAATCCAAAGTCTGGAGCGAAAAGGCCGTCGCCGCTCAGGCCACCGCCAAGGGCGCCTCCGGCCCCGCCCTCATCCTCGGGCCCGACTTCCCGGCGATGGTCGCTAACCTGCGCCGCAGCCTCTTCGAGGACCGCGTCACAGTCGTGCAGGCGGTATTCGACAAGACCGGCTGAGCGGAGAAGAGGGGGCGCCTTGCGGCGCCCCAAGGCGATCTGCCGTCATCCTTCCGGCGTTAATCCGCTGCAGGTGTAGGTGAAGCGGATCCGGCCGCCTCCCTCGGCGCCCCCCTGCTGTTTGACGTCGTAGTCCAGCAGCGTGGTGGTATAGGCCGGGAAGTTGGGGCACTCGATCCAGGCGGTGCGGCAGGAGTAGGAACTGATGACCGGCACGCCGGCGACGTTCGCTTTCTTCTCGTCGTACTTCTGCAGGCCGCTGACGCAGTTGGCGGGAAACGGCTTGGCCTGGAGGTTCATTCCGGCGGACGGCTGGGCCGTCGTGCCCTTCTGCTTCGGCACGATGGTGCCGGCACTGGTTGCGGCGATGTTGCCAGCCGTGAAGGCCAGCGCGATCAGGACCGCGGCGGTTGCCCTGTTCATAGCTTGCTCCTTTGCAAAAAGTGGCGGTCGCGAGAGTCTGCTTCGCGGTGAAGCCTAGACTCTCGGACCTGGGTCGCTGGCGACCCTGCTCTCGGTTCAAAAAAAGATCACAGGGCGGGAGCGAAGGTCTTGCCGCCGCAGGAGCACTACCCCTTTCGTCCCCTTGCCCGAATGACGGAGCTGCCGTCAGATCTCTGTTTCGCCATCGGTTACCCATGTCGATGAAGGGGGAACGCGTCATGGCCCTGCCCGCACAAGAGACCCGTCCCACGCTGCAGCGCGGCGCCGAGGGCGTCGAGGTCCAGATCCTGCAGCACCGGCTCAATCGCATCGGTGCCCTGCTGAGTTGCGACGGCGACTTCGGCGGCGGCACCGAGGCAGCTCTGAAGGAAGCGCAGCAGCTGGCCGGCCTGCCGGCAACCGGCATCGCCGACGCCGCCACCTGGGCCTGGCTGGAGAGCCAGCCGGAGCCGTCGGACATCATTCCCACCGAGGCGGTCACCTTCATTGTGAGCGAGGAGGTCGGCGGGCGGAAGTACTACGACCGCCACGTGGCCATACCGCATTTTCCCGGCGAGGCCAGCGGCGTCACCATCGGCGTCGGCTACGACCTGCGCTTCCAGGAAGCGGCCGACTTCGAGGCCGACTGGTCCGGCACCCTGACGTCGGAGCAGATGGCGTCGTTGCGCCCGCACCTCGGCAAACCCGGCAGCAAGGAGGCCTGCGATGCCCTGTCGACGCTGCGCATCCCCTTCTCGGCCGCCTGGCAGGTCTTTGTGAAGCGGGCGCTGCCGCGCGCCGTCGACCAGACCGCGGGCTGCTACGGCAGCCTCGACGCCCTGCCGCCGCTCTGCCGCGGCGCGCTGGTCAGCCTCGTCTACAACCGTGGCACCAAGCTGACCGGCGACTCGCGGCGTGAGATGAAGGCGATCCGCGACCACATTGCCGCCGACCGCCTCGACCAGGTGGCGGTCGAGTTC
This sequence comes from uncultured Pelagibius sp., assembly GCA_964472095.1. Classification (GTDB taxonomy): domain Bacteria; phylum Pseudomonadota; class Alphaproteobacteria; order Kiloniellales; family Kiloniellaceae; genus Pelagibius. The sequence goes on from CAYYIV010000001.1 coordinate 264,749, forward strand.
GAGAGCATGAAGCGGCTGTGGCCTGGCAGCGACGGCCTGCGCAAACGCCGCGACAAGGAAGCCGAGCTGTGGCGGCGCGGACTGGCGGGCGGGTGAAGTAACAGCTCCGGCTACGCGTTCTTCCGCGCAAGCGCGGCCTGCGCTGCCGCCAGCCGGGCGATCGGCACGCGGTAGGGCGAGCAGGAGACGTAGTCGAGCGGCACGGTCTGGCAGAAGGCGATGGAGGCGGGATCGCCGCCGTGCTCGCCGCAAATGCCGAGCTTGATGTCAGGCCGGGTCGTGCGGCCGCGCTCGGCGCCGATCAGCATCAGCTCACCGACGCCATCGACGTCCAGCGAGATGAAGGGATCCTGCTCGATCAGGCCGCGCTGCTCGTAGGCGCCGAGGAAGTTGCCGGCGTCGTCGCGCGACAGGCCGAAGGCGGTCTGCGTCAGGTCGTTGGTGCCGAAGGAGAAGAACTCGGCGCCCTCGGCGATCTCGGCGGCGCGCAGGCAGGCTCGCGGCAGCTCGATCATGGTGCCGACGAGGTAGTCGACGGCGATGCCCTCGCTCTTGCGCACCGCCTCGGCCACCCTGTCGACCAGTTCGCGCAGCACCTCGAACTCCTTCTTCACCGAGATCAGCGGGATCATCACCTCCGGCACCACGGTCTCGCCGGTCTCCTTCGCAACCGCGGCCACCGCCTCGAAGATGGCGCGGGCCTGCATCTCGTAGATCTCGGGATAGGTGATGCCCAGGCGACAGCCACGATGGCCGAGCATGGGGTTGGTCTCGACCAGCTTCAGGGAGCGGGCGCGCACCTGTTCCTCGGACAGGCCGGAGGCCTTGGCCACCTCGGCGACGGCGGCGTCCTCGTGCGGCAGGAATTCGTGCAGTGGCGGGTCGAGCAGGCGGATGGTGACCGGGCGGCCTGCCATCTCCTTAAACAGCGCGATGAAGTCCTCGCGCTGGTAGGGGAGCAGCTTGTCGAGCGCGCGGCGGCGCTGCTCGCTGGAGTCGGCCAGGATCATCTCGCGCATGGCGACGATCCGGCCGGAATCGAAGAACATATGCTCGGTGCGGCAGAGGCCGATGCCCTCGCAGCCGAACTTCACCGCAACCTTGGCCTCCTGCGGCGTATCGCAGTTCACCCGCACGCCCATGGTGCGGAACTTGTCGGCCCATTCCATGATCTGGCCGAAGTCGCCGGACAGCTCCGGCTGGACCGTTTGCACCGCGCCCTGCATGACTTCGCCGGTCGAGCCGTCGAGGGTGATGAGATCGCCCTCGCGCAGCTCCAGGTCGCGCACCCGCATGACGCCGCTCTTGTGGTCGATGCGCAATTCGCCGGCGCCGGCCACGCAAGCCCGCCCCATGCCGCGTGCCACCACGGCCGCGTGACTGGTCATGCCGCCGCGGGTGGTCAGGATGCCGGCGGCGGCGTGCATGCCGTGGATGTCCTCCGGCGACGTCTCCGTGCGGCAGAGGATGACACGCTCGCCCTCAGCGGCCTGGGCCTCCGCCGCTTCAGCGGTAAAGACGATCTTGCCCGAGGCGGCACCCGGCGAGGCCGGCAGGCCGCGCGCGATCACCTTGCGCTCGGCCTTGGGATCGAGCGTCGGGTGCAAGAGCTGGTCGAGCGAGTTGGGGTCGAGGCGGCGCACCGCCTCGGCCTCGGTGATGAGGCCCTCGTTCACCATGTCGACGGCGATCTTGAGCGCCGCCGGCGCGGTGCGCTTTCCGGTGCGGGTCTGCAGCATGTAGAGCGTGCCGCGCTGCACCGTGAATTCGATGTCCTGCATGTCCTTGTAGTGCGTTTCGAGCACATGGCGGACGTCGTCGAGCTGCTGGAAGACTTCCGGCATGACTTCTTCCATCGCCGGCAGCTTGGAGTTGTTCATCTCCTTGCCGCGCAGGGTGAGGTTCTGCGGCGTGCGGATGCCGGCCACCACGTCCTCGCCCTGGGCGTTCACCAGGAATTCGCCGTAGAAGGTGTCGTTGCCGGTCGAGGGATCGCGCGTGAAGGCCACACCGGTGGCACAGTCGTCGCCCATGTTGCCGAACACCATGGCCTGCAGGTTCACCGCAGTGCCCCAATCGGCCGGAATGCTGTGCAGGCGACGGTAGGTGATCGCGCGCTGGTTCATCCAGGAGCCGAAGACCGCGCCGATGGCGGCCCAGACCTGATCGTTGGGCGTCTGCGGGAAGGGCTCGCCGGTCTCCTCCTTCACCTTGGCCTTGTAGGCCTCGATGACCTTGGCCCAGTCCTCGGCCGTCATCTCGGTGTCGAGCATGTAGCCGCGGTCTTCCTTGGCCAGCTCGAGGATCTCCTCGAAGTGGTGGTGGTCGACGCCGAGCACCACGTCGCCGAACATCTGGATGAAGCGGCGGTAGCTGTCATAGGCGAAGCGGCGGTCGCCGGCGGCCTTGGCGAGGCCCTCGACGGTCTCGTCGTTGAGGCCGAGGTTCAGGACCGTGTCCATCATGCCGGGCATGGAGGCGCGTCCGCCGGAGCGCACGGAGATCAACAGAGGATTCTTGGCGTCGCCGAACTTGGCGCCGATCAGTTCCTCGATCATGGCGAGCCCCTTGTTGACCTGCTGTTCCAGGTCGTCGGGATACTTGCGGTCGTTCTTGTAGAAGTAGGTGCAGACTTCCGTGGTGATGGTGAAGCCGGGCGGCACCGGCAGGCCGAGCGAAGACATCTCCGCGAGATTGGCGCCCTTGCCGCCGAGCAGTTCCTTCATCTCGGCCCGGCCGTCGGCAGTCCCGCCGCCGAAGCTGTACACCCATTTCGTCATCGTCTGCTTTCCATCCTCATGAAATGTCCTGGCCCCTCACCTTGATACCCCGCCCTACGCGACCCCCCAGCTGTCATGCCCGGGCTTGACCCGGGCAACCATGCCGAAACGAGACACGGGCGGCGCCATGGACCCTCGGGTCAGGCCCGAGGGTGACAAACGAGAGGTTTCGAGCTTTTTTCTCCGCGTGTCTCCCCTTGCACGGGTTCAGCCTTCGATCTTCGAGAAATCCGCAACCTCCGCAAGCGTCGCGCCGATGGCGCTGAGCAGTTGCAGGCGGTTTTCCCGCAGCACCTTGTCCTCGGCATTCACCGTCACCTCGTCGAAGAAGGCGTCGACCGGCTGGCGCAGCCGTGCCATGGCGGCCATGGCCGCCGTGAAGTCCTCCGACCCTAACGCGATCTGCGCACCCTTGGATGCATCGCCGAGGTGAGAAAATAGTGTCTTCTCCTCAGGCTGCTGCAGCGCCGCGGCTTCGACCGCGCCTTCGTAGGCGCGCTTATCTTTCTTTGCCTCGATGCGCACGATGTTGGCGGCACGGCGGTAGGCGACCAGCAGATTGGCGCCGTCGTCGCTGTCGAGGAAGGAGCCGAGTGCTTCGACCCGCGCCAGCAGGCGCAGCAGATCGTCTTCGCCGCCACGCGCCATCACCGCGGTGATGAGGTCGTGGCGCACACCCCGGTCGCGCAGCACCACCTTCAGGCGCTCGCCGAAGAAGTCGAGCAGATCGCCGGCCACCGGCGCCGCGGAGAGGCCGGCGTATTCCGCCTGGGCCGCACCGAAGACTCTCGCAAGCGGCAGGCGCAGCCTGTTCTCGACGATGAGGCGGATGACGCCGAGCGCAGCGCGGCGCAGCGCATAGGGGTCCTTGGAGCCGGTCGGCTTCTCGTCGATCATCCAGAAGCCGACCAGGGTGTCGATCTTGTCGGCGAGCGCAACGCAGACGCTGACCGGCGCCGAGGGACAGGCATCGTTGGGCCCGAGCGGCTGATAATGCTGCGCGATGGCATCCGCCACCGCCGGCACCTCGCCGTCATTGAGCGCATAGTAGCGGCCCATGACGCCCTGCAGCTCCGGGAACTCACCGACCATGCCGGTCACCAGGTCGGCCTTGGCGAGCCGCGCGGCGGAGCGAGCTTCGTCGCGGTCGGCGCCGGGGACATGCTTGCTGATCTCGGCGGCGAGGCTTTCCAGGCGCGAGACCTTCTCCGCCACGGTGCCAAGCTTGGCGTGGAAGACGATGTCCTTCAGCGCAGGCACGCGCGCCGACAGCGGTCGCTCCCGGTCCTGGTCCCAGAAGAAGCGCGCGTCGGCGAGACGCGCGCGCAGTACGCGCTCATTGCCGGCGACGATGGTCTTGGCCCGTTCGCTGCCTTCCGGTGCCTCCATGTTGGCGACGACGAGGAAGCGGTCGGCCAGGCTGCCGTCGGTCCTTTCGGTGGAGAAGTATTTCTGGTGGCTGCGCATCGAGGTCGAGAGCACTTCGCCCGGCAGGTCCATGAAGGCGGCATCGATGCGGCCCATGAGTACCTGCGGCCATTCGACGAGGCCGGTCACTTCGTCCAGCAGGCCGGTGTCGTCCTTCATCGAGAGGCCGGCTCGCTTGGCGAGCGCGGCGGCCTGGGCGGCGATGATCTCACGCCGCTCGGCGGGGTCGAGCTTCACCTTGGCGTTGCTGAGCTTCACCCGGTAGTCGTCGAAGGATGCGACATCGAAGGGTGCCGGCGCCAGGAAGCGGTGGCCGGCCGTGGTGGTGCCGAAGGGAACCTGGCGTTCCTCACCCATCGGCAGACCGCCCTTCAGGGCAATGCCGGCGAACACTGCGACGATGCCGTGCAGCGGGCGCACCCAGCGCTGCGTATCCCCGCCCCAGCGCATCGACTTCGGCCAGGGCAGCTCGGCGATGGCCTTGGCCAGAATCTCGGGCAGCACGTCGGTCGTCGTCCGTCCGGCGACCTTGCGCACGACGAAATAGAACGGGCCCTTGTCGGTCTCGCGCAGTTCGGCCTCGGTATCGAGCGACCTGATGCCGTTGGCCTTCATGAAGCCCTCGATCGCCTGCGCCGGCGCGCCCTGCTTCGGGCCCTTCTTTTCCTCGACGAGGTCGGGCTGCTGGGTCGGCAGGCCGTCGACGACCAGCGCCAGGCGGCGCGGTGTCGCATAGGCCCGGGCGCTGTCGAAGGAAAGGTTGGCGGCCTTCAGCGCCTCGCCCACCAAGCGCTTAAGGTCGTCGGCGGCGCGCGCCTGCATGCGCGCCGGGATCTCCTCGGAGAACAGCTCGACGAGCAGCTCGGCCATCAGCCCGCGGCTCCGTTCTTGCCGGTCTGGGTCGCCACCCAGGCCTCGCAGCAGGCCTTGGCCAGCGCGCGCACGCGACCGATGTAGGCCTGGCGTTCGGTCACCGAGATGACGCCGCGCGCATCGAGCAGGTTGAAGACGTGGCTCGCCTTCATGCACTGGTCATAGGCCGGCAATGGCATCGGCCGCCCCTTGTCCGCGCCGAACTGCAGGATCGCCTGGCACTCGGCCTCGGCGTCCTTGAAGTGTCGGAACAGGATGTCGGTACTGGCCACCTCGAAGTTAAAGGCGGAGAACTGCTGCTCGGAAGCGAGATAGACGTCGCCGTAGGTCTTGCCGCCCCCACCCTCTCTATTGGGGTCCTTGGGCACGCCGTCCCAGTCCAGGTCGTAGACGTTCTCGACGCCCTGCACGTACATGATGAGGCGCTCGAGCCCGTAGGTCAGCTCGGTGGAGACGGGGCTGCAGTCGATGCCGCCGACCTGCTGGAAGTAGGTGAACTGGCTGACCTCCATGCCGTCGCACCAGACCTCCCAGCCGAGGCCCCAGGCACCCAGGGTCGGGCTTTCCCAGTCGTCCTCGACGAAGCGGATGTCGTGCGCCAGCGGGTCGATGCCGATGGCCCGGAGTGAGTCGAGATAGAGTTCCTGGCTGTTCGCCGGCGAGGGCTTCAGGATGACCTGGAATTGGTAGTAGTGCTGCAGCCGGTTGGGGTTCTCGCCGTAGCGCCCGTCTGTCGGCCGGCGCGAGGGCTGCACATAGGCCGCCTTCCAGCTCCCGGGGCCCAGCGCCCTCAGAGTGGTCGCCGGATGGAAGGTGCCGGCCCCGACCTCCAGGTCGTAAGGCTGCAGGATGACGCAGCCCTGCCGCGCCCAGAAGTCCTGCAGGCGGAGGATCAGGCGCTGGAAGCAGGTTTCCGGGTTGGCGTGAGGCATTGGGGTTCAGGCGGTTTGAGGGCGCCGCGTCATGCTGCACCGCGAAACGCGGGCCGCACCTTAGCGGGGCCCCCACCCCGAATCAAGCAAAGGGATCGGCCCGCAAAACAGGCCGCCAGGCCCTACCTGAGCGACGGCGGCCGGCCTCAGGCCTTGCGGCCGCAGCTGCAGGTGCTGCCGGCGCGCACGTAGGCGCCGCAGGAGGGACAGGGCACCAGGTCCTCGACCTCGCCGTTGCCGCTCTTGGCGCTTTTGGCGGCCTGGCCGGAGGATTTCCTGGCCGGCCGCGTACCCTCGGCCTCGCGCAGCTTGGCCTCGGCCTTGCGCGCGGCCTGCAGGCGGCCGAGGAACTTGAAGCCGTACCACACCACGGCGACCACGACGGCGAGGACGATCAGCTTTTGCAGAGAGGGGAGTCCAAACATGGCGGCATTAAGCGTTGCGCGACCGGCAAGGTCAACACAAGCCGATCAGCCGCGGACTGCGATCACAGCCCGAAACGCGACCACAGGGCCCGCTCTTCCACCGCGGCCATGAGCCCGGCGGCCCAGTCCTCCGGCGCCGGCAGGCCGCCGGCCCAGAGCGGCAGGACGCCGTCGCTGCGTCCGCGGCCGATGCCGAGCCGTCGCAGCAGGCGCTTCGGCCCCTGAATGCGGCGCAGCCGCACGCGCTTGCCGAAGCGGTCGCGCAGCACCTGGCGCAGGTCGCCCAACGAATCCACGAGGCCCAACTCCACGGCCTTGCCGCCGGCCCAGAACTCGCCGCTGAACAGCACGTCTTCGGCCGCCTTCAGGCGCTGGCCGCGGCGGTCGCGCACCATCTCCTTGAAGACCTCGTGCAGTTCCTCCTGCAGGGCCCTGATGCGTGCCACGTCTTGGGGATCTTCGGGGCGGAAGGGATCGAGGATCGACTTGCGCTCGCCGGCGGTATAGAGGCGCCGCTCGACGCCGATCTTCTCCATCAACTCGGCAAAGCCGAAGCCGGAGGTGATCACACCGATTGAGCCGATGATGGAGGTCGGCTGGACGAAGATCTCGTCGGCGGCGCAGGCGAGCCAGTAGCCGCCGGAGGCCGCCACGTCCTCGCAAAAGGCCAGCACCGGCAGCTCCTTTTCCCGCGCCAGATCGCGAATGCGCTTGGCGATGAGCGCCGACTGCGCGGGCGAGCCGCCGGGCGAGTTGATCACCAGGGCCACCGCCTTCAGGCGCGGCTGCGCGAAGGCCCGTTCGACCAGCGGCTCTACGCTGGCCAGGCTCATGCCGCTGCGCAAGGGGCCAACGCCGCCGATCACGCCGCTGAGGCGCAGCACGGCGACTTCCGGCCGCGGCCGGCGCAGCCATTCAAAAGTCACCAGACGCCAGATGCTTCGCAGTGCCATGTCAGTCGATGATCCCTCGTATGCTTCCCGATAGAGACAGGTGAGCGTCGCCGCCCAGGCGGGCCGCCCTCTTGTCCGGTTCGTTTTACCCTGCCTGCCCCGGCGGGACAAACCGCTGCGGTGGGCCTGCTATAGATCCAGCCCTCTGGCGTCGCGCAGCACCGCCTCGGCTGCCGCGGTATAGCCGCCGTCAGCGTCGTGCAGTACCAGCCCGGCCAGGAAGCGCAAGGGCGCGCTGCTGGCCTTGCGGGCCCGCACCAGAACCCGCTTGGCATTCTCGCCTTGGCGCGGCCAGAGCGGAAAGACCGCCAGCTCGCCGCAGCCGGCGAGCGCCGTCAGCAGGCGGTCGCAGCGGTCGGCCCGGTGGATCACCGTCACGCTGCCGCGCGGCCGCAGCAAGGCGAGGGCGCAGGCCAGCCAGGACTCCAGCGCTGCCGGCCCCTCGACGGTCGCAATGCGGCGCAGCTCCTGTGCCGGGGCGCGGCCGGAGCCGGCCTCCAGATAGGGCGGGTTCAGCATGACGTGGTCGAAGCGGCCGGCTGCGAATTCGGCCGGCGGTGCCGCCACGTCGCCGACCACGATGCTGAGCCGGTCGCCATAGCCGTTGAGGGCGGCATTCTCCACGGCCAACGCCGCCAGTGGCGGCTGCACCTCCAGCCCGGTGACCGCAACGCCAGGCACTCGCGCCAGCAGGCAGAGGCCGGCCGCCGCCACGCCGCAGCCGAGATCCGCCACGTGCTCGCCCGCCGCCGCGGGAACGGCGGCGGCCAGCAATACGGGATCGATGGCCGCGCGATAGCCGTCGGCCGGCTGGCGCAGGCGGAGGCGTCCGCCCAGGAAGGCGTCCTCGGTGACTGCCGTCAGCAGCGTCATGGCATGGCTCCCCCTTCGCCGGCGTCCTGCAGCACCCGACGGGCACGCAGGTAGTCGTCATCGCTCACCATCAGGCGGCGCGGCAGAATACCGATCGAGCCCTCCAGGACGCTGGTGTGCAAGTCGAACACCACGGTTCCCACTCCGGCATCGGCCAGCAGTGCTTCCAGCCAGGACAGCCTGACGATGTCGTTGGTGCGCAGCAGTTCCTTCATCTCGTCCAATCTTATAGTGCCAAACGTCGCAGTCGGGGTATCAGGCTTGACCGTCCGGTGGTTCAACCTATGCTGCCACAAGGACTTGGCAACGGTGCATGCAAAGCTTGTCGAGCCGCCAGGCGGTTAGGCAACCTTGGCTGCGGCGGAACGACGTGACAAGGTGCCGCTAGGCAAGCCGATCGGCCGCTCTAAATGGTAGAGAGGCCTATTGAACGTCCACCGCGCGCCGGGGCCGCGCCGGGGACACGAGGGAACCTGAGGGGACTGCCTTGGCGCTGGCCGCCGAACTCGACAAACGGGCAAAGGGACCGGCCAAGCCCGGCCTGGAGCCGCTGAGCAGCCTGGTGGCGGACGACCTGCAGGCCGTAAACCGCCTTATCGTCCAGCACATGCACTCGCCCGTGGCGCTGATCCCGCAGCTCGCCAGCCACATCGTCGCGGCCGGTGGCAAGCGGCTGCGGCCCATGCTGACCCTGGCTTCGGCCAAGCTCTGCGGCTACGCGGGCGAGCGCCACCTGGGCCTAGCCGCCTGCGTCGAGTTCATCCATACCGCGACCCTGCTGCACGACGATGTAGTCGACGCCAGCGACCTGCGCCGCGGCCTCGCCACGGCCAATGCGGTCTGGGGCAACAAGCCGAGCGTTCTGGTCGGCGACTTCCTGTTCAGCCGCGCCTTCCAGCTCATGGTCGCCGACGGCTCCCTCGACGTGCTGCGCATCCTCTCCACCGCCTCGGCGGTGATCGCCGAAGGCGAAGTGCTGCAGCTGATGACGGCCAACGACACCACCTCCGACGAAGCTGCCTACATGCAGGTGATCGAGGCCAAGACCGCGGCGCTCTTCGCGGCGGCCTGCCGCATCGGCGCCGTGGTCGCCGACCGCCCGGCAGCCGAGGAGGCCGCCCTGGAGCGCTTCGGCAGCGGCTTCGGCATCGCCTTTCAGCTGGTCGACGATGTGCTCGACTACTCCGCCCTTCAGGCCGAACTCGGCAAGGCCGTGGGCGATGACTTCCGCGACGGCAAGATCACCCTGCCGGTGGTGCTCGCCCTGCAGCGCGGCGATGCCGTCGAACGGGCCTTCTGGCAGCGCTGCCTGGAGGAGCAGGACCAGCGCGAGGGCGACCTGGAGCGGGCCATCGAAATCCTCCAGCGCCGCGATGCCCTGGCCGACGCCATGGCGCGGGCGAGGGACTACGCCGCCTCGGCCCGCCAGGGGCTGGAGAGCTTTCCCGACGGGGAGGCCAAATCGGCCCTGCTCGAAGTCGTGGATTTCTGCGTCGACCGGGCCTACTGAGCCCGCCGGGGACCTCGCCGAGAGGCGCCTTCCCCCAAGCGACCTAAAGGTCCTCCTTGATGGTCTGGCGCCACTCGCCCAGCCAGCTCAGCTCATCGAGAAATACCATCAGCTTCACGCAGAGCGCCACCGGGTGCGGGATTCGCGCCTTGCCGGAGGCCCAACGCCGCACCGTGCGGTCGTTCACTTTTAGTTCTTTCGACAGGGCGGTTTGCCAGCGCCCGGCCCCATAGAGGCGGGTGCAGAGCTCGCGCAGCTGCTCGGCCGTCATGGCCTCGTCGTCGGTCTCGTCGTCGATCTCGTCGTCGATCTCGTCGTCGATCTCGTCGTCGATCTCGTC
>CAYYIV010000001.1:274962-314524 GCA_964472095.1 uncultured Pelagibius sp.
TCTCGTCGTCGATCTCGTCGTCGATCTCGTCGTCGATCTCGTCGTCGATCTCGTCCAAGCGCCTAATCCCCCGTTCCAGCAACCAGCGCCAATGAACACTAGGGCAATTTAGCCAATCGCGCAAGCCAATTCGGGCATTATGTCCAATCGATATCAGGTTTGTTGGCTATTTTGCCCTAATATTTTTGGGCGAGTGGGCCGTATGAGGCTATATTAGGCTTTATTGCCCTAGTTTTATGTAGGTAACTGGAGTATCTGGAAGTAATTTTTCTCGATCATGTATTTTTCCATTGACTCCAGAACGAAGCATGGGTATATTGTAGTCATCGTTCGGACAGAGAGACAAACCCATATCGCATTCCTGATCTAAGTACTCCGCATCGCACCATTTGTCTCGTACTTAACGCCGACCGACATCGCATATTCAAGAATTGGGGGTCGATTTATTCGACCCCCTTTTTTTGACCGCGAGACGACGAAGAACAGAAGTTTCACCGGGGTGAGGACATAGGTAATGACCAACCTTTCCGAGACACTGACCCGAGACCGGCCGCCTCAGAAGGTGCTGATCGGCAGCCGGATCACCCAGGCCCGGCTCGACCCGCTGCTGGAGGCGCATGCCCGCTATCAGGCTGGCCGCAGCGACGGACGCCGAGCCGTGCTGCTGCGCTGCGACCTCAGCGGGCTCGATCTCCGGGGCATCGACCTCGGCGGCGCCGATCTGGTCGACTGCGACTTCGCCGGCAGCAACCTGACCGGCGCCCACTTCGAGGGTGCTACGCTGACCGGCTGCCGCTTCAGCGACAGTCTGCTGAACGCTGTCCGCTTCGCTGGTGCCGATCTGTCGCGCGCCGACTTCCATATGGCCGACCTGCGCGGCGCCGACCTCAGCGACGCGAACCTGGTGGAGGCCAGGCTGGACACCGCCCTGCTCGGCGAGAGTCCGGAGACCGGCCTGCCGACTGCGCTGGACACCCGTGTCGTCGACCGCATGCTGGAACGCCGGCGCCGTCACTGACGGGCGGGGTAATTCCCTGGAAAACTTGCGGATCCGCCGGGCTGCGGCGAGGCGTCGGGGCAGGAGCACCGCCGGCTGGACTGCACCGAATTTGCACGCCTTGCGGTGCCAATTGGTTCCCGCTTCGTGCCGTTTGGTGCTGGTTCGTTTTGATTGCGCCGTGATGACCATCTTGTAAAAATCCCTTCTTTTGAAGGGCTTAGATGGTCGGGGAGAGAGGATTCGAACCTCCGGCCCCTACGTCCCGAACGTAGTGCTCTACCAGGCTGAGCTACTCCCCGGCGCGGCGGGGTTATACCGGCTCCCCGATCGCAATGCAATCCTGGCGAAAGGGTCGCCTTTGCAGCTGCGCGAACCCCGGCCAGCAGCACCTTCGGCAGCGTCTTAACGATGCCTTAACCATAGGTGCGGGCTCTGCGCGGCGATCCCACTGCCCTGTTGACCTGCGCCGCGCAATGGGGCGGGATGCCTAAGGTTGGAGATCCTGGCGGCGGCCCGCCGCCGGGCCTGCCCACAGGGCCACGGGGACGCTTCGGGGCCCGGCATCGCGTCATGGCAGTCGCCGGGCGAGTCTGGTTCTTGTGAGGGGACATGAAGGCGATTCATCGGGCGGTAGTAGCCGCCCTTCTTGCCGGCGCCTGGCTGGCCGGGCCCGGCGGCCTGCCTGCTGCCGTGCCGGCCGCGGCAGAAGGCCTTTCGCTGTTCCGCATAGGGACCGGCGGCATCGGCGGCACCTACTATCCCATCGCCGGCGTTGTGGCCCAGGCCATCAGCAACCCCGCCGGCACCTGCGAAAGCGGAGAGAGCTGCGGGGTGCCCGGCCTGGTCGCCGTCGCCCAGTCGTCGAGCGGCTCAGTGGCCAACGTACAGGACATCGCGGCCGGTCGGATCGAGTCCGGCTTCGTACAGTCCGACGTCGCCTTCTGGGCCTATACCGGCGTCAACGCCTTCGAAGGCGAAGGCCGCCAGACGTCGCTGAGGGCGATCGCCAACCTCTATCCGGAATCCTTCCACATCGTGGTGCGGCGTGACAGCGGCATCACCGGCGTGCCCGATCTCGCGGGCAAGCGGGTCGCCCTGGATCAAGCCGGCTCCGGTACCCTGGTCGGTGCCCGCCTGGTGTTGGAGGCCTTCGGACTCACTGAGTCCGGGCTCCAGGTATCCTACCTGAAGTCAGACGACGCCATGGAGCGCCTGGTGGCCGGCAAGCTGGACGCGTTCTTCCTCGTCGCCGGCTATCCGGCCAGGGTCGTGCAGTGGGCCAGCGAGCAGACGGCCATCGATCTCGTGCAGATTGCCGGGCCGGCCGCCGACACGTTGGTCGACGCAAGCCCCTTTCTGCAAAGGGACAGGATTCCCGCCGGCGTCTACGAGGGGGTCGGCCAAGCGGAAACCATTTCCGTCGCCGCGCAGTGGATCACCCGGGAAGACGTCAGCGCCGAGACCGTCTACGCCATACTGGACGCGCTGTGGCGCAGCGATGCCCGCCGGCTGCTCGACCGCGGACATGCCAAGGGCCGCAGCATCCGTCTGGAGACCGCGATCGAGGGAATCGGCATTCCCCTGCACAATGGGGCCCGGCAGTTCTACCACGACAAGGGCCTGATTCGACGACGTGAAGCCTCTTCTCGCTCGCCGGGCTGAACGCTTGCCCTTCGCCTGCTGCCAAACCCGGAATGCCTTCAAATAACCTTTAGTTACTGTGCTTTGAACTTGTTCGGCCTATTGCCTTGGGCTAGCTTCAAGGCGCTTTGATGCTTTCGTGAAGGGAATCCTGACAGGGCGTCAAAGGGGGATACAAATCAAAGGCCCGTCGGCAGTGATGGCGGGTGCGAAAATGAACGGGAGGACTATTCGAATGCGCATCCGCAGCACGATGAAGCTCGCCGTCTCGGCGCTGGCGGTCGGCGGCCTCATGGCCCTGACTACCGTCGCTGACGCCACGGCCCAAGACCAGCGTGTCCGCTGGAACATGGCAAGCGCCTACGGCAGCAAGTTGACCCAGCTCGGCACCCTCGGCACCCGGCTTTCCGCGCAGTTGGAACTGGTCTCCGGTGGCTCGCTGGTCTTCCGGTTCTACGAGCCCGGCGCCCTGGTGCCGGCGCTCGAGATGTTCGACGCCGTTTCGGCCGGCTCCATCGACTCCGGCTGGTCGACGCCGGGCTACTGGACCGGCAAGGACGAAACCTTCGCCCTCTTCTCCGCCATTCCCTTCGGGCCGAGCGCCGGCGAATATCTCGGGTGGGTCTATCATGGCGGCGGCAAGGAGTTGATGGACGAACTCTACGCCCAGTACAACATCAAGTCGGTGATGTGCGGCATCATCGCGCCGGAGGCCTCCGGCTGGTTCCGCAAGGAGATCAACAGCGTCGCCGACCTGAACGGCCTGAAGATGCGGTTCTTCGGCCTCGGCGCCAAGGTCATGGAGAAGATGGGCGTTTCGACCCAGCTGCTGGCGGGCGGCGACATCTTCCCGGCCCTCGAGCGCGGCTCCATCGACGCCACCGAGTTCTCCATGCCGGCCATCGACCTCGATCTCGGCTTCTACCAGGTCGCCAAGCACTATTACTTCCCCGGCTGGCATCAGCAGTCGACCCTCTTCGACCTGATGATGAACAAGGACAAGTACGACGCCTTGTCGGATATCCAGAAGGCGCAGATCGACGCCGTCTGCGGCGACAACATCCGCGCCGGCCTGGCCGAGGGCGAGGCCATCCAGGGTGCCGCCCTGACGGAGCTGCAGGAAAAAGGCGTGACCATCCACCGCTGGTCGCCGGAAATCCTGGCGGGACTGAACGCGGCCTGGGACGAGGTGGCCGCCGAGCTCGCCGCGTCGAACCCCAACTTCAAGAAAGTCTGGGAGTCGCTCTCCAGCTTCCGCAAGCAGTACAAGGTGTGGGGTGATCTCGGCTATCTGTGAGCCGGGCGTGTTGAACGTTCCGGACCAGCTATAGGTCTTTGACGAGGTAGCGCCGGAGACTCTCCACAGAGACTCCGGCGCTTCTCTTTTACCGATTCGCCGGTGGCAGGCTGAGTATCCGACTTGGGGACAACAGCATGGAACTCCTGATCCGCGTCAGCGAAGGCCTGGACCGCGTCATCGTCAAGATCGGCAAGATCGCCGCCTGGGCCGGTCTCGCGCTGATCCTCGTCACCATCTTCGATGTGATCACGCGGCGCTTCTTCGTCCTCGGCTCGACCAAACTGCAAGAGGCGGAGTGGCACTTTCACGTCATCCTCTTCGCCTTCTGCCTTGGCTACGCCTATCTGAAGGACTCCCACGTTCGCATCGACCTGGTGCGCGAGAAGCTCAGTGAGCGCACCCAGTGGTGGATCGAGGTGGCCGGCTGCCTGCTGTTCCTGCTGCCCTATTGCGGCCTGGTGGTGTGGTTCGGCATCAACTTCACCGAGCGCTCCTTCGCGACCGGCGAAGTCTCCGCCTCCGCCACCGGCCTCCCCTACCGCTGGGTGATCAAGGCGGCGATTCCGATCGGCTTCACGATCCTGGCCCTCAGCGGCATCGCCGTCCTGCTGCGCAAGTTCGTCGAGCTCTTCGGGCCGGAGGATCTGCGCCGCAAGGTGCACGAGATCGAGGTGGCCGAGGTCGAGCACCTGGACGATGTGGTACCGCCCGAGCTGCTGCACCGTGACACGGAGCCGCGGCGATGAATTTCTTTATCGAGGATATTCTGCCACTCCTCATGTTCGCAGCGCTGGGCGTGCTGCTGTTCAGCGGCTATCCGGTGGCCTTCGTGCTGGGTGGAGTCGGACTCGCCTTCGGTTTCATCGGCATCTATTTCGACGTCTTCAACTTCATCCAGTTCTTCAATCTGCTGCCGCGCATCTGGGGCGGCATCGCGGAGAGCCTGGTGCTGACGGCGATCCCGATGTTCATCTTCATGGGCACCATGCTGGAGCGCAGCGGCGTCGCCAACGATCTGCTGAACTGCCTGCAGGTCCTGCTGCGCCGCATCCCGGGCGGGCTTGCCCTCTCGGTCACTCTGATGGGCACCATTATGGCCGCCACCACCGGCATCATCGGCGCTTCGGTGGTGATGATGACGCTGCTGGCCCTGCCGGTCATGGTGCAGCAGAACTACAACAAGCCGCTGGCGACCGGCACCATCGCCGCCTCGGGCACGCTCGGAATCCTGATCCCGCCGTCGATCATGCTGGTGATCATGGCCGAGCTCCTGGCCCGATCGGTCGGCAACCTCTTCGTCGCCGCGATCATTCCCGGCTTCATGCTGGCCGGCTTCTACATGCTCTACATCCTGGTGCTTTGCGGGCTCAAGCCGAAGCTCGCGCCACCCCTGCCCGAAGACCAAGGCCCGGAGACCGCCGGCGGTCTCGTCTTCCTGGTGCTGCGCTCCTTCATCCCGCCACTCTTCCTGGTCTTCCTGGTGCTCGGCTCGATCCTCTTCGGCTGGGCAACGCCGACCGAGGCCGCCGGCGTCGGCGGTGCCGGGGCGATCCTGCTGGCCATCCTGAAGCGGCGCCTGAACTTTTCCGTGCTGAAGGACGTGCTCGAGCGCTCGGCCCTGACCGGCGGCATGCTGTTCGGCATCTTCCTCGGCGCCACCTGCTTTTCCTACGTTTTTCGCGCACTGGGTGGCGACGACCTCGTCATCGGCATGGTGGAGAGTCTCGGTCTCGGTCCTTGGGGACTGCTGCTCATCCTCATGGCCATCGTCTTCTTTCTCGGCTTCTTCTTCGACTGGATCGAGATCACGCTGATCGTCCTGCCGGTGTTTTCGCCGATCATCGCCGAGCTCGACTTCGGCGATCACGTGGCACCGCGCGAGATGGTCTACTGGTTCGCCATCCTGCTGGCGGTCAACCTGCAGACCTCCTTTCTGACGCCGCCCTTCGGTTTCGCCCTGTTCTACATGAAGGGAGTGGCACCGCCCGAGGTGCGTATCCAGCACATCTACAAGGGCATCATCCCCTTCGTGATGTTGCAGCTGATCGGCCTGGGGCTGATCATGGCCTTCCCCGACATCGCGCTCTGGCTGCCGAGAGTCCTGCTGGATTGATGCAGTTGGATTGAAGCTGCTGGAGCAGCGAAAAAGAAAACGGCGCCGGTCCCCAGACCGGCGCCGTTCTCGCATTCCCCCGCGCTAAACCGAAGCTGCCGCCGGGCCTCAGGCCGCCAGCTGGCGCAGCTTGTTCATGAGATAGTCGATGTCGTCCTGGGTCATCTTCGAGGCGGGATCCTCGAACTGCGTCAACAGACGCTCGATGATGCGCGCGACGAAGCGCTCGCGGTCGTTGCGCCCGCCGTCGTAGTCCTCTTCGTGGAGGATCTGCACCGCAGCGCGGACAGCGCCGAACAGCCGCTCGGGCATGCGCGCCTTCTCGTAGAGCGAGCGCAGGCCGAGGTCGCCGCCGTCGTGGATCAGCTTCCTGGCGTTCTTCAGTGGCAATCCCGCCAGCCGAGCCATGGCCGCCTCGAAGAAGTCCATGTCGCCGACGCAGAGAGCGCGGATGATGAGGGTCGGGGTCAGGCGGCCGTTCACGTGGATCTGGAACACCAGCTCCTCGAGCTCACGGCCCGTGGCGTTGCGGCTCAGCAGGCTGACGGTCGCCCGCTCGCGCGTCTGCAGAATCAGGTTGGCCGCCGCGTCGGCCGGCAGGTCGTGCTTGCTGACCAGGTAGCCTTCCAGCTTCTTGGCCATGGCCGAGACCAGGTGCTCAGAGATTGCCGGCGGCAGGTTGGGCCGGCGCGAAATGGATTCGGCGACCGCCTCGCTCGCGTTGTAGTCGGTCAGCACACGGCCGAGCGCCGTCTCGGTCAGCTCGGCGCCCTCGTTGGCGACGAGACGCGCGACTGCGGTCTCGTTGCCGGTGTCGATCAGGGCATCGGCCACGGCGATCGAGACCTTGGCACGCTGCGCGATCGCGATCTGCTTGGCGGCGTTCTCGCTGCGCACGATCTCGATCAGGTCGTCGTCGGTCAGCACTTCGGAGTACTTCAGCACCGGCAGGGAGACGCTGTCGACGTCCTTGGCCAGCGCCACCGCAAGGTCGTGCGGCAGATCGGGGGTGGACTTGAGATTGGCCGCCAGGGCCTCGCGCACCAGCACGGCGGCATCGTTGGCAAGCGTGCGGAAGATTTCCTCCGCCAGCTTGCGTTCCGCCGCGGTCATGCGCGGATATTTGCGGTCGTACTGCACCGCGATCTTCGCGGTCGTTTCCGCCCGGACATCCGGCGAAGGATCCGCCATAAGGCGGGCAACGTCGTGTTGGGAAAGGCTTCCTGTCATCTCACTCTCGATCAGGCCCGGACGAAGGCGTGACTCCCGCAAGCAGTCGCAGAGCTGGCCTGCGCGGCGCCTCAACTTGCCGATTATCGGTAACCGGCGTTAATTCATACTTAAAATTCGGCACCTATCGCGATAACGGCCGGCCTCGGCGGGCAGTCTGATTAATGCCCGTTTAACCTAAACGAACGGTTGTTATCGCCGGGCCAGCAGCGCCTGGGCCACACCCTGGACCTGACGGTCGATGGAAATGTCCAGGAAGGAGGTCACTTCGAGGTCGCGGTCCTCGAAGACATCGCCGTCGGCGTTGTAGTCACGCCAGCCCGCCACCTTGCGGTCCCGCGCCTGCAGCAGATCGGCGATCTGCGGTTTGTATAGGGCGACCATGGCGGAAATCCAGCGATTCACCGGCCAGGACGGCTGGGCGTGGTCGATGCGGAAGACGTCGAGCAGGCGGATGACGTCATCGGCCCGGTACCACACCTCGCCGGTCACCCAGCGGTTCACCGTGAACAGCCGGAACGGCAGCCCGGCGGGGGTCATCGCAATGGCTACCAGATGGCTGAGCGCGTCGTTGGGATCCTCCGGCGCGACGAAGCCGGGCACCGCTGCCGGGCGGATTCCCGGCGGCATCCCCTGGGGCCGCACGAAGGTATGAAAGTGGCCGTGCTCGCTCGCGAAGCGCTGACCGGCAGCGTGGGCGTGGTAGTAGTACTGGCCGTGGGTCTCGTGGTCATAGACGTCCCCCGGGGGGTAGTGATCCCACTCGTAGAAGGTGCCGTTGTGCTTCAACAGCTCGCCGACGATATTGTCGCCCGTCTTGGCCAGGACGCGGTGAACCTCCATGACCTCGGCGCCGGCCGCAGCCATCGCTTCCAACGTCTCGACCGGCAGGCTATCCAGCGGATAGTCGCTCTCGAGCGCGGCATCCCTGATCATCGTTTCGCTTCGCATGGTCCCGCTAACCTAGGAAGAAGCGCCGCGGCTTGCCAGTGTTCTAACCAGCGCCTCGGTGTAATTCGGGCTGTAATTCTACGATTAGTTGAAAACCAATGAAGATCTGCTTAAGCCCAGTGGGCCGGAATGAGCTCTAATTGCGGACCACCAGGACCGAGCAAGGGGCGAAGCGGACTACCCTGGAAGCTGTGGACCCGAGGAGGTAGTCCTCGGTGCCCGGCTGGTGGGAGCCGATGACGATGAGGTCCGCGCTCAGTTTCTTGGCGGCTGCCAGGATTTCCTCATAGGAGCGGCCGAGCGCCACGTGGGTCTTGATTGAGACCCCGTCCGGCAGGTTCTCCTTGGCGAAAGCGGCCAAGCGCTTCTGCGCCTCGCTTGTGGCCTTGCTTTCGAAATCCACGGGGAAGTAGGTCCCGACGATCGACATGCCGAAGCTCGGCACCACCGTCACCAGGTGCAAGGTCGCGCCGAACTTCTGGGCATACTCAACCGCCGTGGGTAGCGCCTTCGACCAGGAATTATCGTGCACGAGGTCGAGCGCCAGCAGGATATTCTTGTACATCTCAACGTCCCCCCAAATCACCCGGCCGATGCCAGCGCCTCGACCCCTTGCCGACCATTGCGCCGCCGCTGCGCCCAGGCAACCAGACCGAGCAGCATCACCGCCGGAATCCACATCAGCTCCTTCGGCGGCTGATCCGTGGGAATGCCTACCTCGGTGATCTTCTGGTCGAAGTCGAAGCCGGCCGCCGACGCCGGAGAATTGAATTCCGTGCCGTCGACCACGATCTCGTCGCCTTCCTCGAAGATCATGAGGCCGAAGGCCTCCAGGCGGTCCTCCCCGGTCTCGCCCTCCCTGACCGGGATCAGCGCCGTGAAGGTGATCGGGTCGCCGAACTCGTTGAGGCCGTCGATCCGCACCCGCAGCTCCTGGCCGACCTCGGCCGCGCCCAGCGCCTCCACCAGTGTCGCCGGTTCCTGCCAGCTGTAGGGGGCGACGATCAAATCCATCCAGAACCCCGGGCGGAACAGAGTGAAGGAGATCAGCACCAGGGCGACGCTCTCGTAGAGCCGTGAGCGCGATAGGAAGTGGCCCTGCAGGGCGGCGGTGAAGACCAGCATGGCCGCTGTCGCAACGATGAACACCACCACCGCCTGCAGCCAGGTCACGTCCATCAGCAGCAGCTGGGTGTTGAAGATGAAGAGGAAGGGCAGCAGGGCTGTACGCATCGAATAGAAGAAGGCGACGAAGCCGGTCCTGATCGGATCGCCGCCGGAAACCGCTGCCGCCGCGAAGGAGGCGAGGCCCACCGGCGGCGTCACGTCGGCCATGATGCCGAAGTAGAAGACGAAGAGATGCACGGCGATCAACGGCACGATGAGTCCGTTCTGCTGGCCCAGGACGACGACGACTGGGGCCAGCAGCGACGACACCACGATGTAGTTCGCCGTGGTCGGCAGGCCCATGCCGAGGATCAGGCTGAGGACCGCCGTCAGCAGCAGGATCAGCAGGATGTTCCCCATCGAGAGAATCTCGACGAGGTCCGCCAGCACCAGGCCCACGCCGGTTTGCGACACTGCGCCGACGATGATGCCGGCAGTCGCCGTGGCGATGCCGATGCCGATCATGTTGCGGGCGCCGGCGATCATCGATGCAACGAATTCGCCGATGCCGCGCCGCAGGGTGCCGCCCAGCCCCTCGCCTCGGAAAAAGGCGAAGAGCGAGCGTTGGGTCAACAGGATGAAGATCATGAAGGCGACGGCCCAGAACGCCGCGAGGCTGGGCGACAGGCGCTCGACCATGAGGCACCAGATCAGCAGCACGACAGGCAGCAGGAAATGTAACCCCGACTTGATAGTCGGCCCCGGCTCCGGCAGCTTGACCACCGGCGCGTCCGGGGCGTCCATCTCCAGGTCCGGATGGCGCGAGCAGTACCACACCAAGCCGACGTATATGGCAACGACGAGTAGCGCGACCGCATAGAGAGTTGCCGGCCCCGCCAGGGACCTGATGATGTCGATCAGGAAGAAGGCGCCGAAAGCGAGGATGACGGCATTGCCCAGCACCAGCATGCCGACCGAGACCGCCTGCTTGCGCAGGTCGCCGGTGGCGGTACGCACGAAGCCCAGGTAGATGACCGCCTGCACGACCAGCGCCAGAGCAACGAAGCCGAGGCGCGCGGCACTCGACTCCAGCGCCATCCAGAACTCGGCGATGGCATAGAGTCCGCTGGCGATACCGGTGAGTATGGCGATCGTGGCCAGCGGCGACAGCAACGCCCACTTGCCGGTCTTCGGCGCGGAGGAACGCGGCAGGGTCGGCATGTTGAGCTTCACCGCCTCCAGGTGGACAATGTAGACCAGCGCGATATAGCTGATCACGGCCGGCAGGAAAGCGTGCCGGACCACGTCGACATAGGGGGTGTCGGTATATTCCACCATGAGGAAGGCGGCGGCGCCCATCACCGGCGGCATGATCTGGCCGTTCACCGAGGAAGCGACCTCCACCGCGCCGGCCTTTTCGGCCGAGAAGCCGACCCGCTTCATCATCGGGATGGTGAAGGTACCGGTGGTCACCACGTTGGCGATCGAGGAGCCGGAGATAAGGCCGGTTGAAGCCGAGGCAACGACCGCCGCCTTGGCCGGGCCGCCGCGCAGGTGCCCCATCAGTGCGAAGGCCACCTTGATGAAGTAGTTGCCGGCCCCGGCACCGTCGAGCAGCGCACCGAACAGCACGAAGAGGAACACCATGTCGGTCGATACGCCCAGCGCGATGCCGTAGACCCCCGATGCCGAAACCCATTGGTGATAGGCGACCGACTGGAAGCTGGTCCCCTTCCAGGCCAGGATGCCCGGCGCATAGGGGCCGAGGAAGGTGTAGACCAGGAAGATGATGGCGATGATCATCAGCGGCGGACCCAGCGCCCGGCGTGTCGCCTCCAGCAGCAACACCATGCCGACGCAGGCGATCACGATGTCCTGGGTGATCAGGTTGTTCGGCCGCTGTGAAAGCTCCTGGTAGAACACATAGAGATAGCCCGTCGAACAGGCCGCGATCACGGCGAGCACCCAGTCCTGGACCGGGATATAGCGGCGCGGCGAGCGCCGCAGCGCAGGAAACATGAGGTATCCGAGGAAGATCGCGAAGCTGAGGTGGATCGAGCGCGCCTCGTTCGAGTTGAACACGCCGAAACCGAACTGGTAGGACACCGGCGAGGCGTACCACAGCTGGAAGCAGGACCAGATGAAGGCGACGGAGGCGAGAAACAGCGCAACGGGCCTGCTGTCCGGCGCCCGGCCGCCGGTGTCCACCGAGGCCACAAGATCGTCGAGTTCATCCCGCGAGGCGCCGGACGCTGCCTGATTCTGATCGCTCATTGCTCTGCTTCCCCTGTCCCCCGGCCGGCCGCCTTGCCCTTGCCGCCGGGCATCTGCGTCACAGACAGCGCGGCCACCGCGAAGAGATCGTCTGGCCGCCACCGCAGAAAGTTAAGGGGCGGCATCCCCGGATACCGCCCCTTCGGCCTCTGTTACATCAGGCCGGCTTCCTTGTAGTACCTCACCGCCCCTTCGTGCAGGGGAGCGGAGATGTTGTTGGTGATCATCGCCTCCTTCTCCAGGTTCGCGAAGGCCGGATGCAGGCGCCGGAAGCGGTCGAAGTTCTCGAACACCGCCTTGACCACCTCGTAGACGGTGTCGTCGGAGGTCTTGGTCGAGCTGACGAAGGTCGCACCGACGCCGAAGACTGTCACGTCCTGGTCGAGCCCCTTGTACATCCCCGCCGGGATCGTCGCGTAGGCGTAGTAGGGATTGGCCTCCACCAGCTCGTCGATCTGGGCGTTCTTCACCGTCGCGAAGGTGACGTCGCAGGTGGTGGCGGCCTCCTCGATGGAGCCCGCCGGATGGCCGACGGTGAAGACGAAGGCATCGATCTTGTTGTCGCAGAGTGCGGCGGCCTGTTCGGCCGACTGCAGCTCGGAAGCGAGCGCGAAGTCGCCCATGGTCCAGCCCATCTTCTGCATCACGACTTCCATGGTCGCACGCTGGCCGGAACCGGGATTGCCGACGTTGACCCGCTTGCCCTTCAGGTCGTCGAAGGTCGCGATGCCGGCACCGGCGCGCGACACCACGGTGAACGGCTCCGGATGCACGGAGAAGACGGCGCGCAGCTCCTCGATCTTGCCCTGCGGGAAGGTATCCGGGGCGGTGCCGTTGTAGGCATGATACTGCCAGTCGGACTGCGCGACGCCGAAATCAAGGTCGCCGTTGTTGATGCCGTTGATGTTGTCGACCGACCCGCCGGTGGTGTGGGTGCACTTGATGCTGTGGTCGCTGGTGTTGCGGTTCACCAGGCGGCAGACGGCGCCGCCAACCTGATAGTAAACACCGGTCTGGCCACCGGTGCCGATGGTGATGAAGGTCTCCTGCGCCTGGACAACGGTCGCGCTGCCCGCCAGCAAGGCGGCAACCGACAGGCCGAATGCCGCCGATTTCACATCGATGAGTTTCATGGGTAATGCACTCCCAATCTTACGCTGTGGATAGAATTGACATAGCGCGCAGCCCTCGCGACGACGCGCCGCTCTCCCCCAGATTCAGTTTGTTGGATGGGCCCAGGAAAGCCCGCCGACGGCCGAGCGCGGGACCACGACGAGGCCAAAACCGCAAAGCGGCCCCGTCATGCCATAGAGGCTCGGCATGGAAAGCAAAGCTTGTCAGAACGCAATTCCCTGTGCCTTGGATCGGTGTTCAGACCACCGTTATTTTTCAGCCCATTGAACACTTTCCGGCGGCGAAATGTCCACCCCCGTTGTTTCGGCCCGGCGCAGATACGGGCTGCACACTATCGGAGCGCGCGCCGTCGCAGCGCCGCCTCTGGCCTTCACGCGAGCCGTGATCTAAGCTCCGCCTCCAATGTGGCCGCCAGCTTCAAAATCCCGGATTTTCCGGCTCGTCACCAGCTGCCTTGCGGCTGCTGGCCTGCTGAGCCATGGCCTCGCCATGCTGCTGGTCGCCCTGCTGGCTCAGGCACCGGCAAGCGCCGAGGCCGGATTCGCCGGCTACGGCGAGATCTGCAGGGCGGACGGCGACCCGGCCAAAACCAGCGATTCGACGCCGGGCCATCCTTCGGGCCACTTAGAGGTCTGCCCCATCTGTACGGCTTCCGCGCAGAACGGCCCGGCAGATCTGCCGCAGGCCCTCCAGTTGCCGGCCCGAAAGGCGGTGGCCAGCGCCCAACGGCCAGCGCCGGAGGCCCTGCCCACAACCGCCGAGGGCCGCGCCGCCCGGTCGCGGGGACCGCCGGCCCTCGCGTAAATGTCCCGAGCGGCGCGCTCCGGCCTTGCCCGCTCGACGATGCACCAAGCTTCACGCGACGATGCTTCGCGGTGATCGCTGCCTGCCCGGCGCGGCACCCCGAGCCGACAAGGAAACCTCCCATGGCGTCAACCTTTTCCCGAATCTCAACCGCCGGCGCGACCCTGCTGCTCGCCGCCGGCCTTGTCGGCTTCAATGCACCGGCAGCCCTCGCCCACGACTACACGTTCGGTGCGCTCAGCATCGGACACCCCTGGGCCCGGGCTTCCGCCGGCCCGGCCCGCAACGGCGCCGCCTTCCTGGTGATCGAGAACGCCGGCCCCGCCGACCGCCTGCTGTCTGTCTCCGCCGAGGTCTCCGAGCGCGTCGAGCTGCACACTCACTTGATGGAAGGCGACGTCATGAAGATGCGCCGGGCGGATGCGATCGAGGTGCCGGCGCAGGGCACCGCCGCCCTGCGGCCGGGCGGTCTTCACATCATGCTGATGGGCCTGAAACAGCCGCTGCAGGAAGGCGAGCGTTTTCCCCTAACCCTCACCTTCGAGACGGCCGGCGAGGTGACCGTCGAGGTCGCCGTGGAGGGGGTTGCCAGCATGGGGCCCGAAGGCGGGATGGACCATGGCAACATGGAACACGGCGATACGGGGCATGGCGATACGGGCCATGGCGATATGGGGCATGGAGATATGAACCGCGGCGCCATCGCGCCCGCCAACTGAGGCACCGGCGGCGGGCTTACTGCTCGCCGTCCTTCATGCGGCGCCCATCATCCGGCGTGCCGTGGCGGCATCGGCCAGGGGGCGGCCGATCGCCGCCGCCGCCGTCGCGCCGGCGGCCACCAGTTCGGCGTTGTCGCGGGCGCAGGTGCCCGAGGGCAGGAAGAGGTTGTTCTCGAAGCCGACCCGGGCATGGCCGCCGAGGGTCGCCGCCGCCGTGACGCAGGCAGTTTCCTTCGGCCCGAAGGCGCAGATTGCCCAGGGCAGCCGGGCCGCCTCCGGCCAGGCCTCGATGGCGGTCAGATAGGGCAGCAGGTCGTTCGGCACCGAGCGCTGTCCCGGCGTGTAGCGCCCCAGCACGAAGAGCAGGAAGGCGGGTCCCGGCGGCACCACCCCGGTGGCCTGCAGCCTGGCAAAGCGTTCGACGTCCTCCGGTGCATAGAGGATGTACTGGGGCAGGATGCCGGCCCCGACCACCCATGCGAGGAAATCCCGCGCCGCGTCTTCGTGACCCGCATCGGGAACCAGTTCGCGGATCGCCAGGCTGACCGCCTCCGGCTGCAGCGCGCGCACCATCGCCATCTGATCCTGCGGGCTGAACATTCCGACGGCCTCGCTGGTGACCTGAATCACCATGCGCTCGCCGACGGCCTCACGCACCGCCGCCGTGGCCTCTCGGTAGGCGCCGACGTCCAGACTGTGCTTCTTTTCGCCGTCGCGCACATGCAAGTGGATCATCGCGGCCCCGGCTGCCTGGGCCGCCGCCGCGGTGGCGGCGAGCTCGGCCGGCGAAATCGGCACCGCCGGGTGATCGGCCTGCGTCTTGCGTGCGCCATTGGGCGCCACCGCCAGGATCATCGGCGCCCAATCGACTTTTTCCGGGGCAACGGTCTCTGCGGCGACCACGGCTAGACTCCCACTTCGGCCAGCACTGAATCGACCGCGCGGCCGAGCTTGTCGACAATCTCGTCGAGATGCGCCTGCTGCACGATGAAGGCCGGCGCCAGCAGCACGTGATCGCCGCGCTTGCCGTCGGCGGTGCCCCCGGCGGGATAGCACACCATGCCCTCGTCCATCGCCCGCTGCTTGATGCGCGCATTGACCTTCAGCGCCGGATCGAAGGATTCCTTGCTCGCGCGGTCGGCCACCAGCTCGACGCCGACGAAAAGGCCGCGGCCGCGGATGTCGCCGACATGGTGGTGGTTGCCGAAGCGGGCCTCCAGCGCCTCGCGCAGCGCGGTACCCTGGCGCTGCACGTTGGCGATCAGGTCTTCGTTCTCGATGGTGTGCTGCACCGCCAGGGCGGCAGCACAGGCCGTCGCATGGCCGATGTAGGTGAAGCCGTGCTCAAAGGCGCCGGAGCCGCCGGCGATGGTGTCGTAGATGCGGCCGGAGCAGAGCACCGCGCCGATCGGCTGGTAGCCGCCGCCGAGACCCTTGGCGCAGGTAAGGATGTCGGGCGCGATGCCGTCCTGCTCGCAGGCGAAGAGGCTGCCGGTACGTCCCATGCCGCACATCACCTCGTCGAGGATCAGCAGCACGCCGTAGGTGTCGCAGATCTCGCGGATGCGCCTGAAGTAGCCGCCAACCGCCGGCACTGCGCCGAGCGTGGCACCGACCACCGGCTCGGCAATGAAGGCCGCCACCTTCTGCGGCCCGACCCGCAGGATCTCCGCCTCCAGCGCATCGGCGGCGCGGCGGCCGTAGGCCTCTTCGGTTTCGTCGTGGGCCTGGTGACGATAGGCATAGCAGGGCGCGATGTGGCTGGCCGGGCTCAGCAGCGGCTGGTACGGCGCCCGCCGCGCGGCGTTGCCGCCGACCGAGAGGGCACCCAGGGTGTTGCCGTGGTAGCTCTGCAGGCGGGCGATAAAATGCGAGCGCTCCGGCTCGCCGTTCTCCAGGTGGAACTGGCGCGCCAGCTTCAGTGCCGTCTCGTTAGCCTCCGATCCGCCAGAGACGAAGTAGACCCGCGCGAGGCCCTCCGGCGCACGCTGGATCAGGTGTTCGGCCAGAGCCTCCGAGACTTCGGTGGTGAAGAAGGCGCTGTGGGCATAGGCGATTTTGTCGACCTGGTCCTTGATGGCCTGGACTACCGCCGGATGGCCGTGGCCGAGGCAGGACACCGCGGCGCCGCCGGAGGCGTCGATGTAGCGCTTGCCCTCGCTGTCGACGAGATAGGGGCCCTTGCCGCCGACGGCGACGGGGTAGCGGGCTTTGGTATGGCGGGGAAAGACGTAGCTCACGGCGAATGCCCTCGGGACTGATGCAGTTGGAAGGGAAGCGGTGGCGGACGCGCAATGTTTGCGGTCGTGCAGTCTAGGCCAAGGCGCAACGACCTGTCACGGCATGCCGACCCGCCTATCGTGAAGGGCACCCCTGCGCCGATTGCAAGCCCGCGGCTCGCGCCACCGCAACCCGCGGCAAACGCCGCCGCAACCCGCGGCCAACGCATTGTCCTGCCCCAAGCGGACCGGTAGGATGCGCTGGCCGCGGGGGCGCCGCCGGCAAGCCGAACGAACCACAGGGAATGCGACCGGCGATGAACCTGAAAGATCACATTCGCGGGATCCCGGACTTTCCGACGCCGGGCATCCTGTTCTACGACATCTCGCCGCTGCTGGCGCATCCCCACGCCTGGCAGACCACGGTGGAGCGGCTTGCCGAGATCGTCCACGAGCACGAGCCTGACGTGCTCGCCGGCATCGAGTCCCGTGGCTTCCTGGTCGCCGCGCCGCTGGCACTGAGGCTCAACAAGGGCTTTGTCATGGTGCGCAAGAAGGGCAAGCTGCCGGGGGCCACCCTGCCCTACACCTATGACTTGGAATACGGCAGCGACACCATCGAGATCCAGGCCGACGCCGTGCAGCCGGGCCAGAAGGTCTTCCTGCTGGACGACCTGCTGGCGACTGGCGGCACCATGAACGCCGCCGCCCAACTGCTGCGCTCGGCCGGGGCGGAGGTGACCGGAGCGGCCTGCATCATCGAGCTGACGTTTCTCAACGGCCGCGACAATCTGGACATCCCTGTCTCGACCCTGATCGCCTACGACAGCTAGCCGCCCGAGCCGGGAAGATTCGGCAAATCCGGCAAGATTGCTGGATTTTTAGGGTCAGTTAACTCTAATGCGCTAAAACGCCCTGTTTGCGCGCTATAGGCGAGCGAGCAGGCTCCTGCCGCGGGTCCCGACTCCCGGCATTTCCGGCCTCTCGCCCGCCGCCACATTGTCGAAGTTCGGTGCTGAGGTTTGCCGGGGTGATGTCAGTCGAGACCACCACCTTTTCCTTCGCAGCGGTGATGTTGGTCGCCGCTATGGCCCCGGCAATGCTGGCGGCCATGGCACTGACCTCCGCCCGCCAGGTGGACGGCAATCCGGCACTGACCTGGTGGGCTGCAAGCCTCGGAACCGAGGCGCTGCGGCTTACCGCCCTGGCCGCCGCCTCGACCTTCGATCCGAGCTGCTTCCTGGCGATCCACGAGGGCGGACAGGCAATCATTGCCTTCCTGCTGCTCGGCGGCACCCTGCGCTTCCTCGGCTACAAGAAGGATCACCTGCGGACCCTGCTGGCCGCCGTTGCCCTGGTGTTCGCCGGCACCGCCACCTGCCTGATCAATCCGCAGGTACCGCTGCCCGTTCTGGTCGCCCTCAATCTCGGCGCCGCCGGCGGCGTCGGCTGCGCCGGCGCCCTGTTCTGGCGCCACTACCGTCTGCACAAGCGCTTCGTCTCGATACTCTGCGCCGGAACGCTGCTGATCTTCAGCACCTACCTGCTGACCCAGTTGCTGCGTGAACTCTTCGATCCGCACTTCCTGACTCTCGACCCGGCCGGCGATTGGCGCGTCGTGCTGCATACCGGCCTGGTGCTGTCCTGCATGATCTGCATGATCTTCGCGGCCCTGAACGCGGCGCAGCAGGCCAAGGCGGCGGCGGAGAAGAAGGCGGATCGGCAATCCCGCCTGATGAACGCTATCGTCGAGAACATCCCGGTCGGCGTCTGCCTGTTCGACAGCGACCTGAAACTGGTGGCCTTCAACAACGAGTTCACCAAGCTGCTCGGCATACCGCGCAACCTCCTGGAGAGCGGGGCGACCTTCAAGGACCTGGTCCGCTTCAACGCCGAGCGCGGCGAATACGGAACCGGCCCGACGGCAGAGGAAGTCGAGCGGCGCACCGAGATTTTGATGACCAACCTGCAGGCGCGCACGGAACGGGTGCGCCCGGACGGCACCGTGTTGGAGAACCGCAACCGGCGACTGCCCAACGGCGGCTACGTCATGGTCTACACGGACATCACCGAGACCAAGCGCATCGAGGCAGCGCTGAGGCAGAGCGAGCAGCGCTATGCGCTGGCCCTCAGCGGCGCCAACGAGGGCATCTGGGAGTGGGGCGATCAGACGGACGGCATCTACGTGTCGCGCCGCCTGCGGGAGATCGTCGGCATCGAGGACAGCGAGCCCATGGTCATGGCCGATGACTGGCTCGGCCGCATTCATCCGGAAGACGTCGAGGAAATGCGTGAGCGCATGCGCGAGCACCTGCGCGGCAACACCGAGTACTACGACCACGAATACCGCATGCTGGGCGACGACGGGCGCTATCGCTGGGTCCACTCGCGCGGCCTCGGCGTGCGCGACGCCAGCGGGCGCGTCTACCGCATGGCAGGTTCGCTGAGCGACGTGACCCAGCGCAAGCTGGCCGAACAGGAGCTGCTGCGCGCCAAAGAATCCGCCGAGATGGCGAACCGCACCAAGGGCGATTTCCTGGCCACCATGAGCCACGAGCTGCGCACACCGCTGAACGCGATCATCGGCTTTTCGGAATTGATCCTGCAGCAGGTCTTCGGCCCGATCGGCCACGACAACTACGAGGACTACATCAAGAACATTCACGAGAGCGGCAATCACCTGCTGACCATCATCAACGACATCCTGGATGTGTCGAAGGCGGAAGCCGGGATGGTCGATCTCTACGAGGAAGAGGTCGATCTGCGTGAGGTGATCGCTTCGGGCATGCGGCTGATCGGCCCGCGTGCGCGCGAGAGCAACATCGCGCTGAAGACCGACTATGCGGAGCCGCTGTCCCTGGTAACGGCCGACGCCCGCCGGCTGAAGCAGATCCTCATCAATCTCCTGTCCAACGCGGTGAAGTTCACGCCCCCGGGCGGCAGCATCACCGTCGAGGCCTGGGCCCGCCCCGGCATCGGCGCCGGCTTCCGCGTCATCGATACCGGTATCGGTATCGCCAAGGACGATCAGGCCCGCATGCTGGAGCCCTTCACCCAGGTCGAGTCGGGCCTCAGCCGCAAGCACGAGGGCACCGGCCTCGGCCTGCCGCTCTGCCGCGCCCTCATCGAAGTTCACGGCGGCACACTGACCCTGGAAAGCGACCTCGGCGCCGGCGCCGCCATCGCCGTTATCCTGCCGGAATCTCGCATCAGCGAAAAGACCGTCGACGCGGCGTGAAGCTCAGAGATCGAGGCGCTCTTCCGTTGCGCAGAAGGCCTCGGCGAAGGCAAGGAGATCCTCGTCGCCGCCGGCCGGCGCAATGAGGGAAAGGCCGAGCGGGCAGCCCTCGACCCGGGCCAGAGGCAGCGTGATCTGCGGCAGGCGGGAAAGCCCCGCGATCGCCGTCAGGCTGAGCACTGCCTTGCGGTGCTCGACCATCTGATCGGCAGTGCTGCTGCAGAGCGGCGCGATCCCCGGCGCCGTCGGCAGGCAGAGCAGGGCATCGTCGCCCAGCAGTCCGGCCAGACGCCTGGCAAAGACCTCGCGCTGATCGCGCGCCGGCGCCGCCTGGGCTTCGGTGACGCCCGCCGCCCAGTCGAAACGCTCCTGGATCTCCGGACCGAAGGCCGGCCGGCTCTCGGCGATCCACGTCCCGTGGACCTCGATGATCTCGCTCGCCTGGATATGGCGAAAGCGCCACATCCAATCCTCCAGGCTATCCTCTCCATTGACCCGCACCTGCTCGGCCGGGGCGAGGCGCTGCTGCAGGCGCTCGACCAGCGGCGCGAGGGCGGCCTGGGCCGCCGGCACCGCCAGCGCGAAGGCGTCCTCGGCCAGCAGCAGGCGCTGCCAGCGCCTGGCGTTACCCCCTCCGCTCAGCAGGACGCTGCCGACACGGCGCAGCGTCGTCGCGTCGCGCGCGAACCAGCCGACGGTGTCGAAGCTCGGCGCCAGGGGCATCACACCTTCAAGCGTGATCCTGTCGTGCGTCGGCCGCAGTCCGAAGAGGCCGCAGTAGGAGGCGGGAATACGGATGGAGCCGCCGGTGTCGCTGCCCAGTGCGGTATCGACGAGTCCGCCGGCCACCGCCGCCGCGGAGCCCGACGACGAACCGCCGGGAATGCGCCCCGGCGCGTTCACGTTGGTGGGCGTGCCGTAGTGAAAGTTCTGGCCGTTCAGGCTGTACGCCAGCTCGTCGCTGATCGTCTTGCCGACCAGTTCGGCGCCGGCATCGAGCAGCACCTGCACCGTCGGGGCGTGGCGCACCGCGGCCCCATGCGTGCGCGCCCAGTCAGGATTGCCGCAGCCGGTGACAAAGCCGGCAACATCGAAGATGTCCTTGGCCGCGAAGGTGAGGCCGGCGAGCGGTCCTGTCGCCTTGCCGGCGATGCGGGGCTGCGGCGCCGGCACGAAGGCGCCGAGCGCATCCCAGGCCGGCCGGCCGGCGTCGAGGGCGGCAAAGGGATTGGTTGCCGCCGCGTCGTCCGCTCCGCTGTCTCGGTCGATCAATGTTCCGCCCCCCTTCCCCGCGCAAACCGCGACGCCGATCAGGTCGCCGTCTCGTCGATCTCCGGCTCCCGCGGTGCCGACTTGTCGTGCTTGCGGCGGATGATGATATCGCCGTTCTCCAGCACTTCCGGCAATTCGTACTGCGGAATGCTCTCCACCAGCAAGCGCAGCGCACGCATCATCCGTTCGAGGCTTTCCCGCGCCAGGTCGCTCGGGGAGTCCTGCGGCGGGGCGCCGGGGGCCGTTTCCTGCGCCGTGGCGGGTGCCAGCGGCGTCTGCGAAAGACAGAGGCCGAGCAAGGCTGCCGCCGCCCAGGCCATACGTAAGCTTCGCATCGCTCTGCTCCCTTGCTGACTGTCGCGAATGTATACGCTAAAAATGTCGGCTTTGCGGCAAGTCCGCCACAGGCCGGTCCCGATAAGGGCACCGAGGCAGGACGGCCTCGACAGCAACGGGATGGCATGCCAGGAATGCGGGGCCGGTAGCGACGGCGCCGTCTCGCGGGAATCGCCGCCAACGAGCCTCGACCTCAGGCACCACCCTTCACAATTGCAAGGTAGCTGACAAGGCATGAGTGACGACATCGCCCTGATGACCGCGAGCCGACTGGTAAAGCTCTATCGCGCCGGCGAGCTTTCGCCGGTCGAGGCAACCCGCGCCGCGCTCGACCGCATCGAGCGCTACAACGGTGCGCTGAACGCCTTCAACCTGGTCGCCGGCGAGAGCGCGCTGGCCGCGGCGGCCGAGTCCGAGGAGCGCTGGCGCCTCGGCGCGCCACGCGGGCCGCTCGATGGCGTACCGGTGTCGATCAAGGACATCTTGCTGACCAAGGGCTGGCCGACCCTACGCGGTTCCAAGGTCATCGCGCGCGACCAGGCCTGGGAGGAGGATGCGCCTCCCGTCGCCCGCCTGCGCGAGCACGGTGCGGTGATGCTCGGCAAGACCACCACGCCGGAGTTCGGCTGGAAGGGCATCACGGATTCACTGCTCGACGGCATCACCCGCAACCCCTGGGATCCGGCGACCACGCCCGGCGGTTCGAGCGGCGGCGCCGCCGCAGCGCTGGCGGCCGGAATGGGTGCGCTGGCGCTCGGCACCGATGCCGGCGGCTCGGTGCGCATTCCCGCCGGCTTCACCGGCACCTTCGCCCTCAAGGCGAGCTTCGGGCGGGTGCCGGCCTATCCACTGAGCCCCTTCGGCACGCTCGCCAACGTGGGGCCGATGACCCGCAGCGTCACCGATGCCGCCCAGTTGCTGAACGTGATCAGCGAACCCGACCCGCGCGACGCCTACAGCCTGCCCCATGACGGCACCGACTACCTGCACGGCCTGGAGGAAGGCATCGAGGGGCTGAAGATCGCCTACAGCCCGACCCTTGGCGGCCACCCGGTCGATCCGGAGATCGCCGCCCTGGTGGCCGGCGCGGTCGACACCCTGGCCGCGCTCGGCGCCGAGATCGTCGAGGCGGAGCCGAACCTGACGGACGCCGAGGCGGTGTTCCGCATCCACTGGTACGCCGGTGCCGCCAACCTGCTGCAGCGCTTCGACGAAGCGGCGCAGTCGCAGATGGACCCGGGGCTGCAGGAGGTCGCCGCCGAGGGCCGCAGCTACACGATGCTGCACTATCTGGATGCCGTCGCCCGCCGCGAGCAGTTGATCGTCGCGGCCAACCGGTTCCACCAGACCTATGACCTGCTGGTCACGCCGAGCCTGCCGATCCCCGCTTTCGAGGCCGGCGAGGAAGTACCTGTTGGCAGCGGCATGCGGCGCTGGCCGGAGTGGACGCCCTTCAGCTACCCCTTCAACCTCACGCAGCAGCCGGCCGCAAGCGTGCCCTGCGGCCTCACCGGCAAGGGGCTTCCCGCCGGCCTGCAGATCGTCGGCCCGCGCTTTGCCGATGCCCTGGTGCTGCGCGCGGCGCGCGCCTTCGAGACGGCGGCACCCTGGTCCTTCCCGGATCTCGAGCGGACGCTGACACGCTGAAGCAGGCGGCGGACGGCGGCTACCAGGAGAGGATCAAGCGGTCGCCACGCACTTCGTAGCCTTCGAGGCGCTTGAGGAAACTCATGCCGAGCAGCGACAGGCTGCCGGGCGCCTCGCCGACGGAGGCCGGCAGGTCGTAGAGCTCGAACTGGCCGATGCGCAGAGAGCGCAGCGTCACCGGCGCGGCGTGCACCACGCCGGAGGCGGTGGTGTAGCGCTCGCTGTAGGTCAGGCGCGGCGGCGTCCAGCCGAGGCGCGCGGCATCGGCCGGCGTCAGGTAGATGGAACTGGCGCCGGTATCGACGAGAAATTCGATCGGCTGGCCGTTCACCGTCGCCTCGACCATGAAGTGGCCGTGTGCGCCGGCCTTCAGGACCAACTCGGAGGTCGCCGTGGCGGCCGACGAGCGGGACGGCATGGCTGGCTGCGGCGCGGCCGGGCCCGCCTCCTCCCGGTCGACCAGGAAGACGACGGCGAGGCCGCTGACGATGACCGCCACGGCCAGCTTCAGGCTATGGCCGAGCAGCCCGCTACGCGGCTCGCTGTCCTGATGAAAGGCAGACATCGTCCCGGTTTCCCGATCGCTCCACGTCTCGGCGCAATCGCGCCGCAATCTATGGTGCCCCCCAGGCCTTAAGAGTTCTCTTAGCTTTGTGGTTAACCCGGGGGGCCGGCAGCGTTGCAAGAGCTGTGGAAAGTGGCCAACCTTTCGAGATTGATTCGCCGCATCGGCCCGTCCCGCGGGGCGCTCCGGCGAAGTTCACCGCCGGAGAAGCTTGGAATATGGCAGGGCCTGGCAAGACGCAGCGGCGCGGGGCCGTGGCCTGCGGGCATCCGGCGACAGCCGCGGCGGCCGAGGCCATGCTGGCCGAGGGCGGCAACGCCTTCGACGCGGTGCTGGCCGCCTGCTGCGCCGCCTGCGTTGCCGAGCCGGTGCTGGCCTCGCTCGGCGGCGGTGGTTTTCTGCTGGCCCAGCCGGCCAACGCCAAGCCGCTGCTCTACGACTTCTTCGTGCAGACGCCGAAGCGGCGCCTCGATCCGGCGCGCCTCGACTTCCATCCCATCCTCGCCGACTTCGGCACCGCGACGCAGGAGTTCCACATCGGCGTCGGCGCCATTGCGGTGCCCGGCGCGGTGAAGGGCCTCTTCGCCATCCACGACGACCTCGCCAGCCTGCCGATGGCGCGCATCGTCGCGCCGGCGGTGCGCCTGGCACGCGAGGGCGTCGAACTCAGGCCGATCGACGGCTACCTGTTTCAGATCGTGGCGCCGATCCTGACTGCCAGCGAGCCCTGCCGGCAGCTCTTCCTCTGCGACGACGGAAGGATGATCGGCCCCGGCGCAAGCCTGCGCCAGCCGGAGCTTGCCGACAGCCTGGAGGCGCTGGCGGCTGAAGGCGCGCGGCTGTTCTACGAAGGCGACCTCGCCGCGCGACTGGTGCGGCTGTGCCGCGAGTCCGGCGGCCTGCTCGACGCCGAGGATCTCGCTGCCTACCACGTGATCCGCCGTCAGCCTTTCGTCTGCGACTACCGCAGCCACCGGGTGATGACCAACCCGCCGCCCTCCTGCGGCGGCATGCTCATCGCCTTCGCCCTGGCGCTGCTCGCCGAGGCGGCGCCGGCGCGCCTCGGCCAGGGGTCGGTGGAAAGCCTGCTGCAGATGGCGCGAATCATGGCGCTTACCAACAAGGCGCGCCTGGAGGCGCGCCTTGAAGACGGCACCGAGGCCGCCGCCGAACGCCTCTTCGATGCCGGCCTGCTGGCCCGCTACCGGAACGAGGTCTGCGGTCAGGGAAGCTTTACCCGCGGCACCACCCACATCAGCGTCGTCGACGGCGCCGGCAACCTCGCCGCCATGAGCCTCTCCAACGGCGAGGGCTGCGGCACCCACCTGCCCGGCAGCGGCATCATGCTGAACAACATGCTGGGCGAGGATGATCTCAATCACGGCGGCTTTCACCGCTGGCCGCAGGACAGTCGGCTGTCGTCGATGATGGCGCCGACCCTGGTGGCCAGCCCCGGAGGTGCCCTCTTCGCTATCGGCTCCGGTGGCTCCAACCGCATCCGCACCGCCGTGCTCCAGGTTCTCGTCAACCTGCTCGACCACGCCATGTCGATGGCCGCCGCGACCGCGGCGCCGCGCCTGCACGTCGAAGGCGATGTCGCCAACCTGGAAGGACTGGAGGTGCCGGGCGGCTTGCCGACGGAGGTGGAGGAACAGCTGGTGCGGCAGGGTTACCGGACGATCGCCTGGCCGCTGCACAACCTCTTTTTCGGCGGGGTGCACGGCGTCGCCCTCGGCGCCGACGGCGCGCTCTCGGCAGCGGGCGATCCGCGACGCGGCGGCGCCGCCCTCATTGTAGCGTCCGGAACCGGCTAACCCGGCGCGGCGCTCCGGTACCCCCAAGGGACACCGGAGAGATCCCCGGTAAGATCAGGCTGCTTCGGACTCCGAGCGGTTGCGAACGATATAGGCGCGGGCGCAGTGCTCGTCGCAATACGGCTTGCCGGCCACCGCCGGCGCGCCACAGAAATGGAAATCCTGGTCGCCGGGATCGCCGATCGGCCAGAGGCAGCTCGGCCCCTTGCCGTTGGCTCGGGCCACCGCTCTCACCGGTCGCGGCGCCGGGGCCGCTGCGGACACCCGTGTCTCGGCGGGTTTAGGCGCGGTCGCGGCCTGAGCGACAGGCTTGGGAATGGTAGCGATGGCAACGCGGCGTACATGGGGTGTGGAACCGCGCTTGATGGGCGAAGGCCGGGCCTTCAACTTCATTCGGTGCGCCTTGCCGACCACCGAATTCTTCGAAACCCCCAGCAGGCGGCCGATTTCCGACGCGCTCCGCCCTGCTTCCCAGAGCCGCATGAGTTCCGCAACTCGTTCTTCGGTCCAAGTCATGGGATTGCCTCTATGCTTTTAGCTATATGTTGCGGCACCTACTATATGTCGTCCTAATGACGACTAAGCGCACAATATAGCGTAGTGCGGGCGCATGTCCAGGCTGAACTCTGTGGAAAACTGCGGTTTTCTGTGGGCGGGCTCAAGCCGGCGTTTCATCTCAAGCGGTTAACCCCTGTGGGATGCCCGGATCAGTCGAAGGCGATGGCCTGCCAGCGCTCGCCTGCACCCTCGTTGTTGTACCCCTCGAACTTCACCACCCAGCCCAGTTCCGGCGCGTACCAGCTGCGCTGCTCGGCGCGCCAGTCGCCGTTCACCTGTTCGGAGACCCGCAGCAACACGTAGGTGTCGAAGGCGCCCGCCGGCACGGTGACCCGCTCCGTCGTCAGCACCTCGATGCGGTCGTGCCAGGCCTCGCCCCCCCAGCGGCGGGTGAAAGTCACCGCCTTGCCGACCTGCAGCGGAAAGAGCTGTCCCAGGACGCCGCCGTCGGGCGGCACGCCGGCCGCCACGCAGTCCATGCAGATGTGGGCGAAGCTCGAGAAACTGCGGCCTTCCCAGATCCACGTCACGATGAGACCCTGGGTGCGCCCGACCACGCCTTGGACCTTCTTGCCGTTATCGAGGTTCTCCCACACCATGAAGGTGCCTTCCGGCAGCACCTTGAAGGGCGCCGGCGCAAGCTCGAGGGGGTCCGCCCCGGCAGCAGGCGCCGCCAGGCCCGCCCCGACGACGGCCGCCAGGAGCGCCGACAACAACAGGCGGCGGAGGGCCGGAAAAGGCTGCAAGAACAAGACAACTCCCCGAAGATGGGCGCGCGGCCACAAGGAAATCGGCCGGCGGCCGCGGCGGCTGGAGACTAGCTCATAGATTGCTGAAGATGAAAGCCTCGCAATGGACGTAGATAGTCTGAAGACGACGCCCGGAACGACGCCCATGCCTGCGATCCTGCTGCTGCTGTGCAGCCTGCTGTTCCCCGCCGCCGCCGCGCTGCTGCCGGCGCGCGCCGCGGCATTGGTCCCGGAAGACGCCCGCCACCTGCTGGCGCGCAGCGGCTTCGCCGCCACGCCGGCCGGCATCGACGCGCTGGTCGGCCTCAGCCGCGAGCGGGCCGTCGCCGACATCCTCGAGGCCGCCGCCGCACGGGCCGCCGCCGGCGCCGTCACCCCACCGCCGGCGTGGGAGGCCGGCTGGATGCCGCCGCAGGCGGCCGCGATGAGCGAGGTGGAGCGCCTTGCCCTGCGCAACGGCCTGCGCGAACAGGGGCGGGAGCTGAAGGCCTGGTGGCTGCGCGAGATGCTGGTCACCCCGGCGCCGCTTACCGAGGTGATGACCCTGTTCTGGCACGGCCACTTCACCTCCGGCCTCGCCAAGGTGAAGGCGCCGGTCTTGCTGTACCGCCAGAACGCGCTGCTGCGGCGCCACGCCCTCGGCAACTTCGCTGCGCTGCTGCGCGGGATCGCGCGCGACCCGGCGATGCTGGTCTATCTCGACAACGCACGCAGCCGCCGACAGGCGGCCAACGAGAACTTCGCCCGCGAACTGCTGGAGCTCTTCACCCTCGGCGAGGGCCGCTACACGGAGGCCGACCTGAAGCAGGCTGCGCGGGCCTTCACCGGCTGGAGCGTCGATCCGGACAGCGGTAGCTTCCGCTTCCGCGCCGACTGGCACGACGGCGGCGAGAAGCAGATCTTCGGCCGCAGCGGCACTTTCGGCGGCGACGAGGTCATCGACCTCCTGCTGACCCGGCCCGAGACCGCCGTGCTGATCGTCGAGAAGCTGTGGCGGCAGTTCATTTCCGAACGGCCGGATCCTGCCGAGGTGGACCGCCTGGCGGCCATCTTTCGCGACAGCGGCTACGAGATCCGTCCGCTGCTGGCGGCGCTCTTCGCCGCCGAGGCTTTCTGGGCCCCGCAGAATCGCGGCCGGCTGGTGAAGTCGCCGATCGATTTCGTCGTCGGCACGCTGCGGCTGTTCGATCTACCGGCCGGTGATGAACGCGATCTCGCCTGGCTCAGCCGGCGTCTCGGCCAGGACCTCTTCGAGCCGCCGGATGTGAAGGGCTGGCGCGGAGGTACCGCCTGGATCACCGGTGCCAGCCTGCTCGACCGCCAGGCCCTGGTCGCCCGCATCACCGGCAGCCTTGCGACCGATGGCATGACCGCGGCCGGCGGTCGCATGGAGCGCCGCGCCGCCTTCTTCGACCGCTGGACCGCTCGCCTGCCGGGGCACTGGCAGGATGCCGAGGCAGCAACTCTGCTGCTGCTCCCCATTCCGCCGGTCGACAGCCAAGTCCTCGACCGCCGGGCCAGCGGCGCGTTGCTGCGTAGCCTGCTCGCCGATCCCGCCTATCATCTGAAATAGGAACCGGGCCGTGACCGAAATCACCCGCCGACGCTTGCTCGCGACAGCTGCAGCCCTACCACTGGCCGCCGCCCTGCCGATCGCGCACGCCCGCGCCGGCGACCCGCCGCAGGTGCTGGTGCTGGTCGAGCTGAACGGCGGCAACGACGGCCTCAACACGGTGATCCCCTACGCCGATGCCGCCTATGCCCGGACGCGCCCCAAGCTGGCCGTGGCGCGCGAGCAGGTGCTGCAGCTCGACGAGCACCTCGGCCTGCATCCGGCACTGGCACCGCTGATGATGCCCTGGCAGGCCGGCGAACTGGCCGTCGCCCTGGGGGTCGGCTACCGGCGCCCAAACCGCTCGCACTTTCGTTCCATCGAGATCTGGAACAGCGGCTCGGACGCCGAAGAGACATTGCAGGACGGCTGGTTGCACCGGGTGCTGACGGAGACCGGCGTCGCAGCGGCAACGCCACGCCCCGGCTTCGCGGCCCAGGGCATCGTCCTCGGCGGAACGGAAGGGCCCCTGGCCGGCAGAGCGCTCTCGCCCGTGGTGATGCGCGACGCACAGCAACTGCGCGAGGCGACGCGTCTGCCGGGCAGCGCAGCCGTGGCCGCGGACAACCCGGCGCTGGCGCACATCCTGGCCACCCGCACGCGCATGCAGGGCGCCGCCCGCGACATCGATCGCCGCCTGCAGGCCGGCCCGGCACTGCGCAGCGACTTTCCGAAGTCTGCGCTGGGCACCCAGCTGAGCCAGGCCGCCGCCCTCATCGCCGCCGGCGTCGAGGCCTCGGTGATCAAGGTGCAGCAGAGTGGCTACGACACCCACGCACAGCAGGCCGGCCGCCATCCCGCCCTGCTGAGCGAGCTGGCCGAGGGTCTCGCGGCCCTGCGGACGGCGCTCGTCGAGGCCGGCGCCTGGCGGCGCACCCTGGTGATGACCTATGCCGAGTTCGGCCGCCGGGTAGCGGAAAACGCCAGCGGCGGCAGCGACCACGGCACCGCCGCACCGCATTTCCTGCTGGGCGGGCGGGTCAGGGGCGGCCTCCTCGGCGAACAGCCGCCGCTCGACGACCTGGAGGCTGGCGACCTGCAATACCGCCTGGATTTCCGCCGGCTTTATGCCGCAGTCGCCGGGGAATGGCTGGGCCTGCCGCCAGCGCCGCAGAGCCTCGGGCGGCAGCGTCCACTGACGCTCTTTGGCTGAGCGAAGCCGCTGGCCATGGCCGGCGTCATCTGCTAGGAAACCGCCGCCCGCAAGGACCGCAGCCCAGGGAACCAAGCACATGAGCGAACTGCGCTTCAGGCGCTCCGCTTCCGGCATCGTCGCCGGTGTCGCCGCGATGACCGCTGTCGTCGTGCTGTCCAACTACGCCGTGCAGTTCCCGGTCTTCGTCGAGGGGTACAGGACGGAGGACTGGTTGACCTGGGGCGCCTTCACCTACCCGGTCGCCTTCCTGGTCACCGATCTGACCAACCGCACGCTCGGACCCAAGGCCGCGCGCATCGTCATCGCCGTCGGCTTCGCGCTGGCGGTCGCCCTGTCGCTGCTGGTCGACGCGCGCATCGCCGTGGCTTCCGGCACCGCCTTCCTGACCGCGCAACTGCTCGACGTCGCCATCTTCAACCGGCTGCGCCAGGCCAGCTGGTGGCAGGCGCCGCTGGTTTCCTCCACCCTCAGCTCGATCGTCGATACCCTGCTGTTTTTCTCCATCGCTTTCGCCGGAACCGGGTTGCCCTGGCATCAATGGGCGATCGGCGACTTCGGCGCCAAGATGGCGATGGCCGCGCTGATGCTGGTGCCGTTCCGACTGCTGATGCCGGCGCTGCGCCCACAGATCGACAAGCGCGACCTGCCGGGCGTGGTCAGCTAGGTCCTGTAGTCAGCAAACCCTGTTATCCGGGTTCTCACAGGGGTGGACCTGGAAGTCTTTGAAGGCACTGTCGCGATAGGCATCGAAGCTGCGCTTGTCGACGCAGTGCACCTTGGCGAGCACCACCTGGTCACCGTTCACCACACGCTCGGCGACCTGGCTCAAGAAAGCCACCTCGCAGTCAAATTCGCGCAGCATCTGGTCGTTCAGCTGCTCCTGCCATTCCTGTC
Source organism: uncultured Pelagibius sp. (assembly GCA_964472095.1). Classification (GTDB taxonomy): domain Bacteria; phylum Pseudomonadota; class Alphaproteobacteria; order Kiloniellales; family Kiloniellaceae; genus Pelagibius. The sequence goes on from CAYYIV010000001.1 coordinate 305,296, forward strand.
CGGCAACCGGCAGCGGCGTCAGCGCGAACGTCAGCCCCAGCATCAGCGCAACCAGCGGTGCGACCTTTTTCCCAACCATGCTGCGGCTCCCTCTTCGGTAGCGACAATGATGACGCAGCATCGCCGCGCGTCGGCGGCGCGGCATTGACCTGCCTCAACTGAAGTTGCGGAAGGCAGAGCCTAGAAACGCCGCAGGGCGCGGTAGATCCAGGCCGCGGCAAAGGCAAGGGCGACCGCCGACGCCGGCTGAGCCAACGGCATCAGCCAGGTCTCCCGCGCCAACATCACCACGGCGAGATAGCCCCAGCCGGCCGCCACCACGAGGACGGCGGGCGCCACGATATGGGAATCGATGCGCAGAACCGCCCAGGCGACGGCGAGCGCCAGCAGCGCGACGATGAAGAAGACGGCAGCCGCCGACAGGCTCTTTACGCCTTCGCGCAGCAGCAGGTTGCGCACCGCCGTCGCGCTCACCAGAACCTCTGGCATGGTGCCCGTCGCGTCGCTCCCGTGGTCGCTGGCGACAAGGCTCAGCATGAGAGGCAGGCGGCAGCGCTCGGCATAGCGGTCGGTACTCCGCACGTCGAGGAAGCGTGCCGCAGTCACCCGTCGCCAGCGCGGCCCATCGGTCCGTCCGAAGATCACCACCTTGTCGTCGAAGTGCTTGCGGAAGAAGCCCTCCTCGCCGTCCTGCGAGCAGGCGTAGAGATCGCCGAGTGAGAAGACCGGGATCCCGCCGTCGCCGCCCTGGAAGTTCAGCAGCATGGCGTTGATCTCCGAACCCGGCACCGCGTGCCGCCCGAGCAGCAGATCGCTGCCGTTCAGCAGGTGGGGACGCTCGCCGATCACGCGGGCGGCCAACTCGAGTGCCAGCGTCGGTTTGACGCTCACGTTGCCGGTGCGGTCGTGGCTGTCCTCATAGAGCGCGGCGTGACGCAGCACCCCGTCGGGATCGGGATAGAGCGCGATGTGGCGCACGTTGCGGTCGGCGCCGACAGCTTCCGCATGTGCCGGCGCCGGACCCAGGCGGTCCGGTGCCGGTGCGCGCCGCCCGAGCACCATACGCCGCTGCTTGGCGGCCTCGCTGAGCACCGCGAGGTAGTCGGCGTCGTAACCCTCGATGGCGGCGTCGCCGGAGGTGGCGAAAGCCTGCTGCTGGGCGAGCACCAGGGCACCCGCGTCCAGCGTCCGGCGCATCACCTCGGCGATCTGCGGAGTCCAGAGCTCCTGCGGCAGCCGGTCGAAGGGCGGGCGCAGTCCGGTCTCCTGGTCGAGAGCGACGACGACCACCGGCGAGGGCTGCGCGCGCAGCCCGCGGCTGGAAAAGTCCTTGCCGTAGATTTCCAACCTGGCGCGCAGCAGGAGATCGTACGCCGGCCCCTCCAGTTCGCGCAGCGGCGGCTGGATTGCCAGATAGGCTGCCAGTCCGGCGACGACCAGCACTGCAAGCCCGTCAAACCAACGCATTGCCCGTTGCGGCTCCTCCGGCATCCCGGCGACTCCTGCCGGAAAGAAACCCCGGATTTCGAGCCGGGGCCAGTATTCTAGATGCCCTGGACAAGCTTACCGAAATGTTAACCCGCCGCCGCCGGCACGATTCCGCGACCGCCGGATTGGAATAAACCCTGCGGCCGGCGGTCCTAAGGGGGAAGCGATCGCAAGGCGGCACTCCCTGGCCGTCTTGCACAGGTGGAAAGTGGAAACCGGCTGCCGTTTGTACCAGCGGCTTTCCTTTCCGGGTCGATGCAAATGCGGGCGTGCCCTTCCCTCACAGCCCGTAGAGGCGGCCGGCGCAGCTCTCTCCCCTAGCGCCGGCCGCCGTCCCCGGACCCGCCTGCCAACGCCCTTGCCCATAAGTTCATGGGTCCTAGTGACTTTTTCCTTGGAGGTTCGAACGATGTCAAAGTCAGTTCTCTTCACCAGCCTCGCCGCGGCGGCGATGGCCTTCGGCCTTGCCGCCTGCGACGAACAGCAGGCCTCGGACAGCTCAACGACGCCGATGCAGCAGCAGCAGGGCGCGATGCCGCCCGCCGAAGACAGCGGCACTGCTCCGATGGCGCCGCAAAGCAGCGAACCGCCGGCCGTGCAGCCGCCGGCCGAAGAGCCCACGATGGACGAACCTGCGACCGACGGGTCGACGTCCCAGTAAACCGTCCCCGCCGGCGCGGCCGGGGAGTTCAGGGAGTCGGTGGCGCTTTGGCGCCGCTGGCTTCGGGGCTCCCCGTGTGGGGCCGCCCTGGGCAAGGACTAAATTCCAGCGTCGGCAGTTTGTCATGAATGCGGCAACGGACACCACAAATCGCCACAAATCGGTCCTCTTAAGGTTCCAGGACAGCCTCCGGACCCCTGCCTACCTTCAACTCATGCGCGCCGGCCCGCTGCCGGCCGCGCCACATAAAACATGGTTGGAGGCAAAAAGCGTGGCGACGACGGATTCGACGGTTCTCGAACACATCCCCGGCCTTCGGCGCTATGCCCGTGCCCTCGCCGGCAACACGGCGGAAGCCGACGACCTGGTCCAGGAATGCCTCAGCCGCGCCCTGGCCCGGCGCGACAAAGCGGCTGAGATCCGCAACCTGCGTGCCTACCTCTTCACCATCCTGCACAACGCCCACATCGACCGCCTGACCGAGCGCCGGCGCTGGAACTACGCCGTTGCCGACGAGGTGCTCGAGAACCTGACGGCGCGGCCGGCCCCGCAGCACGGATTCCTGGAGTTGCACGACCTCGCCGAGGCGCTGGAGCGCCTGCCGGAAGAGCAGCGCCAAGCGGTGCTGCTGGTCGGCTACGAGGGTCTCGCCTACAAGGATGCGGCGGAGGTTCTGGACGTGCCCATCGGCACCGTCATGTCGCGCCTGTCACGCGGCCGAGAGGCGCTGCGCCGCATGATCAACGGCGCACCGATGGCCAATCTTCGGAAGGTGCAATGAAGCCAGCCTGGCCCGACCATAACTCCCCGGGAAACGACAATGCGGTCGCCGAGGACGACTTGCAGGCCTATGTCGACGGGCAGCTCGACAGCCGCCGCCGCGCCGCCATAGAAGCCTATCTGGCGGCCCGCCCCGGGGAGGCGGCGCGCTTGGCCGCCTACCGGGCACAGAACATTGGCCTGCACGCTCTCTTCGATCCTTGCCCCGGCAGTCCGGCGCCCGACGACAGCCTGCCACCGCGTATGGCGGCACTTGCCGGCGCACTCGACGCCAAACTGAAGGACGCTGCGACAAGCGCCCCGGGATCGCGGCGTTTCCGCTCCCTCGCCGCCTCCGTAGCTCTGCTGCTGGCCGCCGGCACCAGCGGCTGGATGGCCTTGGATCACGTCGGCTGGCGGGACGACTCCCTGGTGACCTTCACCCGGCAGGCGACGCAGATTCCGGCGCTGCCGGCTGCTGAGGCGCAGAGCGGCAAGCGCCAGGTCGTCACTTGGCTCGCGGCGCAGCCGGGCGATGTGCCGGCCACGGTGCCGGACCTCAAGGCGCTCGGATTCCGCCTTGCCGGCGAGCGCGTGCTGGCCGGCAATGGCGGCCCGCCGGCCGCGCAGCTGCTCTACCAGGACGAGACCGGCAAGCGCGTCACCCTAACCATGCGAGCCGGCGGCAAGGCGGGGAAGACCAGCTTCACCTTCACGCGCGACGGCGAAGCCGCACGCTTCGTCTGGCAGGATGCACATATGGCCTACAGCCTCGCCGGCAGCATGGCGCAGGAGCAACTGTTGGAGCTCGCCGAAGCGGTAAGCCGCAGCTTGCGCGACAGTGACCAAGCCACGCCGCAGCAGGAGGCCGCGGACACCACGGCACCCCTTGCGGCGGGGCAGGGCACCCAGAACGCCGGCGACGGCAACATCATTGTACCGCCGGACGCGGCCCCGCCGGCCACCGGGTCCGGCCCGCTGCTCGACAAGAGCCCGCTGATCCCGGTCCCGCTGCCCGAGGCTGCCGACCAGGCCAAGGAAACCTGAGCCCGGTCGTCGTCGCCAACGGCGGAAATCCTCAGGCTTGCATGGCGCTGTTCTCGGCGAGAGCCTTCTCCAGCTGACCGAGCAACCAAGTCCAACCGCTTTCCCGCAGACCGACATTGTCGCCGCCGTCGAAGAAGGCGGCCTGCTCGGTGTAGGTCAGCCGCGTGCCCCTGCCGTCTGGCCTGATTTCCACCGTCGCCAGCGAAGCGGAAATCGGATTGTCGTCGAGCCGCATCGTATAGGCGAAGGCGATACGACGCTCCGGCACGATGTTCAGAAACACGGTGTCGTTCACGTGCAGCGGGCCGCCCGGCTGGCGCGCAGCCGAGAACTCGCTGCCGCCGACGCGGAAGTCGAGCTTGTGCTCGACGTCTTCCCAGCCGTCGGCATCGCCGAACCAGCGCCGCTTCACGGCGGGCTGCGCCCAGGCCGCGAAGACCTGCGCGGGCGTGGCATCGAAGCGGCGCTCGACCTTGAAGGTAGCATGCTCTACGGAAGTTTCGGTCATCGCGACGTCCTCCAGTGCGAATGCGAGATCAACAATCCGCGGCTCTACGCGGCGGCCTCGAAGATCGAGAAGAGATGGTCGGGGTGGTTGCCGAAATAAACGTCGACGCGCACGAGCCGGCCGCCCTCGGCCCGGAAATACTCGGCGCAGCGATACTCTGCTCCCGAGTTCAGCGTCGCCACGTAGCGCACCATCGCCTCGTCGCCATCTGTGAGGATGGACTCGAAATCGACGGCGCGGATCTTGGCGCTGCCGGGCCAGCACTCCTGGAAGTAGGTCGCCCTGTCGATGTCGTTGCCGAGCGGGCATCGGAAAGCGAAATCCTCGCTCAGCAGTACCTCCAGCACCTCCTTTTGCTTTGAGAGATAGGCGCCGAAGTAGCGGCGCACGAGATCTGCGATATCCTGCTGCTCTGCCATGGTCGTTCTCCTCCTGGCTCGTATACTGATTGCTTATTACAACCAGTTGTATCTTGAGACTATTGGTGCGATAATGCAAGCGGTTTTTCTTTGCCAGTGGAATGCGGGAGCGAAGCAATGTCAGGCGCACAGCGATCGGGATGCCCGATCAACCTCACCCTGGAGGTGTTGGGCGACAAATGGTCCCTGCTGATTCTGCGCGACATGATGTTCGGCAACCGCCGGCACTTCCGCGAGTTGCTGCGCTCCGAAGAAGGCATCTCCTCGAACATCCTGGCCGACCGTCTGAAGATGCTGCTCGAGGAAGGCCTGATCACCAGGGCCGACGACCCCAGTCACAAGCAGAAGGCCATCTACAGCCTGACCGAGAAGGCCATCGAGCTGCTGCCGGTCTTCGCGCAGATCGGCGCCTGGGGCACTCGCCACCTGCCGGTCAGCGAGACGCTCTCGATCCGCGCCAGGCTGCTTGCCGAGGGCGGGCCGCCGATGTGGGAGGATTTCATGGCCGAGCTGCGCGAGACTCACCTGGGCATCTTGCCCCGCAAGCGGCGCGGCCCGACGGTGCGCGAGCGGCTGCAGGCGGCCTACGAGGAGGTGCGCGCGAGGACGGCGGGCGAGAGCCGGCGGCCCTAGCCGGCCGGTTCACAGCTCTTCGAAAGGCCTGAACCGGTCCTCGAGTTCCGCAAATCCGATGGCGTCCGACAGAGCTCCGAAGGTGCCCTGCTCCACGATCTCCTGCGCGGCGGCGAGGCAGGCCCCGTAGGCCAGCCGCGCCAGAGCCGAGCCGACGCTGATCCGTTTCACGCCCGCGGCCGCCAGCTCCCGGATCGTGAAGGTCGCACCGGGCAGGCCCATCACCACGTTGACCGGCTTCGTCAGCGACATGCAGAGCCTGCGGATCTCATCGAGATCGCGCAGCCCCGGCGCATAGAGGACGTCTGCGCCGGCATCCTGGAAGGACTGCAGGCGACGGATCGTATCGTCCAGATCGGGGCGGCCCCAAAGGAAATTCTCGCAGCGGGCAGTCAACACGAAGTCCCGCGGCAACGCGCGGGCGGCCTCCGACGCCGCCGCGATACGCTCGACCGCCAGCGTGAAGTCGAAAATCGGGTCATCGCGGCGATTCGTGTGATCTTCGATCGAGCAGCCCGCCAAGCCGGTCTCGGCAGCGGCGCGAATTGTCTCCGCCGCGCTCTCCGGCGAATCGCCGAAACCCTTCTCCAGATCGGCCGAGACGGGCAGTTCGGTCGCCGCGACCAGGCTGCGGCAATGAGCCAGGACCTCGTCGCGCGCAAGCCTGCCTTCCGGCCTGCCCAATGAGAAGGCCAGTCCTGCGCTGGTGGTCGCCAGCGCCTTGAAGCCGAGCGACGCGAGCAGGCGCGCCGTGCCGGCATCCCAGGGATTGGGTATGACGAAGGCTCCCTCCTCGCGATGAAGGGCGCGAAATTTTTCCGCTCTGGCCGCCGGGTCGGATGACATGGTCGCCAAACTAGCGCGGCCCTCCTGCCAGCCTGCCGTCAGCAGTCTTGTGTCGCCGGAATCTAGACGGCCGTAGCACGCGGTGCCTTGGCGCCGAGGCCGTCGTAGAGATCCAGCAGCCGCCCGAACCATGCCGCCACCGGGTCGTCGTCCTCCAGCAGGGTCTGGGGCGAGGAACAGCGCGCCCACTGCAGGGCGCCGAACACGATGTAGTCGGCATAGGCAGGCCGCACGCCGCCTAGGAAGGCGGTATCTTTTACGGTCAGGCGCAGTGGCGTCAGCACGATGTGGAGCCGTTCCAGGTTCTCCGCCTTGGCGGCTGAGTAGTCCTCCAGCGTCGCCCCGAGCGCCGCCTCGCGGCTCTCGCGGAAATAGCCGACGTCCTTCGGGTGAATGATCTTCACGATGTCGGCGATGATGAGGCGTACCAGCGCAGGGTGCAGCTGCCCCTCCGCCCAGCGCTTGATGAAGAGGGCGGCGCCGCGGGCATCGGCGCTGCCGAACAGCGCCGGGCGATCGGCATAGGCCTCGTCCAGGTAGCAGGCGATATCCCAGGAATCGTGGACCACCTTTTCGCCGTCGACCAGCACCGGCACCCGCCCCTGGCCCGAGAAGGCGATGGCCTCCTTCTCGGTGAACCGCCAAGGCAGGGTCTCCACCGCGAGGCCCTTGTGGGCCAGCGCCATCTTCGTGCGCCAGCAATAGGGACTGAAGCGCAGCAGCGGATCGGCCGCCGCGAGATCGTACATCTTCAAAGCCAGCTCCCTACCCAGTGGGATGATCCATACGCTGAAACACCGCGCCCCTAGCCGCCGGACCTGCCGCTGACCAGCAGCGCGAAGGCATAGGATAGCGCCACTTCGTTCAGCTTGTCGAAGCGGCCGGAGGCGCCGCCGTGGCCGGCCGTCATCACCGTCTTCAGCAGCAGAAGGTTGTCGTCGGTCTTGGTCGCCCGCAGCCGCGCCACCCACTTGGCCGGTTCCCAGTAGGTGACGCGCGGATCGGTGAGCCCGGCCGTCGCCAGGATCGCCGGATAGTCCTTCGCCGCGACGTTGTCGTAGGGCGAATAGGCGGCGATGGTGCGGTAGGCCTCGACGCTCTCCAGCGGGTTGCCCCATTCCGGCCATTCCGGCGGCGTCAGCGGCAGGTCCTTGTCACACATGGTGGTCAGCACGTCGACGAAGGGGACCTCGGCAATGATGCCGCGGAAGAGATCGGGACGCAGGTTGGCGACCGCGCCCATCAGCAGGCCGCCGGCCGAGCCGCCGTGGCCGACGATCTGCCCGGCCCGTGTGAAGCCCTGACCTATCAGCGCCTCTGCCGCCGAGATGAAGTCGCGGAAGGTATTGGTCTTCTTGTCCAGCTTGCCGTCAAGATACCAGCCGTAGCCCTTGTCGGTGCCGCCGCGGATGTGCGCGATGGCATAGACGAAGCCGCGGTCGATGAGGCTGAAGCGGTTGGTCGAGAAGGCAGCCGGGATCGCCATGCCATAGGAGCCGTAACCGTAGAGCAGGAGCGGCGCCGAGCCGTCGAGCGGTGTCGTCTTGCGGTAGACCAGCGAGACCGGCACCTTCTCGCCGTCGTGGGCGCGGGCGAGGATGCGGCGCGCGACGTAGTCGTCGGGATTGTGGCCGCTCGGCACCTCCTGCTGCTTGCGCAGCACCCGCCGGCGGCTCGCCATGTCGTAGTCGTAGACCTGTTGCGGCGTGGTCAGCGAGGAGTAGGCGAAGCGCAGGCTGGCGGTGTCGTAGAGGTAGCCGGGCACGAGACCAAGGGAATAGGCCTCCTCGTCGAAGGCGATGGCGTGCTCTTCGCCGGAAGCCCAGGCGGTGACCACGATGCGCGGCAGCCCAGCCTCGCGCTCCAGGCGGACGAGATAGTCCTTGAAAACCTCCAGGCTGAGGATCAGGCGGCCGGGCTTGTGCGGCACCAGGTCACGCCACTGCGCGCGCCCCGGCGCCGCGATGGGTGCCTCGACGATCTTGAAGTCGATGGCGCCGTCGGCATTGGTCAGGATGAGGAAGCGCCCGCCGTGGTCGCTGACCTCGTACTCCAGGCCGCGCTCGCGCGGCGCGACGAGGACCGGCGCGCTCTCGGGGGCCGCGGCGTCGATCACCCGCACCTCCGAGGTGGTATGATCGTGCGCCAAGATGACGATGAAGCGGTCGCTCTCGGTCTTGCCGAGGCCGACGAAGAAGCCGGGGTCCGGCTCCTCGTAGACCAGCGCGTCCTCAGCCGGATCCTCGCCGAGGCGGTGGCGGTAGACCTTGGAGGGGCGGTGCTCCTCATCGAGCGTCACGTAGAACAGGGTGCGGCCGTCGTTGGCCCAGGCCAGGCTGCCCTGAGCTTCCTCGATGGTATCGGGCAGCAAGTCACCGCTGGCGAGATCCTTCACGTTGATGCGGTAGCGCTCGGAGCCGTTGCGGTCGACCGCGTAGGCCAGCAGGCCATGGTCGGGGCTGTGCTCGCAGGCGCCGACGCGGAAGAAGCTCTCGCCCTCGGCCTCGCGGTTGCCGTCGAGCAGTACCTGCTCGCCTTCGCGGCCGGACCAGTCTCCGCCCGGCCCCTGGTCCAGCAAGTCGACCGGCCGGCGGCAGAACACCGGGTGCTGGCCGCCGGTCTCGAAGCGCTGGTAGTAGGCAAAGGGCCCGTCCGGGCTGGGCACCGAGCTGTCGTCCTCCTTGATGCGCCCCTTCATCTCGGCGAAGAGCTGCTGCTGCAGCGCCTCGGTCGGCGCCATCGCCGCCTCGGTGTGGGCGTTCTCCGCTTCCAGATAGCTGCGGATCTCCGCCTCCAGCACCGCGGGATCGCGCATCACCTCGCGCCAGTTGTCGGCGCGCAGCCAGGCATAGGGATCCTCGCGGGTCA
>CAYYIV010000002.1:0-273899 GCA_964472095.1 uncultured Pelagibius sp.
CCCAGCTCGGCCTGCAGCCGATCTACCGCACGGCGAAGAACCCGCTGCCCTGGCTCGACGCCATCCTGAACGGCGTCGAGCACACCAACTTCTTCGAGAACCGCGCGACCGAGTACTCCAAGGCCGCCACCCAGGGCACTTGGGAGCAGGCCTTCGATTAGGGGCTGTTGCCGACAAACCCTCACCCTTCGAGACACGCGCTGACGCGCGTTCCTCAGGGTGAGGGTTTGTTCTCAGACCCCTTCCTGAGGAGGCCCGAAGGGCTGTCTCGAAGGATGCCCGGCGACTACTCCGGCTTCTCCAGCGAGACCGTGCCGTCGGGCCTCAGGGTCCAGAAGGGGTTGTGCGCCACCTCCCAGGGATGGCCGTCGGGATCGGTGAAATAGCCGGCGTAGCCGCCCCAGTCGGTTTTCGCGGCCGGCTTCAGGATGGTGCCGCCGGCGGCCTCGGCTTCCTTCAGGACCGCATCCACCGCCGCCGCGTCGCGCGCGTTGTAGGCGAGCGCGAGGCCGCCGAAGCTCTTGCCGGGGGTCATCGGCGCCAGTTCCAGCCGCGCGTCCTCCGCCAGGGCGTCGCGCCCCCATAGCGCCAGGATCATGCCGCCCAGCTGGTAGAAGGCGACCTCACCCTCAACGCCGGCGTTGCGCGTCCAGCCAAGGCCCTGCTCGTAGAAGGCTCGAGCCAGCGCCAGATCCCGCACCCCCAGAGTCACCAAACTCAGCCGCTGTTCCATGCCGCCGTTCTCCTTCTGCCAGTGGCGGCGCGGAGCCTAGCGCGGAAGCCTCACGACATGCTGCTGTCAATTGCGAGGAATACCTATGATCTCGCGGCCTCCGTCCCACAAAACCGTCACGACTTTCCCCTTTGTCGGGGACGGCCCCCTCGCCTATCATCGGGGCCAATTCCTCATTCAAGATCACCTAACACGGAGAGCGTTTTAGCCATGGGGCGATTTGGCGTAGGCCAGGGCCTGCGCCGGGTGGAAGACCTGCGCTTCCTGACCGGCGAGGGCCAGTACAGTGACGACATCCGGCTGGAGGGGCAGTGCCACGGCGTGCTGCTGCGCAGCCCCTTCGCCCATGCGGAGATCACCGCCATCGACCTGGCGGAGGCCAAGGCGGCGCCCGGCGTGCTCGGCGTCTTCACGGTCGAGGACCTGGATGCCGACGGCGTCGGCAACATCCCCTGCCTGGTGCCGCTGCGCGGCAAGAACGGCGGCAAGACCATCATGCCGCCGCGCCCTGCCCTGGCCCGCGGGCGCGTGCGCCACGTCGGCGATGCGGTCGCCTTCGTGGTGGCCGAGACCCTGCAGCAGGCGCGCGACGCCGCCGAGCTGATCATGGTCGACTACAATCCGCTGCCCGCCGTCACCGAGACCGCCAGCGCCGCCCGGCCCGGCCAGCCGCAGATCTGGGACGAGGCGCCCAACAACACCAGCCTGGTGTGGGAGGCCGGCGATGAGGCCGGCACCAAGGCGGCCTTCGACAAGGCCGCCCAGATCACGCGGCTGGAGATCGTCAACAACCGCATCGTGGTGAACTCGATGGAGCCGCGCGCCACCCTCGGTGCCTACGATGCGGCCAGCGAGACCTTCACGCTCTATACCGGCTCGCAGGGCTCGCACCGCATGCTGGACCCGCTCTGCGGCAACATCTTCAACATCCCGCAGGAGAAGATGCACATCATCACGCCGGACGTCGGCGGCGGCTTCGGCATGAAGATCTTCGTCTATCCGGAGACTGTGCTGGTGCTCTTCGCCGCCCGGCGGCTCGGCCGGCCGGTGCGCTGGAATGCCGAGCGCAGCGAGGGCTTCCTCAGCGACACCCAGGGCCGCGACCACGTGACCCTGGCGGAGCTCGCGCTCGACCAGGATGCCCGCATCCTCGGGCTGCGCGTGACCACCACGGCCAACATGGGCGGCTACCTCTCCAGCTTCGCGCCCTTCATCCCGACCGGCTGCTACGCGCCCATGCTGAGCGGCCTCTACAGCATTCCGGTCGGCTACGCCGAGATCACAACGGTGTTCACCAACACCGTGCCGGTCGATGCCTACCGCGGCGCCGGGCGGCCGGAGGCGGCCTACCTGGTCGAGCGCCTGATCGACGCGGCGGCGCGCGACGCCGGCATCGCCCCGGAAGAGCTCAGGCGGCGCAACTTCATCCCGCCAGAAGCGCTGCCCTACCGCACCGCCTTCGGCGAGACCTACGACAGCGGCGACTTCCCGGGCATGCTGAAGCGCGGCCTCGCGGCCATCGACCATGCGGGCTTCGCGGCGCGGCGCCAGGAAGCGGCGACGGCCGGCAAGCTGCGTGGCCTCGGCTTTGCCTGCTACGGCGAGGTCTGCGGTTCCAACGGCGAGGAGACCGCGCGCCTGGAGGTGAAGGAGGACGGCGCGCTGGAGCTGTGGATCGGCACCCAGTCGAACGGCCAGGGCCACTTCACCGCGTACTCCCAGCTGCTGGCCGACAAGCTCGGCGTCGAGCCCGAGCAGATCACCATCCACCAGGGCGATTCCTGGGACCTGCCGCAGGGCGGCGGTACCGGCGGCTCGCGCTCGCTGCTGATGGGCGGCCAGGCCCTCGACGGCGCCGCAGATCGCATCATCGAGCGCAGCCGCGCCATCGCCGGCCACCTGCTGGAGGCCGCCGAGGCGGACATCGAGTTCGCCGAGGGCATGTTCACCGTGGTCGGCACCGACAAGCACCTCTCCCTCGCCCAGGTCGCCAAGGCGGCCCGCGGCGACGACAGCCTGCCGGAAGAGATGAAGGGCCCGCTTGAGGGCCAGCACCATCTCGTCGCCGGCACCCAGACCTATCCCAACGGCTGCCACCTCTGCGAGCTGGAGGTCGATCCCGACACCGGCCGCGTGAAGCTGCTGCGCTATGTCGTGGTCGACGACTTCGGCGTAGTGGTGAACCCGCTGCTGGTCGGCGGCCAGGTGCACGGCGGCACCGTGCAGGGCATCGGCCAGGCACTGCTGGAGCACACGATCTACGACGGCGATGGCCAGCTGCTCACCGGCTCGTTCATGGACTACTGCTTGCCGCGCGCCGACGACGTGCCGGCCATCGAGCTGACCCTGGTGGAGGACACGCCCTGCACCACCAACCCGATGGGCGTGAAAGGGGCCGGCGAGGCCGGCGCCATCGGCGCCTGCCCGGCGGTGATCAACGCGCTGGTCGATGCCCTGGCGCCGCTTGGCGTCCGCCACATCGACATGCCGGCGACGCCGGAGAAAGTGTGGCGTGCCGTGCAGGATGCCCGCCGCCAGGAGGCCGCGGAATGAGCGAGAAATCCCTCGACCAACTGCTGAACCAGGACGAGGCCGGCGCCGAAGACATTGTCTCGGTGTTGCGCCTGATCGCCGAGCGCGCCGGCAAGATTATCCTCGCCTACTACGTGGAGTCCGAGGAGATCGCGGTGCGCGAGAAGGACGACTCCTCGCCGGTCACCGAGGCCGACGAGGCGGCGGAAGCCTTCATCCTCGGCGCGCTGAATACGCTGACGCCGGAGATCCCGGTGGTCGCCGAGGAAGCCATGGCGGCCGGCGAGGTGCCGGTCATCGATGGCAACCGCTTCTGGCTGGTCGATCCGCTCGACGGCACCAAGGAGTTCATCAGCCGCAACGGCGAGTTCACCGTGAACATCGCCCTCATCGAGGACGGCCAGCCGGCTGCCGGCGTGGTGCACGCGCCGGCGCTGGCGATGACCTGGGCGGGGGTCTGCGGTGACGACGCCGACGGCAACAAGACCAGCGGCCGCGCCGTCTTCGCCGAGACCGACAAGCCGCTGATGGACATCCGCGCAAGGGAGACCCCGGCGGAGGGCGCGGTGGTGGTGGCCAGCCGCCGCCACGGCGAGGGCCAGGAGTTGGACGACTTCCTCAGCCGCTTCAAGGTTGCCGACAAGGTCTCCGCCGGCTCGTCGCTGAAGTTCTGCCTGGTCGCCTCGGGCCGCGCCGATCTCTATCCGCGCTTCGGGCGCACCATGGAATGGGACACCGCCGCCGGCCACGCCGTGCTGCTGGCCGCCGGCGGCCAGGTCTACACCCTGGAGGACGAGCCGCTCGACTACGGCAAGCCCGGCTTCGAGAATCCATTCTTCTACGCGGTGGGCGTGCGTCCGACCTGAGGCGCCGCAAGCCGGCCCGCTCCGCGCGCAGCGGAACGGGCCGGTGCTCGGGCGGCCTCAGTTCCCTCCGCCACCGGAAGGCTTCTGCACGATCACCACCTCGACCGAGCAGCCGTTTCCGGACCCGCTGCAGCAGATGGAGTCAGACGGGCAGCTGCCGCCGGTGTAGGCGCGCAGTTCAATGATGATGCCGGCCGCCGTCGGCGAACCGCCTCGCGGCGTCGCGGCGATCAGCCGCTTGAGCGACGCGGTCTCGACCAGGCACTTTTTCGCCGGGTCTTTAGGCGAGCCGACGCGGACCACCTTGAACTCGCCGCGCCCCGGCACCGAGAGCCGATAGCCGCCCGATGCCTCGACGTCCTTTTGCGAGAGGAACTTCGACGCCGCGCCTTGCAGCGCCAACTGCGACGCCGGCGGACTCGCCGCGGCGCCCTGCGCCGCCGCGACGACCAACGCGACGGCAAGCGAGAGCTTTACGATCTTTCTCATGGCAGTGCTCCTTCCTTTCCGGGCCCGGCGGTCGCTGGGCCGTGCAAGCAGTAGGTCGGCGTCGGCGCCGATGAGGTTTCGTGCCCGCCGATCTTTCAACCGCGCGGCGAAGGAGCCTGGAGCGCGTGACACTGGCAGCAGGTTGAGACAAATCCCGACCTTACCGAATCGTTCATCCGTTCCGGCCGAAACTGATCGCAACAGGAATGCGGAGTTCCGCGCGACCGGAGCGATGTCCGGCGGCCGGAAGAAGATCATCATGAGCGACAGCGCAAGCGCCGCGACGAGCGACGCGGCGATGCGGGACGGAATCCCGCTCGACCTCACCCCCCTGCTGGCCCCCTACCGGCAGCACCGGCGGCTGTCGCTGCGCGTCGTGCATCTGCCGGCGCGCGCGCAGCTCTCGACCGGCGTGCGGAACGAGGATGCCAGCTGGTCCCTTGCGCCGGCCGATCTGGACGGCCTCGCCCTGCTGCTGCCGGACGACACCGAGCCGCCGCCGAGCATCGCCGTGCGCATCGTCGTCATCGACAAAAACGAGAACGCGTCGGTCGTCGGGCAGTTCGAGGTGCCGCTACCGCACAGCACGCGCCTCGCAAAGCCGAAAGGCGATACCGAAAGCGCCTTGGCGGAGGCCGAGGCACGCTGGCGGGCGGAGAGCGAGGCGCGCCTGGCCGAGCAGACAAGGCAGCTGGAAGCGGAATGGCAGCAAAGGATCCAGGACGAGCGCAGCGCCCGCGACGCAGCCGACGCAAAAGCTGAGGAGGCGGTACGAAAGGCGACCGCACTTTCCGGCGAGCTCGAGGCCGCCCTGGCGCGCGCCGCAGCCGCCGAAGCCGGCAAGGCCAGCGATAGCGAGCGGATCGCGGAGGTGATCGAGACCCGCCTGGCGGAAGAGCTGGAAGCTCGGATCGCTGCCGCCAGGTCCGAATGGAATAGGGAAAGCGACGTCCGAATCGCTGCCGCCGTGACCCAGGCGGTGCGGATATCCGAGAGCGCGGCCGAGACCCGCCTCGAAGAGGCACGCGCCGAGTGGCGCAAAGACGCCGAGCAGAACCTGGATGCCGCAGGGCAACGCTGCACCGAGGCCGAGTCCGCCGTGCAGCGTCTCGAGGCGGCGCTGGCGGAATCCGAAGTGCAATGGAAGGAAAATGCCGCGACGCAGCTGTCCGAACAGGCGGCACGGCTGCAGCAGGAGTGGCAGACGAAGCTCCTCGCCGAGCGCAATGCCCGCGAAGACGCGGAATCAAGAGCCGAGGCAGCCGCGCAGAAAGCCAGCGCGCTTTCCGGCGAGCTCGAGGCTGCCCTGGCGCAGCGCGCCACCGCCCGCGACGATGAGAAGCCGCAGCAGGCTGAGGACGGCGAGGCGCGCCTGGCGAAGGAGTTGGACGAGGTGAAGGCGCGGCTCGCAGTCGCCCGGTCCGAGTGGTCCAAGGAAAGCCAGGCCCGCGTCGCCGCTGCCGCCGAACAGGCAGCACGCAAGGCAGAGGCCGCGGCTGAGGCCCGGCTCCGGCAGGCACGCGGAGACTGGGAGAAGGAGACCCGGGCCGCACTTGCCATCGCGGAGGGCCAATTGCGCGCCGAAGCAGGCAGACGGCTCGCTGAAGCGCAAGCCGAATGGAACAGGAATGCCCCGGCCCAGGTCACCGCGGGCCGGCGCAAGCTGCGCGGCGTGGCACGACGTCAAGGGAGAACCCAGGCCTGGCGCCGGATCAGACAGGCCTGCGTCATCGCGGGCTGCCTGGCAGCAGTCCTGTTCCTCTATACGGAATACAAACCGGTCCTCGCACAGTGGACGCCGAAGATCCAGGCGCTCGCCGGCAACCTCGGTGCCGCGGCCCTGTCCGAGGTGCAGGCGCTGACGCAGGATCTCACAGGCGGCCTGTAGTCTGATCCGACCCCGGCCGCTCCCTACCCTGCCGCCTTCAGGATTTCCTTGGAGAGGGCGCGGATTTCCTGGGCGGCACGGCCTTTCGGCTGGTACTCGGAGACGCCGAGGCCCTTCAGCATGGCGCCCGCGAAGGCGACACGGTTGCCGATGCGGCTCTTGGCGATGCGGGCGCCCCCGGATCTCAGGAAAGAGACCTCGATCTCCGCGATCATCTCGTCGGTGAGGTTGGCGCGTGGCGGTATGCGGTTCAGCACCAGCAGCACCGGGGCCTTTTCCTTCTGCGCGACCTCGAGGATCGGCGCAGTCGCCCAGACGTCCATCGGCGAGGGCTGCAGCGGGATGACGACGAGATGCGCCTGGCGCACGGCGATCCTGGCGTCGGTCTCCGCGTGCGGCGGCGAGTCGATGACCACGATATCGTGGTCGCGGCGCAATCGGTCCAATTCGGAGGCCAGCTTCCAGCCGCCGACCGGCACCACGGTGATGCCGCTATCCTCGCCGTGCAGTTCCTGGCGCAGGGCGTGCCACATGGTCAGCGAGCGCTGCGGATCGATGTCGGCAACCGCGACTTTCTTATTGGCCTCTGCGTAGGCAATCGCAAGGTTAGCAGCCAGCGTCGTCTTGCCCGCCCCGCCTTTTTGCTGCGCAACGGTAATGATGGTCGCCGCCATGCTTCCGGTCCCGCCCCCTGCCTGCGATCATTGCAGTTTGCACTTGCGAAATGGCTGAGGCAAGTCGCGGAGGTCCGCCGATATTCCTACCTTTGGGGGCTTGACCGCAGGGCACGACGAGTCGCAAGCTGATGTCACGTGGCCGGGGAAAACCGGTGACGATTTAGCCGCCGCAAAGCCTGTGCGGTGACTCGTCAGGAGGTTTCCAATCAACCGCGGTGGGAGCCGATCCTGTCCAACGAGAGCAAATGACCGGGGCCGCAGCGCCCCGGTCGTACTTTGTGGGCCTGCTTCCGATCATCGCCTCTGCCTGGACAGTCCGCACGCAACGCGGCAGTCTGCGGCCATGCCCGATTCAAGCAAGAAATCCGATGCAGCCGATCCGCTGCGCGCCCATGGCGGCTTCGCCGACCTCGTCGGTTACGAACTGGTGAACTGGCAAGAGGATCTGGCCGAGATCGCCCTGACCGTCGCCGCGCGCCACCTCAACCGCAGCGGCCTCATGCACGGCGGCGTCCTGAGCACCCTCATCGATACCGCCTGCGGCTACTGCGGCTGCTACACGCCGCAAGGCGAGACGCCGAAGCGCGCCCTCACCCTCTCGCTGACCTGCAGCTTCATCGGCGCCGGCCGCGAGGGCAAACGCCTCACCGCCCGTGCCCGGCGCTCGGGCGGCGGCAATTCGGTGTTCTTCGCCGACTGCGAGGTGCTGGACGAAGACGGCCGCGTCATCGGCAGCGGCCAGGGCACCTTCAAGTACATCACCCTGCGCAGCTAAGGCCGGCGCAGAACGATGGAGGCTTTCGAAACCGCGCGCCTCCTGCTGCGCCCGCGCCGACCGGAAGACTTCGACGCCTGCCTCGCCATGGACAGCGATCCGGAGGTGATCCGCTACGTCGGCGCGCCCTGGCGCAACGCGGCGGAGCACCTGGCATTCCTGCGCCGGCGTCTGGCCGCCAGCTACCCGCCCGGCCTCGGCTACTGGGTCCTCGTCCCGCGCGAGGACCCAACGCAGTTTCTCGGTTGGGTGATGCTGCATCCCTGCGCCGTCGCGGGGGCCGAAGTGGAGATCGGCTGGCGCCTCAAGCGCGCCGCCTGGGGCCGCGGCTATGCGACAGAGGCAGCGGCACCGGTCCTGGCCCAAGGCTTCCAGCATGGAACGATGGCGCAGGTCGTCGCCGACATCCTCCCGGAGAACATCGCCTCGATGCGCGTGGCCGAGAAGATCGGCCTGACCTACAAGGGCGTGGTGGACTACCAGGGCGAGCCGGCGCGGCGCTACAGCCTCACGCGGGAGGAATTCAGGCGAGAAGCTCCACCACTACGTAGATGACGCCGACCACGGCGAGAACAAGCAGGCGGCCCTCGAACTGCTCGCGGCCTTCCTCGCGGCGCAGGCGCTGGCTCTCGGCGAGGGAGCCGGCTTCCTGCTCCAGCTTCATGCGCAGCCGGGCGGCCGCCAGTTCCCCCTCGAAGTCGACGCCGCCAACCATGCCGGGTCCTGCCTTCCTCCATCGCGGCCGTCAGGCCCCAGACACCTCACGCCACGGTTTCGAGGCGCTCGCCGAAGCGCCGCTGCACGAGATCCGCGTGGCGGGCGCTGACCGGAACCTGCTCGCCGTTGCGCAGCACGATGCGCAGGCCGCGCCGGCCGATCTTCAGCGCGGCCACGCCGGCGTCCGCCACCCAGAAGGAACGGTGCACCTGCAGGCCGCAAAGCCCCTCCAGCTCGCGCAGGGCGTCGCCGAAGCGGTAGAGCGTGCAAGGCGCCCCTTCCGAGGTGATCACCCGCACATAGTGCTCCTGAGCCTGTACCGCCAGCAAGCTGCCCGTCACCGGCGGGTCGAAGCGCTCGAGGAAGGCCGGCGGGCCCGGCTCCGTGGGCGCCGCCGCCGCCGCGCCGGCAGCCAGGACAGGCAGTCCCGCAGCGGCCGGTGGAGCCGTCTGGAGCGCGACCTCCGCCCGCTGTTGCAGAAGCAGGCGCGGCATCACGATGAGGGCACAGAGGGCCAGGTGGTTATCCAGGTGATAGAGGGATTCCATGCCGAACAGCAGCACCATGGTGCCGGCCGACAGCGCCGCCCCGCTGCTGTCCAGCCCGAAAACGTCGGGGCCCAGCTCCGGCAGCCCGAGCAGCAGGTCGAGCATGGTGACGCAGAGGGTGAAGAGCGGCAGCGTCAGCAGGGCGGCGGCCAGGGCCAGCCAGCCCCAGGCGACACGCGGCGTCAGCGGGCTCATTTCCAGCAGTGCCAGAGCGCCGGCGAACAGCAGATAGGCCATCAGCAGGCGCAGGACCCAGTAGCCGTGGCTGACGACCAGCGTAAAGCCATCGAATGTGTGGCGCTCATGGGCCCCCAAGAGAAAGCCGAGCACAACGGTGACGATCAGGCCCCAGAGGGGCCAGGGCATCGGGCCGGAGGAACCGCGCAGGGCCATTTTCAGCCGCTCCCGTGCATGACATTTCATGCAGCACGAAAATACTAGCTTAGCTAAGCCAGCCTGCCGCCTGACTTTTTCGTGATCGCCCAAGCAGCGGTTGGCGCACCGCGTCGTTCGAGAAATGTCACCGCGCCGGCCCTATCGAAGCGCCGGCGCCGGCGTTAGCCTGCCGGGACGAAGGTGGCGGCTGCCCCCTAAGGGATCATGCGGCGCCAATATGGGATCACGCCCCAAGTCTCCGGGTGGGTCGTGCGACAAGTCCCCTGCCCCCGGCGCCCGCCGCCACCTTCGCCTCTGACCGGTTCATCATGGGAGAGCTGAAAGCGATGACTGCGCCACGACAGGAGAAACCTCAGGGCGGCAAGGACCAGGCCGCGCCGAAAGTCACGCAGGAGATCATCGATCTCTACGACGAATACACCCACCTGACGCTCGACCGCCGCCGCTTCTTCGATCATCTGACCCGGGTGGCCGGCGGCACCGCGGCGGCCTATGCCCTGTTGCCGCTGCTGGAGAACAACTACGCCGAGGCCGCCATGGTGGCGGCGGACGACGCCCGCCTGACGACGGAGAAGATCACCTTCCCCGGCGCCAGCGGCGAGATGATGGGCTACCTGGCGCGCCCGGCCGACGCCGCAGGGCCGCTGCCGGCCGTGCTGGTGATCCACGAGAACCGCGGCCTCAACCCGCACGTCGAGGACGTCACCCGGCGCATCGCCCTGGAGGGCTTCGTCGCCCTCGGCGTCGACTTTCTCTCGCCCGCCGGCGGCACGCCGGCCGACGAGGACCAGGCGCGCGAGATGATCGGCGCGCTCGATGCCGCCCAGACCATCGAGAACGCGGTGGCGGCTGTCGACTTCCTCGCCAACCATCCGGACACCACCGGCAGGGTCGGTTCCGTCGGCTTTTGCTGGGGCGGCGCCATGAGCAACCAGGTGGCGGTAAACTCGCAGGCGATTTCCGCCACGGTGGCCTACTACGGGCGTCAGCCGGCCACCGATCAGGTCGCCAACATCAAGGCGCCGATGATGCTGCACTACGCCGGCATCGACGAGCGCATCAACGCCGGGATCCCCGAATTCGAGGCAGCGTTGCAGTCGAACGGCGTCAGCTACGAGCTGTTCGTCTACGACGGCGCCAACCACGCCTTCAACAACGACACCAACGCCGCCCGCTACGACGAGAAGGCGGCCGATATCGCGTGGAACCGCACGGTGACCTTCTTCAAGGAGACGCTGCAATAGCGAAGCTCGGGCGGGCCAGTCAGGCGTTTCCGCCTGAACGGCCCAGCGGGCAATTCTCAGGGGCGGCGCAACGGCTGAGCGGCCTGAAGCACCGCCCCACTTTTTGCCAGTAGCGCTACCTGCATAGGCCGGGCAAGCCCCAGCCGTCCGCCGAAGCGACGAAAGCCGGAAGCTTTCCAAGCGCTTGAGGTAGACTCTGGCCATCGCCGCCCCCATATAGCATGCTGTTCTCCGCTTCGCGGCGGCCCTTCGGCTCCGCGACGTCTTCTTCGGGCTCCTTGAAGGTTTTCGGGGGCCCAGCCTCGACATTCCGGTTGTCCCCATGAGCGCGCCCGCGCAGACCTCATCCGATTCTTCCGGCGACATGGGCCGCCCGACCGTCACCGTGCGGCGGCCGTCGCTCGGCATTCTCATCGCTGTGACAGCGCTGGGGCCAATGGCGCTCAACATCTTCATTCCCTCCATGCCGGGCATGGCGGCCGTCTTCGGCACCGACTACGGCACCATCCAGCTCACCCTCACGCTCTACCTCTTCGGCGTGGCCATCGCGCAGCTCTTCATGGGACCGCTGTCCGACCGCTTCGGTCGCCGCCCGGTCCTGCTCGCCGGCATCGGGCTGTTTCTCGTCGGCAGCCTCGCCGCCGCCCTCGCCGAGTCCATCGCCATGCTGATCGCCGCGCGTATCGTGCAGGCGGTCGGCGGCTGCGCCGGCCTGGTGCTCGGCCGCGCCATCGTGCGCGACACCCACAGCCGCGACGAATCCGCCAGCATGATCGGCTACATCACCATGGCCATGGTGGTGGCCCCGATGATGGCCCCGCTGCTCGGCGGATACCTCGACCACTGGTTCGGCTGGCGCGCGACCTTCTTCACCGTGCTGGGCGTGGGCGTCGTGGTGCTCGGCCTCGCCTGGCTGCTGCTGCACGAGACGCATCATGACCGCCGCAGCGGCGACGGCCAGCTGGCGATGCTGCGGGGCTTCCCCCTGCTGCTGCGCGATGGCGCCTTCGCCGGCTATGCCCTCAACGTCTCCTTCACCACCGCCGTATTCTTCGCCTTCCTGGCCGGGGCGCCCTACATCATGATCGAGGTGATGCAGCGGCCGACCAACGAGTACGGCCTCTACTTCATGCTGAACGCGGTCAGCTACATGGCCGGCAATTTCGCCTCCGGGCGGCTGGCGGTCCGCATCGGGACCGACCGCATGATTCTCACCGGCAGCGTGCTGGCACTGCTCGGGGTCGGCCTGCTGACCGCGGTCGCCCTCGGCACCGAGATGATCCCGCTCTTGCTCTTCGCACCGGTGATGCTGGTTGGCGTGGCCAACGGCCTCAGCCTGCCCAGCGCTACCGCCAACGCCATCTCGCTGCGCCCCGAGCTGGCGGGCACCGCTTCCGGCCTCACCGGCTTTCTGCAGATGATGGTCGGGGCGCTGGCCACGCTGCTGGTCGGCAAGCTGCAGGACGACACCGTCTTCCCCATGGTGGCGGTGATGTCCGGGGCGGCGATCATCGCCTTCCTCAGCTACGGCCTCGCCCGCACGACGCTGGCAATGCGCGCGGCGGCGGCTTCCGCTGGCACCGACTGAGCACGCAGGCGATCCTGGCGGATTGTTTCGGGCGGACTTTGGCGATAAACAGGGCGGATCGAGAAGAAGGGATTCCGCCATGCTGCCAACCGCTGCCGTCAAGTCCGGCGAGATCGCCGAAATCACCGCCCGCATCCTGCTGGAGATCGAAGCGGTGCTGTTCCGCCCCGACGATCCCTTCATTCTGACCTCCGGGCGCGCCAGCCCGGTCTACGTGGACTGCCGCAAGATCATCTCCTTCCCGCGCGCCCGCGCGCAGCTGATGGACTTCGCCTGCGACATGATTCAGCGCGAGGCCGGCTATGAGTCGATCGACTGCATCGCCGGCGGCGAGACCGCCGGTATTCCTTTCGCCGCCTGGATCGCCGAGAGGCTGGGCCTGCCTATGCTCTACGTGCGCAAGAAGCCCAAGGGCTTCGGCCGCGATGCGCAGATCGAGGGCTACCTGCCCGAAGGCAGCCGGGTGCTGCTGGTGGAGGATCTCGCCACCGACGGCGGGTCGAAACTGAACTTCGTCGACGCCATCCGCAAGGCTGGCGCGGAGATCGCGCATACATTCGTCATCTTCCACTACGGCATCTTTCCCGAAGGTGTCGCCGCCCTGGCCGAGCGCGGGGTGAAGCTGCATGCCCTGGCAACCTGGTGGGACGCCCTGGCGGCCGCCGAGGATCGCGGCCACCTCTCCGGCGCACAGGTCGAGGAAGTACGCCACTTCCTGCAGGATCCTGAAAGCTGGTCGGCCGCGCATGGCGGCAAGGAAGCTGCAGGTAAGGAAGACATTGCTTCGGACGCGTAGCTCGAATTCGCGCATCGCGCGCACTTCACGATCGCGCCTGGGGCGCGTAGCCCGTCGCAATAACCACCAGACATGGCAGGCCCTGCGGAGTTAACCATAGCGGCTTCTGTTTTTTGGCGCCGACCCCTTAGGGGCGCTTCTCTTCCCCGCTAAAATCAGTAGTATCGGTCGTGCTGCTCAGGGACGGGGGTCGATGAGCGAATACAAACGGAAAGACGGCATCATCAGGCGTGTGGTGTCGGCCTTGGAAACTTCGCCTGACGGCAGCCAGGAACTTGACTGCATGATCAGCTATGCCCTCGAACTGGCGCGGGGCGAGTTCGATCAGGTCATGATGGAACTGCTGGTCAACGAAGGCTTTTCCTGGGACGTGATCTCCGAGATCTGGGAGGGCAAGGTAGCCCCCTACACGCAGTCTCTAGACAGCGGTATCGAGGGCGAAAACATCGCCTTCGTCATGAAATCGGAACGGCGCGAACAGTGGGTGGCGGTCCACAAGTCGTCGGATGGCGAGGAGTACGTCGCCTGGGCGCGGACCGAGATTCTCTCGCGGCGCCTGGCTGCGCTCAAGGGCATCCTCGCCGAGGCCGACAAGCGCAGCGACGCCTTCGCCGCCTCAGAGGACGACGACGACGCGGAGGACGTCCCAGCAGACCCCGAACAGCTGCGCATGGTCTCCGCCGGTGGCGGCTCGGCAAGGGATGCCGAGAACTGGACCGTGTTGTTTTAGGTGCGGCACCCCTGGCGGCCGGCCAGGGCGAGCGATCCAGCCGTAGCCATCAGACACTGTGGAGGGGGCCGTCAACAGCATGCAGCGCGACAGCCATCGGCCGGACGAGTCGGTGCCCTACGTCATTGTCGTCGGCAGCGAGAAGGGCGGCACAGGCAAGTCCACAACGGCGATCCATCTCACGGTCGCCCTGCTGAAGCTCGGCTTCCGCGTCGGCAGCATCGACCTCGACGCGCGCCAGGGCACCTTCACCGGATTCTTCCGCAACCGCGACGCCCAGGCCCGGCAGAGCGGCCGCCTGCTCGAGCTGTCGAAGCACCGCACCATCCAGCGCTCCGGCGCCAGCGAAGCCTCGGCGGCCGAGGCTGACGAGGCGGGACGCCTGCAGGACGCCTTCGACGACCTCGCCGACTGCCACTTCATCGTCATCGACACGCCGGGCAGCGATAACTATCTCTGCCGCCTCGGCCACAATCGCGCCGACACCCTGGTGACGCCGCTGAACGACAGCTTCCTCGACATCGAGGTACTGGCCCACATCAACCGCGAGCGCCGCGAAATAGAGGCGCCCAGCGTCTACAGCCAGCTGGTCTGGGAGCAGAACAATCAACGGGTCGTCGCCGGGCGGCCGCCGATCGACTGGGTGGTGCTGCGCAATCGACTGGCCCACATCGAAGCGCGCAACATGCGGGAGGTCTCCGCCCTGCTCGAGCTGCTGGCCAAGCGCATCGGCTTCCGGCTGGCGCCGGGGATCAGCGAGCGGGTGGTGTTCCGTGAACTCTTCATGAAGGGACTGACGGCGCTCGACCTGCCGGGGGCCGGCGAGGGCTCAGGCGAAACCAGCAGTCATGCCGCTGCGCGGCGCGAGATCCAGGAACTGCTGCAGGCCATCGGGCTGTTCGAGACGGAAATCACCTGAACCTACCGCGGCCGTTCGGCCTGCTGGCGCACCGCTGAGGACGCATCCGGCAGTTCCTCGACCACCTCGGTTGCCGCCGCTTCCGGGCCCGCCGGGCGGCGCACCACCAGGCAGCCCTGCCCCTTGGCCTCCAGCTGGCGGCAGAGCTCGCGGGCGACGCCGAGGTCGGCGATAGCACCGCTGCGGACGCGGTAGAAGGTTCCGGCACCCTCGAGCCGGGCTTCGAGAACTCTCAGGTCCATGCGGCCCAGCAGGTCCGGAAAGACTGCCGCCAGGCGGCCGCGTTCCCGTTCGGCATCGCCGGTTTGGCGCACGGACGCAAGCTGGACCTCGTAGTCGCCCGCGGACGAGACGCTGAAGGCACCCGGCGGAATCGCCAGCGCTGCGACTGGCGGCTTGGGCTTCGGCAGGGCGACCCCGGCACGGCGCGCCACCGCGTCGTCGGGCGCAGCGTCCAGGGCGCCGCCGGGGCCGCCGGCACCCGAGTGTGGCACGGCGGGTTCGTCACCGGGCGATGGTGCCTGGGAAGCAGGAGCGCCAGGCGCGGGAATGGCGACCTTGCCGCGCTCGGTCTTGGGCACCAGGCTGAAGGCATTGGCGCCGGGCACCAGCGAGGCATCGGGCAGCACCACCCATTCGCCGTTCACATCGGCGCGCACGGAGGCGATCGGGTGCCCGTTGTTCAACAGGATCCATTCGCTGAAGGGTTCCGCCCGGCCGGCAATGATAGACTGGCCGTCGGGCTCGATGCGGATGATGTCAAAGGACGGCTCCGGCAGCGCCGCCTCGGCATCCGGGAGAGCCAGGCTCGCCACCGCGCCGGCTTCCACCGGTTCGGCCGGGGCAGGCCCGGCTGCCGGCATGGTCTCAACCGGCGCGGCCAAGGGCTCAGGCGCGGCGGCAGCGATGATCGGGTCGGCCGGCTTGCCGGCCAGAACCAGATAGACGCCCAGGCCGAGCACGGCGCCCAGCGCGATGACGGCCGCACTGCGCCACGGCAAGGTGCGCGGCGGTCTCGCAGCGGAGGCGTGGCCGCCAGCCGAGGCGGGATGCCGCACGGCCGGTAACGGTTTCTGCGCGGCGGCATGCAGGGCGGTTGCCTGGCGCAGCGCCATGGTTGCCGGCAACGCCGGCCCGGCCTCGGCCTTGCGTGGCGCAGCCGCAGCCGCGGGCTGCACGTCCGATTTTGCATCTGCCGGCGCGCCCGGCGGTGCTGCCATGGCAGCGGACGCGTCGGCCCCTGGCTCCACGATGATCGCTGCGTCGGCGGCCCGATCCTTCCCGGCAGGCGCCGCCGCCTCGACGATCATGGCATCGGCGTGTCCCCCTGGTTCTCCTTCGGCCTGTCCCGCCGTCCCGCTGTCCTCGTCCTGCGGGGCATCCTCGATCGCGGCCACGTTGGCATCGCCGGAGACCGTTTCGGCCTCGAGGATTTCCTCGATGTCGGCATCGAAAGCAGACGCAGCGGCAACCTCGCTCGCAGCAGCCGCTTGCTTCGGCGGCACGGGCCGGCTGGGCTCGGCGGCCGCCGAGCTGGCGCGCCCGTTGGTCCGCCGCAGCGACTCGCCGCCACGCTCCAGCAGACTGGCCGCCGGTGCCGGCTCCACTGCAGGGGCCGCGGCCTCGCCGGCTTTGGAACCGGCCGCTGCCGGCGCTGCCGCATCCTCCTCGTCAGCGAACTGCGCCTCGACGAAGGCCAGCAGCGGTAGCTCCGCCGGCGGCTTGGGTTTGCGGCGGCCGCCCACACCATTGAGCCCGGCCGACCTGACCTTGGCGCCGGCGGCAGCATCACGGCCGGACGGATCGAAGCTCCCCGTACCGGCCGCCTCCAATTCAGAGATCAGCATGCTGGCGGGCGATGCCTTGCCCTTGTGTGCGAAAAGGCTGTTGGTCAGCGAGGCCGCCTTCTGCTGCGTCATATCAGACCCTGCCCTCGGCCTTCGTCTGGGCAGTCATGGCGGCAACAGCACTCGGGATCGACGGCATACGGCGACGCCGCGTGGCACCGCCCTTCAGGCGTTCGCGCAGATAGTCCCAGAGTTCGGCAATTTCCTCGGCCGAGCGCGAGTCACCCGGCAGCTCCATCACGGTGCGGCCGTCGATCATGGCGGCGGCGAAGTCGACGCGCTGATGGACAATCGCGGGGGCCAGCGGCCCGTACTGCGACAGCAGGGCCACTGCTTCCGAGGTGATGCGCGCCCGCGCAGCGGCCCCATTGACCACGAAGACCAGCGGCTTGCCGAGGTGTTCGACCAGTTCCATGGTGGAGCCGATCGAGCGCAGGTCGTGCGGGCTCGGCCGGGTCGGGATGAGCACCAGATCGGCAACCCGGATGACGTCGGCGATGGTGGCGGTCAGGGCCGGCGGCGTATCGATGACGAGCAGTTCCAGGCCGTGGGCGGCCAGTTCTCTGATGTCGTCCGCCAGCCGCGGCACCGCGGTCTGGATAAAGAAGGGGTTGGGCGCCGTGCGCTCGTTCCACCAGTCCGCCAGGCTGCCCTGGGGATCGACGTCGATGAGCCCGACCGGCCCGTCACCACTCAACTCCGCCTGAACCGCGAGATGTCCCGCCAGGGTGGTCTTTCCAGAACCGCCCTTCTGGGATGCAACAACCAAAACCTTCAACCTGCACGCCCCCCGAATTCTCGATGAGCCGGTATTACTTGGCAGACTGCGGCCCGACGCAGCACCACTGGCTCCGATCACGTCTGACACCAAAGACTAGTCTCCGGTGCCCGGCAGCGAAAGTTAATATTTAGTTAAGTCCTACTATATATAGCGTCTTATGGGAAGGCGAAGCTGTAGGTCTTGGGAAATTTCCCCGCTCCGCGCGATCAGCAGGCGCTGCTATTGCACCCGTAACCACAACCTGTAGGCAAACGTACGGCCGTGAGATTGAGCGAAAGATGAATTCTCTGCAGCGCCATCCGCTGCCAGAGACGCGGCATAGGGCAACACGTATTTGGGTAGTTGGTAGAAGCGCCAAGTTAATCAGAATTGATTGAGTAACATTTTAGATATATTTGACAAAAATCAATATAAATCTGAGTAATATTTAAATCTTTACTTAAGCCTGCCCACATATTATTTTGTCAGGCTGATTAGACGCCAGGACTGTATGGAGGATAAGATGCAGATCCAACCAAGCCCGGCACCTCTGGCCAATAGTGGGTCAGAGTCTGCCGTCAGGACCCAGGAGGTCGCCCCAGTGGCCAAGGCGGAAACGCCGCGGCCGGTGGATGCGGCTCCGAAGGACCCGCCCCCCCGGTTCCCCTATCCGGAACTGAACCGGGGACAGGCGATCGACATCGAGGTCTGATCGTCGGACCTTTGTGCCGCAACCGCCTGGGGGAAGACATGCTTTGGCTTCCAATGCTCCGAAGGGGATGAGGATTTCTCCCCTTCGGAGTTTTTCATTTTTTGGCTGGCCCCCTGAAGGACACTTGTGGACCGCAGCCCGTGCGCCATATACAGCGGGTATCAATGCAGCAGCCGGAGTCGCGGAATTACAGGGGAAAAGCCCGGTTTCCGGGGGTTCCACGCGAGGTTCGGCGTGAAATGGCTTTTCCGCGACGTTCAGCCGATGATGACGGACGGTCCAGAATGTCTGTAGCCCACAGGCGCATGGCGCCGCTTAGGCGCAATCTCAGTTTCCTGCGGCGCTGGCTGCAGAACCCGAGGGCGGTCGGCGCCATGGTGCCGAGCGGGCGCAGCCTCGCCGGCGCCATGGCGGCGGAAATCGACCTCGGTGCCCAAGGGGCCGTGGTCGAGTTGGGCGGCGGCACCGGCAACGTCACCGCAGCCCTGCTGGCGGCCGGCGTGACCGCACAGGACATCGTCGTGATCGAGCGCGATCCCGGCTTCGCCAAGCTGATCGCGGCGCGCTTTCCTGAGGTACGGGTACTGCTGGGCGATGCCGCCGATCTGCGCCGCCTGCTGCGCCAGGCCGGCATCGGCCCGGTCAAGGCCGTGGTGTCCGGCCTGCCCCTGCTGTCGATCCCAGACCGCATCTGCCTGCGCATTATCGCCGAGGCCATCGAGGCGCTCACCGACGAAGGCGTCCTCGTGCAGTTTACCTACGGCCCTGCCTCGCCGGTGTCTCGCCGCATCCTCTCGCGCCTCGGCCTGGAGGCACAGCGCGCGTCCTGGGTGGTCGACAACTTCCCGCCCGCCAGCGTGTGGCGCTACCGCACCAGCGCCGCCAGGCTGGAGCGCAGGCGCAGCGCCTAGCGCTCCATCCGACCTGATCTTCCCGTCAGCTATTCCGCCGCCACGATCCGCCGGACAATCTTTGCCGGCTTCGCCTGGATGCTGCGCTTGAAGGCGGTGGTGCGAATCATCTCGCGCACCCGCGGCTGGATCTCCGTGCGCCAGCGGGTGCCGTTGAACACGCCGTAGTGGCCGACGCCCGGCTGGACATAGTGGTAGTGGTCGTCGATTGGGATGTTGCTGCAGAGGTCGTGCGCCGCCTCGGTCTGGCCGAGGCCGCAGATGTCGTCCAACTCGCCCTCGACGGTCATCAGCGCCGTCTTGCGGATCTGCCGGCAATCCACCAGTTTGCCGCGATGCATCAGGCGGCCTTCGGGCAGCGCGTGCTCCTGGAACACCTTCTGCACCGTCTGCAGGTAGAACTCGGCGGTGAGGTCCATGACCGAGAGATACTCGTCGTAGAAGCGCTGGTGCTGGTCGACCGAGTCGCAGTCGCCCGCGACAAGGTGTCGAAAGAGGTCGGTGTGGGCATCCATGTGGCGTTCGAGGTTCATGGTCATGAAACCTGAAAGCTGGATAAAGCCGGGAAAGACCTGCCGCATGGCGCCGAGGTTGGGCAGCGGCACCGTGTGGACGACAGAGCGCTGGAACCAGTCGAGCGGCCGCGAGGCCGCCAGTTCGTTTACGGCCGTCGGGTTGCGCCGCGTGTCGATCGGCCCGCCCATCAGGGTCATGGAGGCCGGCTGCAGGGGATCATTCTCGGCCGCCATCGCCGCCACCGCCGCCAGCACCGGCACCGAAGGCTGGCACACGGCGATCACATGGGTGTTGGGCCCGATGAAGCGGATGAACTCGATGACGTAGTCGATGAAATCGTCGAGGTCGAAGCCGCCGTAGAGCAACGGCACCACGCGTGCATCGCGCCAATCGGTCACATAGACGTCGTGCTCCGGCAGCATCGCGCGCACCGTGCCGCGCAGCAGGGTGGCGTAATGGCCCGAGAGTGGCGCCACGACGAGCACTTTGGGGTCATAGCGCTTGCCGGCCTCGCTCTCTCCGCGCTTGAAGTGCAGCAGGTCGCAGAACAGCTTCGAGTGGACGACCTCCGGTTCGACCGGCGTCGGCAGCCCGAAGATCGTGACCCCATCGATGCCCCAGTCGGGCTTGCGGTAGCGCCGGGTGACGTTTTCGAAGACCTCGCAGGCGGCAGCGACCGCCTTGCCGGCGGGGGTATAGGCCATTGGATTGAAGGCGCTGCGGCAGGCGTAGCGCAGGGCGTCCGACTGGGCGCGCAGCGGCTGCACTGCAGCATGGGTCATCTCATAGGCGTGATAAAGCAAAGTTACATGATCCCCAGAGTTGGCGCACCCTGTAAGGCACTCCCTTGTGCTATCTTGCTTTTATACGGGGAGGGCCGGGCCGGCCCACCCCGTTGCGCCGTCGTGACAGCGCATGCTGCGACGCAACAAAATCTTAACATCGAGGACCCGCCCGGCGAAGCGAAAAGTCGCGGCGCCCGGCGCCACGACTGGTTGCGCCGGCAGCCCCTTGACCCAGGTCAATGCCTTGCTGTGCCACGACAATTATCGTTTCCGTCAGCTTCCGCAACCGATCCGGGCCGCAAAGCGTTCCTTGCCCAGAGGTAGACGGTACCGCGGCGATGCCTAAGACGGGATGAAGAACATGACCAGCATCATCGATTCCCTGCGCAGCGACCATTCCCGCATGACCAAGCTGCTCGACGCCCTGGAGCGGCAGGTCGGCGCCTTCGAGGACGGCGGACGGCTCGACTTCGAGATCGCCGACGGCGTACTGCACTACTGCCGCAGCTATCCGGACCGTCACCACCATCCCTGCGAAGATCTCGTCTTCGACAGCCTGAAGCGCCGCAATGCCGGCGAAGCCGCGAAGATCGGCGACCTGCGCCGCGAGCATGCCAAGCTGGCCGAACTGACCGCCGCCTTCGGCGCAAGCCTCGATGCCATGGAGCAGGACGTCCCGATGGAGCGGGACGCCTTCGTGTCGGCGGCGCACGACTTCCTCACCGGCCACCGCCATCACATCCTGATGGAGGAGAAGCATTTCTTTCCGGCAGCCGAGCGCAGCCTGACGCCGGATGACTGGCGCGCGGTCGCCAAGCAACTACATCCGGCCAGCGATCCGCTGTTCGATCACCGCGAGGATGAGCGCTTCGACGCCCTCTTCGCGGATATCGTCGATTGGGACAGGCACCTTCCAGCCGGCGCCTGAGCCCGGAGGCGATGCCCTGCACGATGATCGCGAAGGGGGCTGGCTGAAGGCGCCGCGCGCCCCTATGATCGCGCCGATGCGGCAGGCAACGACGCAGAGGCGGGTAAGATGACCGAAGGCGATACTGCGCAGAACATGGCCGTGTTCTGCGATTTCGAGAACGTGGCCCTGGGCGTCAAGGATGCCAAGTATGCCGCCTTCGATATCGGGCGGGTGCTCGAGCGCCTGCTGCTGAAAGGCGACATCGTCGTCAAGAAGGCCTACTGCGACTGGGCGCGCTACAAGGAATTCAAGGCGCCGATGCACGAGGCGGCCTTCGAACTCATCGAAATTCCCCACCTGCGCATGTCAGGCAAGAACTCCGCCGACATCCGCCTCGTCGTCGATGCCCTCGACCTCTGCTATACCAAGCCGCACATCGACAGCTTCGTGATCATCAGCGGCGATTCCGACTTCTCTCCCCTGGTCAGCAAGCTGCGCGAGAACAACAAGACGGTGATCGGCGTCGGCGTGAAGAACTCGACCTCGGAGCTGCTGACCGCGAACTGCCACGAATTCATCTACTACGACGACCTGATCCGCGAAACCGATACCCAGCGCAAGGCCAAGCGCCGGCGCAGCGCTGCCAAGTCGACACCGAAATCGAAACCCGGCAGCGCGGAAGCCCTGAAGCAGGAAGCCTTCGACCTGGTGACCGAGGTGATCGACGACCTCTTCAAGGAGCGCGGCGAGCAGGAGAAGGTCTGGGGCTCCATGGTCAAGCAGACGCTGAAGCGGCGCAAGCCCGGTTTCAACGAGAGCTACCACGGCTTTCGCAGCTTCGGACAGCTGCTGGAGGAGGCCAAGGCGCACAAACTGCTGGAACTGGAACTCGACGAAAAGTCCGGCGGCTACATCGTCAAGCGCCTGCTGAACGAGGACTGACCCGGAGACTAGCCGGCGAGCGCGACCTCACCCAGCACCGCCGAGAAATGGCAGGCGGCGGCCGCCAGCACGAAGCCGTGCCAGATGGCGTTATGATAGGGCAACCGCCGCCAGAGGTGGAACACCACGCCGAGGCTGTAGAGCAGGCCGCCGACACCGATCAGGAGGATGCCTGCAGTCGACAAGGCGCCGAACAGCGGATCGAGCACGACCACGATGCTCCAGCCGAGCAGCAGGTAGGCAACCACCGACAGGCCGTGAAAACGCCGCCCGGGCCAGAACAGCTTCAACGCCACCCCGCCGAGCGCCACGGTCCACACGAAGGCCAGCAGACCGAACCCCCAGGGGCCGCCGACGGCGATCAGCATGAAGGGGGTGTAGGTGCCGGCGATCATCACGAAGATGGCGGCGTGGTCGAGACGGCGGAACACCGCATTCCAGCGGCTGCTGCGGGTCAGGCTGTAGAGCGCCGAGCAGCCGAGCATCGCCAGCAGCCCCGCCGCGTAGAGCCCGACCGCCAGCCACAGCAGGGCATCCCGGCTCGGCAGCAGGGCGACGGCGAGGGCAGCGCAGGCCGCCAGGCCGAAGGACAGCCCCAGCCCGTGCACCACAGCATCGGCGATCAGTTCCGCACGGTTGAACCGAGGGTGGCTGGCGTAGCTTTCGCCCATCGAGTCACGTCCGGCTCGTCTTTCCCGGCCGACAGGCTAGCGCGGCCGCGACCGCGACCGCAACCGACCGTCCGGGACGGCCGGCTCAGCCGGGGCCTTCGAGATCCATCTTCAGGCTGATCAGCTCCAGCATGTCTTTCAGCACGACAATGCCGACCAGGCGGTCGCCGACGGCGACGACGAGGCGGCCGGAGCCGGTGCGGTTCATCAGTGCCATCGCCTCGATGGCGTCCATGCCGGGATCGACGGTGTTTTCTTCCGTGCAGGGCACCATGAGATCGCGCACGGCAAGGTAAGGCCACTTCTCGCGCGGCTGCGTCTTCAGCTGGCGCGTGGCGATGCAGCCGACCAGGCGCTGGCCGGAGACCACCGGAAAGAGGTCGTAGTGATGCTCGTAGACGTAGTCCTGGACGAAGCGATCGAGCGGCAGCTCCGGCGACACGGCAACAGTCTCGTGCGTCATGAAGCGGCGCACCGGCTCGCCTTCGAAGACGCGGCGACTCAGCATCTGCTGGTAGGAGGACTCCGCCGCACCGCGCACGAACATCCCGATGAGGAACCACCACATGCCGCCGATGAAGTTGCCGGTGACGACGTTCACCAGGCCGAGCGCCATCAGCAGCAAGCCGAAGATCTTGCCGGCGTTGGAGGCGACGCGGGTCGCCTGCCTGAGATCGCCGCGCCAGTACCACAGCGCGGCACGCAGCACCCGGCCGCCGTCCATCGGAAACGCCGGGATCATGTTGAAGGCGCCAAGCAGCAGGTTGATGAAGGCGAGATAGTTCAGCACGCCGTTGACCGCAACCGGCAGTCCCTGGGATTCGCCGAGGCCGGCCAGCAGGTAGAATGCAAGGGCGAGGGCGAAACTGGCGATCGGGCCGGCAATCGCCATCCAGAACTCGACCTTGGCGCTCTTCGGTTCCTCCGCCATCTCGGCAACCCCGCCAAAGATGAAGAGAGTGATGCCTTTGATCTGCAGGCCGTAGCGGCGCGCTACCACGGAGTGGGAGAGCTCATGGAAAACCAGCGAGAACACCAAGCCGAGCATTCCGGCAAAGCCCATCCACCAGTAGGTGGCGGGCGCCAGGCCCTCGTACCACAGCGGGAACACACCCATTGCCAGCGACCAGGTGACAAGCACGGCAAGAAACAGCCAACTGATGTCGACCCGGATCCTGAAGCCGAGCAGCTCGAAAAGCGTGATACTGCGTCCGTTCATGCCGTTTCCCTCCCGCCGTTCGGCCAGACCGCCTTCAGTGCAGCCAAGCGGCTTCACGGATATGGTCACGGAAAGGTGATTTCCAACCGGTCCCGGACGCCACGCCGGCGCAGTCGACAATCTGTCGCAGGCCGGGCGCAGAGCCCTTCGCGCGGGCGCCCCGGTCGGCTAGGATGCCTGCAAGGGAAACCGATGGCCAGCGAGGGGGCTTGCGCATGCGAAAGCTACTGATATCGGCGCTGCTGGCGCTGGCCGGCAGCCTCTCGGCGCTGTTCACGGGCCTTGCCCCGGCGACGGCAGAGGAACTGCGCATCGGCATATCGCAGTATCCCACGACCCTGCACCCCAGCACGGAGGCCTCGGTCGCCAAGTCCTACGTCCACTCCATGACCCAGCGGCCGATGACGGTCTACGATCACCAGTGGGAGCTGATCTGCATGCTCTGCACCGAGCTGCCGTCGATCGAAGCCGGCACCGCCTTCCCGGAGGACCTGCCGCCGGAAGTCGAGGGCGCCGGCGACGGCCGCGGCATCGCGCTGCACTACACCATCCAGCCTGGAGCCACCTGGGGCGACGGCACGCCGGTCTCCACCAGAGACGTCATGTTCACCTGGAAATCCGGGCGCCACCCGAGCGCCGGCACCGGCAACCTGGAACTCAACAAGCGCATCCATGCCATCGACGTGATCGACGACAAGACTTTCGTCATCCACTACGACCGCATCTCCTTCGAGTACGCCGGGATAAACGACTTCCGGCTGCTGCCGGCGCACATCGAGGAGCCGATCTTCGATGCCGCGCCGGAGGACTACCGCAACCGCACCGCCTACGACACCGACCCGACCAACCGCGGCCTCTACTTCGGCCCCTACCGCATCGCCGAGGCGGTGCCGGGCTCCCGTCTGGTGCTCGAGCGCAACGACACCTGGTGGGGCAAGCGGCCGGTCTTCGACCGCATCACCATCCTCACGATCGAGCAGACCACCGCCCTGGAAGCCAACCTCTTGTCCGGCAACATCGACATGATCGCCGGCGAGCTCGGCCTCACCCTCGACCAGGCGCTGGCCTTCGAGAAGCGCCACGGTGAGCGTTACCAAGTGGTCTACGAGCCGAGCCTGCTCTACGAGCACATCGATCTCATGCTCGACAACCCCATCCTGGAGGACAAGCGGGTACGCCAGGCCCTGGTCTACGCCATCGACCGTGAGACGATCAGCCAGCGCCTCTTCGAGGGTCGACAGCCGGTCGCCCATTCCAGCGTCTCGCCGCTCGACTGGGTCTACAACGAGGATGTGCAGATCTATCCCTACGACCCGGCCAAGGCAGCCGAACTGCTCGATGCCGCCGGCTGGAACGCGCTGCGCGGCGGCATCCGCCATAACGCCGAGGGCAACCCGCTGCAGCTGGAGTTCATGACCACCGCCGGCAGCCGCATTCGCGAGCTGGTGCAGCAGGTGCTGCAAAGCCAGTGGAAGCAGGTCGGCATCGACGTCCGCGTGCGCAACGAGCCGCCGCGCGTGTTCTTCGGCCAGACTGTGCACGAGCGCCGCTTCACCGGGCTGGCCATGTTCGGCTGGGGCAAGGGGCCGGAGCACATCCCGCGCACCACCCTGCACTCGGAGGAAATTCCGACGGCGGCCAACGGCTGGTCAGGCCAGAACTACACCGGCTACAAGAACGACGAGATGGACGCGTTGATCGAGAAGATCAACCTGGAGATCGACCGCCCGATGCGCAAGGCGATGTGGGACAGGCTGCAGGAGATCTACGCCGAGGAGGTGCCGGTGATCGGGCTGTTCTGGCGCGCCAACCCCTATATCCTGCCGACGTGGCTGAAAGGCCTGCGCCCGACCGGACAGATGGCCCCCTCCTCCCTGTGGGTCGAGGACTGGACCGTCGAGGGCCGTTAGCGGGATCGACGGCGGCATGCTCACCTATCTCGCGCGGCGGCTTACGGAATCCTTCCTTGTCCTCGCCGTCATGTCGCTCGTGATCTTCTCCCTCATCGGTCTGATGCCGGGTGATCCCATCGACATCATGATCTTCTCCAATCCTGAGATGACCAGCGCCGAGGCCAACCGCCTGCGTGCCCTCTACGGCCTCGACCGCCCGATCCTGGAGCGCTATCTCGCCTGGCTCGGCAACGCCCTTTCCGGCGACTTCGGCTATTCGCGGCTCTACAACCAGCCGACCCTCGACATCCTGCTGCCGCGCCTCGGCAATACCGTGATCCTCATGGGAATCAGCTTCCTGCTCGCCCTGGCGATTGCCCTGCCGGCGGGGATCTACGCGGCGACGCGACCGCAGAGCGCGGTCGATCACGCCATCAACCTGCTGGCCTTCGCCGGTATCTCGGTGCCGCCCTTCTGGCTCGCCATCCTGCTGATCATCCTCTTTGCCGTCACCCTCGGCTGGCTGCCGGCCGGCGGCATGGGAGACGGGCGCGACTTCTGGGCCGACCTGCGCTACCTCGTGCTGCCGGTGCTGGCGCTGACCATCGCCACAGTGGGCGGCATCATCCGTTTCGTGCGCGCCGCGGCCATCGAGACGCTGCGCCAGGACTACGTGCGCACGGCACTCGCCAAGGGCCTCACCGGCCGCGAGGTGGTGCTCGGCCATGTGCTGCGCAACGCCATGATCCCGGTTGTCACCATCCTCGCCCTGCAGATGGGCAACCTGTTTTCCGGGGCGCTCATCACCGAGCAGGTCTTCGCCTACCTCGGCATGGGCAAGACGATCTACGACGCGGTGACCGGCAACGACTACAACGTCGCCCTCGTCGGCCTGCTGCTGGCGACCCTCACGACGCTGCTGGCCAACCTGCTGGCCGATATGGCCTACAGTTGGCTCGATCCGCGGATCAGCTACCAATGAGCATGGGGAGCCGCCAGAGCCTGCTCGCCGCGGAGGCAGCCTTCGCCCGCGGGTCGTCGCTAACGGTGCGGCAGATCTTTCTGCGCCGCTTCCTGCGCCATCGCCTCGCCGTTGGCAGCCTGGTCTTCCTGATCCTGCTCACCCTCGCCTCAGCCGCCGCGCCGCTGATCGAGTCGCTGCTCGGCGTCGACGGCAACCTGGTCGACCTCTTCAACGCCAAGCAGCCGCCCTCGACCGCGCACCCCCTCGGCACCGACGAGCTGGGGCGCGACCAGTTGGTGCGCCTGCTCTACGGCGGCCAGGTCTCGCTGCTGGTGGGACTGGCAGCGGCGCTCTGCGCAGCGCTCATCGGCACACTGCTCGGCCTCGCGGCGGGCTTTTACGGCGGCCGGCTCGACGCCCTCCTGATGCGCTTCACCGACGGCGTCATCGCGCTGCCGATCCTGCCGCTGCTGATCATTCTGGCCGCGGTCGACCTCAACAAGATCGGGCTGCCGCAGTCCGTGGTCTCCTCGGAGAGCGCCAGCATCTATCGCATCGTCTTCCTCATCGCCCTGGTCGGCTGGACCACGGTGGCGCGGCTGGTGCGCGGTGCCACGCTCTCGATGAAGACGCGCGAGTTCGTGCGCGCGGCAGAGGCGCTCGGCGCTTCGGCGCCGCGCATCATGCTGGTGCACATCCTGCCCAACGTGGTCTCGCCGATCATCGTGGCCACCACGCTGTCGATCGGCGGCATCATCCTGCTGGAATCGGTCTTGAGCTTCCTCGGCCTCGGGATCCAGCCACCCCTGCCCTCCTGGGGAAACATGCTGACCTCGGCGCAGGAACTGATCTGGGACTCGCCTGCCCTGGCGATCTATCCCGGCCTGTTGATCTTCGCGACCGTGATCGCCTTCAACTTCCTCGGCGACGGCCTGCAGGACGCGCTCGACCCGCGCGCCCTGCAGGGCGAGGACTGAGTTAGCTGGCGGGCTGCGGCGCGGCCTCGCCGTCCGGCGCGGATTCGGACTCGGGCTCGGGCTCGGGTTCCGGTTCGGCCGGCAGGGCGACGGTCACGGTCGCCCGGTCGGTGCCGTAGAACACCATGGCGACCTCGCCCTCGAAGTCCGCTGGGGCGCGGTAGCCGATGGCACGCACCGGCACGGTGCCGCCGCAGAGCACGGCAACGCTCTGGCCAGTCCCAGCATCGTAGATCTCGCCGCTGGCCGGGCCCTGCGCGCCCTCGGCATTGAACATCTCCGCGGCCGCGGTCTCGAAGGCCGGCGGCTGCATGCCGCAGTGCCGGGAGCGCACGCCGTAGACGACGACTTGCTGGCCCGGTTCGACGGTGAAACTGCCGCCGAGGGGAATGCGCGGCGGATCGGAAGCGTAGAAGCCGCGTGGACCGCCGCCACAGGCGGCGAGGCCCAAAGCCAAGCCGAGCGCAACGGCGCTCCATCGATGCCCCCTCATCTTACCCCCTTCAGCGACGACTTCTTCACGACTTCCCGCGATGTTGCAAAGCGGACAAATCTCTGCCGGGCGAAAGTACTAAGCCCGCCCGGGTCGCGCAAGCGACCGGATCCGCCTAGAGCGGCCGCGGTCCGGGCCGGCCGCCGAGCAGGAAGGACAGCAGCGCCCCAGCCAGGAAGCCACCGGCATGCGCTTTCCAGCCGATCGCCGCCCCGGCCAGGAAATCGCCGAGCCCGGTGACGCCAAACAGCAGGTTCAGCCCCAGGAAAACTCCGACGAAGACGAGGGCGCGGCGCCGCTGGGTCGCCCCGCCGCCGGCGAACATGTAGCGCATCGCCGCCCCGGTCATGCCGTAGACGGCGCCGGAGGCGCCGATCAGGGCCAGCGGCTCCGCCACCCGGAAGGCATATTCGGCGAGCGCTCCGGCCGCGGCGGTCAGCAGGAAGAGCACCAGATATCGCGCGAGCCCGAGGTGGCGCTCGACGAAGCTGCCGAACGCCAGCAGGAAGCCGAGGTTCAGCGCCAGGTGCATGAAGTCGCCGTGCAGGAAAGCATAGGTGACCAGCGTGAAGAGGCCGCCGAGGCTGGGCACCCCGGCGCCCGGCGGCCAGAAGACGGTAGAGACGAAGGCGAAGGTGGAGAACAGCCAGGTCCAGGCCCGCCCCTCCAGAACGTTCTGGAGCACGAAGACCGCGATCATCGCGACCGCCAGCCACAGCGTCCCCGGCGGCAGGTTGAACATCGGCTCGCGCCGGACCGGTGGCGGCGGCGGGGCGTCGATCGGATCGGGCTGGGGAGACATCGGAGACGGCAGGAACCGGGTGTGGAAAAGTTCTCCCCGATGTGAGGCCTCGACCGCGCAATGGCAAGGAGAAAGCGTCCCTCCGCGGGCAAGCCAAGCCGGCATCGCGGCCGGGCTTAGGCGCTGCCCGCGGCTGCGGCCGCCCCAGCCTACGTCTCCACATAGGCCTGCAGGTCGCTGGCCGCAGATCGACGGCGAGACTCGCCGGGGCCGGGGCGAGCGGCGCGGCGGCACCGCGTGCCGGACAGGCTCGACGCCAATCGGTTGGACACCGAAAATCGCAACTAAAAAGGCGATTGGGTCATTGGTTCCGTGCCAAGGCCAAGTTTACCCCGAGTACAATGAGCACGCCCCCACCCAGCCTTTGAAGCGCGAGGACGAAACGTTCCGAAGAGCGCAGCCTGGTCGCGACTGCATGCGACATCTCGATCAGGATCGCATCTGTCACGCTGAACATCGCATTGACGATCACCCCCAGAATAGCGATCTGCCCCCAGATAGGGAGTTCAGCAGATGGGTCCGTGAACTGCGGCAGGAATGCGAGGAAGAAGAGCGCCGACTTCGGGTTCATGGCTTCCACGATAACGCTGTCGCGTAGAGCCTTCCGCGCCGTTGGTGCGGGCGGCTTGTGCGGCGTCGACACCAACCGTCGGGTGCCTCTCAGGTATTTGATGCCGAGCCAGATCAGGTAGGTCGCTCCGACGAGCTTCATGGTCGTGAAGAGCGATGGCATGACAGCGAGCAGTGTCGACACTCCGAACGCGGCGGCGGCGACATGTCCGAGACCGGCAATATGGAAACCAAGCGCCGACCACCACCCGGCCTTCCGGCCCGATGCAAGCGTCCGAGCAGCAGCGTAGAACATCGAAGGTCCAGGCACACAAGCGAAGACAGCGGAGGCCAGAAAGAACGCAATCAAAAGGTCTGCTGACGGCATGGGGCAACTCCATGGTCTGGCCGTCCAGCGCGGCCGCTACACCCGCCTGGAAACCATCGCTCCGCTGAGCGATGATCCCGTCGTCAGCCTGCCCGTCGCGACAACCTGACCACGCAGCCAACGCTGCCCGCTCCTACACGACGCCGCGGGGCACGTCCAAAAAATGCTCGGTGCAAAGCTTATCGCGGCAGCACCTGCTCGACCAGGGTGGCCCAGTAGCTGGCGCCGACGACGGCGATGTCGTCGTTGAAATCGTAGTGCGGATTGTGCACGGCACAGCCGCCGGGGCCGCCCTCGGTGCCGTTACCGAGCCAGACGTAGCAGCCGGGCCTGGCCTGCAGCATGTAGGCAAAGTCCTCCGAGCCCATCAGCGGGTCAGCGCCCAGCATCACCTTTTCTTCGCCGACCACGCGGGCGGCGACGGCGGCGGCGACTAGCGTCTCGGCCTCGGTATTGACCAGGGCCGGATAGCGGCGTTCGTAGCGCAGCTTCATGGTGGCCCCCTGGGACTCGCAGATCGCACGGGCCATGCGCTCGATGTCGCGCTCCATCTGGTCCTGGGTCGCCTTGTTGAAGGAGCGCACGGTGCCGCGGATGACGGCGGTCTCCGGAATCACGTTCCAGGTATCGCCGGCGTGGAACTGGGTGACGCTGACCACCACTGAATCGAGCGGTGCCGTGCGTCGGCTGGCGATGGTCTGCAGGGCGCTGACGATCTGCGCAGCGGTCACGATGGGGTCGATGCCGAGCTGGGGCATGGCGGCGTGGGTGCCCTTGCCGGTCACCACGACCTCGAAGATGTCGAAGGCCGCCATGGCTGGGCCGCTGCGCAGCGATACCGTGCCCACCGGCATGCCCGGCATGTTGTGCAGGCCGTAGACCGCCTCCACCGGGAACTTCTCGAAGAGGCCCTCCTCCACCATCACGCGGCCGCCGCCCTCGTTCTCCTCGGCCGGCTGGAAGATGAAGGTGACGCGGCCGTCGAAGTTGCGCGTCTCCGCGAGGTACTTGGCGGCACCAAGCAGCATCGCCGTGTGGCCGTCGTGGCCGCAGGCGTGCATCTTGCCGTCGTGGCGCGAGCGGTGCTGGAACTCGTTCAGTTCCTCGATGTGCAGCGCGTCCATGTCGGCACGCAGGCCGATAGCGCGCCCGGAGCGGTTGCCCTGGCCCTCCAGCACGCCGACGACGCCGGTGGTGGCCAGGCCGCGATGCACCTCGATGCCGAACTCCGCCAGCTTTTCGGCCACGAAGTCGGCGGTGCGGACCTCCTCGAAGGCGGTCTCCGGATGGGCGTGGATGTCGCGGCGCCAGCCCTTGATCTCGTCGTGGAACTCGGCAATGCGGTTGATGACGGCCATCGGGCGGACTCTCCTCTTGGGGGTCTGCTTAGGTTTGCGAAACGGGCAGCCGCGGCACTCGCTCCAGCGGCGGCAGGCGGCCTTCCTCCACAGCATGGCAGGATACCTCACCGGCCGCCGTCGCCAAGGCCCTTGGCGCCTCCTGCCGGCAGCGCGCCTCGGCGAAGGGGCAGCGCGGGTGGAAATGGCAGCCGCTCGGCGGCGCGATGGGGCTCGGCACCTCCCCCGCCACCGGGGTGCGCGCGCGGCCGGTCATCTCCAGGTCAGGAATCGCGTCGAGCAGCATGCGGGTGTAGGGGTGCTGCGGGCGGCGGAACAGCACCTTGGCCTCGCCCCACTCCACGAGGCGGCCGAGGTACATGACGCCGACGATGTCGGAGATGTGGTAGACCACGGCCAGGTCGTGGCTGATGAAGAGGTAGGTGAGGCCAAGCTTGCGCTGCAGCCCTTTCATGAGGTTCAGGATCTGCGCCTGCACCGATACGTCGAGGGCCGAGGTCGGCTCGTCGCAGACCAGGAACTCCGGGTTGCTGGCCAGCGCCCGCGCGATGGAGATGCGCTGGCGCTGGCCGCCGGAGAACTCGTGCGGGAACTTCTCGCCATCGGCCGGCGAGAGTCCCACCTGCTGCAGCAGTTCGCCGACCCGCGCTACGATCTCCCGGCGGTCCTGCATCAGCCGGTGAGCGCGGATCGGCTCGGCGACAATGTCGGCCACCCGCCAGCGCGGATTGAGGCTGGCATAGGGATCCTGGAAGATCATCTGCAGGCGCCGGCGCAGCGGCGCAATCTCGGCACGCGACCTGAGGGCCGCCATGTCGATGCCTTCGAAGAGGATGCGCCCGCCGCTCGGCTGGTAGAGGCCGACCACCAGGCGCGCGACGGTCGACTTGCCGCAGCCGGACTCGCCGACCAGGCTGAAGGTCTGGCCGCGCGGGATGCGAAAGGAAATGCGATCGACCGCGGTCAGAAGCGCACGGGGGCTGCCTTGCAGCAGGCGGTTCAACAGCGGCGGCGAGACGTCGAAGAGCTTCGAGAGGTTCTCGACCTCGACCAGCACTTGCGCCTCTGCCGGCTGCGCCCGGGCCGGTGTCTCAGTCATGGCCGCCATCCCCGCCGCCGCTGCCGTCGTGCAGCCAGCAGGCCGCCTCCACCGGGCCGACCGGCAGCAGTTCCGGCCGCGCCCGGCGACAAGGCTCGAAGACCCTGGGGCAGCGCGGATTGAAGGCGCAGCCCGGCGGGATCGCGTCGAGGCGCGGCATGGCGCCGTCGATCTGGGTCAGCCGCTCGACGTCGTGGCCGACCAGCGGGATCGAGCCCATCAGCCCGACGGTGTAGGGGTGCCTGGCACGCAGCACCACCTCGGCCACCGGGCCGACCTCGACGATGCGCCCGGCATACATCACGGCGACGCGGTCGGCGGTCTCCGCGATGACGCCCATGTCGTGGGTCACCAGCATGACGGCGGCGCCATGGTCGCGGCAGAGGCGCTTCAGCAGGGTGATGATCTGCGCCTGGATCGAGACGTCGAGCGCCGTGGTCGGCTCGTCGGCGATGATGAGGCGCGGGTTGGCGCAAAGCGCCAGCGCGATCACCACCCGCTGGCGCATGCC
The DNA here is from genome assembly GCA_964472095.1 of uncultured Pelagibius sp. GTDB lineage: Bacteria > Pseudomonadota > Alphaproteobacteria > Kiloniellales > Kiloniellaceae > Pelagibius. The sequence goes on from CAYYIV010000002.1 coordinate 33,205, forward strand.
GCCGGAGAACTCGTGCGGATACTGATCGACGCGCCGCTCGGCGGCCGGAATGCCGACCTCCCGCAGCAGCTCGAGGGCACGCTTGCGGGCACCCTTCTCGCTGAGCTCGCTGTGGGTCAGGATGGTCTCGGTGAGCTGGCGGCCGACGGTATAGAGCGGATTCAGCGAAGTTGGCGGATCCTGGAACACCATACCGATCTGGCGGCCGCGGATGCGGCGCAGCTTTTCGTAGGGCAGGTTGTCGATGCGCCGGCCGTCGAAGTGGATCTCGCCGCCAGCGATGCGACAGGGCGGCTCCAGCAGGCCGATGACAGCCGCACCGGTCAGCGACTTGCCGGCGCCCGATTCGCCGACCACACCCAGCACCTCCCCCTCACCGATGTGGAAGGAGATGCCGTCGACCGCGACCAGGGTGCCGCGCCGGCCCGGGATCTCGATCCGCAGGTTGTCGACCCGGAGCAGCGGCTGGTTGGCTTGTGGGCTGGTCATGACAGTCAGCGCAGCTTCGGGTTCAGGGCGTCGCGCAGCCAGTCGCCCAGCAGGTTCACGGCCAGCACCAGAATCGCCAGCGCGGCGCCGGGGAAGATGGTGATCCACCACTCGCCGGAGAACAGGAAGTCGTTGCCGACCCGCACCAGGGTGCCGAGTGACGGCGAGGTCAGCGGCACGCCGACGCCGAGGAAAGACAGCGTCGCCTCGGTGATCACCGCGATGGCAAGGTTGATGGTGGCGATCACCAACACCGGGCCCATGACATTGGGCAGCACGTGGCGCAGCATGATGAGCAGCGGCGGAATGCCGATGACCCGCGCCGCCTGTACGTACTCCTTGCCGCGCTCGACCATCGCCGAACCGCGCACCGTGCGGGCGTACTGGACCCAGAACGATAGGCCGATGGCGAGGACCAGCACGTAGAACCAGATCTGCCCATGCAGGTCGCGCGGCAGCACGGCGCGCGCCAGGCCGTCGATCAGCAGCGCGATGAGGATCGCCGGGAAAGTCAGCTGCACGTCGGCGATGCGCATGATCACGGCATCCACCGCGCCGCCGAGATAGCCGCTCAGCAGGCCGAGGGAGATACCCAGCAGCATGGCGAGGAACACCGAGGCGAAGCCGACGCCCAAGGAGATACGGGCGCCGTAGATCACCGCGGAGAGCATGTCACGGCCCTGGGCATCGGTGCCGAGCAGGAAGCGCGGGTCGCTGCCCTCCATCCAGATCGGCGGCAGCGAACTGTCGAGCAGGTCTATGGAAGCGAGGTCGAAGGGATCGTGCGGCGCCACCAGCGGCGCGAAGATGGCGGCGGCAATGAAGAGGAAGGTGACAGCGGCGGAGACCATGACCACCGGCGAACGGGTGAAGGAGTACCAGAGGTCGCCGTCGAAGAAGCGCCTGACGCCGTCGGCCAGGCGGGCGCCGAGGCCGGGTGCGGCTAGATCCTGCTGGTCCTGCCCGACGGCCATCCCCGCCCCCTACTGGTGCCCGGCGGCCACGGCCTTGTCGGCGCGCAGGCGGGGATCGACGACGTAGTAGAGCAGGTCGACGATGAGGTTGATGACGACGAAGAAGAAGCCGACCAGAATGAGGTAGGCGGCCATGACCGGGATATCCACCTCGGTGATCGCCTGGATGAAGAGCAGGCCCATCCCCGGCCACTGGAAGACCTGCTCGGTGATCAGCGCGAAGGCGATGATGGAGCCGAGCTGCAGCCCGGTGATGGTGATCACCGGTACCAGGGTGTTCTTCAGCGCGTGGCCGAAGTTGACCGCCCGGTTGGAGAGGCCGCGGGCGCGGGCGAACTTGATGTAGTCGGTACGCAGCACCTCCAGCATCTCCGAGCGTACGAGACGCATGATCAGTGTCATCTGGAACAGCGCCAGGGTGATCGACGGCAGGATGAGGGCCCGCAGGCCGGATTCGGTGAGGAAGCCGGTCGACCACCAGCCGAGCTGCACGGTGTTGCCGCGCCCGAAGGTAGGCAGCTGCGGTACCAGGTGAAAACCGAGCGCCGCGTTGATGTCCTGAGACAGCACACCGAAGACGAGGATCAGCAGGATGCCGATGAGGAAGGTCGGCAGCGAGATGCCGATCAGGGACAGCGCGAGGAAAATCTGGGAAAGAAAGCCGCGCCGGCGCAGCCCGGTATAGACGCCCATCGGCACGCCGATGAACAGCGCCAGGGCGGCGGCGACGAAGGACAGCTCCAGGGTGGCCGGCACCCGCTCGGCGATCAGCTCGGTCACCGGCCGGCGATGGCGATAGGAGATGCCGAAGTCACCCTGCGCGGCGTTCAACAGGAAGCGCCCGTACTGCATGAAGAAGGGATCGTCGAGGCCGAGGCGCTCGCGCAGCTCGGCGCGCTGCTCCAGGGTGGTATCCTGGCCGACCATGTTGTTGATCGGGTCGCCGACATAGGTGAACAGCGAGAAGGCGATGAAGCCCACCGCCAGCATCACGAGGATGGATTGCAGCAGCCGTCGGACGACGAAGGCGATCATTGGGCCCTGACTCTGCCCCCGGAAGTCAGATCAACGGACGGCGAAAACGAAAAAAGGTCCGGGCGTGACCGCCCGGACCCTCTACATAGCACTCGATCTACTTCACCGTCACGTATTGCAGGTGAAAAATGTCGTCCGGACGCTGGGCCACGGTGACCCTGTCGCTGACCCCCCAGGACAGCGGCTGCTGGTGCAGCGGAATGTGACCAACCTCCTCGGCGTGGATCGTGTTGGCCTCGTCGATCAGCATCTGGCGCTTCTCCGGATCGGTCTCGACCTGGATCAGGTCGGCCAGCTCGGTCACCCGCTGATTGCAGTAGCCGCCGAGGTTGAAGGAGCCCTTGCCGTCGACGCGGCAGGCCATCACCGAGACAATGGCGTTATGCGCGTCGAAGGTAGACGGCGTCCAGCCGAGCAGGAAGAAGCTGGTGTCGTAGCCGTTCTGCGCCAGCACCTTGGCGAAGTACTTCGACCTGGTCTGCGCCAGCAAGTCGATTTTGACGCCGATACGGGCGAGCATCGAGGCAATGGCCTGGCAGATCCGCTCATCGTTCACGTAGCGGTCGTTCGGGCAGTCCATGGTCACCGCAAAGCCATCGGCGTAGCCGGCCTCGGCCATCAGCGCCTTGGCCTTTTCAACGTCATAGGGAAGGCGTTGGTCGAGCGCCGCATTGTATCCGTTGATCTGCGGCGCCATCATCAGGTTGCCCGGCGTCGCAGCGCCGCGCATGATCCTGTCCTTGATCGCCTCGATGTCGATGGCCTGGTAGAAGGCCTGGCGCACCCGCTGGTCCTTGAAGGGGTTCTTGCCCTTCACGCTGGAGTACAGCAGTTCGTCGCGCTCCTGGTCGAAGCCGAGGAAAATGGTGCGCGCCTCCGGCCCCGTCAGCGGGCTGACGCCGTTGGCGTCTTCGAGGCGCTTCCAATCCTGCACCGGGACCGGATGGGCCATGTCGACGTCGCCGGAGATCAGCGCCGCCACCCGGGTGGCGTCCTGCCCGATGGGTGTGAAGATCCCCTCGGTGACGTTGCTCTCGTTGTCGCCCCACCAGTTCGGATTGGGCACCAACACCGTGCGCACGTCCGGCTGGCGCTCCTTCAGCATGTAGGGGCCGGTGCCGTTGGCGTTCAGGTTGGCGTAGTTGCCCTGGTCGTCGCCCCTGATGTTGGTGGCGTTGGTGGTGCCGTGCTCCTCCGACCACTCCCGGTCCATGATGAAGAAGATTTCGAGCTGCAGCGGCAGGATGGGATCCGGCTGCGGCGTGACGAAATCGACCGTGTAGTCGTCGACCTTCACGGCCTCCTTGAGCAGGTTGGCGACCACTTTCAGGTCGGACCCCTCGCTGCGGATGCGCTCGACCGAGAAGACCACGTCGTCGGCGTTGAAGGGGTTGCCATTGTGGAACGTCACGCCCTGGCGCAGCGTGAAGCGCCAGACCGTCGGCTCGATGTTCTCCCAGGAGGTCGCCAGCGCAGGCCGCAGCTGCAGGTCCGGCGTGCGCGTGACGAGGCCCTCGTAGATGTTGGACTGGAAGCCCAGCGTGAAGGTCTCGAAGAGTCCGTGCGGGTCGAGGGTCTGCACGTCGCCCTGAAAGGCCCACTTGAAGGTCTCGGCGCCGGCGCCGGCGCCACCAGCGACAATGCCGGTCGCCGTCAAGGCAGCCACGACACCGCGTCTCACAGACTTTACCCGTCGCCTGAACATTGCCGCGTCTCCCTGTCAGTTCTGTCCGGAAATCCACCCAGCGGTGCGTTGATTTAAGCTGCCTGCAATACAACTTATGAGAAAGTTTGCAGGTCTGCCGCTTTTCAGCATCAGCCTATTACGGGCCGGTTGCGCAAAACAAGCGGCTTGCGGGGCGTTCAGCGCGCCGAACGACCTGCCGTCACAGCGCGTTCTTGACGAACCTGCCGCCCTTCACGATGGCCGCGAGATGTGCGCCCTGGTGCTCCAGCAGGGTGAGATCGGCAAGCGGGTCGCCATCGACCACCAGCAGGTCGGCGAGTGCACCGGGAGCCACCACACCGATCTCGCCCTCGGCGTTCAGCAGGGCCGCATTGACCGAGGTGGCCGAGCGCAGGATCTCGGCCGGCGGGAGCACCTCGGCGCGGATGGCAAACTCCCCCGACTGGTGTGTCTGCATGGCGCCCAGCAGGTCGGTGCCGAAGCCGATCGATACGCCCGCCGCCTTGAGGATCTCCAGCGATTTCACGCCGGCGGCGCGCACCACCTTCAGCTTCTCCAGGCTGACCGCCGGCAGGCCGAGCTCCGGGCCGAAGCGCTCCAGCGCATCATAGGTGACCAGGGTCGGCACCACGTAGGCGCCGGCCTCGGCGCAGCGCTTCGCCGTCGGCGCGTCGATCAGGTTGGCGTGCTCGATGGAGCGCACGCCGAAGTCGACGCAGCGCGCGATGGCCTCCGGCGTGTAGGCATGCGCCATGACGTAGGTGCGCCAGGATCGCGCCTCCCAGACGATGGCGCGGATCTCCTCCTCCGAGTACTGCAGGTTCCAGATCGGGTCGCTCGGCGAGGAGACGCCGCCCGAAGCCATGATCTTGATCTGCGTCGCGCCCTTGCGCAGCTCCTCGCGCGCCGCCTGGCGCACCGCCGGCACGCCATCGGCAATGGTGCCGAAGACGTTGCTGCCCTGGCCGCAGAGGCAGACGCCCGAATGGCCGGCCTCCGGCGAGCGGAAGTCGGCGTGGCCGCCGGTCTGGGTCAGCGAGCGGCCCGAGAAGAAAAGCCTGGGCCCCTCGATGAGCCCCGCCTTGATCGCCATCGCCAGGCCATAGTCGGCGCCGCCGGCATCGCGCACGGTGGTGAAGCCGCGCTGGAGCGCCGCCTCCAGCAGCAGCCGCGCATGCTGGTGCAGCAGGGAGCGGGGCATGGCATCCAGCCGCGCGAAGTCGGGATCGGCGGCCAGGGCGTGGAAGTGCGCGTCGATCAGGCCGGGCAGCAGCGTGCGTCCCTTGAGGTCGATGACCTCCGCACCCGCCGCCTTGATCGGCCGGTCGGCGACTTCCTTGATGCGCTCGCCCTCGACCAGCACGTGGCGGTCGTCGAGCAACGCGCCGGCGAGGCTGTCGAACAGACGGCAGTTCTGGAACAGGATCATTGCGGGGCGGCTCCTCCCATTTCAGATCTTATTTCGCGCAGCGCCGCGCGGGCCAGCGGTTCGGTCTCCGCCCAGCCCATGCCGGGCTTGAGGCGCGGATCGTAGAGCAGGCGCACCATCAGGCGGTCGCCGGCGGTAAGGTCGACATCGCGGCCGGAATCGCTGAAGATCGAATCGGCCTCGGGGTCGAGGTCGTGCATAAGGCCGAGCACCTGCGTCGTCTGCTGCACCAAGCAGCCCTTCACCGTGCGCTCGCCGCGGTCGGTGCGGATGAAGACGACGGCGAAGTCGATGCCGCGGCCGCTCGGCCAGCCACCCCACAGAAAGCCGAAGCAGGTGGAATCGGCCCGCGCCGCCAACATGCCGTCGAAGCTGCGGGCGTCGGGGATGCGGTGGGCGTAGTGGCCGCGGTGGCGGCGGGCCGCCTCGAAGGGATCGGCGGCGAAGAAGACCAGCAGGTTGGCGGTCTGCGGCGGCGCCTCGCCGATCGCCAGGCCGGTCAGATCGGCAAGATCCTGCAGATGCTGCCGGGCCACCTGCCGCTCATGATCGCTGCTCGCGTCGATGAGGGCGGCGCGCAGCGGCTGCTCCCACCTGGCGAGGTGATCGCGCCCCGGCCGCAACTCGCCCGGACCGAAGGCGAGCCGGCGGAAGTCCGCCAGTTCGGCCGTCTCGGCGGGATCGGCGGGATCGCCGGGCCCAAGCGACGGCGTTGCCGCCGCGCAGCCGGCCAGCAAGAGAGCCGCGGCCAGCGCCAGTCCCTTTCGTGCAGTTGCCATCTTCCTGACTCCCCCGAAAACCCGCCGCCGGGCGGCAGCCCTGCCGATTTAGCACGGCTGGGCAATAGTTTAACTGCTATCATAGCCCGGCAAGCAACGATTCTGGCGTGCCGGCAGGCTGCGACGGGTTTACCCCCACCCTTGGGCGCCCCAGATTACCCCTATCAGCGCCGACCGCCGAAAGCCCCGCAACGCCCTCCGAGAGCCATAGACCGCCGCCCGCATGTACGCCTTCTTCGAGCGCCTTTTCGATCCTCTTGCCCCTTCCAAGGTCAGCCGGCCGCCGACGGCGACGGCGGCCTTCTTCTGGCATTTCCTGGAGCCGATTCGCGGGCTGCTGATCGTTACCCTGGTGATCTCCGGCATCGCCGCGGCCGCCGAGCTGGCGCTCTATGCCTTCCTGGGCGAGCTGGTCGACTGGATGACCGAGAGCGGCCCGGAGACTTTCCTCGGCGACCACGCCTGGGCGCTGGCCGGCATGGCCTTCGTCGCGCTGATCCTGCGGCCGGTGGCGACGCTGGTGTCGCGCGGCCTCATCAACCTTGGCCTGGCGCCGGGCCTCACCAACCGGGTGCGCTGGCTGAACCACCGCTATGTGCTGCGCCAGAGCCTCACCTACTTCCAGAACGACTTCGCAGGGCGCATCGCCCAGAAGGTGATGCAGACAGGCCACGCTGTGCGCGAGGCGGTGATCAACGTCATCGACGGCGTGTGGTTCCTGCTGATCTACCTGATCGGCACCCTCGGGCTCTTCGCCGGCATCGACTGGCGCCTGCTGCTGCCGGTGCTGTTGTGGACCCTCAGCTACGCCGCCGTGATCTATTACATGGTGCCGCCGGTGCGCCGCAAATCGGCGGCCGTGTCGGAAGCCAACTCGGCACTGACCGGGCGCGTCGTCGACAGCTACACCAACATCCAGTCGGTGAAGCTCTTCGCACACACCCTGCGCGAGGACGCCTTCGTCGCCGAGGTGATCGAGCGCCACACCGCTGCGCTGCGCCAGCTGATGCGCGCCATCTTCCTGATGACGATTACCCTTACGCTGCTGAACACGGTGTTGATCCTGGCGGTCACCGGCCTTGCGGTGATGCTGTGGCTGGACAACGGCATCACCGTCGGCGCCATCGCGGTCGCCATCGGCCTGATCATCCGGCTGACCCAGATGTCAGGCTGGATTCTGCGCACCATCACCAGTCTCTTCGAAAACATCGGCACGGTGCAGAACGGCATCGAGACCATCTCGCAGGCCTACGCCGTCACCGACAGGCCGGGTGCGCGGCCCTTGGCGGTTAGCGTCGGTGAGGTGCGTTTCGAGGACATCGGCTTCCACTACGGCCAGGACGGCGGCATCATCGACAGGCTGTCGCTGACCGTGCGGCCCGGCGAGAAGGTCGGCATCGTCGGGCGTTCCGGCGCCGGCAAGTCGACGCTGGTGAATCTGCTGCTGCGCTTCTACGACCTGGAAAGCGGGCGCATCCTGATCGACGGCCAGGACATCGCCGCGGTGAAGCAGCAGAGCCTGCGCGCCCAGATCGCCATGGTCACCCAGGACACCGCTCTGCTGCACCGCTCGATCCGCGACAACATTCTCTACGGCCGTCCCGAGGCCAGCGAGGCGGAGGTACGCCGCGCCGCGGAGCTGGCGGAAGCGGCCGGCTTCATTCCCGACCTGCGCGACCTGCGCGGCCGGCGCGGCTACGACGCCTACGTCGGCGAGCGCGGCGTGAAGCTCTCCGGCGGCCAGCGCCAGCGCATCGCCATCGCCCGGGTGATCCTCAAGGACGCGCCGATCCTGGTGCTCGACGAGGCGACCTCGGCGCTCGATTCGGAAGTCGAGGCGGCGATCCAGGGCCAGCTGAAGCACCTGATGCAGGGCAAGACGGTGATCGCCATCGCCCACCGCCTCTCCACCATTGCCGCCATGGACCGCCTGGTGGTGATGGACAAGGGCAACATCGTCGAAGAGGGTTCGCACCGCGAGCTGCTCGCCCAGGGCGGCCTCTACGCCCAGCTCTGGGAGCGCCAGTCCGGCGGCTTCATCGGCGTCGATGAGGCGGCGGCGGCCCGCAAGGCGTCGTGACGCCCGTCAGTGGACGCAAGCTGCTCTAACTAAATCAGCAGCTCCGGCTTCAAGCCTCCCTGCCAGAACAACTGTCAGCAATCGGTCCTGGTACCCATGGTAGAGACAATCGTGAAGTCTTCTATTATGTATGAAGGATGATTGATGTCACCGGCTCATCAAAAGAACCCGCCAGCGCCCCGAATCCTCATGACCTCATGCGGGCTCGACGCCCTGAGCTCTTCTCAGATTCAAAATTCGATCATGAAGCAAAGCTTGCCAGGGAGGTATTTGAGTACCACCTCGACACACTTACCAGTCGAAAGCAAGAGTACGAATTCGAGCATTTTTGCCGGAAGCTCGCAGAAAAAGAAATTTGCCCGAACCTGAGGGTGCAGACTGGCCCGACGGGCGGTGGCGATAGCAAGGTCGACACCGAAACCTATCCTGTAGCGCCAGAAATAAGTGAGCGATGGTGGATCGGCGAGCCTTCCGCCGGAAGTGAGCGCTGGGCTTTTGCTTTCAGTGCAAAAAAAACTTGGAGAGCAAAAGCAAAGAAGGACGTCCAAAACGTCCTCTCTACTAACCGAGAGTATTCGAGGATTTACTTTTTCACCAACCAGTTCGCAAGCGATAAACAGCGGTCGAAGCTAGAAGACGAACTCACAAAAACTTCTGGGATCCCTATCACAATCGTTGATCGGAGTTGGATTGTCGACAGAGTCTATAAGAACGGACACGTAGCACTAGCGATCTCTACCTTAGGCATTGAGGGAGTAGGTAGCGAAAGTCGACGTCGGCCCGGCCCCCGCGACGTTGAGCGCCAAGCCGAATTGGATGAGTTGGACAGCCAGATAGCTGATTCCTCGAGATACCACGGCGCCAGATATCAACTGGCTGAAGACTGCTTACGTAGCGCAGTGCTGGCGCGTGGCTTAGAACGCCCTCGCAGCGAAGTGGAAAGCCGCTTCGCCCAAGCTGAGCGGATCGCGAAGGAACTCGGATTCCCACACCAGCAAATGCGCATCGCCTACAACAGGGCGTGGACGGCATTCTGGTGGCATGAAGACTATCGCGCATTTAGCGACCACTATGACGTGGTTGAAGAACACCTGGGCGAATCTGATTTGGCAGGTGATATAGAACGTCTATTGACTCTTTGGCAGCTCATACCGCCATCCGTGAAGGCTGGGCAGATGTCCTCGGACGTTGCCAAACTAGAGCCACGCCGAGAACACTTGGCTACGTTGCTCAACAAGGTTGCAAACAATCCCGCCCGGCCGAACAACGCGTTGCAAGCAAAGACTTCACTGGTGTTGATGAGAATGACAGTGGCGGCTCAAAGCGGCAGCTTGGCAGATCTCGACTCTGTCTGGGCAGAGTTGTCGCAGATTGTAGAGGACTCTCGCGATCTCGGCGCCTATCCAATCCAGTGGCTGTCGGACTTAGCGCGCGAACTTGGGCAGTACATTGACTCTCCCAGCTTCGATAGCTTTTACGAAACCATTGTTGACGTGGTTCGCCGTCGTCAAAGCGACGGCAGAGCTGGCGAAGCATACAGCGAACGAGGAATGCAAAAGCTCTTACAAGGGCATCCCTACCAAGCCATACAGTGGTTTGGTCGTGCTGAAGATCTGCTAGTGAAGGATGAATATAGAGCACAGCTTGTAAATACACTCGGAGGAAGCAGCTTTGCCTATGAGCGTGTGGGGCTATTGTGGGCGGCGCGCAATAAGATTCTAGCGGCAATAGAACGCAGCTTCGGAACATTTCTGGAAGACGGCGAAGTAACACCGCCAACATTGCTGGCCCTCCAAAGGCTCGTGTGGTTGGAGTTGCAGCTTGGACGCATTCCCCATGTTCTAGACGCTATGTCGTTGGCCGCACTTGCCGCTGCACATATGAAGCTCTCAGACGAGCGCAAAGAGGCTCAATTCGAAGAAGCTCAAATACAGGAAGGGGTGCTGGGCATTCATCTCTTAAACATCCGCCTGGAGAAGCTTCGTAGCGCTTCACGTCTGCCAGATGCGCTCCAAAGGTTAGGGCTCACCTATGCGCGCGCAGCGTTACTTTTCTCACTTGGGCAAATGGAAGCATTGTTCGACGAGGAGTATTTCGCAGAGGATGAAGCATCTGAAGAAATCGAATCTTTTTTTGAAAGATGGCATAGTCAGCCCGCCGGCAAAGACATTCCATGTGAGCCGATCTTTGTAGAAGGCAGCAATAGCCGTTTGCATTCTGTAGTCCTTGGTTCCCGTATCGAGATCGACACTCCCAGCGACCCAACTTCCTTTGGAGTCGCTGAATCTTTTTTGGGCGCGTTAGAGGCATTCCTCGCTACTAGCAACGAAAACCAACTGATGCCCCATAAGGAACGAACAACCATCACCATCCACACACATGACGATGCACCGAGCACTCCAGAGATTCGATTTTTTGATGATGATGGCTCACGTGCTGAAATCGTCCATCAGAACAACCTCCAATTCCGAACCAAAGAGGACATTTTTGCTTTTCGGAAGTGGCTGCAGAAATCGGTTCTCGAATTCATTGTCCGCTCCTTTGTCATTCGCGATGTTGAACGTTGGATGGATAGACTTGCCGGAGACGAACGGGGTTTTTCCCGCGCATTGATGCTCGGAGATATGGTGACCCTCGATCGCAATGTGTTTGGTGATCGCCCGAGAATCACTTTGGATGACTGGTTGACTGACGAAGATAGAATCTACGACGTCTTGCGGACTGAGCATTGGCAGAAGAAAGAAGCCCGCAAGCAACCTGACGATCCCGAATTCGACAAGCCGCTTGAGTTCGGCTCCGGCCCCCCTCCTGATGATATGTTCGATTGGATGAAGCTAAAGCATTCCGAGCGGCGCATTCTGTCTCCTATTGATAAAACGCTGTGGGACCGGGCGGGCTGGTCTGGTGCGCTGTATGCTGAAGCGGATGGATGGCCCCCATTTTTGGGACTTATCTTCAAGGACCAATCAGCTGGTACTGCAATCTTCCGCGGATGGAGGGAGCGTTGGGGCAAAGAAGATGAGGAAGATTCAATAAGGGTCACTATCATAGTCGGAGTGTCAAAAAAGAACCCGACACACTATTCCATAGTAATAGGTCCAAACCAGAACCAGCTTAGAGAACACAAGGCAGCACCAGTCTTGATGATTTCTCGAATCCAGAGAATGCAGCCGTCGTCCTCAGAAAATCTTGATCGGTTCCTGGCATCCTACAACAGATTTGGGGCGTACTTTCTGGTTCCTGCTCAAATGGGCCCTCCTCCTACACTCTCTTCAGAGTTACCGTTGCTTAAGCACCAGCTACATCATCGCGAAGCTTGGCAGATTAGCGAGAACGATCCTGATATGATGGCATTGGATCAAGATGATGACCCCATCATTCCGAATGGCGAGGTTGATCCCCCTGTCAAAAGGGCTCTCGAATTGAAGAGGCGTCGCGAACAAAACCGTAAACGAGACCCTGAGGAAGGCTAACGATACCCAAAGGTTGGGCTCACTCCGCAAACAGCAGGCGATCGAGGCCGCGCACCAGGCCCGTCACCTCGCGCACCCGGCGTGCCGCGGCGAGAGTGCCGGCGACGTAGGGCGCGGCGGTCTCGCCCGCATCGTGGCGCAGCGTCATGCGAGCGCCGGGAACGGCGAAGATCGCCTCCACCGAAGCGGTGTAGCTCGGCAGGCGCAGGGCGTGGACCTGCACGCCGTTCACCGTGCCGCCGCGCGTTTCCGGCGTGCCGCCGACCTTGTCCAGCGGATAGCCGAGCTCGGGCTTGCGGACGTCGCCGAGCCGCTCGGCCATTTCGCGCGCGGTGCCGCTGGGCGCGTCGGGCTTGGCCGCCTTGGCGTAGTCGATCACCTCGAAATGGTCGATGTAGCGCGCCGCGATGAGCGCGAAGTGCTGCACCAGGGCGGCGGTCAGCGAGAAGTTGCCGGCCGCCAGCACGCCGACGCCGGCCGCCGTAGCCTCGGCATCGATCACCGCGTAGTCCGCGGCGGTCAGGCCTGAGGTGCCGATGACCACCGAGATGCCGCGGTGCATCGCGGCGCGGGTGTGCTCCTTCACCGCCTCGGGGTGAGTGTAGTCGATCAGTACCTCGGCGCCGTCCAGCGCCGCGCCGACATCGGCGGTAATGGTGACGCCGGTGGACGCGCGGCCGAGCACGTCGCCGACGTCGAGGCCGGCCGCCTTGCGCGCCAGCGCGCCGGTCAGCTCCAGGTCCTCGGCATCGAGAATGCCGGCGGCGATCGCCCGGCCGGTCCAGCCGGTCACCCCGGCCATGCAGATCTTGGTCATGTCCTCCGCTCCTCTCGGTCGGCTGTGCGGTGCCCTCACCTCACGAAAACTGTCGTCCCGGCACTTGCCTGTCCCGGCACTCGTTGCCGGGATTGCCGGGGACCACTGCCCTCTCCGCCACGCTGACGCCAATGGGCCCCAGGTACAAGCCCCAGGGCGACAGCGGTGTTTGTGCGGTTTTCCGCGCCTTGCCGCGCCATGCAGCGCCCACAGGGCGGCCATGAGGCGGCAAAGCTTGGCCGCGCCCGGCGCCTCGGATAGGCTGCGGTGGCGCGGCCCATCGCCCGCGCCCACTTCTAGGAGAACATCCCATGAGCGTCCGGCCAAACTCGGCGGCCAGCCGTGACATCGCCTATCACCTGCACCCCTACACCAACGCCCGGAAGAACGAGGACGAAGGCTCGCTGATCCTCGACCGCGGCGACGGCTGCTACGTGATCGACGACGAAGGCAACCGCTATCTCGAGGCCATGGCCGGCCTGTGGTGCGCCGGGCTCGGCTTCAGCGAGAAGCGGCTGGTCGATGCGGCGACCAAGCAGATGGCGAAGCTGCCCTACTATCACTCCTTCGCGCAGAAGACCGCGACGCCGGTCGTCGACCTCGCCGAGAAGGTGGTGCAGCTCACCCCGCCGCAGCTCACCAAGGTGTTTTTCGCCAACTCCGGCTCCGAGGCCAACGACACCGCCGTCAAGATGGTGTGGTACTACAACAATGCGCTCGGGCGGCCGCAGAAGAAAAAGATCATCAGCCGCGTGAAGGGCTATCACGGCGTCACCATTGCCGCCGCCAGCCTGACGGGGCTGCCCTACGCGCAGGTCGACTTCGACGTGCCGATCGCGAACATCATCCACACCAATGCGCCTTACTATTACCGCTTCGCCGAAGCCGGCGAGAGCGAGAAGGACTTTGTCGACCGCCTGGCGCGCGAGCTGGACGAGCTGATCGTGAAGGAGGGCCCGGACACGGTGGCCGCCTTCATCGGCGAGCCGCTGCAGGGCGCCGGCGGCGTCATCGTGCCGCCCGAGGGCTACTGGCAGAAGATCCAGGCCGTCCTGAAGAAACACGACGTGTTGCTGATCGCCGACGAGGTGATCACCGGCTTCGGGCGCACCGGCAATCTCTTCGGCTGCGAGACCTTCGGGATCAGGCCGGACATGATGACCCTGGCCAAGCAATTGAGCGGCGCCTACATGCCGATCTCCGCGGTGCTGGTCTCCGATCCGATCTACCAGGCGATCGCCGACAACTCGGCCAAGCGAGGCTCCTTCGGCCACGGCTATACCTACAGCGCCCACCCTGTGGCCGCCGCGGTGGCGCTCGAAACCTTGAAGATCTATGAGGAGCGCAACATCGTCGGCCACGTCCGCGCCGTGGGGCCGCTGCTGCAGGACGGCCTGCGCCGCTTCGCCGGCCATCCGCTGGTCGGCGAGGTGCGCGGCATCGGCCTGATCGCCGCGGTCGAGCTGGTGGCCGACAAGGCCGCCAAGACGCCCTTCGACCCGGCCGGCAGGGTCGGCGCCTACTTCGCCGCGCGTGCCCAGGCCCACGGCGTGATCTTCCGCAACCTGGGCGACACCATCGCCTGCTGCCCGCCGATGATCATCAGCAAGGCAGAGATCGACGAGCTGCTGGCCTGCTTCGGCAAGGCGCTGGACGAGACCGCCGCCTGGGTGGCCGAGGAGGGCCTCGCCGAGGTCGCCTGAGGCCCAGACAGGCCCTGCCGGGCCTTTCTGTGGCGATTTGACGCGGCGCCGGAGCCGGCACCGTTGAATTCTCTGGCCCGACTGCGGGTGGGTTTTGTTAGTATAGCGGCCTGGGTCCGCCAAAGGCGCCCGGAATGGCGCTTTTTTGGGCTAATCGCTTGCGGGCAGGCGCCCTCCCGATCCGGAACACGTTGGCAGCATGGATTTCGAGCGCTTCTTTGCTGAGGAAATGGCCGGCCTGAAGGCCGAGGGCCGCTACCGCGTCTTCGCCGAGTTGGAACGCCGGGCCGGTGCCTTTCCGCGTGCCCGGCGCTATAGCGCCGGAGGGGCCGCCGAGGCCAGCGCCGAGGTCACGGTATGGTGCTCCAACGACTACCTCGGCATGGGCCAGCACCCCGCCGTGCTGGCGGCCATGCACGAGGCGATCGACCGCTGCGGCGCCGGCGCGGGCGGCACCCGCAACATCTCGGGCACCAACCACTACCACGTGCTGCTGGAGCGCGAACTGGCCGGGCTGCACGGCAAAGAGGCCGCCCTGCTGTTCACCTCGGGCTACGTCTCGAACTGGGCGGCGCTCGGCACCCTGGCGGCCCGCCTGCCCAACTGCATCGTGTTTTCCGATGCCCTGAACCATGCCTCGATGATCGAGGGCATCCGCCATTCCAGGGCCGGCAAAGCTATTTTCCGCCACAACGACCCGGAGCACCTCGAGCGCCTGCTGCGTGAGGCCGATCCGGCCGCCGCCAAGCTGGTCGCCTTCGAATCCGTCTATTCGATGGACGGCGACATCGCCCCCGTCGCCGAGATCTGCGAGGTCGCCGAGAAGTTTGGCGCCATGACCTACCTGGACGAGGTCCACGCCGTCGGCCTCTATGGGCCGCACGGCGGCGGCATCGCCGAGCGCGAGGGCCTGATGGGCCGCATCACGGTAATCGAGGGCACCCTCGGCAAGGCCTTCGGCGTCATGGGCGGCTACATCGCCGCCTCCGCCATGCTCTGCGACTTCGTGCGGAGCTTCGCCTCCGGCTTCATCTTCACCACCTCGCTGCCGCCGGCCGTGGCGGCCGGAGCGCTGGCCAGCGTCGCCCACCTGCGTGCCAGCAAGATCGAGCGCGACGTCCAGCAGGAGCGCGCGGCGACCCTGAAGCGCCGCCTCGCCGAGGCCGGCCTGCCGGTGATGCCCTCAGAGAGCCACATCGTGCCGGTTCTGGTCGGCGATCCGGTGGCCTGCCGGGCGGTGACCGACCGCCTGCTGGAGCGGTACGGCATCTACGTGCAGCCGATCAACTATCCGACCGTGCCGCGCGGGACCGAGCGGCTCCGGCTGACGCCGACGCCGCTGCACAGCGATGCGGAGATCGACCACTTGGTCGCTGCCCTGACGGAAATCTGGCAGGCCATGAACTTGCGCCGCGCCGCCTGAGGGGGACTGCCGCGCGGCCTTTCGAGCCTGCTCAACCAACAATTGCTACAGGCGGGGCGCGGCAGCGGGCATTGCTCCCGCGGCTTCCCTCGGGCAATTCTAGAGGTCACGACAGGTGCATGACGGGCCGCCCGGCCCGAGAGGTGGGAGACAACCGATGACCGAGGGCAAGCACGCCACGACCGGCCGTTCTGCACGGCACGCGGCAGGGGGGCTTCTGCTTGGCCTGGCCCTGGTCGCCGGCGCCTCCTGGGCGTCGGCACAGGAGGCGGACCCCGCACCGGCCGGCGAGTTGCCCACCACCAGCGGAGCGGAGGCAGCGCCGCCGGCGAGCGACGCGGCGCCGATCGAGTCGGTGGCTCCCGGCGAGACTGCTGCGGCCAAACCGACGGGGCCGCTGGTGATCGCCTCCTGGGGCGGCGTCTATTCCCAAAGTCAGGACGAAGCGGTCTACCGGCCGTTTTCCCGCACCACCGGAATCGAGATCACCCGCAGGGTCTATGCCGGCGGCCTCGACGACATCCGCGGCCAGGTGAAAAGCGGCGAAGGGATCTGGGACGTGGTCGACGTCGAGCCTGCCGACGCGGAGGAAGGCTGCAACGAAGGCCTGTTCGAGAAGCTCAACTTGGAGCTACCGGCGGCGCCTGACGGCACCGCCGCCAGCGACGACTTCCTGCCGGGCACGCTGCACCCCTGCGCCGTCGGCTCGCTCGCCTGGTCCGTGGTGATCGCCTACGGCTCTGGACGGGGAGAAGCCCGTGCCGATGACGATAAGCCCGCCAGCCTGCAGGACTTCTTCGACCTCGAGCGCTTTCCCGGCCGGCGCGGCCTGCGTCGCACCCCGATGGTCAACCTCGAATGGGCGCTGCTGGCCGATGGAGTCGCGCCGGCCGAGGTCTACGACCTGCTGCGTACCGAGGCAGGGGTCGCACGGGCCTTCGCCAGACTCGACAGCCTCCGCGACGAGATCGTCTGGTGGGACGACGCCGCCGAGCCGGCGCGCCTGCTGAGCAGCGGCCGCGTGGTCATGACCTCCACCTTCAACGCCCCGATGTTCAACGACATCGTGATCCGCCAGCAGCCTTTCGCGCTGATCTGGGATCGCCAGGTGTGGGACATCGATCTTTGGGCGGTCCCGACCGCTTCGCCCAACCGCGAGGCGGCTCTGGAGTTCGTCCGCTTCGCCACCAGCACCGAGCCCCTGGCGCGCCAGACTCGCTGGATTCCCTATGGCCCGGTACGGCGCTCGGCGCTCGCTCAGGTCGGCGACCACGTCTACTCCGATGTCAAGATGGCACGCTTCCTGCCGACCACGGAGGAGAACTTCGAGACGGCCCTGCGCAACGATGCCATGTTCTGGCAGGAAAACGGCCCGGCCCTGGTCGAGCGCTTCAACGCCTGGCTCGCGAACTGACCCCTGGTGGACCTCGAAGCCGATAGCGGCAGGGGGGCATGCAACCCAACCGTGTCGTCCGCCTACCTTCTTTTTTTGAAGGTTTCATCCCCCGATGCGATCGGCTACGCTTCGCCCAACAATACAAAGGGGCCGCATGCATCGGGCATCAAGCTTGAGCATTGTGGTTATACTAACGGTAACTTGGGGGCGCAGGGAGATACCGCGAGTGGTAGGCGGAGAAGAGGGTATTATTGTTCGTTTCGTCGGCGTCCAGAAGAGTTACGACGGCGAAACTTTAGTTGTGAAGGACCTCAATCTCGACATGGTCCGGGGCGAGTTTTTAACCATGCTCGGCCCTTCCGGTTCCGGCAAGACGACCTGTCTGATGATGCTTGCCGGCTTTGAGGTTCCGACCAGTGGCAAGATTCTTCTGAAGGACAGGCCGATCAACGACGTGCCGCCGTACAAGCGCGGCATCGGCATGGTGTTCCAGAACTACGCGCTGTTCCCGCACATGACGGTGAACGAGAACCTTGCTTTCCCGCTGCAGGTGCGCGGTCTGGGTCGGAGCGAGGTCGAGGAACGCGTGAAGCGCGCGCTGGAGATGGTGCGCCTGCCGGCCTTTGGCGGGCGACGGCCCGCACAGCTCTCCGGCGGCCAGCAGCAGCGCGTGGCAGTGGCCCGCGCCCTGGTGTTCGAGCCAGAACTGGTGCTGATGGACGAGCCGCTCGGCGCGCTGGACAAAAACCTGCGCGAAGAGATGCAGTACGAAATCAAGCACATCCACGAGAACCTCGGCGTCAGCATCGTCTACGTCACTCACGACCAGTCCGAGGCGCTCACCATGTCGAATCGCATCGCGGTGTTCGACGACGGCGTCATTCAGCAGCTGGCACCGCCAGACCGGCTCTACGAGAAGCCGGAGAACGCCTTCGTGGCCCGCTTCATCGGCGAGAACAACACCCTGCTTGGCAAGGTATCCCACGTGAACGGCAACCGTTGCACCGTGGAGGTGGACGGTGCCGGTCCGGTGGAGGCCCTGCCGGTGAACATCGCCGGCGTCGGCATGCGGACCACTCTTTCGCTGCGGCCGGAGCGGGTGGTCATCAACCCCAACGGCGACCTTGGCTCCAACACCTTCGATGCCAAGGTCGAAGAACTCATTTACCTCGGCGACCACATCCGCACCCGCGTCAATGTGGCCGGCAACTCGGACTTCATCATCAAGGTGCCCAATGCCCACGGACATGCCGTGCTGGCCAAGGGCGCAATGATCAAGATCGGGTGGTCAGCAGAGGATTGCCGCGCGCTCGATGCCTGACCCGAACGAATCGGGCGGGCCGCTCTCGATCGGCCCAGGCAGCCGGGCGCCGGCGCACCGTCGCGTATCGTACCAACAGGGAGACAATCATGAAGAAAACTTTTCTTAAATCTACAATCGGAGTCGCCTTCGGCGTCGCTTCGCTTGGCCTGCTGGCCTCCGCGGCCGTAGGCAAGGAACTCACCGTGGTGTCGTGGGGCGGTGCCTACACGAAGAGCCAGGTGAAGGCCTACCACGAGCCCTACGCGGCCAAGACCGGCACGGTCATCCGTTCGGAGGACTACAACGGCGGTCTTGCCGAAGTGAAGGCGCAGGTCGAGGCCGGGAACGTCACCTGGGATCTGGTCGACGTCGAGCTGTCGGATGCCGTGCGCGGCTGCGACGAGGGCCTCTTGGAGCCGATCGACAAGTCCATTCTGCCGCCTGCCCCCGACGGCACCCCGGCGGAGGAAGACTTCCTCAAGGGCACGCTCCACGAATGTGCGGTGGCCACCATCGTGTGGTCGACGATCTATGCCTACGACAAGTCGAAGTTCAGCGGCGAACAGCCGTCCACTGTCGCCGACTTCTTCGATACCCAGAAGTTCCCGGGCAAGCGCGGCCTGCGCAAGAATCCGAAGCCGAACCTTGAGTTCGCCCTGATGGCGGACGGCGTGCCGGCCGCAGACGTCTATGAGGTGCTGCGGACACCGGAGGGTATCGACCGTGCCTTCGCCAAGCTCGCCACCATCAAGAACGACGTGATCTGGTGGGAGGCCGGCTCCCAGCCGCCGCAGATGTTGGCCGACGGCGAAGTCGTCATGGCGACGGCCTACAACGGCCGCGTGTTCGACGCCATTGCGACCGAGAAGAAGCCCTTCGAGATCGTCTGGGACGGCCAGGTTTGGGACCTCGACCTCTGGGCCATCCCCAAAGGAGCCCCGAACAAGGACGCCGCGCTTGACTTCATCGTCTACTCGACGGACACCCAGCGCCTCGCTGACCAGGCGGCCTGGATATCCTACGGTCCGGCACGTGCTTCCTCGGTGGCGATGATCGGCAAGCATGCCGAAGCCGGCATCGAGATGGGCCCGCACATGCCGACCGCGCCGGAAAACTTCCAGAACGCGGTGCAGAACGACTTCGAGTTCTGGGCCGACCACCAGGACGAGCTGAACGAGCGCTTCAACGCCTGGCTTGCCCAGTAAGACTGCGTCCGGGGAGGGGCCGCGGCCCCTCCCCACGCTCTTTCGGGTTCATATCAGTTCGAGATTCTTTCCGTTCGCGAGAGGGAAGGCGAAGGGACCATGGCCGAAGCGTCAGCCCCGGCGGGCAACGCCAAGACGACCTACCAACGAATTGTGGACGGCGGCTCCCTGAAAGCGCAACTCCGCCGGGCCAACCGCCGTCAACGGCTTAGCGCTCTGGCGCTGACGGGCCCCCTGCTGTTGTTCCTGCTCGCCACCTTTCTGATCCCGATCGGCGTCATGCTGTTCCGCTCCGTCGACGACCCGCTGGTCGGCCAGGCGCTGCCGCGCACTGTCGAGGTGCTGGCCGACTGGGACCGCACCGACCTGCCCAGCGAAGCCGCCTACGCCGCGCTGGTGGAAGACCTGCTGGCCTTGCGCGACGGCGGACCGGACGGCCGGGCCATGGTCGGGCGCGTGGCGACACGGCTGAATTTCGAGGACGCCGGCGTGCGCAGCACCTTCACCGGCACCGCGCGCAGGGTCGACGGCATGGAGCCGCCCTACAGGGACGCGCTCATAGAGGCGGATGCGGCCTGGGGCGGCCGGAGCATCTGGGCGACCATCCAGCGCCTCGGTCCCGACTACACCGCCGTGCATTTCCTCGCCTCCGTCGATCTGCGCTACACCGTCGACGGCGAGATCGCGCCGCAACCGCAGGAACGTCAGGTCTACGTCAGCATCTGGATTCGCACCTTGATGATCAGCCTGACGGTGACGCTGGCCTGCGTCGCGCTCGGCTATCCCGTTGCCTATCTGCTGGCAACCCTTCCGATGCGCACGTCCAACCTGCTGATGGTCCTTGTATTGCTGCCGTTCTGGACCTCGCTGCTGGTGCGCACCACCAGCTGGATCGTGGTACTCGGCCAGAACGGCGTGCTGTTGGAGGTCCTCGCCTTCCTGCATCTGATCGACGACGTCGACAGGCCGCGCCTGATCTACAACATGACAGGCAGCATCGTGGCGATGACCCATATTCTTTTGCCCTTCATGATCCTGCCGCTCTACAGCGTGATGCGGGGCATCTCGCCATCCTACATGCGCGCCGCCCAGAACCTCGGCGCCCCGCCGGCGATCGCCTTCATCAAGGTCTACCTGCCGCAGACCGTGCCGGGCCTCGGCGCCGGCTGCTTGCTCGTCTTCATTCTGGCCATCGGCTACTACATCACCCCGGCCCTGGTCGGCGGCGAGAGCGGCACGATGATCTCCAACTTCATTGCTCACCATATGCAGAGATCGCTCAACTGGGGTTTTGCGGCCGCCCTCGGCACCCTGTTGCTGTTGGGGGTCATGGCGCTCTACTGGGTCTATGACCGCATCGTCGGCATCAACAACATGAAGCTCGGCTAGGGAGGCCCCCCGCATGGCATCGCTTCCGCCCTATGCCGGACCGGTCGGCATCGCCTGGCACTACGGCTTCCGCGTCTTCTGCGGTTTCGTCCTGCTGTTCCTGATTCTGCCGATTCTGGTGATCATCCCGCTCAGCTTCAACGCCGAGCCGTATTTCACCTACACCAAGGCAATGGTCACGCTGCAGCCCGAGGCCTATTCCTGGCGCTGGTACATGGACATCATGCAGAACGGCATGGCGGCTCCCAACGACAACATTTGGAGCTGGCAGT
Source organism: uncultured Pelagibius sp. (assembly GCA_964472095.1). Taxonomy (GTDB): domain Bacteria; phylum Pseudomonadota; class Alphaproteobacteria; order Kiloniellales; family Kiloniellaceae; genus Pelagibius. The sequence goes on from CAYYIV010000002.1 coordinate 54,659, forward strand.
GGCTGTCCGACAGCTGGAACAACGCCCAGTGGATCCACGCGACCAAGAACAGCTTCATCATCGCCATCTTCTCGACGCTGATCGCGACCACCCTGGGCACCCTTGCCGCGCTTGGCCTGACGCGCCCGCACATGCCCTTCGGCAAGCTGATCATGGCGCTCCTGATCTCGCCGATGATCGTGCCGCTGATCATCTCCGCCGCCGGCATGTTCTTCTTCTACTCCAGCATCGGGCTGAGTCACACCTTCCCCGGCATCATCCTCGCCCATGCCGCCCTCGGCACGCCCTTCGTGGTGATCACCGTGACGGCGACCCTCGCCGGCTTCGACAGCAACCTGATCCGCGCTTCCGCCAGCCTCGGCGCCAGCCCGCCGCGGACCTTCTTCAAGGTCATCGTGCCGCTGATCTCGCCCGGCGTGATCTCCGGGGGCCTCTTCGCCTTCGTCACCTCCTTCGACGAGGTGGTGGTCGTGCTGTTCCTCACCGGCTTCGAGCAGCGCACGGTCACCCGCCAGATGTGGGCCGGCGTGCGCGAGCAGATCAGCCCGACGATCCTCGCCGTGGCGACCCTGCTGGTGCTGATCTCCATTCTGCTGCTGACCACGCTGGAGCTGCTGCGACGCCGCAACGAGCGTATGCGCGGCATGTCCGCCCAGTAGGACCCGCCGGGTCTTGGCACCGGCTGCGATCTCTTCATTATTTGAGAATGCTTCGCATTATCATCTTTATGGACAAGTCAATGAATGAGGCCTATATTCTGCGGCACAGGGTGGCCCTTCTCCGGCCGCCCAGCAGGGATTGATCGGAAGCTGCCGCCATGTATCGCGACAATACACTGATCCCCAGCGAGGCTGTCCGGATGTTGGCCCTCGGCCTGCTGGCCGGCAGGCCGATGAGCTATGCCGAATTGGCGCGCGAGGTGCGGCATTTCACCGGACGCATCATGGGACCGTCGCTCGACCTCGTGGGCGCTCCGCTGGAGGTGCTGAAGGTCGAGGGACTGGTGGAAAACCTCGGTGGCGTGCCCGATGCGCGCGACGGCGACGACCCGGAAAGCGACCGGCAGGCGCTGACGGTGACGCCCGAGGGCCGCACGGAGCTGCGCCGCCTGCTGTCCGCAAACGTGCGCCCGCAGGTCAGCGACCTCAACAAGCTGATCGTCGCCCTGAAGATGCGCTTCCTGCATTTGATGGACGCCGCCGACCAACGTATTCAGTCCGAGCTGCTGCACGACATCTGCGAGCGCGAGCTCGCCCGTCTCTGCGATCTGCGCGCCTACCACAGCGACGAACCCGGCCACCTCTGCGGCTGGCTCGACTCGGAGATCGTCCAGACGCGGGCGCGCCTCGAGTGGTTCGCCCGCCTGCGCGACAGCCTCGGTTGATCTCTCCTTAAGCATGCCGGGGATCCGGCCCTGCCGCTCAGTACCAGCCGCTCAGTAGAGGTGCTGGCCGCCGGTGACGAAGATCTCGGTGCCGGTGACGTAGCCGAAGTCCGGTGTGCAGAGCCGATAGACCGTTGCGGCCACCTCTTCCGGGCGGCCCATGCGGTGCAGTGGAATGCGGGGGATCAGTGCTTCGTACTCCTCCCCGACCATCGCGGTTTCGATCTCGCCGGGCGCCACGGCGTTGACCCGCACGTTGAGCTCGGCGAACTCGACGGCCATTTCCCGCGTCAGGGCGGATAGCGCCGCCTTGGAGGTCGAATAGGCCGACCCGGCGAAGGGATGCACGCCGTGGCCGGCGATCGAGGTGATGTTGACGATGCAGCCCTGCCCCTTGCGCAGCGCCGAGGCGAAGCCGCGGCCGAGCGCCAGCGGCGCGAAGAAGTTCAGCTCGAAGACCTCACGCCAGAGATCGAGGCTGCCGTTGAGGCAGCCGAGGCGCTCCTTGAATTCGGTCTTCGGCGAGACTGCCGCGTTGTTCACCAGGGCGTGCACCGGTCCGTCGCCGATGATCGCCTTGGCCTCCGTCAGAAACCTGCCGACGGCCACCTGGTCGGCAAGGTCGGCGGTAATGTGGTGGGTCCAGTTGGGGTCGCGTCGGCAGTCTGCGGGCACCGCATCGCGCGAGCAGGTGATGATCTCCCAGCCCTCGTCGCTGAAGCGCTTCACTGTGGCATGGCCGATGCCCCGGCTGGCACCGGTCAGCACCACCCTCTGACGCTGTTCGTCTAAGGATCCCTTCGTCGCTGCGCTCATGGCGCGATCTTACTCTCAGGATCCACCAACGCCATACCGGAATTGAGAAACGGCCACGGACCCGGAAACCTCAGCGGACCTCCACCACGCGGAAGGTTCGCAGCGTTCCGTCATGCTCGCGCACGGAGACGTACTCACCTTCCTTGAACACGTGGGATTCGAATTTAAAGCCGGTCTCGTCATCCTCGGGATCGCCCTCAACGTCGTAATGGAAGGCCCAGCGGCCACCGCGGGTGTGGCGCAGGTGGCCGGTCTCCTCGGGCTCGCCTTCCCAGAAGCGCGTCACCGTGCAGCTCTCGCGCGCCTGGCGCCAGCCCTCTGCGTCGATGTGGCCCTCCGGCGTCAGGGGCGCCCGGAGAATGTAGCCGTGAGCTGCACTGCCGGCGGGAAAGTCGTGATCCCGGGCGAGTTCCAAACGGATCTTCTTCACAGACACTCGAGCCTCCTGACAGATGCCGTCCGCGGGCGCGTCCAGCATCGCCGATTCCGCCAGATAGAGCAAATCCGCGCCCCGGCGGGCGACCTCAGTGCATCATGAGGACAGCGATCTTGGCCCGCCGCAGAACGCCCTCGGTGGCACCACCGAGAATGCGCTCGCGCAGGCGGCTGTGCCCGTAGGCGCCCATAACCAGGCAGTCGGAGCCGGCGCGATCGGCCTGGTCGAGCAGGCCCTCGGCGATGCTTTCGCCCGCTGGCGTATAGGCCCAGGTCTTGGCCTCGATGCCATGCCCGGCGAGATAGCGCACCAGGGTGCTCGGCTCCACCACGTCTTCGCTTTCGCGGGCGGTGATCACCGCCACCTCGTCGGCGGCCCGCAGCAGCGGCAGCGCGGCGGTGGCGGCGAGCGCCCCTTCGCGCGACCCGTCCCAAGCCACGCCGATCTTCCTGCCGAAGCCGTTCTTGGCCTCCGAGGGGATCACGATGACCGGGCGGCCGGTGCCGAAGAGGGCGGCGTCCATCGACGCCGACTCGTCGCTCTCGGACAGCGAGGGATGCGCCATGACGATCACGTCGTTGAGCCGCCCAAGACGCTCGATCTGCTCCGGTTGGCGGCCGACCACGACGTTCAGGCAGACCGCGAACTTGCCCGCTCCGACCGCCGCATCGGGCTCCACGACCGGCAGGCCGGCACCGCTGCACAGGCGCTTGAAGCTGGCATCCACCGCCTCGCGGCGCCTTGCGTTGCTGGCCTCGACGGAGGCCATGACCTGCTCCAGCGCGGTGCCGGACATCCCTTCGCCGACATAGGGAAGCAGATCGCGCGGGTCGTTGGCGACATGCAGGCATTCGACGCGGGCGCCGAATCGCTGCCCAAGGTCAATCGCCGCCGCCATCGCAGTGTCGCTGCCTGCAGCACCGTCGGTTACGGCTAGGATGGAGGCCCAATTCATAGCTGACTCCCTGGTCACAAGTCATGAGGCGAGTGGTCCGCGCCCGACAAGTCTCGATTGAAGGGCGAATTGCGTTTGACGGCATTGACCTGCGTCAAGCGCCGCCGGCAGGACCGATCCCCCTCTTCAGGCCCCAGGTGGAGCAGTAGCCGGTGTTCCCCGGTCCACCGGATAGGGGTCCTGATGAATGATCACCTCCGCCCCGGGAAAAGCCTGCCGCAGATCGGCTTCCACCGCATCGGCGATGGCATGAGCCTGCAGCAGGGTCTGGGCCGCGTCCAGTTCGACATGGCACTGGATGAAGATTTGCGGTCCCGAGGCCCGTGTACGCAGATCGTGGACGCCGAGCACGCCTCGGTGCGCCTTGATCACGTCGCGAATGCGCGCGCGCTCGTCCTCGGGCAACTCGCGGTCCATCAACATGTCGAAGGCGCCGGCGGCGATCTGCCAGGCGTTGTAGAGGATGTAGGCGGCGATGCCGATGCCGAAGATCGGATCGGCAAGGGCCCAGCCGAGCTCGACCGCGAGCACCAGCGCCAGAATCACCGCCCCGTTCACCAGGATATCCCCGGTGTAGTGGAGCTGATCGGCGCTGATCGCCAGCGAGCCGGTGCGGCGGACGACATGGCGCTGCAGCGTCACCAGTGCCAGAGTCGCGACGATGGAAAAGACCATGACGCCGATGCCGATCTCGCTGCGACTGATGGCGTGCGGCGTGAAGAAGCGCGGCGCCGCCTCGATGACCAGGAAAATCGCCGAGCCGGTGATGAAGGCGGCCTGCCCCATGGCGGCCAGTGGCTCGGCCTTGCCGTGGCCGAAGCGGTGCTCGCGGTCGGCGGGCACCAAGGCATGACGCACGGCGATGAGGTTGACCAGCGAGGCGGCGGCATCGAGCAGCGAATCGATCAGCGTTGAGAGGATGCTCACCGAATCGGTGAGCACGAAGGCGACCAGCTTCACGACGATGAGCAGGCAGGCGGTGGCCACCGAGGCGGTGGTGGCGAGCTTCAGCAGCCGCGCCGCCTCCGGTCCCGTGAGCCTGTCGGCTGCTTGGTACGACCCGCTCACGGATAGAGGCGCTCCGTCGTCCAGCCCTCCGCCACCCCCTCGCCCTGGCGCGTGTAGACCAGGCGATCGTGCAAGCGGAAGGCGCCGTCCTGCCAAAACTCGATGAGCCTCGGGATCAGGCGGAAGCCGGACCAGTGGGGTGGACGCGGCACCTTGCCGATGGCGTACTTGGCGCCGAAGAGGGCCACGCGCTTTTCCAGCTCGAAGCGGCCGTCCAACGGACGCGATTGCGTGCTGGCCCAGGCGCCGATCTGGCTCTGGCGCGGCCGGCTGGCAAAATAGGCGTCGGCTTCCTCCTCGCCGACCGGTGCCACCGCGCCCTCGATTCGCACCTGGCGGCGCAGGCTCTTCCAGTGGAACAGCAGCGCCGCTTTGGGGGTCGTCAGCAGCTGGCGGCCCTTGCGGCTCTCGTAGTTGGTGTAGAACACGAAGCCCTCAGCATCGTAGCCCTTCAGCAGCACCATGCGGCACGACGGCATGCCGTCCTCGCCGACGGTGGCAAGGGCCATGGCGTTGGGATCGTTGGGTTCCGCAGTCTCGGCCTCGCCCAGCCAGACGGCAAAGATATCCAGGGGATCGGCCGGCCGTTCCGATCTGATCTCCATGCAACTCCGTCCCAAAAAAAGAACCACGCGCTCCCTGAACCAACCGCCGGGGGGTCGGCGTTGATTTGGCGCTCTGCGCCACCATATAGCGCCGGTCCAGGCTAGAATAGGGCCCAGAGCGAGTTGAAAGTCCGCATTTCCCGCTCCCGGCGACAGCCGGGCGCGCGGCGTGGGGATGGTTTCGGGACCACCCCCCGTATGACAGAGCGGAAAGCAGGCCGATCGGCGGATGCCATCGGATCGCCCTATTTGGCGCCCAATGTTCCCCCTGGGCGAGGAATGGGGGCCATCGGTTAGGGGGGACCCCGACTTTGGAAAGGGGAATTCTATGAAGTTGCGAGTCATTATTGCCGCCGCCGCCATCGCGCTGACTGCCGCCGCTTGCGAGAACAGCAGCCTTGGCGGCACCAAGCAGACCATCGGGACGCTGGGCGGCGCTGCCGCAGGCGGCCTGTTCGGCGCCCAGTTCGGCAGCGGCACCGGCCAGCTGGCCGCCACGGCCGGCGGCGCCTTGCTCGGTGCCTTCATCGGCAGCGAGATCGGCCGCACCATGGACCAGGTGGACAAGCAGCAGGCCGAGACGGCCTATCAACGTGCGACCACCGCACCGGTCGGCGAAACCATCAACTGGAGCAATCCCAACACCGGCAACCAGGGCAGCGTGACCCCGACGCGCGAGGGAACGTCCTCGACCGGGGCCTATTGCCGCGAGTTCCAGCAGACCGTGATCATCGGCGGCAAGGAAGAGCAGGCCTTCGGCGTCGCCTGCCGCCAGCCCGACGGCGCCTGGGAAATCCGCAGCTGAAACCGGATTCGGGGATTAACGGCTTAGACATCCTCTTGGGTGTGAGATCGGGAGGAGGTATCTTTCAGGTACCTCCTTCCCCGATTCCAAGGTCATATCGCTGGACACCATGCAGGATCCATACAAGCTGCTGAACGTCGACCGCTCGGCTTCGCAAGACGACATCAAGCGCGCCTACCGCAAGCTAGCCAAGGAATTGCACCCGGACATCAACCCGGGCAACGAAGCAGTCGAGCAGAAGTTCAAGGAGATCTCCCAGGCCTATAGCATCCTTCGCGATGCGGAGAAGCGTAAGCGTTTCGACCAGGGAGAGATCGACGCCAGCGGCCAGGAGACGCCCTGGAAGGGCGGCTTCTACCGCAACCATGCCGGCACCCGGCGCGGCGGCGACAAGTACAGCACTTTCGACTTCGGCGAGGACGTCAGCGTCGACGACATCTTCTCCGACCTCTTCGGCTCGCGCACCCGCCGGGTACGCCGGCCGGGCGCCAACGTGTCCTACACCGTGCCGATCAGCTTCCTGGAGGCGGCCAAGGGTGCCAAGAAGCGCATCAAGCTGGCCGACGGCAAGACTCTGGACGTCCGCATCCCGCCGGGCACCGAGGACCGCCAGTCCTTGCGCCTGAAAGGCCAGGGCATGCCGGGGGTCGGCGGCGGGCCAGCCGGCGACGCCCTGGTCGAGGTGCAGATCGAGGCGCACCCCTTCTTCGAGCGCAAGGGCAACAATGTGCAGGTCGAGCTGCCGGTAACCCTGCAGGAAGCGGTGCTGGGTGCCACGGTCACCGTTCCGACGGTGCACGGCAGCGTATCGATGAAAATCCCCCCGGGCTCCAACAGCGGCAGCACCCTGCGCCTCAAGGGCAAGGGCATCCCGGCGCGCGACGGCGACGAGGTCGGCGACCAGTACGTGAAGCTCCGCGTCATGCTGCCGGAGCGGCCGGACCAGGAGCTGCGCGACTTCATCGAGAACTGGAGTCGATCGCACGACTACGATCCGCGGCGCAAGGCGGGCATGACCTGACCGGGCGGACAGAGAGGGGAGCGAAGGGACGATGCCGGTAAGGTTCGACGAGGTTCTGGTTCACCTGGACATCGGCGCCAGCGAGCTCTCCGCCTGGATCGAGCAGCACTGGGTCCTGCCGGTGGAAGCGGACGGCGATTTCTTCTTCGACGACACCGACGTCGCCCGCGTGAAGCTGATCTCCGAACTGCGCAACGATCTCGGCGTCAACGAGGATGCGATTCCCGTGGTGCTGCGCCTGCTCGACCAAGTCTACAGCCTGCGCCGCGCCCTCGCGGAACTCAACGAAGCGATCCAGGATCTGCCGGAGTCGGCCCAAGAGCAGCTGCGCGCCCAACTGAGCGGCGGCGACGACGAGACGGCCTCGCACTGAGCTTGCCGGCCCGCGCCACTCAGGGATTGAGCGCGGCGAGCCTGGCGCCGAAAGCCATGAAGACCACCCCGGTTACGCCCTTCAACCAGCGTTGGAAGCGTCCGCTGCGCGCAGCCCGCATGAGGCGCGCGAAGAGCAGGATCATGGCACCGAACCAGACCGCATTCAGGAGCGCATGGACGCAGACCAGCAGAAAGGCGGAGGACACGGCACCTTCGCCCAGCGGAATGAACTGGGGAAAGGCGGCGAGGTAGAACATCGAGACCTTCGGATTGAGGGTGTTGGTGACCAGGCCCTCGGCGAAAGCCCGGGTGAGGCGGCGCCGCCGGCGCGCCGGCGCCACCTCGGCAACCTCGGCCATGCCGCGCCAGGCGTCGCGTAGCGCCCGCAAGCCGATCCAGCAGAGGTAGGCGGCGCCCAGCATCTTCACCACAAAGAAGGCTTCAGCCGAGCGCACCAGGATGAGGGAGATGCCGAAGATCGACAGGGCGCCATGCAGGTAGAAGGCGGTCACGAAGCCGGCCACATTGGCAAAGCCCGCCGCCCTCCCCGAGGTCGGGACGGTCTTGGCGATCAACACGCCGTTCGGACCGGGCGACATCACCAGAAGAGCCGCGACGCCGGCAAAGCCCAGGACATGAACCAGTTCCATTTCTCGTATCCCTCCGGATGTATCTCGGCGTTGCGGCAGGCTCAGCGCTCGTCGCGCGGACTGGGATGCAGGCGGGCGACACCGTCCGGCGGGTCGCTGGCCGTCGCCTTGTCGATCAGGGCCGCCAGGCTCTTGCCTTTCACGTCGCTGCCGAGCGCGCCGGTCGCCTGGACGATGGCCTCGACACCTTCGGGCCAGCCCTCCCCCGGCTCCAACGCCAGGTCGAGCGCGGACAGCAGATCCTGCAGGTTGGCAGCCGTCAGATCGCGCACGAGGAACCAGCGGCCGCCGCTGCGCCCCACGAATCCCTGCTGCTTGAGGGCCTGCAGCACCGAGGAAAGCTGATCCAGATTGGCGGGCAGCCCGCGGGTCAGCGCCGACTCCTTCAGCAAGCTGCCGCTGCGCGCCGCGTTGCGCAGGCGGTAGAGCAGTGCCAGCGCGAGGGCCAGGCGCGGGCCGGCGCCGCTACTGCCCTGGCGGAGGCGATCGACGAGCCGCCACTCCCGTGCCGCCGCGGCGACCTCCGCCCCGAACAGCACGATCGCCCAGGAGAGGTACATCCACACCAGGAAGATCGGCACTGCCGCCATCGCGCCGTAGATCGCCTCGTAGGAAGGGAACTGTTTCAGATAGAAGACGAAGCCGGCTTTCAGCGCTTCGAAGAAGGCCGCCGCGATGGTGCCGCCGGCCAGCGCATGAAGGAAGGCCACCGGACGCGCAGGTACGACCACGTAAAGCAACGTGAAGCCGGCAGTGCCCAGCAGGAAAGGCAGCAGGCGGGTCAGCCCGAAGGCGCGATCGCCCTGCTCCAACGCCGCGGTAGCGAAGCCGTAGCCGGAGAGCGACAGCGATGCGCCGAGGAAGATCGGCCCGATGGTCAGGATCATCCAGTAGGCCATGATGCGAACCATCAGCGGGCGCGGCTCGGTCACCCGCCAGATGGCGTTGAACGCGCCGTTGATGGTGGCGAGCAGCAGGATGGCGGTCGCCATCAACGCCAGGGTGCCAACACCGGTCATCGAGCGGGCATTCTCGACGAAAGTGGCGAGCTGGTCGCTGACTTCCACCCCGGCGTTGGGTACCAGGTTCTGGAACAGCAGCACCTGCGCCTGCAGGCGCAGTCGCTCGAAGGCCGGGAAGGCCGACAGCAGGCCGAAGCAGATCGCCAGCAGGGGGACGATGGAAAGCAGCGCGGCGTAGCTTAGCTGGGTTGCCATGCGCAGGCACTGGTCGGCCATGAAGCGGCGGCCGCAGTAAGCTGCAAAGGGCCCAATGTTCCGCAAGATTCCAAGTAAATCGGGTCTCTTCATGGCAACGTCCCTGCTCGGCCTACTCCTCCCCGAAAGAACACCATTCTACAGCAAGAATCGGCGGAAATGTGGGAATATTGCGAGGCCGCAGCGTTGACCCGCGAGGCCTTTGGTGTAGGATGCCGCACGTTCTGAGACGCCCCTGCAATCTGACTGACATCGAGGAAACGGAATGACCGAGCCCCAACCCTTAATGGCCGGCAAGCGCGGCCTTGTCATGGGGGTCGCCAATGACCGGTCCATTGCTTGGGGTATCGCCACGGCAGCGCGCGCACAGGGGGCGGAACTGGCCTTCACTTACCAGGGTGAGGCCCTGGAGAAGCGCGTGCGACCGCTCGCCCAGTCGGTCGGGGCCGAGTTGGTGGTGCCTTGCGACGTCACCGATGATGCCTCGATCGATGCCGTCTTTGCGGAAATCGAGAAGACCTGGGGCAAGCTGGACTTCCTGGTCCATGCCATCGCCTATGCCGACAAGGAAGAGCTGAAGGGCAAGTACCTGCAGACCAGCCGCGGCAACTTCCTGCGCTCGCTCGACATCTCCTGCTATTCGCTGACCGCGATCAGTCAACGCGCGGTGCCGCTGATGAAGGACGGCGGCAGCATCCTGACACTGACCTATTACGGCGCCGAGCGGGTGATGCCGCACTACAACGTCATGGGCGTCGCCAAGGCGGCGCTGGAGGCCAGCGTGCGCTACCTCGCCGCCGACCTGGGCGACCAGGGCATCCGGGTGAACGCGATCTCGGCCGGGCCGATCAAGACCCTGGCCGCCTCCGGCATCGGCGACTTCCGCCATATCCTGAAGTGGAACGAGCTGAACTCGCCGCTGCGCCGGAACGTCAGCATCGCGGACGTCGGCGGCGCCGGACTCTACCTGCTCTCCGATCTCGCAAGCGGTGTCACCGGCGAGATACACCATGTCGATTCCGGCTACCACGTGGTCGGCATGATGTCCGTGGATGCCGCGCCACAGCTGGCCGAGCTGCTGAAGAACTTCACGCCTCAATCCTGAGGATCTCACCCCACCCGTAAGGGCGACCCGCCGATGGCAGGCAACAGTTTCGGAGAGATCTTTCGCTTCACCACCTGGGGCGAAAGCCACGGGCCCGCCATCGGCTGCGTGGTGGACGGCGTGCCGCCGCGCATCGCGCTGGCGCCGGAGGAACTGCAGCACTGGCTCGACCGGCGCAAGCCCGGGCAGTCGCGCTTCACCACCCAGCGCCGCGAGCCGGACGAAGTGAAGATCCTCTCCGGCGTCTTCGAGGGCAAGACTACCGGCACGCCGGTCTCGCTGGTCATCGAGAACCAGGACCAGCGCTCCAAGGACTATGGCGACATCGCCGACAAGTTCCGCCCGGGCCACGCCGACTATACCTACTGGAAAAAATACGGCGTCCGCGACTACCGCGGCGGCGGGCGCTCCTCGGCCAGGGAGACCGCCATGCGGGTAGCCGCCGGCGGCATCGCCCGCAAGGTGCTCGACCACATCCTTCCGCAGCCGGTGACCATTCGCGGCTGCCTGGTGCAGATGGGTCCACACCGCATCGAGCGGGACAACTGGGACTGGGATGCGGTCGAGCAGAACCCCTTCTGGTGCCCCGACGCCCGGGCGGCAAAGGACTGGGAAGGCTTCCTCGACGGCGTGCGCAAGGCGGGCTCCTCGACCGGCGCGGTGATCGAGGTGGTGGCCTCTGGCGTGCCGGCGGGCCTTGGCGAGCCGGTCTACGACAAGCTCGATGCCGACCTCGCCAAGGCGATGATGTCGATCAATGCGGTGAAGGCGGTGGAGATCGGCGCCGGCCTGGAAGCCGCGGCGTTGAGCGGCGAGGAGAACGCGGACGAGATGCGCCTCGAGGGCAACCGCGTGGTCTTCACCTCCAACAGCGCCGGCGGAATCCTCGGCGGCATCTCCAGCGGGCAGGACGTAGTGGTGCGCTTCGCCGTAAAGCCGACCTCCTCCATCCTGACGCCGCGCAGGACCATCGACCGCCACGGCCGCGAGACCGAGATCGTTACCAAGGGCCGCCACGACCCCTGCGTCGGGATCCGCGCGGTGCCGGTCGGCGAGGCCATGATGGCCATCGTGCTGGCCGACCACCTGCTGCGCCAGCGCGCGCAGACAGGAAACGTCGAACCCTGAGAACCCCTTCCCGAGAACCATGTCCGAGCAGATGATCAACCTCTACAGCGACACCCAGACCCAGCCCTCGAAGGCCATGCGCCTTGCCATGGCCGAAGCGCCGGTGGGCGACGAGCAGCGCGGCGAAGATCCCAGCGTGAACCGACTCTGCGAGATGACGGCGGCGCTGCTGGACAAGGAGGCCGCGGTCTTCCTGCCGTCGGGCACCATGTGCAACCAGCTCGCCATCCACATCCACTGCCGACCGGGCGAGGAGATCATCGCCCACCGCTCCGCCCACATCCTGAATTTCGAGGGTGGCGGTACCGCCGCCTTTTCCGGCGTGCAGGTGCAGGGCCTCGACGGCCCGCGAGGCCAGTTCTCGGTGGAGGCGGCGCGCGCCGCCATCCGGCCGAAGGACCGCTACCACCCGCAGACCCGCATGATCTCGGTGGAGCAGACCGCCAACATGGGCGGCGGCGCCATCTGGTCGCTGAAGGACATCGAGGCCTTGGGCGCGCTTGCCGAGCAGCAGGGCCTCGCCTACCACATGGACGGCGCGCGCCTCTTGAACGCGGCGGTCGCCGCCGGCGTCGCCGCCAAGGATTTCGCCAAGCCCTTCGACAGCCTGTGGATCGACCTCTCGAAGGGCCTCGGCTGCCCAGTCGGCGCGGTGCTGGCGGGCTCCAGGGAGTTCATCGAGGAAGCCTGGCGCCTGAAGCAGCGCAGCGGGGGCGCCATGCGCCAGGCGGGCATCATCGCCGCCGCCGGCGTCTACGCCCTGGAGCATAATGTCGAGCGCCTCGCCGAGGACCACGCCAACGCGCGCCTCCTCGCCGAATCCCTGCGCAACCTGCCCGGCGTCTCCGTCGATCCGGAGACGGTCGAGACCAACATCGTGTTTTTCGACATCGCCGGCAGCGGCATGACCGCCGACCCATTCTGCGATGCCCTGAAGGCCAAAGGCGTCGACCTCGGCGGTGCGGGCACCCGCATCCGCGCCGTCACCCACCTCGACATCTCCCGCGCCGACATCGAGGCGGCAGTCGAGGCGATACGCAGCGTGCTGAACGCGGCAAAAGCCTAGGCTCCCTACCGCTCGAAGGCGGACAGCGCCCTTGGCATCAGCACGCGCCCGGAGGCTCGGTTGCAAAGAGGAGCTTGTAGCCCGCAGTGAGCTTATGTCGCTCTTCTCCCCAGTTGTAGTGGGTCATTACCGCCTCACGGCCCCGCGCGCCCATAGCCGCGGCTTCGTCCGGATGGGCGAACAGGTATTCCAGAGCCTTGGCAATGGCGGAACAGTCCAGGGGATCCACCAGAATGCCGCAGTCCGCGGACTCGACAACCTCACGCCAGTGACGGAAGTCGGACGCAATGACTGGCAGCCCCGCCGCCATGTATTCGAAGAGTTTGTTCGGCTGGATCATCATATAGTTGTTGGTCGGATGCAGCAGGACCAGACCGGCACGGGCTTGCGCCAATTCTTCGGCCAGCTGCACCCGGTTCAGCCAACCGAGGTAGACGGTCCGTCGCATGCCCGCCCTGCCACGGATCTTTTCAAGTAAATCCGGTGACAAGCTGCCGCCGAGCCGCAGTTCGGGTTCCACGTCGACGTTCACCTGGGCGACCGCATCGATCATGGTGAGAAGGCCGCGCTGCACGGTCAAGTCACCATGGTACATCGCCCGGCAGCGTCGCTGCGCCATCGCAATGAAAGTCGACGCGACCTTGTCTTCGGTGAGTGGAAAGTTATGCACCGTGATCACCCTGCCACCGTCAAACTGCTGCTTCACACTATCGTGGGCGGCAATCGTCAGATCAGCGCGACGGACGAATGCCGCTTCTGATGACCGCCAGAGGCGCGACAGCAACGGACGCAGAAGGCGGGGAATCCAATCCCGATCAAGAACAACCATCGGGTAGGACTCATGCACGTCGTAGACCACGCGCCGGCCGACCAACTTCAAGACGAAGCCGAGCAAAATGAGGTCAGGATCATGCAGATGATAGACGTCATATCGGTGCTTCACGCAGTAGGCAAGCAACCAAGGCAAGCGGATCAGGAAGCGACGTATCCGCGAAGCGGGCACATCATATTGCACAAAGCGAGGACCGTCTGGCAGGAGCGCACCGCTGGCCTTTTCCAGCGCCAAGACGGTAACGTCATAGCCGGCAGCCCAGAGCGTATCGGCTTCCTTTTCGGCGATGCGGCCGTCGGAAACCCGATGAGCCGAAGAGACATGCAACACCCTCTTGCAGTCAGTAAGGCTCTGCGTTGCCGCCGGGGCGTCCGCCATCGTTGTTGCCATTGGCAAAACCTCTAGCCCGCCAGTTTCCTTGCGCCACCAATGCCATGCCGACCATTGCCCACAAGGGCCGATTGTCGTTCACGTCACCACTGAATAGGGCACAAACTAACCAATAGGTGGACGCACTGAAGACCACAAGAGTTCTTAACGAGTCGTGATCGCGAAAAGAACGGGTTTCTTTGTAAGCGGAGCGGAAACCAACCAGCGTGACCACGCCCATGGTTACAATAAAAACCACGGCCGCGAACCAGCCCGCCTCTGCAGCGATCTCCAGGAAGATGTTATGCGGATGCAACAGTAGAATGCCATCATGGTAGATTTCCACCTGCGCGCTCACCCGGCCCCAGCCGACGCCTAGGGGAAATTCGGCAATGAGATCCAAGGTCTGCCGCCAGAGCGCCCAACGGGACACTTCCGTGTCGCCCCATTCGCCAGAGAATAGCCGCAGGATGCGGCGGGATAAGGAAGTCCCGGCCGCTTCCGCGCCAATCACCGCTGCCGTCAATCCTGCAATGCCCACCAACACCGTGCCCCAGAGTCGCGCCCTGAGTTCTGTTCGGGCATGACACAACAGCATCACTGGCGCCGTGGTAACCAGCAGGGCCAGAAGAGGTCCCCGGGATCCGGATACGAACAGCCCAAACATGGCCACGGCCACCGCGGGCACGAAGATCCAAACCCTGGCGCGCCCAGACCAATACAGCAAGCAAAGCATAAGGGCCGCGAATCCGCTTGCCCGCGCCAGCAGGATCGGGTTCGTGTTGAAGACGCCGATACGGGTAAGCTTTCCGCTCCCAGCAACCTCAATCGCTGCGCAGATCGCCATGACAATGCCGAGGGCTGCAATCGCATGGAGGAAAACTCGACGCTCATCTTCCTCCTGCAGCAGGACTATCGGAGCAATGGCGGAAAGGGCTGTCAGGGAGAACAGTCGCAACTCCTTCTGTGCCGGATAGGCGCCGAGTTCTTCTGGCCAGTGCAAACCGAATGCCAAGGCAGCGAAAATCAGAAACATCGGCAGCATTCCAGGCAGCAGCCGCCGCTGACGCCAAAGCACGATGAGGCAAAACCCAGCGGTTGCCGCCCAGAAAAGCAGCGTCAGATCGATCGGTACAAACTGCAGCGGATCGGCAGCCTTGTAGTATCCCGCGAACACAAACAGGGCTAGACAGATCGTTGCTATTCGCTTGGTCGAAATCATTCGAAGTCACCTCGCGGCGGAACCCCGACCAGACCCTACAGTGTCCCAAGACCGATCGCAGCAACTACAAGTCGCGCAATCGCAACAACTGCATTGCAAGAAATGATGCCACATCCCAATCGCAGCATCACACAACGGGCGGCGAACTCACCGCTCGAAAACAGCCACCAGTTCCAGGTGGCCGGACCAGGGGAACTGGTCGATGGGGGTGGCTTCCTTCAGGCGATAGCCGCCGCCGACCAGGGTGCGGGCGTCGCGCGCGAAGGTGGTCGGGTTGCAGGACACGGCGATGACGACTGGCACGTCGGAGGCGGCGATCTCTGCAACCTGCTCGCGGGCGCCGCTGCGCGGCGGATCGAAGACCACCACGTCGCCGCCGGAGAGCTCGTCGGCCATGACCGGAAAGCGCGCCAGGTCGCGCAGCTCGGCCTCGATGCGGCCGGCACGGTCGGAGCGCTTGGCAGCCGCTTCCAGTGCCGCCAGGCAGTCCTCCGCGCCCTCGGCAGCGTAGACCTGCAGGCGCCCGGCCAGCGGAAATGTAAAGGTACCGCAGCCGGCGAAGAGGTCGGCCGCAGTCACGGCGCCGGCGGGCACGGCTGCCATGACCAGTTCCACCAGCATCGCTTCGCCTTCCGCCGTCGGCTGAACGAAGCCGCCGGGCGGCGGCACCACGGCGACACCGCCGAAGGTGAGGATCGGGTCGCGGCGCAGCGCCAGCGGCGTCGGCGCGTCCTGGCCGTCGGTCCAGCAGAGCCGAGCCAGGTCCTCAGCCGCGGCGAAGGCGGCCAGGGCTTCACGGTCCTCCAGCCGGAGCGGCTGGCGCGAATCGATCAGCAGGTCGATGCCGGTATCACAGAGCGTCGCCGTCACGCGCGCCTGTTCCTGGATCTCCAGCACCGGTTCCAGCAGGGCATGCAATGGCGCCAGCAATGCCTGCAGCTCCGACCTCACCAGCAGGCAGGCGTCGATGTCGGCGAGCTGGTGGGACTCGCGCTCGTAGTAGCCGAGCAGCAGGGACCGTGCGGTCCTCAGCGCCGACCAGGTGATGCGGCGGCGGCGGCCCGGCGCCACCCGCCGCAGCGGATGCAGGGTCTCCGGCGTCAGCCCCTTGCGCTCCAGCGCCACGGCCAGCTGGTCCTGCTTCCAGGCGGCATAGGCACCGTCCTCCAGGTGCTGCAGCGCGCAGCCGCCGCAGGGCCCGAAGAAGGGACAGGGCGGTTCGGCATGGTGGGGGCCGGGCTCCAGCAACTCGACCACCTCGCCCTTGAAGCCGCCGCCGCGTTCCCCGGTGACCCGCGCCAGCACACGGTCGCCCGGCAGGGTCTGGGCCAGGAACAGCGGGCGCCCGTCGACGCTGGACAGGCCGTCGCCCTTGGCGCCCAGGGCCTCCACCGTCACCTCGATCTGCCGGCCGCCTCCGCGCCGCGCCCTACGCCGCATGGGCCGAACGCCTGAAAATCTGCAAACTCATCGCTACCCGTCGGTTTCCGCGCCGTCCGGCGCGGCGGGACTTTGCGCGATCGCCTGACCCCTGGCAAGCCGCCGCAGCCGCGGCCCCTTGGCCCACACCCCTTCGCACGAAAATTTAACTGGCCAGGCGCCGGGCAAGCCGTTGAGATGGCGCCATGACCCGAATCATCCTCTTTCTGCTCAAATGCGTGGTCGGCCTCTTCGCCACGGTCGGCTTTCTCCTCCTCGCCGGCATCCTTGCCGTGGTGCTCGTGGTACCCAGCCTCGATCGCTTCCGGCCCGCCACGGCCGAAGTCTCCGAGAATACCGTGCTGGTGCTCGACCTCTCCGATGGACTGATCGAGCGGCGTCCGGACAATCCGCTGGCGCGCGCCTCGCAGGGCGGGGCGCTGGTTCTGCGCGACGCCGTCACCGCCCTCGATGCGGCCGGCCGCGACGACCGGGTGAAAGGACTCGTGGTGCGCGCCGGCTGGGGCTCCCCCGGCCTGGCCCAGATGCAGGAGCTGCGCGAGGCTGTCGCCGGCTTCCGCGCCCAGGGCAAGCCGGTCATCGCCTTTGCGGAGACCTTCGGCGAGGCCGGCAACGGCACCCTGCACTACTTTCTGGCCAGTGCCGCCGGCGAGATCTGGATGCAGCCATCCGGCGACCTCGACATCACCGGCTTCTCGCTGCAGCAGCCCTTCCTCAAACCGCTGCTGACCGACCTCGGCGTGCATGCGCAGGTCGGCCAGCGCGAGGAATTCAAGGGCGCCATGAGCTTCCTCACCGAGGATTCCATGCCCGAGCCGCAACGCCGGAACCTGCAGCGCTATCTCGATTCAGCCCTGACGCAGATCGCCACCGCGGTCGCCGAATCGCGCAATCTCGAGGCCGGCGCCGTGCGCGCGTTGATCGACCGCGCGCCCTACCGCGGCGCGCAGGCCGTGCAGCTCGGCCTGGTCGACCGCCTCGGCTACTGGGACGAGGTGGAGGCGACGGTGGACGCCACCGCCGGCGATGATGCCGGCTGGCTGTCGCTCAGCGACTATCAGCGCGCGGCACCAGGGCCCGGCGACGACGCGCCGGTGCTCGCCCTGGTGCAGGGCGAAGGCCCGATCCTGCTGGCCGAGAGCGAGAACGATCCCTTCTTCGGCCGCGTCACCATGGGCGCCGTGGACGTCGCCGGCGCCCTCGCCGCGGCAATCGACGACCCCGACGTCGCCGCCATTGTGTTCCGCGTCGACAGCCCCGGCGGCTCTTACGTGGGTTCCGACACCGTCTGGCGCGAGGTGCAGCGTGCCCGCGAACTCGGTAAACCGGTCATCGTCTCGATGGGCAACCTCGCGGCCTCCGGCGGCTACTTCGTTTCGGCGGCGGCCGAGAAGATCGTCGCCCAGCCGGGCACCCTGACCGGCTCCATCGGCGTGGTCAGCGGCAAGGTCTCGCTGCGCGAGCTCTGGGATGACGTCGGCGTGAACTGGGACGGCGTCCAGGCCGGCCAGCGCGCCGCCATGTGGAGCCCCAACGCGCCCTTCAGCCGCGACGAGTGGGACTGGCTGCAGCAGACCCTCGACACCACCTATGCAGACTTCACCGGCAAGGTGGCGGCCGGGCGCGGCATGACCCGCGAGGCGGTTCTGGCGGTCGCCAAGGGGCAGATCTGGTCGGGCGCCGATGCCAGGGAGGCGGGCCTGGTCGACGCCCTCGGCGGCTACCGCAGGGCCATCGAGCTCGCCAAGGACGCCGCCGGCCTGCCGGCCGATCGTGACGTGCAGCTGCGCCCCTTCCCCGCGGCTCGCCATCCTTTCGCGGCACTCCTGGAAGATACTCTCGGCGGCAACATCGAGAGCCCCGCCACACTGTCGCTGTTGCGCAGCCTGGCGCGCGTTGCAGAGGTGCTTGCCCCGCTGGTCCAGGCGGCCGAGAGCGTCGGCAGCGATCCGCGCAGCCATACCTTGCAAGCACCCGTTACAGTTCCCGTCAGGTAGTCGACCCGAGCCTCCCAAACCCTCAAAAAGCAACGAGTTTTCCCGGCGTTCGTGGAAGTTCCCCCTGATTCCGCCTTGTGGTGCCGCTGGCGGCCTCGCTATGCTTGTCGGCCAAGCAGGCACGGGGAGAGCGCGTGGAGACACCAGCCATCGAAGCACGCGGGCTGTCGAAGACTTTCGGCACCGGTCCGGACGCCGTTCACGCCCTCGACGACGTGTCTCTCACCATCCGTCAAAACGAGTTCTTCACCCTGCTCGGCCCCTCCGGCTGCGGCAAGACCACGCTGCTGCGGCTGATCGGCGGCTTCGAGCAGCCGAGCCAGGGCGACGTCTTCCTCGAAGGTCAGCAGCTGACCGGGCTGCCGCCTTTCAAACGTCCGATCAATACGGTGTTCCAGAGCTACGCCCTCTTTCCGCACCTGACTGTGGGCCAGAACATCGCCTTCGGCCTGGAGATGCTGGGCCGTCCCAAGGAGGAGCGCAGCGCCCGCGTCGAGCAGATGCTCGCCCTGGTGAAGCTGCAGGGCTACGACAACCGCAAGCCGGCGCAGCTCTCCGGCGGCCAGCAGCAGCGAGTCGCCTTGGCCCGCGCCCTGGCCAGCCAACCCAAAGTGCTGCTGCTCGACGAGCCCCTGTCGGCGCTCGATCTGAAGCTGCGCAAGGAGATGCAGATCGAGCTGAAGCGCCTGCAGACGGAGACCGGCATCACCTTCGTCTTCGTGACGCACGACCAGGAAGAGGCGCTTACCATGTCCGACCGCATCGCGGTGATGGAGAACGGCCGGATCCTGCAGATCGGCTCGCCGACCGAGATCTACGAGCACCCCCAGCGCCGCTTCGTCGCCGACTTCATCGGCGAGACCAACTTTCTCGAGGGCCGCATCGAGATTGCCGGCAACGCCGCCGTCGCGCAGCTCGCCTGCGGCGGCCGGCTCAGCCTGAACGCGCCGGTGAACGGCGGCGCCGGCACGCCCGGCGCTAGCGGCGAAACCGTCACCCTGGCGGTGCGCCCGGAACGCGCGGTGATCGCCCCGCCCGGGGCCGAGGGCCTGCCAGCCAAGGTCAACGCGGTGGTCTACATGGGCACCGACACCACCTATCACCTGACCCTGACCGACGGCACCCCCTTCATCGTGCGCTCGCAGAACAACGAGGGCGCACGGCTCAACCTCGCAAGCGGCGCCGAGGTGAAGGTGCAGATCGCGCCGGCTGCCGTCCAGCGGCTGGCGGATTGAGCGCGATGCTTACGGCATCCAACAAGCGCTTCCTGCAGATCGCCCCCGCCCTGGCGATCATCGGCTTCTTCATGATCGCCCCGCTCGGCCTCATGGCCTATGTGTCCGTGCTGCAGAAGGGCGTCAACGGTGGCGTCGTGTGGGACATGCACACGGCGGAAGCCTATGTGAACTTCATTTTCGAGCGCGACCTCGACGACAGCCTTGTCATCAATACCGACTACCTGCGGATCTTCGCGCGCTCCTTCGGCCTCTCGCTGCTGACGGCGGTATTGGCCCTGGCCATCGGCTTTCCCACCGCCCTCTACATGGCAATGCAGCCGGAAGGCCGGCGCAACTTCCTGATCTTCCTGGTCACCATCCCCTTCTGGACCAACCTGCTGGTGCGCAACTACGCCTGGATCCTGCTGTTGCGCAACGGTGGGCTGGTGGAGAGCCTGCTGCGCTGGCTCGGCCTCAGCGACCAGCCGCTCGGCCTGCTCTACACGCCCTATGCCGTCTCTATCGGCCTCACCTACTCCTACCTGCCCTTCATGGTGCTGCCGATCTACGCCAGCCTGGAGAAAATGGACTCGCGCCTCATCGAGGCCGCTTTCGATCTCGGTGCCGACCGCCGCCGCGCCCTGCTGCGGGTAATCCTGCCGCTGGCAGCCCCCGGTATCGCCGCCGGCTGCATCCTGGTTTTCGTGCCTGCGCTGGGCGCCTACGTGACGCCGGAGCTGCTCGGCGGCGGCAAGTCGATGATGATCGGCAACCTTATCCAGGGGCAGTTCGGCGCGGCGCGCAACTGGCCTTTCGGCGCGGCCCTCGCCTTCGCGCTGCTGGCCATCGTGCTGCTGGCCATGATGGTCTACCTCATGCGCTTCCGCCGCGCACCGGCAGGTCCCTGATGCGCGTCGACGTCAGCAACCCGCTGTGGCGCTTCCGCGGCATCCGCGCGACAACCTGGGTGTTCTTCGCCTATCTCTACCTGCCGATCGTGGTGCTCATCGTACTGAGCTTCAACGAGAACCGCCTGGCCACCATCTGGAGCGGCTTCTCGACCCAGTGGTACGGCGTGGTACTGGCCAATGACGACATCATTCGCGCTGCGAGAAACTCGCTGGTCGTTGCGACCGTGGCGACGCTGGCCGCCACGCTCGCCGCCACCCTGGCCGCGCTCGGCATGGCCAAGGGGCGCTTCCGCGGCGCCGACGGCATCTCCGGCCTCATCGCCCTGCCGCTGGTGGTGCCGGAGATCGTCACCGCCGTGGCCAGCCTCCTGTTCTTCATCCTCATCGGCTTCCGCCTCGGGCTGACCACGGTGATCGTCGCCCACACGGTGTTCTGCATCCCCTTCGCCTACCTGCCGATCCGCGCCCGCCTGGAGGGCATGGACAAGGCACTCGGCGAGGCAGCGGCCGACCTCTACGCCAACGACTGGCAGGCCTTCCGGCGCGTGACCCTGCCACTGTTGTGGCCCGGCATTCTTTCCGGCGCCATGCTGGCCTTCATCATCTCGCTGGACGACTTCGTCATCACCTACTTCGTGGCCGGCGCCGGCGCCACCACCCTACCGGTCTACATCTTCGGCATGATCCGCATCGGCATCACCCCTGAGGTCAATGCGATCTCCTCGTTGATGCTGATCGTCTCGATCCTCTTCGTCACCCTGTCCTTCCTGGTCGGCAGGCTGCGACGATAACGCCCGCCGCGGCGAGGCGGTGCCGCGCGCAAAACGGGCGACAAGACCGCTCTTTGGACAAGCAAGAAACAACGGAGGCTCAGATGACAATGAAGAAACTCTTGAGATCGGCGGTTTGCGCGGCAGCGCTGTCGCTGGTGGCGACCAATGCGCAGGCTGCGGGCGAACTCTTCCTCTACAACTGGTCGAATTACTTCCCGCCCGATCTCTTGAAGAAGTTCGAGGCCGACACCGGCATCAAGGTGACCCTCGATGTCTATGATTCCAACGAGACCATGTTGGCCAAGCTGCAGGCCGGCGCGTCCGGCTACGACGTGGTCGTGCCGTCCGACTACATGGTGAAGATCATGATCGAGGAAGGTTTGGCCGAGAAGATCGATGCCGGCTCCATGGCGAACTACAAGAATATCATGGCGCCGCACGACAATCAGCCCTTCGATCCGGCACGCGAGTACTCCGCGCCCTACATGTGGGGCACCACTGGCTTCACTTACGATTCGGCCAAGGTCGGCCAGCTGGAGGAGAGCTGGAAGGAGGTCTTCGAGCCGCGCGATGCCCTCAAGGGGCAGATTGCCATGCTGAACGACGAGGTCGAGGTCTACAACGCCGCCGCCTACTACGTCGGCGTCTCCAAGTGCACCGAGGATTCCAAGGAAGCGCAGATGATTCTCGACGTGCTGGAGAAGCAGAAGCCCTTCGTCGCCACCTACAATTCGGACGGCACCATCGATCGCATGTCCGCCGGCGAAGTCATCGGCCATCACCAGTGGAACGGCGCCTCGCACCGCACCCGTGAGAAGCTGGAGAGCGCGACCTACATGTACCCGAAGGAAGGCATCACCTTCTGGGCCGACAATTTCGTCGTCCCGACCTCAGCTCCCAACAAGGAAAACGCCAGGATCTTCATCGATTGGATGATGGCGCCGGAGAATGCCGCCATCGCCTCCAACTTCACCGGCTACATGAACGCCGTGCGCGGCTCCGATGCCTTCATGGATGAGTCCCTGAAGGCCGATCCGGCGGTGGTCATGCCGGAGGAGTACGCCGACCGCCTGCGTCCGAACGAGGACTGCTCCGCCGCCGCGCGCGAGCTGCGCAACCGGGTGTGGACGCGCCTGAAAAGCTAGGTCCCAGGTTCCGACAGTCAACGGGCGGGCCGTCCTCGCGGCCCGCCCGCCGACGCGCATAAAGCCGATTCAATGCCTTCACCCGCTCCCCTCACCATCGCGCTCTGGGCCACCAACCTGTCGACGCCGCTGAACGGCCTCGGCGCCTGGGCCGCCCATGTCGAAGCCAAGCTGGCCGAGGCCGCCGCCGCCGGAGCCAAGCTGTTGGTCATGCCCGAGTATGCCTGCGAGTCCTGGCTGTCGTTCAAGCCGCACGACCTCGCGCCCGAGCAGGAAATCGCCTGGATGGCCACGCAGGCGCCGGCCGCGCTCGACCTGCTGCGCTCGCTGCCGGCCCGCCACGGCGTCGGCCTGCTGGCCGGCACCATGCCGTGGTCCGTGGGTGAAGGTTTCAACAACCGCGCCTGGCTGCTGTTGCCCGATGGGCGCGCCGTTGCGCAGGACAAACTCTCCCTCACCCCCGGCGAGCAGGATCCCGAGAGCTGGGATCTGACGCCCGGCAGCGAGCTGCACATCGTCGAGTGGCAGGGCCTCCGGGTCGTCACCCTGGTCTGCCTCGACATCGAAATGCCGGCACTCGCGGTGAAGCTGGCGCCGCTCAACCCCGACCTCATCCTGGTGCCGTCGATGACCGGCAAGCTGTCGGGCCATTCGCGAGTCTTCGGCTGCGCCAAGGCGCGCGCGGTGGAACTGATGTGCGCCGTCGGCGCCACCGGCACCATCGGCTGCGCGCCGGGCTCCACCCAGAACCCGACCAACGTCTCCGCCTGCGCGCTCTACATCCCCTGCGAGCCCGGCCTCGGCCTGACCGGCGTGCTCGGCGCCACGCCACCGACCGGCGGCGAAGAGGCCGGCGACGGCCCCCTGCTGGTGGTACCCGATGTCCCCTTTGCCGAGATCCGGCGCCTGCGCGAGTCCGGGGCCGAGGTCTGGCCCGGCGCCTGGCGCGCCGACCACATCGCCATCGTCGAGGAACCCTTTCCGTGAAGACCGTCTACAGCGAGAAGCACAAGCTCCATCACGCCAAGTTCGAGCTCATCAACGGCAGGATGCAACCCGCCGTGGAGATGCCCTCGCGCGCCGAGACCGTACTCGACCGGGTGAAAGCCGTCGGCCTCGGCCCCGTCGTCGGGCCCAGCGAACACGGCCTCGATCCCATCCTCAAGGTGCATGACGCCGGCTACGTGGCCTTTCTCGAGAAGGCCTGGGACCTGTGGTCCGCCGAGGGGCGCGACTACGAGGCGTTGCCGCTGGTCTGGGCCGTGCGCGGCCTGCGTCAGATCGAGCCGGAGCATATCGACGGCAAACTGTCATACTATTCCTTCGACGCCGGCACGCCGATCACCGCCGGCACCTGGGCGGCGGCCACCGCCAGCGCCGACGTGGCGCTGACTGGCGCCGACCTGCTGCGGACCGGTGCGCCGGCAGCCTTCGCGCTCTGCCGGCCGCCGGGGCACCACGCCGCCGCCGACTTCTACGGCGGCTACTGCTTTCTCAACAACGCCGCCATCGCTGCGCAGTCCTTCATCGACGCCGACGCCGGGCAGGTCGCCATCCTCGACGTCGACTACCACCACGGCAACGGCACCCAGGCGATCTTCTACCGCCGCCCGGACGTCTACTTCGCCTCGATCCACGGCGATCCGCGCCAGGAGTATCCCTTCTTCCTCGGCTACGCGGACGAGACCGGCGAAGGCGCCGGCGAGGGCTGCAACGTCAACTACCCGCTGGCCTGGGGCAGCGACTTCGCTACCTGGTCGGCCGCCCTCGATGATGCCTGTCGCAGGATCGCGGCCTACGGGCCCGACGCGGTGGTGGTCTCGCTCGGCGTCGACACCTTCGAGAAGGACCCGATCTCCCAGTTCAAGCTGCAGAGCGACGACTACCTGAAGATCGGCGAGGCCATCGCCGGGCTCGGCAAGCCGACCCTCTTCGTCATGGAAGGCGGCTACGCCGTCGCAGAAATCGGCGTCAACGCGGTGAACGTGCTGCAGGGATTCGAGGGCCGGAGCTAGTCGCCCTTCCGCGCCACGAGCAGGAATTCCTTATTGCCTTCCGGGCCGGTGATCGGGCTCTCGACGATGCCCGCAACCGTCCAGCCGGGCTGCACATTCACCCAGGCCTCGATGCGCGCGCAGACCTCGGCATGCAAGGCCGGGTCGCGCACCACGCCGCCCTTGCCGACGCGCTCCTTGCCGACCTCGAACTGCGGCTTGATGAGCACCGCCATCGCGGCTTGTCGCTTGGTCAGCGCGAGCGGCGCCGGCAGAAGCACCTCCAGGCCGATGAAGCTGGCGTCGCAGACCAGCAGGTCGACCGCCTGCGGCACCTGTTCGACGCTGAGGGTGCGAGCATTGGTGCGCTCCAGCACCACGACGCGGGGGTCGCTGCGCAGTTTCCAGGCCAGCTGGCCATGGCCGACATCGACGGCGTAGACACAGGCCGCGCCCGCCTGCAGCAACACGTCGGTGAAGCCACCGGTGGAGGCGCCGATGTCGAGGCAGACCAGTCCGTCAGGGTCGAGGCGGAAATGCTCCACGGCGTGGGCCAGCTTCAGGCCGCCGCGGCTGACCCAGGGATGGTCCTGTCCGCGCACCTCCAGGGACTGGTCGTCGGCGATGGCTTCGCCGGGCTTGACCAGTTTGCGTTCGCCGGCGAAGACCTTGCCGGCCATGATCAAGGCCTGCGCCTTGGCCCGGCTTTCCACGAGGCCGCGGTCGACCAGTGCCACGTCGGCGCGGCTCTTGACCGCCTTGGCCTTGCTCACGGCCGGGGAAGGCCGCCGTTCGGCAGCAGGCGCTCGCGGCGGTGGAAGCGCCAGATCACCGCAAAGGCGACCAAGGCGAGGCCGACCGCCAGGCCGATCCACACGCCGCGGCCGCCGAAACCGAGCGGGAAGGCGAAGGCCAGCGCGGCGACGAAGCCGATGGCCCAGTAGCCGCCGATGGCCAGCCACATCGGCACGGTGGTGTCCTTCAGGCCGCGCAACACATGGACGCCGATCACCTGGCCGCCGTCGACCAGCTGGAACAGTGCGGCAATGGCCAGGAAGGCGACCGCCAGTTCGATGACCGGCGCATTCTGCGGCACTGAGGCATCCAGGTAGAGGCCGACCAGCCACGATCCGGCAAACCAGAAGGCCAGAGCCGAGCAGGCCATGACGACGCTGCCAGCGACCAGCGCCGACCAGCCGGCGCGGCGCACTCCCTCGCCGTCGCCCGCGCCTGCGGCGAGACCGACCCGCACGACCGCGGCCTGCCCGATGCCCAGCGGCACCATGAAGGCGACCGCGGAGCACTGCAGCGCGATGGCGTGGGCGGCCAGCGCCTCAATGCTGATGATGCCCATGATCAGGGCGGCCGCGGAGAACAGGCCGGCCTCGGCGACGATGGTGAGGCCGATCGGCACGCCGATCCGGAACAGCTCGACGAAGCGCGGCCAGTCGGCGCGCCAGAAGCCCCGCAGGAGGTCGTAGCGGCGGAAATTCCGGTCGCGCAGCACGTAGCCCAGCAGGGCGAGGAACATCAGCGCCGAGACAACGGAACTGCTTACGCCGGCGCCGACCAGCTCCCACCGCGGCAGGCCAAAATTGCCGAACATCAGGCCGTAGTTGCCGACGGCGTTGATCGCCACGGCCACCAGGGTGATCACCAGCACCGAGCGCGGCCGCGAGTGCGCCGTAACGAAGCAGCGCAGCACGACGAACCACAGGCTGGGCAGCAGGGCCCAGGCCACGGCTTGCAGGTACTCCTCGGACAACAGGGCGATCGCCGGGTCCTGCCCGCTGGCCAGCAGCAGGTGACGGCCGTTCCAGATGATCGCCGTGAACAGCGACCCGAACAGCAGGATGAGCCAGAAGCCCTGGCGCACGGTGCGGCGGACGCCGCCGAAGTCGCGCCCACCGAGGGCCTGGGCGGTCATCGGCGCCACGACCGTGGCGATGCCCATGCCGAAGAGGAAGAACGGAATATAGATGTTCATGCCGAGCGCGCCGGCAGCCAGCTCCTGCGGCCCCAGCCAGCCCATCATGACGATGTCCGTGGTGTTGATGCCGATCATCGCCAACTGGGTGAACACCAAGGGCGCAGCCAGACGCAGCGTCGCGACGATCTCGCGGCGCCACAAGAATGCAGCGGAGGGTGCGCCAGCGGGCATGGCCGCAGCGTCGGACAGAGTCGTGCCGGACATGATTCGCACTATGACGACTTTTGCGGGACCGGAAAACCCTTCACGGTTGCAAAGCCGTCCGGTACCTATATTTCTCACGGGGACAGCGGCCCGGGCGCGCCGGGCTGTCCTGGACCCGGCCCGCTAAGCCCTGACGGGAGATTCCATCTCCGCCTGGCCGAGGGCCGTCAGCACCGTGGCGAGGATGCCGGTACGGTCGAGGCCGGCATCGGCAATCTGGACCTCCGGCCTGTCGTGGTCGATGAAACGGTCGGGCAGGGTCATCGGGCGGAATTTCAGCCCCTTGTCGAAGACGCCTTCGCGGGCGAGGAACTGCATGACCTGGGCTGCGAAACCGCCGATGGAGCCCTCCTCCACCGTCACCAGCACCTCGTGCTCGCGCGCCAGGCGACGCACCAGGTCCTCGTCGATCGGCTTGGCGAAGCGGGCATCGGCCACCGTGGTCGAGAGTCCCCGCGCGGCGAGGTCCTCGGCCGCTGCGAGGGCGTCGGCGAGGCGCGTCCCGAGGGCCAGGATCGCCACCTTGCTGCCCTCGCGAAGGATGCGGCCCCTGCCGATCTCCAGCGGCGTGCCGCGTGCCGGCATCTCGATGCCGAGCGCCTCGCCGCGCGGATAGCGCAGCGCCGAGGGACGGTCGTCGATCTGGCAGGCGGTCGCCACCATGTGCATCAGCTCGACCTCGTCGCTCGGTGCCATGATGACGAAGTTGGGCAGGCAGCCGAGGTAGGCGAGGTCGTAGCTGCCCTGGTGGGTGACGCCGTCGGCGCCGACCATGCCGGCACGGTCGATGGCAAAGCGCACCGGCAGGCTCTGGATCGCCACGTCGTGCACCACCTGGTCGTAGCCGCGCTGCAGGAAGGTCGAGTAGATCGCGGCGAAGGGCTTGAAGCCCTCGCAGGCCAAGCCGGCGCAGAAGGTCACGGCATGCTGCTCGGCGATGCCGACGTCGAAGGTCCGCTTCGGGAAGCGCTCGCCGAACTTGTTGAGGCCGGTGCCCGAGGGCATGGCCGCGGTCACGGCGACGATCTTGTCGTCGTGCTCGGCCTCGGCGATAAGGCCGGCGGCGAAAACGTTCTGGTAGGTCGGCGCCTTGGGCGTGCCCTTGGCCTGCTTGCCGGTCACCACGTCGAACTTGGCAACGCCGTGGTACTTGTCGGCGGCAGCTTCGGCCGGTTCGTAGCCCTTGCCCTTCTGCGTCACGCAGTGGATCAGCACCGGACCCTCATAATGAGAGTCGCGGACGTTCTTCAGAACCGGCAGCAGGTGATCCAGATTGTGGCCGTCGATCGGACCTACATAGAAGAAGCCCAGCTCCTCGAACAGCGTGCCGCCGGTGAGGAAGCCGCGGGCGTATTCTTCAGCCCGCTTGGCCGCCCTCTCGATGGGCCGCGGGAAGCGCTTGGCCAGCGCCCTCCCGACCTGGCGCACGGAAAGGAAGGGCTTGGAGGAGATCAGTTGCGACAGGTAGGCGCTCATGGCGCCCACCGGCGGTGCGATCGACATGTCGTTGTCGTTGAGGATGACGATGAGGCGGGAGTTCATCGCCCCGGCGTTGTTCATCGCCTCATAGGCCATGCCGGCGCTCATGGCGCCGTCGCCGATCACCGCGATGACGGCGTTGTCCTCACCACGAAAGTCGCGCGCCACCGAGAAGCCGAGGCCGGCCGAGATCGACGTCGAGCTGTGCGCCGCACCGAAGGGATCGTAGAGGCTCTCCTTGCGGCTGGTGAAGCCGGATAGGCCCCCGCCCTGGCGCAGGGTGCGGATGCGGTCGCGCCGACCGGTAAGGATCTTGTGCGGATAGCACTGATGCGACACGTCCCAGATCAGCTTGTCCCTGGGCGTCTCGAACACGTAATGCAGCGCGGTGGTAAGCTCGACCACGCCAAGGCCGGCGCCGAGATGGCCGCCGGTGACCGAGACCGCCTCGATCATCTCCGCGCGCAACTCGTCGGCCAGATCGCGCAGCTGGCTCTCTTCGAGCCGGCGCAGATCCGCGGGGTCGTTAATCTGATCCAAAAGGGGGGTCGGACGTCTGTTATGACCGATCTGTGCCACGCTATCTAACGCTCCTGACGCCTTTGCGGCATCTCATTGTCTCTCCAACACTACTCTTGCCCGCCTGCGGTCGCACAACATCAACGGCCAACCAACCTCCAAGGTTGCCCGCTAGGACCGGCGCGTGACGACAAACGCTGCCGTCTGCCTGAGAAGGTCTGCCTTTTCACCGAAAAGATCAAGTCGTGCACAGGCAGACTGCACCAGCGACTCGGCCTTCGCCCGGGCTTGCTGGACGCCAAGCTGGCCGACAAATGTGGCCTTTCCTAGGCTGACGTCCTGGCCGGTCGGCTTACCGAGCGCCTCCGGCGTGCTCTCCGCATCCAGCAGATCGTCGGCGATCTGGAAGGCCAGGCCGAGGTCCTGAGCATAGGCCACCAGGGCCGTCCGCTCGGCCGCCGCGGCCTCCCCGAGCAGTGCCCCCGCCTCACAGGAAAACCGGATCAGCGCCCCGGTTTTCAGGCTCTGCAGATGCGAGATGCCGTCGAGGTCGAGGCCGCTGCGCTGCGGCGAGATATCGATCATCTGGCCGCCGACCATGCCGGCTGCCCCAGCGGCGGCGGCAAGGGCGCCGACCAGGGCGATGCGCACCGCCGCCTTGTCGTGGGTACTGGCGTCGGCCAGGACCGTGAAAGCCTCGGTCAGCAGCCCGTCGCCAGCCAGGATCGCGGTCGCCTCGTCGAAGGCGACATGGGCAGTCGGCCGGCCGCGGCGCAGATCGCTGTCGTCCATCGCCGGCAGGTCGTCATGGATCAGGCTGTAGCAATGCACCATCTCGATGGCGGCGGCGACCCGCAGGGCGCGCGCCTGGGGCACATCGAACAAGCGGGCAGTTTCGCAGACCAGGAACGGCCGCAGGCGCTTGCCGCCGCCGAGCGCACTGTAGCGCATCGCCTCGAGCACGCGACCGCGCGGTCCGGCAACCGGCGCCAACACTTCGTCGAGCACCTGCGTCACGGCCTCGCCCTGTGCCGCCAGGGCTTCCTGCAGGCCGGCTTCGTCCGGGGACCAGGCGGCACCTTGCACCTTGGCACTGCTATTCGACATCGAGCGGCTCACTTGACAGACCGCCGTCCGCGGCGAGGCTGATTTTCTCGATCTTCGCCTGGGCTTCGCGCAGCTTGGTATCGCAGTGGCGCTTCAGCGCCGCGCCGCGGTCGTAGTCGCCGATGGCACTGTCCAGCGTGCCCTGGCCCTGCTCCAGCTTGGCCACGATGGCTTTGAGCTCGTCGAGCGCCTGTTCGAAGGACATCTTTCGGATGTCCGCGGGAATAGAGTTTTCTACCACAGCCTGTACTTTCCCTGCGGAGCCCCTCACCCTGGGCTTCCCGACACGCAATTGTGCCAGATTTGTGCCGGATTCGTTGTGGAATCGCTACGGCGCCGCCAGGCGAAGATGCCCGAAGCGCCCCCTGGACAACAGCCTTTCGTTGGCGCCTGCCCCTTCTTGCCCGCCGCGCAGCGCCCGGCCGGCACCCATCAGGCCTGCATCAGGGCCTTCACGTGGGCGGCCACGCTGCGCCCCAGGGCGTCCGGGTTGTAGCCGCCTTCCAGCACCGAGACAAGCCGCCCGCCGCAGGCATTGCGTGCCAGCGCGAGCAGTTCCTGCGTCGCCCAGACGTAGTCGTCCTCGCTGAAGTTCAGTCCGGCGAGCGGATCCTCGGCATGGGCATCGAAGCCCGCGGAAATGAAGATGAACTCCGGCTGGAAGGCCGTCAGTGCCGGCACGATGTTGTCGCGCATGCCCTGGCGGAACGCCTGCGACCCGGCACCGGGCGGGAGTGGCACGTTGATAATATTGGCGTTCACGCCGCGCTCGCGGGCCGACCCGGTACCGGGATAGAGGGGCATCTGATGGGTCGAAGCGTAGAACAGGTCGGGATCGCCCCAGAAGGCGGCCTGGGTACCGTTGCCGTGGTGCACGTCGAAGTCGACCACGGCGATGCGGTGCAGGCCATGCGCCTCGCGCGCGTGCAGGGCACCCACCGCCACATTGTTGATCAGACAAAACCCCATCGGGTGGTCCGGCTCCGCGTGGTGTCCGGGCGGGCGCACCGCGCAGAAGGCATTGTCCGCCTCCCCCGCCATCACCGCGTCGACTGCCGCCACCACCGCCCCGGCCGCCCTCAGCGCCGCCTCGCCGGAGCCAGGCGACAGGTAGGTATCGGCATCGAGCCCGTATGCGCCCTCGGCCGGCACCTGTGCCAGGAGGTCGGGCAGATACCGGCCGGGATGGACCCGGGCGATCTGACTTTCCCCGGCGCGCGGCGCCTCGCGGCGCAGCAGTGCCGCGAACTCGGGCGCGGCCAGGGCCCGCTCGATGGCCCTGAGGCGGACCGGGTTTTCGGGATGGCCAATGTCGGGAATATGGTCTTCGCAGGCGGGATGACTGAGGAGAAGTGTGGTCATAAGGGAACTCAAAAAGGACTCGAAAAGGGGCGCTTCGAATGGTTTGCGCCGCATCATAGAAGCTCCGGCCCGCCAATTTAACCGCGCATTTTGCCGAGAGAGCCCGCGGCTACCATTGACTTGCCGGCCGCCGGGCCACAATTCTGGCGCAGGACGGTTGCTTCCGGCACGGAGGCAGACCGTGGGGGCCGCCACCCAAGGGCCGAGGAGAGGTCGTCGTGGGCAGACGTGTGGAAAGGGCGGGGCGCCGCTTGGCGCAGGCCGCTGTGGTGGTGGCTGCGGTCGGCTCGGCTGCCTTCGGCCACGCCGGACCGGCGCTGGCCCAGCAGGACGGTGTCCCGGTGCGGATCGACGCCGTGCGCAGCGAGCCGCTGACCCAGACGATCCCGGTCATCGGGCGCCTGGTGGCCCAGCAGGCCGGCTCCGTCGCGGCACGCATCGGCGGGCCGATCCTCGAATTCCGAGTCCAGGTCGGCGACCGCGTGGATGCCGGCGACATCATCGCCGTGCTCGACAAGTCTACCATGGCGGCCGAGCGCGACTTGGCGGCGGCCGGCCTGGCGCTGGCCCGCGCCGAGCTGAATACCCGCCAGGCCGAGATCACCCTGGCACAGCAGGAACTGCGGCGCATCGAGGGCCTGAAGACGTCTGCCGCCTTCAGCCAGGCGCGCTTCGACGACGTGCGCCAGCAGGTCGCCATCGCCGAGGCCGGCGCACGCGAGGCCGAAGCCTCGGTAACCTCCGCCCAGGCGAGCCTGCGCCTGGCGGAAATCAATCTCGCCAATACCGAAGTCAAGGCACCCTATGACGGTGTGATCTCGCAGCGCCTCAGCGAGGCCGGCGCCTATGCCCGGGAGGGCGATCCCCTCGTCAACATGATCGGCGACCACAGCCTGGAAGTGGAAGCAGATGTGCCCTCCAACCGGCTGCTGGGCCTGATGCCCGGCACCGAGCTGACCGGCCGGCTCGATGACGGCACCGCCTTCACGGCCAGCGTGCGGGCCATCATTCCCGATGAGAACCCGCTGACCCGCACGCGCGCCGTCCGCTTCGTACCGCGCTTCGCGGAAGACGCCGCCGCCCTGGCCAACGAGCAGTCCGCCACCATGCAGATTCCTGTGGGCGCACCGCGGCAGATCGTGTCGGTCCATAAGGACGCTCTCATCCAGCAGCCCAACGACATTATGGTCTTCGTGGTCGTCGACGGCAAAGCGCAGCCCCGCACGATCATCGTCGGCGAAGCCGTCGGCCCCCGTTTCGAGGTATTGGACGGACTGAACTATGGCGACCTGGTCGTCGTCCGCGGCAATGAGCGGCTGCAGCCCGACATGCCGGTCAGGATTGAAGAGGCGTCGTAGCCACCGCGCCGGTTCAGCCGGCCTTGCGGATACGGAACAGGAAGACGCCGCCGTCCTCCTGCCACTCCAGCAACTCATCACCGGTGGTTTCGCAGAATGACTTGAAATCCGCCACCGCGCCGGGGTCCGTCGCGCGGACCTCGAGGACCGCGCCGGCGGCGACGCCCTTCATCGCCTTACGCGCGCGCAGCACCGGCAGGGGGCATTTGAGGCCGGTGGCATCCAGGGAAGTGATGGTCACGTCGAGGGGCCCTCGTTCCATTGGAAATCTCGGTGAATCAACGATTAAGGCGCGCCGGCACAAAAATCCAGCCCCCCTTGACCGCGGCTTTCCACGAACAAGTATCATAGCTATGTCTTATGGACCTCTCTTGCTATCGGCCGGCCGCGCCAGTCGCCTGTTGAAGGCAGTCAGCAACGAACGCCGCCTCGTCATCCTCTGCCATCTGTCCGAGCGCGAGCATTCGGTCAACGAGCTTTGCCGGCTCGTCGGGCTCAGCCAGTCGGCGCTGTCCCAGCACCTGGCGAAGCTGCGCCGCGACCGCTTGGTAAAGACCCGGCGGGCTGCGCAGACCGTGTTCTATTCGGTGGCCGGCCCGGAGGTCGGGCAGCTGCTGCGTTCGCTCTCCGAGCTCTTCAGCCCCGCCGGCACCGACGCGGCTGCGGCAGCCTCAACTTCGGCGCCCCGGGAGCGCCTCGACAGAGCCGAGCCGGTCGAAGCGCAGGCCGCGTGGCGAAAGTCGAACGCCTGACGACGGCACAATCCGAGGGGATTGCCCCCCTTGATCGGGCTTTGCCCTTAGAATCCGGCCGCCGCCGTCCGGTCCTTAACTCTATTTCCGCCGACATCGCAGGTAGTCAGTAACGTGGAGCGTGTAAGCGCCGCGACGAGCAACGCCATGATCATTTCGCGCGCTTGATCCCCGGATCAGGTTTGAGTTAAGCCTGACGCACTCACAACCCTGTCGCTATCAGCACTGCCACCCATCGCCGCTGGGTCGAACAGCAACAAGCAAAGAGATCCAGAGAGTGACTGACAAAGAACTAGCGTCCCCCGCTCCCCCCGTCCCAGATCCCATCGACGTCTCCATCGGGTCCCGCCTGCGGCTGCGCCGCTTGGCGATGGGGTTCAGCCAGGAGACCCTGGCACGGGCCCTGGGCATCACCTTCCAGCAGATCCAGAAGTACGAGCGTGGCACCAACCGCGTTTTTGCCAGCCGCCTGTTTCTGCTGGCGCGCGTGCTGCGGGTGCCGGTGGCCTACTTCTTCCAAGGCCTGCATTCGGCGGGCGAATCCAACGGCACCGAGGGCCCCGGCGGCTCACACGCAGCGAGCGCCGAGGATGGCGTTCAGGATCTGCTCGGCAAGAGCGATACGCTGAAGCTGATCCAGGCCTACAACAAGATCACCGACCCCACCGTGCGGCGCCAGATCTATGCCCTGGTGAGGACGGTCGGCGAGCAGGACGCCCTGGCGAACCGCCTGCACTTGCCTTAGGGCTCGCTGACACGGGCAATCCCCGCTGGACGGGGGACGACCCAGCCCGCTAAATGGGCCGGCTGGAAGGACGACCGCCGGGGGCGCCGGCGGGTTCAGGGGGAGTCGACCATGCCAAAGCTTCGCCGCCGATGGCGGCATTCCGCCTTTGCAGCGGTCCTGCTTGCGGCCTCCTCGCCGGCCTGGACCGCCACCGCCGCCGGCCAGGACGCCGCCTACTTCACCCCCACCTATGCCGCCTCCCAGGGGTCTCCCTACAGCGAGGTCTACGCCCGCACCTTCGGCGCAGCGCCGCTTGAGACCGCCGCCCCGCCGCCGTCATCCGGCGCTCCCACCCCTTCGGTCGTCTACGTGATCGAGGACGGCCGGTTGCTCACCTACAGCGCGGAGGTCTTTGCGCGTGGCGAGGGCGAGCCGCTCGCCGGTACGCCGCTGGCCGCCGCCGAATCCCCCTACGGCGGCTTCGCGCCGGAGGTGCGCGCGCCGCGCGTCACCGACAGGCTCTACGCGAGGCCACAGCTTGAAACCACGGCGGGTGCCGCACCGGCCAGTGGTCCGATTCCGCTGTTGCCGCCGAACTAGCCGGCTTGGCCTGGCGGCGGCCGGGTGCTAGGAAGCGCCCGCCATGAAAACCAGCGACTTCGACTTCGACCTGCCGCGCGAGCTGATCGCCCAGCGCCCGGTCGAACCGCGCGACCAGGCGCGACTGCTGCACGTCGCCCCGACGCTGACCGACGGCCGGGTCGGCGACCTGGCGGAGCTGCTGCGCCCCGGCGACCTGCTGGTCACCAACGACACCAAAGTGATCCCGGCGCGCCTGGCCGGCCGCCGTGGCGCCGCCGGTATCGAGGTTACCCTGCACCAGGCCGTGGCCAGCGGAGTGTGGAAGGCCTTCGCGCGCCCGGCGCGCAAGCTGGCGATCGGGGATCGCATCGACTTCGCACCCGGTTTCAGCGCAGCAGTGATCGACAAGGGCGCGGCCGGCGAGGTGACGCTCGCCTTCGACCGCTGCGACGGCAATCTGCTGGCGGCGCTGGAGGCCCACGGCATCATGCCGCTGCCGCCCTATATCCGGCGCGAGAAGTCCGGCGATCTACGCGACCGCAGAGACTACCAGACGATCTTCGCCCGCCGCGAGGGCGCCGTGGCGGCGCCGACAGCCGGGCTGCACTTCACCGACCGCC
Source organism: uncultured Pelagibius sp. (assembly GCA_964472095.1). Classification (GTDB taxonomy): domain Bacteria; phylum Pseudomonadota; class Alphaproteobacteria; order Kiloniellales; family Kiloniellaceae; genus Pelagibius. The sequence continues at coordinate 89,890 of CAYYIV010000002.1, forward strand.
TGCTGCAACGCCTGCAGGATCGCGGCATCGGCAGGGTCAACGTGACGCTGCACGTCGGTGCCGGCACCTTTCTGCCGGTGAAGACCGAGGACATCGAGGCCCATGCGATGCACAGCGAGACCGGCGAGATCACTGCCGCGGCGGCCGAGGCCGTCAATGCGGCGCGCGCTGCCGGCGGCCGCATCGTCGCCGTCGGCACCACCTCGCTGCGGCTGCTCGAAAGCGTCGCCGCGGAAGACGGCAAGGTGGCGGCCTTCACCGGCGAAACGGCACTCTTCATTCTGCCGGGCTACCGCTTCAGGTGCGTCGACCTGCTGATGACCAACTTCCACCTGCCGCGTTCCACCCTCTTCATGCTGGTCTGCGCCTTTGCCGGCAAGGCCCGCATGCAGGCCGCCTACAGCCACGCGATCACCAAGGGCTACCGCTTCTACTCCTACGGCGATGCCTGCCTGCTTGAGCCGGAGAGGGCGGCATGAGCGATGACGGACTCGGCTACGAGGTGGCGGCCAGCGACGGCGCAGCGCGGCGCGGCCGCCTGACCACGGCGCACGGCGTGGTCAACACGCCGGCCTTCATGACAGTCGGCACCGCCGGCACGGTAAAGGGCCTGACCACGGAACAGGTCGCGCAAACCGGTGCCGAAATCATCCTCGGCAACACCTATCACCTGATGCTGCGGCCCGGCGCCGAGCGGGTGGCGAAGCTCGGCGGCCTGCACCGCTTCATGAATTGGCCGGGACCCATCCTCACGGACTCCGGCGGCTTCCAGGTGATGTCGCTGGAGGATCTGCGCAAGATCACCGAGGACGGCGTCACCTTCCGCTCCCACCTCGACGGCACGCCCCACGCGCTGACGCCCGAGCGCGCCATGGAGATCCAGCAGCAGCTCGGCGCCGACATCACCATGGTGCTCGACGAGTGCACGCCCTTCCCGGCGAGCGAGCCCGTGGCACGCGAGTCGATGGAGCGTTCCATGCGCTGGGCGGCGCGCTGCAAGGCGGCCTTCGAGAAGCGCCCGGGCTACGGCCTCTTCGGCATCGTCCAGGGCAGCGTCTATCCGGCGTTGCGTCAACGCTCGGCGGAGGCCTTGAAGGCGATCGGCTTCGACGGCTACGCGGTCGGCGGGCTTGCCGTCGGCGAAGGCCAGCAGGCGATGTTCGAGACGCTCGAGGCGACCGTCCCCCACCTGCCCGCCGAGCGGCCGCGCTACCTCATGGGGGTCGGCAAGCCGGCCGACATCGTCGGCGCCGTACAGCGCGGCATCGACATGTTCGACTGCGTGCTGCCGACGCGCAGCGGGCGCACAGGCCAGGCCTTCACCCGACGGGCGGTGCTGAACCTGATGAATGCCCGCCACCGCGACGATCCGAGCCCGCTCGACCCGGACTGTCCCTGCCCGAGCTGCACCGACTACAGCCGCGCCTACCTGCATCACCTTTTCAAGGCCAAGGAGATGCTTGGTCCGATCCTGCTGACCCGTCACAATCTGCACTATTATCAGCAGCTCATGGCCGGCCTGCGCGGCGCAATCGCGGCCGGCCGGCTGGAGGATTTCGTTGCCGACTTCGAGCGACATCAGGCGGAAGGCGACATTCCCACCCTCTGACGGGGCCGGAAGCCTGGTCCGCGAACGCATCCGCGCCGAGGCGCTGGCACTCGGCTTCGATGCCGTCGGCTTCGCCCGCGCCGAGGTCGCCGCAGAGGCCCGCCGCGAGTTCCTCTCCTTCCTCGCCGAGGGCTGCCACGGCGACATGGACTGGCTGGCCCGCAACGCCGAGCGCCGGGCCGACCCGCAGACCCTCTGGCCGGGCGCGCGCAGCGTGGTGGTGCTGGGGCAGAACTACGGCCCGGCGGAGGATCCGCTCGCCCTGCTCGACAAACGCGACCGCGCCTCGATCTCGGTCTACGCCCGCAACGCGGACTATCACGACCTCATGAAGCGGCGCCTGAAGGCCCTGGCACGCTGGATGCACGAGAACCTCGCCGCCGGGGTGAAGGTCTTCGTCGACACCGCGCCAGTGATGGAGAAACACCTGGCCCAGGCCGCCGGCCTCGGCTGGCAGGGCAAGCACAGCAACCTGGTCTCCCTCGAGCTCGGGTCCTGGCTGTTCCTGGGCGAGGTCTTCACCGATCTGGGGTTGGAGCCGGATACCGCGGAAGACGACCACTGCGGCTCCTGCCGGCGCTGCCTTGAGGTCTGCCCGACCCAGGCCTTTATCGGGCCCTACAAGCTCGACGCGCGGCGCTGCATCTCCTACCTCACCATCGAGCACAAAGGGCACATCGCCCCCGAGTTTCGCGCTGCCCTGGGCAACCGTATCTACGGCTGCGACGACTGCCTCGCCGTCTGCCCGTGGAACAAGTTCGCGCAGCGCACGACCGAACCCGCCTTCCTGCCGCGCGCGGAGCTTTCGGCACCGCGCCTGAAGGACCTCGCCGAGCTCGATGACGAGGCCTTCCGCCGCGTCTTCGCCGGCTCGCCCATCAAGCGCATCGGCCGCGACCGCTTCGTGCGCAACGTCCTCATCGCCATCGGCAACAGCAGGGACGCAGCCCTTGCCCCGACGGCCGAAAGGCTGCTGGACGACCCCTCCCCCCTGGTGCGCGCCATGGCGGTCTGGGCGCTGGCGCGGCTCGCCGGGACTGGCGATTTCCAGCGGTTACGGCTGCAGCACAGGCCGGCGGAAGCCGATCCACAGGTACTCGTCGAATGGCAGTCGGCCTGAACTAGGCTTGTCCGCCCAACGCGGCAGAGCGGTCAGGGGTTCGGATTCTCGTTCATGCTCAGCCGCTTGGCCTTGTCCGGCGGGAAGCAGACGTAGTTGATGCGGTGCGGCTGGGTCAGCGAGCAGCCGTTCCAGAAGAAGTCCTCGTCCTGCTTTTCCAGGCGCCCGCCCTCACAGAGGTAGACCGCCTCCGCTTCGACCTCCGCCGGCTCGTTGAAGGTCGGGCTGTAGCATACGCCGATGGCCCGCGGCTGCAGCCGCGGCAGAAGATCCTGGCCCTGCGCCTTGGCCGCCTCCCCGGCCGCCTCGGAGCCGGCGACCTGGAACGGTGCCATGGAGCAGCCGGCCAGGGCTGCCGCAGAACAGAGCGCCAGCACCAGGCCAGAGCGCGATGAGAAGGACATGGGCGACTCCCGAAGCAAAACGGTCCCCCTTTGATACGGCAGATGCGACGGCCCTGTCATCCGCCAAGCTAGCCCACCGCGGAGCCGGCCCTTGATCCTATTTCACAAAATATTTATGTAAGAAAAACTATTTTTACATCTTCATCTGGACAATTATCACCTTTCACCTTACTTTTAACGTGAAATTGGATCGGTCAGCCCAGACTTTGAGGCTGGCCCGCAGTACCAGGAAGGCCTTTCATGCGGTATTTTCCGGCGTTCCACGATCTTTCGACCCGACCCAGCCTGGTGGTGGGCGGCGGCGAAGCGGCCGCCCGCAAGCTGCGCCTGCTGCTGAAGGCGGGTGCCCGCCCGGTGGTGGTGGCGCCGACCGTCGGCGCGGAGATCGCCGGGCTGGCCGGCACGGGTGCGCTGACCTGGCACGCCCGCCCCTTCGAGGCGGCAGACATCGCCGGCTGCGGCCTGGTCATCAGTGCCAGCGGCCTGCCGGCCGTCGATGCGGCGGTTTCCGAGGCGGCCCAGGCCGCCGGGATCCCGGTGAACGTGGTCGACCGGCCGGAGCTGTCCAGCTTCATCACCCCGGCAATCATCGACCGCGATCCCCTGGTCATCGGCATCTCCAGCGGCGCCGATGCGCCGATCCTGGCGCGCCAGATCCGCGCCCGGCTGGAATCCCTGTTGCCGGCCAACCTCGGGCGCCTGGCCCGCTTCGCCGGCGCCTTCCGCGGTGCCGTCGCGGCGCAGATCGGCGACGGCGTGCAGCGCCGCCGCTTCTGGGAGCGCTTCTTCGCCGGACCGGTCGCCGACAAAGTGCTGGCCGGCGACGAAGTCGGTGCCCGCGAGGCCATGCTCGGCCTCATCAACGGCCGGGCAGTCCAGCGCCGCGAGGAGGGCTCCGTCGCCATCGTCGGCGCCGGGCCGGGCGACCCCGACCTGATGACTTTCAAGGCCCTGCGCCGCCTGCAGGAGGCCGACGTGGTGCTCTACGACAAGCTGGTCGGCCCGGAGATTGTCGACTATGCGCGCCGCGACGCCGAGCGCATCTACGTCGGCAAGTCGAAGGCCAATCACGCCAAGTCCCAGGACGAGATCAACGCCCTGATGGCCGAGTACGCACTGGCCGGCCGCCGTGTGGTGCGTCTGAAAGGCGGCGATCCCTTCATCTTCGGGCGCGGCGGCGAGGAGATGGACTACCTGCAGGCCCGCGGTATCGCCGTCGAGGTGGTGCCGGGCGTGACGGCGGCGGCCGGCTGCGCCGCGGCGGCGGGCATTCCGCTGACCCTGCGCGGCACCGCGCTGGCGGTCACCTTCCTGACCGGCCATGCGCGCGACGGCGAGCCCGACCTCGACTGGACGAGCCTCGCCTCCGGCAAACAGACCCTGGCTGTCTACATGGGCGTCTCCACCGCCGGCACGGTCGCCCGCCGACTCATCGAGCACGGCCTGCCCGCCGGCACGCCGGTCGCCGTCATCGAGAACGGCACCCGCCCGGAACAGCGCGTCGTCACCGCGCGCCTCGAGGAACTGGGCGGACGCCTGCAAGAAGCCGGCATTACCGGCCCTGCCCTCATCGTCATCGGCGAGGTCGCGCGCCGGGCCCTGGAGGCCGACCTCGCCGCCGAACTGCAAAGCGCCGCCGCGGCCCTGCCGCGCGCCGTCGCCTCTTAATGGAGAAGGCAGGCATGAGCCTGAAAGTCGTCACCGCCAACCGCCTGCGCCAAGGCGACGTCGTCTACCTGACCGATACCGGCAAGTGGTCGGCCTACCTGAACGAGAGCCGCACCGGCAGCGACAAGGCGGCCGTCGAGGAAATGCTGGCGCAGGCCGCGGCCGACGTCGCCGCGCGTCGTATCGTGGCCCCCTATGCCTTCGAGGTGGCCGAGGTCGACGGCATCCTGCAGCCGCTCAGCGCCCGCGAGATCATCCGCGCCGCCGGCCCCACGGTGCGCGCCGACTACCGCAGCACCGCTTCGCAAGTGAGCGGCCCGAAGCCCTCTTCCCGGGCCGCCTGAAAGGATTCTTGAGCGATGTACCGCTACGATGAGTTCGATCTGGCTTTCGTGCAGCAGCGCGTGAAGCAGTTCCGCGGCCAGGTGGAACGCCGCCTCGCCGGCGAGCTGAGCGAGGACGAGTTCAAGCCGCTGCGCCTGATGAATGGCCTCTATCTGCAGCTGCACGCCTACATGCTGCGTGTCGCCGTGCCGTATGGCACGCTGTCTTCTCGCCAGATGCTGAAGCTGGCCAGCATCGCCCGCGACTATGACCGCGGCTACGGCCATTTCACCACGCGCCAGAACATCCAGTACAACTGGCCGCAGCTGCATGACGTGCCGGCGATCCTCGACGAGCTGGCGAGCGTCGAGATGCATGCCATCCAGACCAGCGGCAACTGCATCCGCAATGTGACGGCCGACCATTTCGCCGGTGCCGCCGGTGACGAGATCGAGGACCCGCGCATCTACGCGGAGATAATCCGCCAGTGGTCGAGCCTGCACCCGGAATTCTCCTTCCTGCCGCGCAAGTTCAAGATCGCCATAACCGGCGCGCCGAACGACCGTGCCGCCGTGCGCTTCCACGACATCGGCCTGCAGGTGCGCCGAAACGAGGCGGGCGAGGTCGGATTCGAGGTGATTGTCGGTGGCGGTCTCGGCCGCACCCCGGTGATCGGCACCACGATCCGCAAGTTCCTGCCCAAGCAGCACCTGCTGAGCTACCTGGAAGCCATCCTGCGCGTCTACAACCAGCTCGGCCGGCGCGACAACCTCTACAAAGCCCGCATCAAGATCCTGGTGCAGCAGACGGGCGCCGAGGCCTTCAGGGACCTGGTCGAGGACGAATGGCTGCACATCAAGGACGGCGCACTCACTCTGCCCGCCGAGGAGATCGTGCGCATCGAGGAGTACTTCGCACCGCCGGCCTTCGAGGCGCTGGACGCGAACCAGCCGGCCTTCGAGGCACGCCGCTTCGAGGACCGCGACTTCGCCCGCTGGGTGCGCAGCAACGTGACGCCTCACAAGGCGCCGGGCTATGCCTGCGTCACCATCTCGCTGAAGCCGGAAGGCGGCGCGCCGGGCGACGCCAGCGCCGAGCAGATGGAGGTCGTAGCCGACCTCGCCGCGCGCTTCAGCTTCGACGAGATCCGCGTCAGCCACGAGCAGAACCTGGTGCTGCCGCACGTGCGCCTCAGCGACCTTGCCGCGGTCTGGGAAACCCTCGAGGCCAACGGCCTCGGCACGCCGAATGTCGGCCTGGTGTCGGACATCATCGCCTGCCCCGGCCTCGACTACTGCAACCTCGCCAATGCGCGCTCGATCCCGGTCGCCCAGCGCCTCACCCAGCGCTTCAGCGACCTCAGGCGCCAGCACGAGATCGGCGACCTGAAGATCAAGATCTCCGGCTGCATCAATGCCTGTGGCCACCATCACGTCGGCCACATCGGCATCCTCGGTGTCGACAAGAAGGGCGAGGAGTTCTACCAGATCACCCTTGGCGGCAGCGCCGATGAGAACGCATCGATCGGCAAGATCGTCGGACCGGCCTTCTCCTACGACGAGGTGGTCGATGCGGTCGACAACATCGTCGCCACCTACCTGGAGCTGCGCCGCGACGGCGAGCGCTTCAACGACACCCTGGCCCGCCTCGGCCAGGCGCCCTTCAAGGAAAAGCTCTATGCCGCTGCTTAAGAACGGCAAGCTCGTCGAGGATCTCTGGACGCCGCTGCCAGAGCACGGCGAGCCGGCGTCCGACGGCAGGGTCGTCGTGACCCTGGAGCAGTGGCAGGCCGGACGCGAGCGCCTGCGCGGCCACAACGGCCGCCTCGGCCTGCGCCTGAAGAGCGACCAGTCACCGGCGCAGATCGTCGACGACCTGCACTACTTCGATCTCGTGGCGCTGGAGTTTCCGCGCTTCGGCGACGGCCGCGCCTATTCCTACGCGCGCCTGCTGCGCGAGCGCTACGGCTTCACCGGCGAGCTGCGCGCCGTCGGCAACGTGCTGCGTGACCAGCTGCTGTTCATGCTGCGCTGCGGTTTCGATGCCTTCGAGGTCGCCAATGAGAATGCGGCCGAGGCTTGGCGTGAAGCAATCGCCGAGATCAGCCTTTGGTATCAGCCGACCGGCAGCAGCGGGCCCTCCGCCGGCGTGCTGCGCCGTACGGCGGCGCCGCGTGCCCGGTAGCGGCCCGCAGAAAGGAAGCACGCAGGCCCATGCAGCAGGCCCTGTCACAGCTCGCCCCAGAACCCCTGGTCGTACGCCCGGCGGCCAACCAGGATGGTGCCCTGCGCCTGGCCCAGCGGGCGCGCCTGCTGGAGTTGCGCTACGGCGGGCTCGACGGCACCGCGCTGCTCGACGTTGCGATCAACGATATCTTTTCCGGCCGCATTGCCGTGGTGTCGTCTTTCGGCACCGAGTCCGCCGTACTGCTCGATCTCGTCGCGCAGGTCAACCGCCACACGCCGGTGGTCTTCCTGGAAACCGGCAAGCACTTTCCCGAGACGCTGGCCTACCGCGATGAATTGATCGCCAAGCTCGGCCTCACCGACGTGCGCAGCGTCGGCCCGGCGCAGGACGACCTCGCCTGGGCCGACCGGGACGGCACGCTGTGGCGCCGAGGCCCGGACCTCTGCTGTCACCTGCGCAAGGTGCTGCCGCTGGAGCGCGCGCTCTCCGGCTTCAGCGCCTGGATCAATGGGCGCAAGCGGTTCCAAGGCGGCCAGCGCCGGCACATCGGCCACTTCGAAGCGGCGGAGTCGCGGATCAAGGTGAACCCGCTGGCTAGTTGGGACACCGCCGACCTGGCCCGCGCCTTCGTGGAGCGCGGCCTGCCGCGCCATCCCCTCGGTGCCCAGGGCTATCCTTCGATCGGCTGCGCCCCCTGCACCTTCAAGGGCGACGGTACGGCCGGATCCCGCGACGGCCGCTGGGCCGGCAGCGACAAGACCGAATGCGGCATCCACCAGCTTGCCGCGAGCCCTCTCGGGAGCGCCAAGGGCCTGCGCTGAAGTCAAACGCCCAGGCTCTCGCGCAGCCGAGCGCTCGTAGCAGCACCTGGCGCAAGCCGCCGACATCCCTCCAGCGATACAATTGAAACCCGACAGCTGACGCGGCGACATCGTCGCGACATGCAGGATGCCTATCTCTGCGTCCAGGCGCCCCCCACTGCGCCGATCTCCGGCCAACCAAGGTGCCAAGGCTCGTCATCTGGGGCTGCCCCAACGCGCCTCGCCGCGCGCCGACCAGGATGTCCTCCTGGCCACCGGGGCCCAGTCATTCAGCGCCAGGTCAGCAACAAGGAATAGAGATATGACCCGAGACATCATCCGCCGCGGCCTTGCCGCCGCCCTTCTCGTCAACGTCGCCGCCATGTCGGCGGCGCTCGCACACGACCCTTCGATGCCCGAGCGTGGGCGCGAAGTCTTCCAGCAGGGACTCGATCCCAGCGCCGGCAGCGCCGCGACGGGAAGTCCCCCGCTCTATGCCGGTCTCGGCGGCGTGACGATGCCCGTCACCACGGTCAATGCGAAGGCGCAGGCCTACTTCGACCAGGGTCTCGGGTGGACCTGGGCCTTCAACCATGCCGAGGCGCGGCGCGCCTTCCAGGAAGGCCAGAGACTCGATCCGAACTGCGCCATGTGCTTCTGGGGCGAGGCCTTCGTGCTCGGCCCCAACATCAACGACGGCATGCACGGCGAAGCTGTCGCACTCGCCGATGCATCCATTCGGCGGGCAAGCGCCTTGAAAGACCGGGTGAGTGCCAAGGAACGAGCGCTGATCGAGGCGCTGGCCCGGCGCTACGATGCTGACCCAGCCGCCGACCGTGTGGCGCTTGACACGGCTTGGGCCGAGGCCATGCGGGAGGTGGCGCAAGCCTATCCGCGCGACGCCAACGTTCTCGTTCTCTTTGCCGACTCGCTCATGAACCTGCAGCCCTGGGACTACTGGGAGGCTGACGGAACCACTCCGAAGGGCTACGGCGGCGAGATCGCGGCGACCCTGAAGCGTGCGCTCGAGCTTGAGCCGGATCACCCGGCGGCCGCTCATCTCTTCATCCACGCGGTCGAGGCATCCGCCCATCCGGAGGATGCCGAGGCCGTCGCCGACCGGCTGCGCGGCGCGGCACCGGCCGCCGGGCACCTGGTCCACATGCCGGCGCACATCTACATGCGCGTCGGGCGCTTCAAGGATTCCATGGAGGTAAACCGCGACGCCATCGCCGCCGACGAGGCTTTCCTGCAACAGGCCGGCACGGCAGCAAGCCCGCTCTACCGTTTCGGCTACTATCCGCACAACGTGCACTTCCTGATGGTCTCCGCGCAGATGGCGGGCGTTTCGGAGGATGTCATCGCTGCAGCCGAGAAGCTTGCCGAGGTGACCTCGGACGAGGTTTCGCAGGAACTGGCCTGGGTGCAGGCAATCAAGTCCGCTCCTTATAGCGCGCATGCCCAGTTCAGCGAGCCGAAGACCATCCTGGCGCTCCGTGACCCGGGTGATCGCTTCCCCTTCGTCAAGGGTTACTGGCACTACGCGCGCGGTGTGGCGCTGGCCCGCAGCGGCGAAGTGGAATCGGCGTGGAACGAAGTGGCGGCGATCGAGGGCCTCATCACCGAGTCCGACATGAGCGGCCTCGAAGCGCAGTACCTGCCGGCGAGAGCGGTCCTCGGTATCGCCAAGCACATCGTGGAGGCGCGCATCGCACAGGCCCGCGGCGACTTTGCTTCCGCCGAAGACCATCTGCACGCGGCCATCGCCCTGCAGGATGGCATGGCCTACATGGAACCTCCCTTCTGGTACTACCCGGTCCGCCAAACGCTTGGTGCCGTGCTCCTGCAGCAGGGGCGCTCCGAAGCGGCCATCGCCGCTTTCGAGAAGGCGCTTGAGGAAACGCCGCGCAGCGGCTGGGCCCTGTGGGGATTGCTTCAGGCTCAGCGGGCTGCCGGCGACGGGCGTTCGGGTGAAACCGAAGCGGCTTTCGCCAAGGCCTGGCTCGGCGACAGGGCGTTGCTCGCCCTGGATCGGCTTTAGGCCGCGGTAGCGATCCATCGACGGCCGCCGGAAGTGACCGGCGGCCGTCCGTTAACCATACCTGTTAACAATCGATGGCGACTCGGCGCCGTCCCGACCGTCCACCCCAAATTTGCCCCCGAAGGATCGCCGGCCTGCTCCGGCCGGACCGCTCCTTCCGCCTCCCGGCGCGTCCACCAAGCGGGAGTATTGGCATCCGCCGACTCGCGGCCTGGGCAAGATTCAACCGGTGTGACTCTAGTAGAAGGTTGGTGAATCGCCTTGCTGCAACTGCGTGATCAGTTGTAATGAAGACGAAGATTATTGGTCCGCTGTCGGCTATTTACAAGGAAAAATAAGTAAATATGGTCGGCTTCCGCAGCTAAAACCAAGTATAGACTTAGCATAGGCAACATTATTACCCATTATTACGAACCTTATTTTCGAATATATATAAGGTTAATAGTTAATTTACCGCGAATTTGGGGTGAATTAGTCACAAATATAATACGATTCTTCTTGATGTGCCTGTTTAAGATTGTGTAAACCTTTCCCTGCGGACGAAGCGCTCACTGGAAAACCAGGGCCTGTTTGGGGTTCCTTAGAACCCGATCCGGCACCGAACCGACACAGAAGTGTCGGCCCCAGTTCAGAACCAGGCGCGGTCCGCGGAATGTTCACAGGGAATTGGACGTTACATGAGTCGGATTGCACACATGCTGGCCGCTTGGCGGCCGCACCGGGACCGTTGGCTCGCCATCGCGAGCCGACGGTTTGCGGGAGGGCATCACGGCCTCAGCGCCAAGGCACTCTGCTCCGCGATCACCACCCCTCTCGCCTGCATCGCCGCCGGCGCCGCGCTGGCGGGTGTGGCGTCGAGCGACCGGGTCGACGCCGCCTGGACCCGGGTCACCGCGCAGAGCTTCATTCCGGTCGACGTCAAGGATATCGACCCCGATCATTTCTATGTGCGCCAGGTCGGCCTGACGCAACTCGACCTCGAGGAGCAGCTGGCCAGCAGCTTTACGCCGAACCCGGGCAAGCTGCGCGAGGAACTGACCTGCCTCGCCCAGAACATCTACTTCGAGGCGCGCAGCGAGCCGATCGACGGCAAGCTCGCCGTGGCTCACGTGGTGATGAACCGCGTCGCCTCGCAGTACTTCCCGGACACGGTCTGTGGCGTGGTGCGGGACGGCACCGACGAGGTGCTGCACAGGTGTCAGTTCTCCTGGTACTGCGACGGCAAGCCCGACGTGGTGGACGACGATGCCGCTTGGCAGGAAGCCACGGTCCTCGCCAGCAAGGTCTACTGGGGCCGCGCCGACGATCCCTCGGGTGGTGCCCTTTGGTACCACGCCGACTATGTGAAGCCGGTCTGGCGTAAGGCCTTCGCCGAGGGCCCGACGATCGGCCGTCACATCTTCTACTCCCGCAAGCCGCCGGTCACGGCGACGCAGGTCGCTCAGGGCGGCTGACCGGAAACCTCGATCCCGGCCTCCGCTGCGGGAGAGATCGAAGGGAGCGTCCTCTGCGGCGCTCCTTCTTCGTTTTAAGGCTCAGCGGCGCCGGTTGCATCGGCCGGTGAGCAGCGACTCGATGGCGTTATAGGCCTGGTCGGTGATGTCGAGGAAGATCCCGCCGACGACGCCGTTCTCTCCCATCGGCCGGGTGATCTCCACCGCAAGCGACAACGTCGCACCGGCCTGCGGACGAATTTCCAGTCGCAGCCGCTGGCCGACCCGGAAGTCGTACGGCCGGCGGTCTGTGGCATCGATGGCAGCGCCGAAGCCCGCCGCACTGAGATCCGAAAGCTGGACCTGCTGGTCGCCCAGCAAGACTTCGAGCTCCATGGGCCGCCGGCGATCGCGCCGACGCTCCTTGCGCGTCACTGTGATGTTGCTGCGGTTCATCTCTCCGCCTGCCTCTTGTCGTGGCTCTTTGCGGCGACGCCCAGGATAGAAGTGAGGGTCTGTAGAAAACGTTAGCAGCCGATCCGCGCGTTAAGGTTAACGAGCGCGTGGCGGGCGACCTTGCCGGTCGCCGTCATCGGCAGCGCCGCGTGGAATTCGACCAGACCGGGACATTTACCATGCGGCAGTTCGCGAGCGAGCCAGTCGAGCAGATCGGTGCCGGCGAGCCGGCAGCCGTCGCGCAGCACGACGAAGGTCTTGGCCTCCTGCCCCAGATAGGCGTCGGGCACGCCGATCACCGCCGCCTCGGCGACCGCCGGATGGGCCTTCAGCACGGCCTCCACCTCGGCCGGGTAGATGTGCTCCTCGCCGCGCAGGATCTTGTCGTCGGCGCGGCCGAGGATGTCGAGACGCCCGGCGGCATCGAAGCGGCCGATGTCGCCGCTGCGCAGCCAGCCGCCGGCCAGCGTCCTAGCCGTCACTTCAGGCAGGTTGAGATAACCCTTCATGATGCCTGGCCCGCGCACCAGAATCTCTCCCTGGGCCCCTGGCGCTGCACTCAGGGGTCCGCCGTCGTCGAGCATCACTTCGACGCCCGGAACCACCCGGCCGACGGTAGTCGGCGTCAGTCCGCGCCGCGACCTTGTGCCACCGCCCCAGGCAACGATGGAGGAGGTCTCGGTGAGGCCGTAGCCCGGCACGATGGGGGTACCGAAGCGCGCGCCAAAGCTGTCGGAAAGGCCTGCCGGCAGCGGTGCGCCGCCGGTGGCGCAGAGCCGCAGGCTGCGCCGGACCGCGGTGCCGTCGACGGCGTCGGCCTGCTCCAGGAGATACTGGTAGTAGATCGGCATGTGCACGAAGTAGGTGACCGCCTCCTCGACGATGAGCCGCCAGATGCGTGCCGGGTCGAAGCCGTCCACCAGCACCAGCGTTTCACCGCTCAGCATGCTTAGGTTCAGGCCGCAGACCTGGCCCATGATATGGAACAGCGGCGTCGAGATCAGCCGCACCCGGGTCTCCTCGCACGGTGCCAGGCCTTGGTTGATACGAGTCAGCGCGACGAGGTTGGCCTGGGTCAGTTCGACGCCCTTCGGCCTGCCCGTCGAACCGGAGGTATAGAGCAGCACCGCGGTCGCGTCGGCGGCGTAGCCATGGGTCTTCGCCCGGCCCGGCTGGCCGGCCATGAGCTCGCCGAGCGACGGATGACCCGCAAGAGTCGAGGCGGCGGTAAGCTCCATCGGGATCACCCAGGCCCGCCGGCAGGCCGGCGCCGCCTCGGCCGCCGCCAGCGCCTGCTCGGCATAGGCCGTATCGCCGCGGCCGTCATAGGTGAGCAGCGCCTCGGCCCCGGAGTCCTGCAGCTGAAAGCGGATGTCGCGCTCGCGCAGCGTGGTGCTCAGCACCACCGCGAGGCCGCCGAGCTTGAGGATGCCGTAGTAGGCGGCGATGAAGCCCGGACGGTTGCCGCAGGCCAGCGCGATGCGACTGCCCGGTCCGTAGCCTGCCGCAGCGAGGCCGTTGGCGACTTGGTTGGCAGCCGTCTGCAATTCGGCGAAGCTGTAGCTGCGCCCCTCGAAGACCAGCGCCCTGCCATCGGGCCGGCGGGCCGCGGTCGCATCTAGGAAGCAGGCCACGTTCGGCATCGCATCGCTCCTTTCGCCTTGACGCTTCCCGTCCCGCTAGCCTTCCACGGCACGCGGTAGCGGGCGGTAGATCCAGATCACCATCGCCAGGCCAGCGGAGGACAGCAGGGCCGCGGTGAGATAGGGCCAGCCGGCGCCGAGGCTGCCGAGGGCGAAGCCACCCCAGACCGGCCCGAGAATGCGCGCCAGGCTGAGCACCGCGTGGCTGAATCCCATGGCGGCCCCCTGCACGCTCGCCGGTGCCGCCTTCGACAGCAGCGCCTGCAGGCAGGACAGGCACATGGCAATGCCCGCCCCCAGCAGCATCAGGGCCACCGCAATGACTCGGTCGCTGGGCCAGATCACGAAGAGCGCCAAGCCGACCACCATGGCGGCGCTGGCTCCGACAGTGACGCGTACCTCGCCGTAACGCCCGCAGAGCACCGGGATCAGCACCCAGAGCGAGAACACCGCGGCGAGGCCGGCAAGGGTAAAGGCCAGGGAGACGTCGCGCGCATCCCAGTCGAGCACACGCGAAGACCACAGCCCCAACGTCGAGTCCATCGAGGCATAGGCAAACGAAAGCACGGCCATGATGGCGATCGGCGCCAGGCAGAGGGGCGCCGCCGTGACGCTGCGCGGCGGCAGCACGACGAAACGCAGCCGCTGGATCGAGGGGCGGTTGCCGCCGCCCGCCAGCGTCGCCGTCAGCAGGATCGCGACCAGGGCAAAGCCCGCAGCCCCGAAAGCCGCACTGCGATAGTCGTCGCCTCCCGCCCCGAGCAGAACGGTGCCCATCAGCGGGCCGATGATGAAGGCGAGCCCGTAGGCAGAGTTGACGTTGGCCATGCCGTGGACGCGGCTCTTGTCGCTGGTATTGTCGGCGACCAGCGCCTGGATCACCGGAATCACCGCATTGCTGATCCCCGCACAAGCGCGCGCCGCGAACAGCAGCGCCAGACTGTCGGCATAGGCCAGCAGCAGATAGGCGGCCGGCGCGGTGGCGAGTGCCAGGAAAATCACCCGGCGCCGGCCGAGTTGGTCGCTGAGCCGTCCCCAGAAGGGGGCCAGCAGGAGAATGACCGTAGTGTCGGTGACCAGCAGCAGTGACACCTGCAGCGGCGTCGCCCCGAGCGCCATCGCCTGGAACGGCAGGAAGGGATAGACGATGCCGAGGCCCACCAGATAGCTCAGGGCCACGAGGACCGGCGCCGGCATGGATCCTTTCTCCTCCTGTCAGTCCTGCGAGGATCAGGCGGCCGGAGCCGGCGAGATCCGCATCAGCAGCGGGCCGCGCGGACGCAGGGTGATCATCGGCTCCGGCTCCACATTCTGGCCCGGCAGCAGCTGCAGGTCGAAACGGTCGACGATGCCGGCCAGGGCGATCATCGATTCAAGGATCGCGAATCGCTCGCCCAGGCAGCTGCGGGGTCCGTCGCTGAAGGGGAAATAGGCAAAGCGCTGGCTGTTCTTCAGCTGCGGGTCGAAGCGCGACGGATCGAAGCCCTCCGGGTTCTCCCATAGCTCGGGCCGGCGGTGCACCGCGAACATGTTGAGCATGACGTTGGTGCCGGCCGGCAGCGTCAGCCCGGCGAAGGCGTCGTCGGCAACGGCGACCCGCGAGAAGGTCCACAGCGGCGGGTAGAGGCGCAGGGTCTCGTCGAAGACCATGCGGGTGTACTTCAGTGCCGGCAGGTCGGCGAAGCCGGCCGGGCGGCCGTGCAGCACCTCGCGCACCTCGGCGCGCAGGCGGCGCAGCGATTCCGGATGCAGCGACAGCAGGTACCAGCACCAGGAAAGTCCGTTGGCAGTGGTCTCGTGTCCAGCCAGGATCATCGACTGGAACTGATCGCAGATCTGCCGATCACTGCGGCCGTTACGGTTGTCCAGCAGCAGGTCGAGCAGGTCGCCCTCGGACTCGCGGGCGCCGCCGCCGACCCCATCGTTCTCCTCGGCACGCTCGGCACAGCGCTTCTCGATCAGATCGAAGACGAAGCGGTCGAGGACGCGCAGCGCGGCGCGAACCTCGCGGTTGCGCGGGGTCGGCAGCCATCGCGGCGGATTGAAGGGCGACCAGATACGCCGCTCGGCGTCGCGCAGCACCACGGTCAGCGCGCGGAAGATGTCGGCGTACTGATCGTCGAGACGCAGGCTGAACAGCGTGCGCATGAGGATGTCCAGGGTAAGGCGCATCATCTCCGGGATCAGGTCGATGACAGCGCCACGGGCGGCCAGCCCGCTCCAGCGCTGTTGCAGGTCGCCGACCGCGTCCTGCATCGCCGCGGACATGCGGCGCAGCTGGCAGCCCTGGAAGCTGCGTGCGGCTGTGCGCCGCTGGGACAGCCACTCGTCGCCCTCCGCGAGGAAGATCCCGTTGCCCAGCACGGCGCGCATGACGTCGTAGAACTTGCTCTTTTCGTAGTTCAGCCGGTTGTCCTGCAGGACATGGCGGATCATCGCCGGGTTGTTGAGCATCAGCACCTTATCGAAGCCGAAATGCAGTTCGACGGCATCGCCGTGATCCCGCGCGATGCGGGTGAAGAAGCGCAGCGGATCGGACCGCAACTCCGGCAGATGGCCGACCAGCGGGCGGCCCCGCAGGATGACCGGCGCCCCCGCCCGGCCCTCGTCGCGGTCCCGCTTGGCGAGCTCTCCGCCTGAGGGATGATCGATTGCCAGGCTCATGGCGGTCCTCCTGCCTTGGGCTGCCGCACGGCGGGGCCGTGCCGCGTTGCCCGGTTGCCCTTCTTCACTCCGCTCGGCCGGTCAGTGGCGCTGCCCCGCGACGCCCGCCGAGGCTGCCATCTGTGCAGCTCCATTGCGGTCGATGCGGGCCACCGACTTCTCCGACAGGGCGATGGCGTCCGACACCGCCTCGGCGGCGACGCCGATCAGATGGGCGGCAAAGGGAAGGCCGGTGCGCTCCGCCTCGATCCTCAGGTAATCGAGGCAGCGCTTGATGGCGTCTGCGTCCTGCAGGGGATCGTGGCGCTTCAGTTCGATGGGATCGTTGTTCTTGAACTCGGACATAGCTGACTCCTCTGGTGATGCTGTTCAGGCAACCGCGGCCGTATCGAGGAAGGGTGCTTGGCGGATGACGGATCCTTGTATGCCGCCGACCGCACGCAGATTCGACAGGGTGGCGTGGTTCATATCGAAGCGGCCGGTGTAGGCCAGGGACGTCCCGAGCCGGCAGGGCTGCGACTGCCACTTCGGGGGGCAGCCGAGCCGCGGCAGAAGGCGCTCCATGCGCGCGTCATAGACGGTGATCAGCTCGCGAATACCGAAGGCGATGCAGGTTTCGGTGACGGCGCAGAGCAGTTCGCTGCTGACGCGGCCCCGGCTACCGCGGCGCTCCACGGCAAATCGGCTGCCTTCCCAGATCAGCGGGTGGTAGGGCGGCTTGGCGCCGGCCAGCAGTTGGGGGAAAACGTCGCGCAACATGTAGGGGCCGGTCGTCGGCAGGAAGCGCCAGCTGCCGACCAGCCCGGGTCCGTCGCCGTAGGCCAGCAGATAGATCGGGTAGAAGTCGTCGAAGCCGTCGCGCTCTTCGCCGTCCTCGTCCGGCACCGTCCAGCCCATGCGCTGCTTGAACACGCGGCAGCGCTGCCGGAACATCAGTCGGAGCTCGCCGGCGTAAGCCGCATAGAGATCGGGTGTTACAACGTCGATCACGGCAGTCTGGCCCTCCCGTCGCTTGCGGGACTATTGGACCGTGATCAGCGCCCTCAGGCAGCCCCCCAGAAATGGGGGGTGCCCGGCCAGTCGTTCGCAGACGCCGGGCATGCGCAAAGGGCCGCCGCGAGTGCCGCAATCCGCGCTGCGGAATCAGGGAGTTAGGGAGTTAGCGAGTTAGGGAGCGTCGCCTACGGCAGGATGTAGCCCTGCAAGATCGCCTTGACGACGGCATGGTGCTTAGAGAAGACGCCCAGCTTGCGGGTCACGTTCTTCAGGTGGAACAGCACCGTTTCTTCAGAGATCGAGAGGATCTGGCCGACTTCCCAGGCGGTCTTGCCGCGTGCCGTCCACAGCAGGCAGTCGCGCTCGCGGTCGGTCGGGCGCACGCGCGCCCGCTCGGCGACGTCCTCGGCAAGGTTCAGAAAGGCTTCATGAGTGTTGACGGCGACCCACACGAGGTCCCGATAGCCCTGCCGATAGGCCTCGTCGAACTGCCGCTCGCTGCCGCCGCCCACGACGTTGAGCGCCGAGAGTCCACTGTCCGGTCCGTGGATCGGAATCGTCGCGCCGTGGGCGATGCCGTGGTCTTGTGCCTCGTCCAGCACGCGGCGCTGGCCACTCGTGAGATCGTTGCGACCCCCGATCTCGCGCCATCGAAACGGCAGGAGATGGGTCATCGCCGCCTGGAAGGTCGGATCCAGGTCGCCGTAGTCGTGGGCCAGATAGTGGTCGAACCAGCCGTCGGGCAGCGTCGCCAGGAATTCGTGCACCTGCTTGCCGCTGCGCGAGCCGACCGGCACGAAGGAACGGATCTTCTTGCCGAGAGGGGGCCGCGCGTGGACGTAGGAGAACCGCTCGAAGCCGAGTTGCTCGACCACGCCCTGGAGCCGCGTGGCGATCTCCGCGGTGCTGACGGCCCCCGCCAGCCCTTCGACATAGACTTCAACGGCGGCGCTCATCGGCCGCATCCGACTTGATGCCGTCGGCCACCGTCATGGCAGGCGACTGCTGCGGCCTCCAAGGGGCCGCGACGCCCCTTGCGAGATCGTACGGGAACTGCTGAAACCAAACCGGGGCGGGGTTGACGGGCGGTAAAAGTTTGCCGGCGGCTGACCTGCAGCCGCGACAGAATCCTGTCCAGGGCACTCAGTCCCGCGTACGCCGTCCTACCCTCCTCGGTGTCTTTGCCGCCGCTTAGCTGTCGGCGGGCCGTCCCAGCGTCTTCAACAGAGACAGCACTTCGGCTCGAACCTTCGAGTCTGGGATCCTATAATAGGAACTGATCAATTGCAGCGTTTCGCGTTGATTGGTGAAGTCGGGGTCAGACGAATGAATGCTGGTGGCCGGCGTGCCACCTGCATCCTGGCCAGCCCCCGCTTCGCCCTCGGACTCCACTCCTTCGAAGAAGTAGGTCACCGGCACGCTGAGAATCCGCGACAGTTCGTAGAGCTTGCTGGCGCTGATTCGATTGGCGCCCCGCTCGTACTTCTGGATCTGCTGGAACGTCAGTCCCAAGGCGTTCGCCAACTTCTCCTGCGAATATCCAAGGAACACCCGGCGAAGACGAACTCGTCCGCCCACATGGACGTCTACGGGGTGGGCCTGTCTGGCCTTCCCGATGGGTTGATGAGCAAGCATCCGTTCTCCCTAATGATAAATAGTTCCATGACCCCCGCCAAATCTATGCGAAATCGCTATGAAGTCTCAAAGGAAAAATACGCGCAAAACTGGTAATTTTGCGATTTTTCCCACAACTTATGAAGTTACCCTATCGGTTTCGGCTATTTACCATCACCGGAACTGAAATATTCCCTCAATCTATACTCAGGCGCTATTACATCACCGCATCACAACCTTGGGGAGAGTTGCGGTTGTATCAGGACTGGTTCAGCGTCTTTCACCGGCCACAGGCTCTAGTCGGGGACCGGCCAGCGGACCACGAATCGGGCGCCCCGGCCGTCCTCGCTTCGTTCGACCTTGAGGTCCCCGCCCATGGAGCGCGCCGCCGAGCGCGCCACCGGCAGGCCGAGCCCGGTACCGGCGATGCCGTCGACCTGCTTGGAACGCCAATAGGGCTGAAAGATCGCATCGCGCTCCGCTGCCGGAACGCCGGGACCACAGTCAGTCACGATGACCAGGTAACTGCCGCCGTCGCGGCGCAATTCGACCGCGACGTCCCCAATCCCGCGCGAATACTTGATCGCGTTCTGCATCAGGTTCGAGAGAATGGTATGCATTGCGGCATCGTTCAGGCCGTAGATCGGCGTGCCGATCTCGTCTTGCAGCACCATTCTCTGCTTGCTGCGCAGGGCGACGGAGACTTCGCGCCACACGGCGCGGCAGAAGCGTCCGAGATCGCGAGGCTCGCCGCCGTCGCCGTTTTCCCCGGCCTCGGCACGGCCCATGACCAGGACATCGTCGACGAGACGTGCCAGCGTGCCGACCGCGCGCCGGATGGTCTTGGTCTCCTCGTGGCGCTCGGACTCGCTCATCTGGTCGCCGAAGCGTTCGAGCATGTCGGCAGATGTCCCGATCGCCTGCAGCGGCGTGCGCAGCTCGTGGGACACCATCGAGACGAAGTCCGACTTCTGCGAACGCCGTTGCTTTTCCTGATACAGCGAAATGGAAAGCCTGCCCTCTCGGGAGATCACCATTTCAACCCGCTTGATGGCGAGGACGAGGAGGAAGCAGACGGCCAGCAATGCGACCAGCAGCAGCGGCGCCAGACTCCACAGCAGATCATCGCCGGAGCGCTGGTCGCGCCATACGATGCTGCCGATCACCTGACCGTCGAGTCCCTTGACCTCGCAGCCGAGAAAGCCCGGCGGGGCCTTGCCACGCAGGAAGTGAAGGTTGTCGATGTGATGGCCGACACCGGCGCGGGTGAAGAGGGTCAGATCCACGGGCTGCAAGAAGACCAGGACGTTGCCTTGCTCTGTGCCCGGGGCCTCCGCATTGTCGAGCGGGGCGACGAGGCTGGCGCCAACCAGCGCCAGGTCCTGCTGGTACAGCACGAAACCGCTGGCCGGAACCTCGTCGATCGAGCGGCCGGCGCGGGCCGCGGCGACCAGTTGTGCAGCACCCGCGGGCAGCACCGGCGAACGTTCCGGCGCGACGACCTGGCCGTTCTCGAAGCTGAAGCGGACCGTCCCATCGGGCGCCACCACCCAGCCGGCGGCGACAGCGAAGGCGGCCTGCAGATAGGCCGGCAGTTCCTCGCGCGCCCAGCGCGCGTCGAGCTGCATGCCCTGCCGCGAGACGGTGGCGCCCCACCTGGCGTAGTCGATCACCAACTGGCGCAGGCCGTCCTTGCGGATCTGCATGACCGAGCGGATCAGATCGTCCTGCGCCTCGGCGTCACGCTCGCTGGCAGATTCGGCACTCCAGTACAGCAGCGCCGACACCGCCATCAGCGATACCGCGACCAGCAGCAGGATAGGAAACAGCAGGTTGCGGCGCCGACGCGCGAGAATCTCGCGAGTCCTGTCCATGCGCGACTGCGGCCGATGCTCGCGTCCGGTGAAGGTAGCCATTCCCCATACCTTTGCGGGGAGGAGAAAACCGGCCGGCGGCCGGAGCGACGGGAGTATAGACGGAACACCCCAGATGGCACAGAGGCTTGGGTTGTAAATCAGGATCTGTCGTCGACTTCCAGCCGCCTGATTCCCTGCTTCCCCGATCATTGCCGTGCCGGACACCGAGAGCGCGCTTTCCCGGCCGCTGCCACAAAAGAGAAGTGACGGCCGCTGCCCGGCGCCCCCGTGGGAGGGAGCGTCGGCGGCGCAGCATTGCTCCTGGCAAGATCCGTTCCGAGGAGGCAGAATCACGAGCATCGAGTCGCCGCCTCCTCGAAGCCATTCCACCACTGGCTAGGCAACCCCCTTGCACCACCGACGTCCAGGCATGCGCCCCGCCGATCCGCCCCCGCCATTGCCCCGCGCCGCCAGGTCTGCGAGATTCGCGGGCGTCTGGACCCAGGAAATTAGCCAATTCGGACCGATCACGTGAGCGGACTAGTAAAATCGACGGCCTCCCAGGACTCTTCCGACCAGTTGGGCCAGCTGCTGGCGCGCTGCAGGCTCGGCGACCAGACCGCTTTCGCTGCCCTCTATGAGGCCACCTCCGCGAAACTCTACGGCGTCGCCCTGCGTATATTGAGACGGGAAGCCTGGGCCGAGGAGGCCCTGCAAGAGGCCTTCGTGAAGATCTGGCGCCATGCGGAAAGCTACAATCCGGCCCGCGGGCGGCCGATGACCTGGATGATCAACGTGGTCCGAAATCAGTCGTTGGATCTGCTGCGTCGGGCCGACTATCGGGCCAATGAAGAGGAATGGAATCCTGAAACGGACCGACGGACAAGTGGCGAGAACCCGGCAACCCTGGCCGAGACCAGCCAGGAAATGCAGCGGGTCCTCGGCTGCCTCGGCCTGCTGGGCGAAGAACAGCGGGACTGCATCCTGCTGTCCTATCATCAGGGTCTGACGCCGACCGAGGTGGCAGAACGGCTGAAGCGGCCGGTGGGAACGGTGAAGACCTGGATCCGCCGCGGTTTGATCAAGGTAAGGGAGTGCCTGGATCAGTGAGGTACGACGACCCGCAATTGCAAGAGGCCTTGGCGAGCGCCTATGTGGCGGGGGCGCTGCAGGGACCGGCGCGCCGTCGTTTCGAGGCATTGCTGCGCACCCGTCCCACCCTGCGGCGCCGGGTCGAGGCCTGGGAGGATCGCCTGACGCCACTGGCCGACGCCACCCCGGAGGTGACGCCGCCGGCCCGCGTCTGGCGCGCCCTGCAGCGGCGCATCGCGCCGGCGGCGGAATCCGCGCCCGCCCGCACCGCCGGCTTCTGGAATGCCATCGCCTTCTGGCGCCCCTTCGGCGCCGTTGCCGCCTGCCTTGTCGTGCTGGTGACCGGCTTTGCCGCCTATCAGGCCCTGCGCCCGGAGACCACACCCCAGGTGGCCGAAGTCTCCCCGCAGCAGATCACGCCGAGCTACCTGGCGGTGCTCGAGGACGAGTCCAACCAGCCGGTCCTGGTAGTGACCGCCTTCCGCGGCCCCTGGCGCCTCACCGTTGAGCCGCTGCGCGACCTCGCGCCCTACCAGGGCAAGGTATTCCAGGTCTGGGCGGTCGAACGCGGCACCGGCACCTCGCGCCCGCTGCTGCAGGTGAGCAGCGGCGAAGTATTGCGCCAGCCGCTCGGAGAGGCGGGCTGGGATGCCATCAGGACGTCGGA
This sequence comes from uncultured Pelagibius sp., assembly GCA_964472095.1. GTDB lineage: Bacteria > Pseudomonadota > Alphaproteobacteria > Kiloniellales > Kiloniellaceae > Pelagibius. The sequence goes on from CAYYIV010000002.1 coordinate 112,464, forward strand.
GTCCCTGGCCGTCACCCTGGAGGACGCCGGGCAGGCCCCGGCCACACCGAGCGGCCCGGTACTGTTCTCAGGCCCCTGCCTCAACCTCACGCAACCGACGGAAACCTGAGCCCCGGCGGCGCCTTACAGCGTCAGCAGGTGATTATCCCAGGCAACCGGCGCTGCCGCCGGATCGCCGAGTGCGGTCGTGCGGCCGCTCAGCGCGTTGTGATGCACCAGCCGACCGTAGCCGCTGGAGGCCAGGAAGCCGCCCGGCTCGCCCGAGGCGGCGACCCCGCAGCCGTCGCCCAGCGCCAGATTGCCGAGAGGGTGCCGCTCTCAGAATCGATGTAGGCCAGCGAGGGCTGCATGGTGTCGATGTTGAGCTTGCGCCGGCCGGCCTTGGGGTGCGTCTGGATACCGCCGTTGGCGACCACCAGCGTGCGTCCGTTCGACAGCAGCACTATCTCGTGCGGACCGATGGCATAGGCTTCCAGCTCGCCTTCACGGCGATAGCCCGCAGCTGCATCGTAGACGCCGATGCAGCCGCGGGCGTTGTCGTAGTCGTTCTCGCAGGCGAAGAGCCAGCGGCCGTCCGGACTGAACACGCCGTGGCCGTAGAAGTGGCGTCCCGCCATGGCATCGAAGCGCTTCGCCGGCGCCGCCGAAAACGGATCGAAAGCCAGCGCGAAGCGGCCGGGCCGCCGCGCGAAAACGACGGCCTCGCGGCGACCCGGGCGGCGGGCGGCGCCATGGCCGCGCTCCGGCAGCGGCAGGGTGGCGAGCACCCGGCCGTCCTCGGCAAAGACTCGGGCCAGGGTAGCGCCGGCTGCATCCGAGCAGGCGCTGACGAAGCAGCGTGTTTCCGCCGCCAGCGCCACCTCGGGAAGCGCAAGTCCCCAGGCGGCACAGAGTGCCGCCGAGCTGCCCAGGAAGCGGCGCCGATCAATCGCCGTCATAGCTGTTGAACCCCATCGGCAGAGCGAGAACCTCCGACAACGGCCCGCCGAGCAGTTCCAGCAGTTGGCGGGTCTCGACGCGGAGGGCGTCGAGTTTCCGCCAGCCGTCCGGCGTCTCCAGCACCGCCGCAAGGGAGTCCGGTTGCGCCGCCGCGGCGGCGACCAGGCGTTCGAGGGCGGAACGGATCGCATCGTCCAGTCCGGCGCCCTGCGGATGGGCCCGGGCGAGGTTCGAGAAGCTGTTCTCCCCGCCGACCTCGTAGAGCGCCCAGGCCGCCTCCAGGTTGATCCTGATGTTGCGCAGGGAGCGCGCCGAGCGCCAGGACTCGGCCCGCGTCACGCGGAGCGCCTCCGGCGCGTCGCCGAGCGGCCGGCCAAGCTTGTAGTCCGCCACCAGCAGCAGCGCCCCGCGCAGTGACTTGGCAAAGTCCAGCGTCGCCTCCTTGGCATCGAAGTAGCGGTCGTTGCCCGCGCCGGCGCTCAGCACCGTCTCGGCGTAGGCGTCCTCGCCATCGCGCCAGTCACGCAGCAGATCGGCGGCGATGAGCCTCCGATTGCGCCCTATGGCACCGGTCAGCGCGCAGCCGAAGGGCGTTGCCCAGTCGGCGTCCTCGCTGTCGAACAGCAGCCGCTCGAGGGCGGGAAAGCCCTGCACCGCAACGCTGCCGCTGGCAAAGGCCTGCGGCTCGAGAGCCTGCATGTCCCGCGCCGACGTCATCTGTGCCAGGTGCCGCCCCACGGTGCCGCGCTTGTCAGGCCAGAACGCGATGCGATCGGCCTTGAGAAAGGTTTCGCTGGGCCCGAAGCGCAGGTGCTGCACGGCCATCCAGGCATCCATCGCCGCGTGGTAGGCCGCCGCGCTTTCGGCCGGCGTCGGCCGGCCGTCGACGCAGGCCTGCCTCAGCGACTCATCGAGCGAATCGGCAGCCTCTGCGAAGGCGGCATAGCGCGGCAGCACATAGCTCTCGACGATGGCCTCGTTGAGGGCGTCGTAGTCGCCTACCTGCGCTTCGGCCGCGGGCGCGGCAAGTCCCAGCAGCAGCGTCAATGCGGCCCCCAGCGGCATGAGCCTGGGCTCGAACAACATGCTACCTCTCCTCGTTGTCGGTCGCACGTTGGCTGACCTAAAGCGAACGCAGGAAGGCGAGGAGAGCCTCGCGCTGCTCGGCCGAAAGGGCCACCACCTTCTGCCTGGCGGCCTCAGCTTCGCCGCCGTGCCACAGCACGGCTTCCAGCAGGCTGCGCGCGCGCCCGTCGTGCAGGAACTGGGTGTGGCCGTTCACCGCCTCGGTGAGGCCGATGCCCCAGAGCGGCGCGGTGCGCCATTCGCGGCCCGAGGCCTGGCCCTCCGGGCGGTTGTCGGCAAGCCCTTCGCCCATGTCGTGCAGCAGCAGATCGCTGTACGGCCAGATCAGCTGAAAGGACTGTTCCTCGCCGATGGAGTTGCGCCGTGTCACATACTTCGGGCGGTGGCAGTCGACGCAGCCGCTGTCATAGAACACCCGCTTGCCGGCCAGCACCTGCGGGTCGTCGACGCCGCGTCGCGCTGGCACCGCAAGGTTGCGACTGTAGAAGGTGATCAGCTGCAGCATCTCGGCGGAGGCTTCGAGGCCGTCGTGCTGCTCGCTGTTGCCGTTCGGCGCCGCGAGGCATTCCGGCTGGCGCTCGGTGCAGTCGCCGGAGGCCGCCGGCATGCCGGGCGTCGAGATGCCGATGTCGCCGTTGATCGCGTGGATGCTCTGTTGCAGCAGGCTCGGCTGGCCGGCCTTCCAGCCGAAACGCCCGAGCACGACGGCCTTGCTCGCCTCATCCCACACGCGGTTGACCCGCCCGGAGATGCCGTCACCGTCGGCATCGTCGGGATCGGCCCAGCTCTCGATGTCCTCCGCGTAGATGGCTTCCAGCAGTCCGAGGCCGATCATCGGCGACGCCACGCGCGGCGACAGCATGACCTCCGGATGCAGCGGCCCATAACCGAGATCGCTGATGTCGTAGAAAGGGCGGCGCAAATGGACCACGGTGCCGTCCGCCAGGGTCACCGGCTCCTCCTCGTAGCGGATGGTCATTTTGCCTTCGGCCTTGAGGCCCTGGATCGCCAGGTCCTGCAGCTGGCCGCCGTAGGTCGGCTCCGGGATCACGTTGAGCCGGCCGCTAGCCAGCGCCGCGCGCTCGGCCTCGTTCTGCGGCGGGATGCTGAGCCGCAGGAACATCGAGACGGCGGAGTCCTCCGGCGAGGCCGGCGGATGGCCGCGGCCGTCCTTCAGGTGGCAGCGCTGGCAGGAGCGCGCGTTGAACAGGGGCCCGAGCCCGTCCGCCGAGGTCGTCGACGACGGCGCCGAGACCCAAAGCCGCCGGAACAGGCCATTGCCGATCTTGAAATCGAGCTCGCGCTCGAAGCTCATGTTGGCCGAGCTGTGCGAGAAGGCGTTGGCATTCACCGCCTCACGCGAGGTGGTGGCCCCGCCCGGCAGCAGCTCGAAGGTTTCAGGCTGTGTAAAGTCGTCCGTTGGCGCGATGACCGCGCCGATCCGCGCTCTTTCCTCAGGCGTCGGGCCGGCTGCCATGGCTGCCGGCCCGATCACGAGAAGCATCAAGGCAACGACTGTCGCTTTAGTCTGCTGCATCACGCCGATCACTCTTTGCCACCCACGAGCGGCCCCGGCTCCGGCCGAGGCCCGTCGGAGCGCGGCGCCATGCGATCACTGGAACACGGCTTGCGGGTTGTCGAGGCTGTCGGAGCCCTCGAACTCGATGGCCGAGAGGTCGAGGGTCGCCACCACCCGCTCGATCGAGCGGGTCTGGTCGGTGAGCGCCTGGACCACGGCCTCGATGACGGCATTTCCCTCGGCATTGCCCTCACCGATCATCTGGTCGTAGGCCTCGACCTTCTCGGCGCGCTCGACCATGGCCAGCATGGCCTCATAGGCGGCTTCGAGCTTGGCCTTCATCTCTGCGTCGGCCGCCTTGTCCCGGGCGGCCACCAGATCGGACAGACTTGCGCCCTTCACGACGCTGCCGTCGACGCGCTGATAGCTGCCCAGATAGACGTTCATGATTCCGAGCTGGTCGTAGAAGTGCGAGTTGTGGGTGTTGTCGCTGAAGCAGTCGTGCTCTTCCTCCGGGTCGTGCAGCATGAGGCCGAGCTTGATGCGCTCGCCCGCCAGCTCGCCGTAGGAGAGGCTGCCCATGCCGGTCAGCATGGTAGACAGGCCAGCATCAGGATCGCCCGACAGCAAGCCTTCGCGGGCCTCGCCGCCCGGGACCCAGGCGGCGATCATCTCTTCCAGGTCGTCGATCAACAGCTCGGTCGCCGTCTTCAGATAGGCGGCGCGCCGCTCGCAATTGCCGCCGGTGCAGTTCCTGGTATCGAAGTCGCTGGCCGGTCGGTTGCCGGCGCCCGGGCCGGTCCCGTTCAGATCCTGGCCCCACAGCAGGAACTCGATGGCGTGGTAGCCGGTCGCCACGTTGGCTTCCACCGCCTCGGCCTCGTGCAGAACCTCGGCCAGCAGCGCCTTGGTGATCTCGCTGGCGTCGACGCTCTCGCCGTTCACCATCAGCGTCTCGTTGGCGATCACGTTGGCGGTGTAGATCGGGTTCTCGTCGGACTCGCTGCCGTAGTTCGCCTCCTCGACATAGTCGATCAGCCCCTCGTCGAGCGGCCAGGCGTTCACCTTGCCCTCCCAGTCGTCGACGATAGCGTTGCCGAAGCGGTAGGCCTCGGTCTGCTGGTAGGGCACGCGCGCGGCGATCCAGGCTTCGCGCGCTGCGGCGAGAGTGTCCTCGCTCGGATTGGCGATCAGGCTGTCGACGGCCTGCTGCAGCGACCGTGCCGTGATCAGCGAATCCTCGTAGGCGGCCTGGGCGATTTCGGCATAGGTCTCCAGGACCGCGCTCTTGTCGACCGCCGCGGCGCCGGAAGCCGTGGCCGCCAGCGGTATCAGGGCGACTGTCGCGGCCATGGCGACCGTCCGGATTGTCTTCATCGGGTGCTCCCCTTATCTCTGCGTGAACTGAAACGGCGGCCGAACAGCACGCCGCGACTGCGTCGCATTATTAATATGCGAGCCAAGAAAAGGCCGTCTTGCTAGGCAGACGGCCCAAAAATGCTTCATGAAGTCCGGATTCTACACGGACATCCGCGATTGACAATCATTATCATTCTCACCATATTGAAGCCGGTCATCGAGGGAGTGCCGGATGTACGTCTGCCTGTGCAATGGCTATCGGGACGCTGAAATCCGCGAGGTCGCGGAAAGCGGCGTCCGTTGCGTGCGGGAGGTCTACCTGACCCTCGGCAACGGCCCCTGCTGCGGCACCTGCCTCGACTGTGCCCAGGATATCGTCGACGATGTGCACGGCACGACGTCAGCCTTCCCGACGCGGGAAGACGCCGGCAGCCGGACCGACGCCGACGAGAGCCTGCTGATGGCGGCGGAATAGGCCGCCAGCGATGTTTCTCTGGCGCAACCTGCCCGAAGGCCAGCTGCTGGCGGTCCTGCAGTGGCTGAAGGGCCGCAGGGAAAAGTCCCCCGATCCTACGCCGGCGAAACCGCTGGCAGTGGAGACGGACAAGTGCGTCCCGCCCAGCCCGGGCTAAGGCGCCGCCGGCCCCAGTTCACTTCGGCCTGGCGGGTTCAGGAGCCCTCTTCCGGCTTGCTCTGGAACTGAATGAAATTCTGCAGGCCCATCTTCGCGAGCAGTTCGAGGTTGGTCTCAAGCCAGTCGATGTGCTCCTCCTCGGACTCCAGAATCTCAGTGAAAAGCTCGCGTGATACGTAGTCGCTGACCGACTCGCAATGGGCGATCGCCTCGCGCAGGGGCGGCACGCCCGCCATCTCGAGCTTGAGATCGCACTCCATGATCTCCTTCACGTTCTCCCCGATCATCAGCTTGCCGAGTTCCTGCAGGTTGGGCAGGCCTTCCAGGAAGAGAATGCGCTCGATGAGTTCGTCGGCGTGCTTCATTTCGTCGACGGACTCTTCGTATTCGTGCTTTGCCATGCGGGTGATGCCCCAGTCTTTCAGCATGCGGGCATGCAGGAAGTACTGGTTGATCGCGGTCAGTTCGTTCTTCAGCACCTTGTTGAGGTGCTGGATGACCTTCTTGTCGCCTTTCAATACTCTCTCCTTTGTCCAGAGTCTTGCCCCCGACAGGTTTTATGACCCTCATCCTATTCACCGCATCAGCGAGGAGCCACAATCCATTTGATTGTGGCCGTCCCATGGGTTTTCAACCCGCCGCAGCGGACTGCGGCCCGGACCAGCTGTGACATCCCGCCCGCGGCTCCGTGGTTGCGGGCAGGAGATTCTCGAACCGCCGCCGAAGCTGGCGTATAAGAAGGCTGGATTCAGGGAGGGACAGTATGTTCAAGGTCTTCTGCGCGCCTCGCCGCGCCCTGCTTTGGCTCGGGCTCACGCTCGCCGCCGGCCTGCTTGCCGGGCCACTGGCCGGCGGATCGGCCGCTGCGCAGGAGGTGACCTTGCGCGTGCATCATTTCCTGCCGCCGCCCTCGACCACCCACAGGGACTTCATCGAACCCTGGGCGCGCAAGGTCGAGGCCGAATCGGGCGGGCGCATCAAGATCGAGATCTATCCTTCGATGCAGCTCGGCGGCAGGCCGCCGGCGCTCTACGACCAGGTGCGCGACGGCGTGGTCGACATCGTCTGGACCCTGCCCGGCTACACCGCCGGGCGATTCCCCATCATCGAGGTCTTTGAGCTGCCCTTCATGGCGGCCTCGGCCGAGGCCACCAGCCAGGCAGCCCATGAATTCTACCTGCAGCATGCGGTGGAGGAGTTCGCCGATATCCACCCCCTGATGGTGCACGTGCATGGGCCTGGCAGCCTGCACCTGCGCAACAAGCAGGTGACGTCGCTGGACGACCTGAAGGGGCTGAAGCTGCGCGCACCGACGCGGATGACCAACGCCGCGCTGGAAGCCCTCGGCGCCACGCCGATCGGCATGCCGGTACCGGCAGTGCCCGAGTCGCTCGCCCGCGGGGTGATCGACGGCGCAGCTCTGCCCTACGAGGTGACGCTGCCCTTAAAGGTGCACGAGCTGACCACCAGCCATACCGAGATCGGCGGCGAGCGCGGGCTCTATACCGCGGTCTTCCTCTTCGCCATGAACAAGGCGCGCTACGAATCGCTGCCGGCAGACCTGCGCGAAGTGATCGACGCCAACTCCGGCACCGCGCTGGCCAAGCAGATCGGCAAGGTCTGGGACGACGCCGAGCAGCCCGGACGCGAGGCTGCCGTTGCCCAGAATGCGACATTCTTCACCATCGAAGGCGAAGAGCTGGTGCGCTGGCAGGCTGCCACCGCCGGTGTCGCCGAAGGCTGGATCGCGGAGATGGACAAGGCCGGCAAGGACGGCCGCGCCCTGGTCGAGGCCGCCAGGACCCTGATCGACAGCTACGCCGAGGAATAAAGCGACCCGAGCGTCGTCACGCCTCGCCGCGGGCCGGGTAGCCCTTTTCGTTGATGAAGTCGATCGCCTTCAACAGCTGGTCGAGCGGCGGCCGGGCGAAGGGCATGGTCTGGACGTAGGCGGCATAGAGCGTGCCATCGGGCTTCACCAGGAAAAGGCCCGGTTCGTTGAACATCGCCGGCTCCTCGATGCCGATCGAGGTCTTGCCGCGGCTGGTCGAGACGTAGAGGCCGAGTTCGCGCGCCTTGTCGATGGTAAGGCCGTAAGCGATGGGAACGTCTGTCAGCTCCCAGTCCGCCTTGGCCGCCTCGGCACGATCCTTGCCGTCACTGCTGACGGCGACGACCTCGACCCCGCGCGCGGCGAACGCGCCAATCTGCTCGTTCAGTTCCTTCAGGTAGTTGCGGCACATGGGGCAGTGCAGGCCTCGGTAGGCTACTACCATCGACATGGTTTCCGGCTTGCGCTCCGAGAGCGTCCAGGTGTCCCCTTCGGTCATCGGGAAGGACATCTCGGGGGCGGCTTGGCGGGTTTTCAGCATGAAGCGTCTCCTTTGCCTTGCTTCTTTCTGGAACGGCCGTTCCAGAATCGGTCAAAAAAATCAGTCGAGGGCCTGGAGGGTGACTCGCACCACGCTGCGCAGGGTGGCGCGGTCAGGCGTGACCTTGGCCATGACGCGCAGGCCGTTGGCGGTGGCGGTGAGGAAGCGGGCGAGATCGGCCGGCGACTTATCGGCTGCCAAGTCGCCCTGCCGTTTCGCCCGGGTCAGCACCCGGCGGAAAGCTGCCTCCATGGCCCCCATGTTGGCGGCCACGGCAAGGCAGGTGTCGCGGTCGTGCGGCGCCAACTCGATGGCGGCATTGGTCATCAGGCAGCCGAGCAGGCGCCCTTCGCCGACCGAGAAATCGATGACCTCCTTGAAGAAAGTCGCGATCTTCTCGCGCACCGGCCCGGGCTCCTCCAGTTTGGCGAGGCGCCGGGCGGTGACTTGACTGCGGTAATGCTCGACGACCTCCAGGAAGAGCCCGTGCTTGTCGCCGAAGGTATCGTAGAGGCTGCCGCGGTTGAGGCCGGTCGCGGCCACCAGGTCCTGCACAGAGGTCGCCTGGTAGCCCTGGCGCCAGAACACCGCCAGGGCCTTCCGCACCACCTCTTCCTGATCGAATTCCCGTGGTCGCGCCACGCGCTGCCCGCCTTCTCCAGATTTTTTGGAACGTTCGTTCAGTAACGGCCCGAGGCACCCCTGTCAAGCCGGTGTCGCGCCGGTGTCGATACCTCCCAATCACTATTGTATGCAGAGCTCGGGGCATGCCACTCTCAACCGCCGATCATGGAGGTACGGGGGTATCACGGTGCAACAGATCAAGAAGATCGAGAACGGCAACAAGGTCGCGCCGACATTCTCAGAGAGTGAGATGAACCGGCGCCTCGCGCGTCTGCGAATGGTGATGGCCGAGCGCGACCTCGACGCGGCGGTCTTCACTTCCTATCACAACATCAACTACTACGCCGACTTCCTCTACTGCTCCTTTGGGCGTGCCTATGCGCTCGTCGTGACCCAGGCGGCGGCCACCACCGTCAGCGCCAACATCGACGGCGGCCAGCCCTGGCGCCACAGCTTCGCCGACAACCTCGTCTACACCGACTGGCAGCGAGACAACTATTTCCGGGCGTTGCAGCAGCTGGCCCCGGCCGAGGGCCGCATCGGCATCGAGGAAGACCACCTGCCGGTCGAGCGACTGCGCAAGCTGCAGGCGGCCTTCCCGGATGCCGAACTCGTCGACATCGCCGGCCCGGTCATGGCCCAGCGCATGGTGAAGTCGGCAGAGGAGATCGCCCTCATCCGCAACGGCGCGCGCATCGCCGACCTCGGCGGCGCCGCCTGTGTGGCGGCCATCGCAGAGGGCGTTCCGGAGCACGAGGTGGCGCTGGCCGCGACCGGCGCCATGGTGCGCGCCATCGCCGATGCCTATCCGAACGCCGCGCTGATGGATACCTGGACCTGGTTCCAGTCCGGCCTCAATACTGACGGCGCCCACAATCCGGTCACCAGCCGCCGGCTGGTCAAGGGCGACATCCTGAGCCTCAACTGCTTTCCGATGATCGCTGGCTACTACACCGCCCTCGAGCGCACGCTTTTCCTCGGCCACGCGGGCAAGCGCCACCAGGAGCTCTGGGAGGCTAACTGCGCGGTGCACCGGCGTGGCCTCGAACTTCTGCGCCCGGGCGTGCGCTGTTGTGACATCGCTGCGGTGCTGAACGAGGTCTACAAGTCTTACGACCTGCTCGACTACCGGACCTTCGGCTACGGCCACTCCTTCGGCGTGCTCTGCCACTACTACGGCCGCGAGGCCGCCCTCGAGCTGCGCGAGGACATCGAGACGGTGCTGGAGCCCAACATGGTGATCTCCATGGAACCGATGATCATGATCCCCGAGGGCGAACCAGGCGCCGGCGGCTACCGCGAGCACGACATCCTGCTGATCACCGAGGACGGCAGCGAGAACCTGACCGGCTTTCCTTTCGGCCCCGAACACAACATCGTGCCGACCTGACGGCGGGCCTCGCCGTCGGCGGCTAACTTGCACCGACGATCTCGGCCGGGGTCCAGCGGGTGCGGCGGCGCAGGCGGCGGGCGGCCTCGTTCTCCGCAGAGTAATCGGCCGGCTTCGGTGCCTGGGTGAAAGCGTCCGCCTCGTCGAGGGCGTTGACGATGGCGATGCCATAAAGGGCGCCGCCCTCGGCCAGCACCGCCGCCACGTAGACGCCGCAGCGGCCACAGAGAAAATAGTCGGCCGTGCCAAGGCCGAAGCGGTAGCGCTGCACGGCGCCTGCGTCATGCAGGGTGAGGATCACTCTTCCGTCGGGATCGGAGACGGCACGCGAGCCGTGGCGGCGGCAAAAGCTGCAGAGACAGGCGCGCACCTCGGTCGCAGCCGGCGCGAGCGCGCTCTCGTAACGTATCGAGATGGCGCCGCAATGGCAGCCGCCGTGGTGGTACATCAGATTCCTCCTTTGCTTGCCTTCTCGAATTTTAGCCGACGATCCGGCCCTTACCAGAGGCTCTGCACCACCAGCATGATCCCCGACAAGAGCAGCAGGGCAAGCACCACCCTGCGGAAGGTGGCCTCGCTGGCGCGACGGTAAAGGCGAGCCCCCAGGAAGGCGCCGATGACCGTGCCCGGAACGACCACCAGCAAGGCGGAAAGAACGGGGCCGTTGATCTGGCCGGCGCCCGTCATGCCAATCCCCGCGATGCTGAGCACGACGAGGTTGAAGGGCTGGTAGACGGCACGCTGATCGATAGTGGGACCGCCGCGCAGCTGCAGCCAGATGAGCGGCAGGGGCCCGGAGAGACCGGCAAAGCCGCCGAGGATGCCGCCACCGGCGCCGATCGCGGCATCGGAACGACGACCGCCCCAGGTGCCGATGCGAAGCTGCGTAAGACCGGCCAGCTGGCTGAGCGCATAGCTGACGAGAAAGAGGCCGACGCTGAAGCGCAGCAGTTCGGGCGAAGCTTGCGAGAGGGCCGTCACCCCCAAGGGCACGCTGAGGGCTCCACCGACCAGGTAGGGCATGGCGCGCGACCAGTCGAACTTCGGCCTGAGGCCAGCGAGGCTGGCCAGCTGCCCGGCCACCGAGGCCATGACCACGATTGGTGGCACGATGGCGGCCGGCAGGACATGAAACCAGAAGCCGGACGCGACAAGGCCCGTTCCGAAGCCGGCGAAGCCGGTCACGAAGCCTGCTGCCAGGGCCCCGACAAACAGAAACCAGAAAGTAGCGAGATCGGGCAAACTGGCCAGCATGGCTACCGCATAGCACGGCGCGGTTTCCCGGCCCACCGTCCGTTTCGTCTGGGATAGGACACAAGGCTGCTGCGCTAGGATGTCCGGCGGAGCCGCTCCAGCAGCCTGGGCAACTCGTCGAGACGCTGCAGGCGGTGGAAGCGCTCGCTCTCCGGGTCATTGTCGTGGGCTTCGTGAGCCCAGAGCAGCGCATAGGGCACGTGCACGCCGTGGCCGCCGAGCTCCAGCATCGGCAGCACGTCCGACGGCATGGAGTTGCCGACCATGACGCAGCGTGCCGGCTCGATGCCATGGCGGACGAAGATGGTGCGGTAGACCGCGGCGTCCTTGCGCGCCACGATCTCGACCTGCTCGAAATGATCGGCGAGGCCGGAGCGCTCGATCTTGCTGGTCTGGTCGACGATGTCGCCCTTGGTGATGAGGATGACGCGGAAGCGCCCCTTCACCGCGGCAAGGGTTTCCTCGACACCCTCCAGCAGGTCGACCGGCGCCGCCATCATGGTCTTGCCGAGCTGCACGATCTCGTGGATCTCCGGAGCTGTGATGCGCTCCTGTGTCAACTGAATCGCCGCCTCCACCATGGAGAGGGTGAAGCCCTTGATGCCGTAGCCGAAGAGGGCGAGGTTGCGCATCTCCACGGCAAAGAGCGCGTCGTGGATGTCCTCGCCCGGCCGGTAGCGCTGGACGATGGCTTCGAGCTTCCTCTGGGTGTCCTGGAAGAGATGCTCGTTGTGCCAGAGCGTGTCGTCGGCATCGAAGGCGACGGTGTCGATCATCACACTTTCCCTGATGACGTCTTGCCTCGCCCTTCGAGACGCGCTGCTGCGCAACGCTCCTCAGGGTGAGGCGAGGCTTGAGAGATTGACCTCATGCTGAGGAGGCCACGCAGTGGCCGTCTCGAAGCACGAGGTCAATCCGGCATCAGAGCGCTCAATCCACCGCGGCCACGCGGCCTTCGATCTTGGGGGCGACCTCGCCGGCGGCGGCGACGAAGTCCATCACCATGGTGGCCATGTACTTCGCGGCCGCGGCGTCGACCAGCGTCCTGGCTTCGGTGAAGATGACGTAGCCGTCGCCGCCCTTGGCCATGAAGTCGTTGGTCGCCACGGTATAGGTCGCCGTCATCTCGATCGGCTTGCCGTTCACGCTGACCGACTTCACCCGCTCGCCCGGAGGCGCGCTACGGCTCCAGGTCATGGCGAGGCCGGAGGTGCTGGGGAAGCGCCCTGCTCCCTCCTCAACCCTGCTGACACCGTGCTCCAGCGCCTCCACCAATTGTTCGCCGGTCACCTGCAGCTTCACCGTGCGGTTGCCGAAGGGCAGCTCGGACTGGATGTCGCGGCGGGTCAGGGTGATGCCGGCGTCGTAGGTCTTGTCGCCGCGGATGCCGCCGCCGTTGGTGATCGCCACATCGGCGTTCACGCCGGCGCGCATGGCATCGGCAATGAGGTTGCCGATGGCGGTTTCGCCGCCTCGCACCGAGGCACGGCGGCTGTCGAGCGGCGTCGACGACTTGCCGAGCGCCACGTCCAGCTCCTTGCTCAGCTGGTCGAGGTAGGTCTGCACCTTGGCGGCCATGGCGGCATCCGGTTCGACGCCGGCGGTCGAAACGATGCGGAACTGCGGCTCCCAGACGAACTTCTGGCTGCCGCCGTCGTCGACGGTGTCCATGGTCACTTCGACCACCATCAGCTTCTCGCCCTGCGAGCCGGCCTCCACGAATGCGCGCTGGCCGTTATAGTAGGTGATCTCCAGGTGGTCGTGGCCGGACAGCAGGATATCGATGCCGCTGTCACCGTTGACCAGTTCCAGATCCTCGACGATGCCGGTGTGCGCCAGCGCCACGACCAGATCGGCGCCGTTGCTGCGCAGGTTGTCGCTCAGCCCGCGGGCCGTCTCCACCAGCGGCTTGAAGGTGACGCCCTCGGCGCTGGAGATCTCCGGCGTCTCCGGCGTGGTGAGGCCGATGAAGCCGACGGTATAGGGGCCGACCTCCCGGGTCCAGGTGGCCAGCGTGCCCTCGATCAGGGTGCCGGTGGTGTCGATCGCGTTGGCGCTGAGGATCGGGAAGCGCGCCTCCGCGACGCGCTCGCGGGTCACGGCGGCGCCGAAGTCGAACTCGTGGTTGCCGAGCACCATCAGGTCCAGCTCGGCCTCGTTGAAGAGGTCGATGATGTGGGCGCCCTTGTCGAAGCCCGACAGCAGCGAGGGCGAGATGGAATCGCCGCCGTGGGTGAAGACCGAGTGCTCGGCCGCCGCGCGCTCGCGGTTCACCAGGGTCATCAGCCGGGCCAGCCCGCCGCGTTCCCCGGACTCCTCGATGCGATCGATGTCGTTGACGTGCAGCAGGCTCAGCTTGACCGGCTCCGCCGCCGCCGGTGCGGCCAAGGCGATCGCCAGCAGCGATGCGCAGAAAATGCCCTTCATCCTGTGAGCAGTCATTTTTGTCTCCCCGTTGAGATGAGCTCTTGAAGTATACGTCACCGGGCCGGCGCGGCGCCGGACATCAGGTCGCTGTGGCATCGAAGCCGCGCAGCGGCATCCCGGGCCCGCGCTGCAGCCAGTTGTCGGCCGGATAGGTGGCGGCGCCGTCGATCAGGTGCAGCGTATAGGCATGGCGCGAAACGGCAGAGCGGTTGGGACCGCTGCCGTGCGGCAGCTTGCCGTGCAGCACCACGAGGCTGCCCTTCGGCACCTCCAGCGGGACGCCTTCGTCGGGCCAGGGCGTATCGTCGAGGCGCTCCATCGCCAGGGTCCCGCCCCCCTCGCCCGGAACACGCCGCCAGCGCTCGCGCAGGGGGCCCAGATGCCTGCCCGGCAGCGCCCAGAGGCAGCCGTTCTCCAGGGTAGCATCCTCCAGCGCGAACCACAGGCCGACGACGCTCGGCGGCTCGGTGTAGAGGAAGGTGGCGTCCTGGTGCCAGCCGACCTCGCCGCCGATGCGCGGCTGCTTGAAGATGTACATGGACTGCAGCAGCAGAGGTCGCGTCAGGCCGAGGCCGCCGGCCAGCGCCGCCAACTGCGGCAGGCGCGAAAAGCGCGCAAAGACCGGGTCGAGATCGTGCTGGGCGTGACCGATCTTGTTGATCGAGAGGTGTTTGTCCTGGCGCAGGTCGCCCTCGGCGTCGAAGGCTTCCTCCTCGAAGAAGAAGCGGATCTTGTCGCCGGATTCCTGGAAATAGCGGTCGCGCCCGTGCACCTGCCCGCGGGTCGAGAAGATGCTGGTGACGCTGGCGGGGTCGAAGCCTGCCACCAGTGCCCGGGCGCGGGTCATCAGCGCATCGCAGTCGTCACGCGCGATCATGTCTTCGAGCACCAGGAAACCGTCGCGCGCAAAGGCCGCCAGCTGGTTCGCGGTGAGGTGCCCCCCGGCCGGCGCGGAAAAGCGCGCTGGCTGCGGGAAAAGCTCACCCATTTTCGGCGCGAACATGGCGCTCAGAGATCCTTCGCGGTGATACGCTGGCGGACGACAGAAGCCTGCGTCACGTCAGTCTGGCCGATCTCGAAGGCCTTCTGCAAGAGGACAGCCGCAGCCTCGGCGCTGGCCTCATCGGCGGCGTGGACCACGGCAATGGGGTCGGAGCGCGAGACGATCTGGCCGAGCGGCAGGATCTCGTCGATGCCGACCGCCGGGTCGATGCGGTCCTCGACGCGGCGTCGCCCGCCGCCGAGCGCGATCACCGCCATGCCCACCGCGCGCGTGTCGCAGGCGCTGAGCACACCAGCGGCCTTGGCCTGGACCGGGCGGCGGATCGGCGCGCTTGGCAGCAGCGCCGCCGGGCGCTCGAGAAAATCGGCAGGGCCGCCGAGGGCCGCCACCATGGCACTGAAGCGTTCCGCCGCGCGGCCGGAGGCGAGCGCTTCCTCAGCCTTGGCCCGCGCGGCTTTCGCATCGTCCGCCAGGCCGCCGAGCAGCAGCATCTCCACAGCCAGCGCCAGGGTCACTTCGCGCAGCCGCGGGTCGCCGGTGGCGCCGGTCAGCAGCTCGACGCACTCGGCCACTTCCAGGGCATTGCCGGCGCTGCGGCCGAGCGGCTGGTCCATGTCGGTGATCAGCGCCGTGGTCGGCAGTCCCGCCCCCTCGGCCACCGAGACGATGCTCTCGGCCAGATCCTCGGCCATCTGCGGCGTCGAGGCGAAGGCGCCGTTGCCGACCTTCACGTCCATCACCAGGCCGTCCAGGCCCGCCGCCAGCTTCTTCGACAGGATGGAGGCGGTGATCAACGGCACCGATTCCACCGTGGCCGTCACGTCGCGCACGGCATAGAGGCGACGGTCGGCCGGCGCCAGCTCGGCGGTCTGCCCGATGATGGCGCAGCCGGCCTCGGCCACCACCTTTTGGAAGCGGGGGATATCGGGCGTGGCGTTGTAACCCGGAATAGCCTCCAGCTTGTCGAGGGTGCCACCGGTATGCCCGAGGCCGCGCCCGGAGATCATCGGCACGTAGGCGCCGCAGGCGGCCAGCAGCGGCGCCAGCACGAGGCTTACCTTGTCGCCGACGCCGCCGGTCGAATGCTTATCGAGCACCGGGCCGCCAAGGTCGAAGCCCCGCCAGTCGAGCCGCGCGCCGCTGGCGGTCATGGCGCGGGTCAGCGCCACAGTCTCATCGGAGGTCATGCCGCGCAGGAAGGCCGACATGGCGAAGGCGGCAAGCTGTCCGTCGCCGAGGCTGCCGTCAGCGATGCCGGCAACGAAAGCGTCGATTTCCTCGACTGTGAGGGTGGCGCCGTCGCGCTTTCGGCGGATGATTTCCTGCGGCAGCAAGGCCATCAGTAGCTTCCTGGGGCCGGCGGCGCGCCCGGTGCCACGCCGAGCTGGGCCAGCAAGTCGTCCAGCAGGCCGCTGGCGCCGAAGCGGAAGTGCATCGGATCGGCCCAGTCCGGCCCCATGATGCGGTCGGCCAGCGCCAGGTAGGTGCCCGCCGCCACGGTGTCGCGAATGCCGCCGGCGGCCTTGAAGCCGACGTCGCGGCCGCTGTCCTTGATAGCCCGCAGCATGGCCTCGGCCGCCTCCAGCGTGGCGGAGACGGCAATCTTGCCGGTGGAGGTCTTCACGAAGTCGGCGCCGGCCGCGATGGCGTCGCCCGCGGCAGCGTAGATTTTCGCCGGCTCGCGCAGGTCGCCGGTCTCCAGGATGACCTTCAGCAGCACCCGCTCGCCGCAGGCCGCTTTGCAGGCCGCGATCATGTCGCGAGCCACGGTGACGTCGCCGCCCAGCCACCGGGAGTAGGGCATGACGAGGTCCACTTCGTCGCCGCCCTGGTTCACGATGTCCTCGGTCTCCAGCACCGCCGCGGCGATGTTGTCGCCGCCGGCCGGAAAGTTCGCCACCGCGGCGACGCGCACGCCGCTGTGCTCCAGGAGGCCGCGCGCCAGGGTGATGAAGCGCGGCCAGATGCAGACGGCGGCCACTGGTCCGGGAGCGGTGGCGGCACGGTTACACAGCACCACGACAGCCGCCTCATCGTCGCCGTCATTGAGGCTGGTGAGATCGAGCAGGCGGATCGCCTGCGCGGCCACGTCCTGCAAAACCGCCGCGTCGTCAGTCATCGCCGATTTCCTCCAGGAAAGCCGTCAGCAGGCGTGCCAGATCGCCCGCCGCCGCCGTGGCGTGGTGCATGGTCTGCGCGTGCGACAGCGGCTCCGACGACATGCCGGCCGCCAGGTTGGTGATCATCGAGAGCGCCGTCACCTTGAGGCCGAGCAAGCGGGCGACGATCACCTCTGGCACTGTGGACATGCCGACGGCGTCGCCGCCGAGCAGTCGCGCCGCCCTGATCTCCGCCGGTGTCTCGAAATGCGGTCCGCAGAACCATACGTAGACACCTTCGGCGAGGGGAATGTCGAGCTGCCGCGACACGGCGACGAGCTTATCACAGGCCGCCGGGTCGTAGGCATCGACCAGGTCGACGAAGCGCTCGTTGCCGGCAAGGCCGAAGAGCGGCGAGGCGCCGGCGAAGTTGATGTGGTCGCGCAGCAGCATGAGGCGGCCCGGTCCGACGTCCTCGCGCAGGCTGCCCGCCGCGTTGGTGAGGATGAGGCGCCGGCAGCCGAGTTCCTTCAGGCTCGCCAGCGCCAGGTTCATGCCGTCGGCGCGCCCGCTTTCGTAGTAGTGGGCGCGGCCCTGCATCACCGCCACCGGGCGCCCGGCGAGCCGGCCGAGCACCAGGCTGCCACCGTGCCCGGCGACCGACGGTTGGGGAAAGCCGGGCAGGTCGGCATAGCGCAGGGTGACCGACTGCTTGACCGCCCCGGCAATGGCACCGAGGCCGGAGCCCAGCACCAGAGCGACCTGCGGGGTCTCCGGGATCTGCTGGCGGATGAGTCTTGCGGTGGCGGCGGCCGCTTCGAACATGGTCAGCCCCCCTTGCCGCCGAGATGCTGCGGCCCGAAGGAGAGCGGCAGCAGTTCGCCGAGGGTCACCGTGCGGCGCAGGCCTTCCGGCCCGCAGATGTGGATCTTCGCGTCGTCCGCGGCAAACTCGCGCAGGCGCTGGCGGCAGCCGCCGCAGGGCGTCACCAGCTGGTCGCCGCCGCCGGCGACGGCGACCTCGGTGAGCCGCGTCTCGCCGCCCATTACCAGCGCGGAGATCGCCGAGGCCTCGGCGCAGCAGCCCTGCGGATAGGCCGCGTTCTCCACGTTGCAGCCTGCATAGACGGCGCCGCTGGCGCCGCGCACCGCGGCACCCACCGGGAACGCCGAATAGGGGGCGTAGGCCTTGGCCATCGCCGCGATCGCCGCCTCGACCAGGTCAGCGCTCATGCAGTACCTCCTTCAACACGCAACGCCTGGCGTCACGTCAGCGTTCCTTTACGTAAGGCTTGCCGATCGCCTTCGGCGCCACCGCCCTGCCGATGAAGCCGGCCAGCAGCACCACGGTCAGCACGTAGGGCAGCGCCTGGATGAGCTGCACCGGGATCGGCCCGATCACCGGCACCACCACGCCCTGCAGGCGGATCGCCACGGCGTCGAGGAAACCGAACATCAGGCAGGCCAGCATGGCCGGCACGGGCCGCCACTTGCCGAAGATCAAGGCCGCCAGGGCGATGTAGCCCTGGCCGGCCGTCATCTCGCGCACGAAAGCGGCGTTCTGGGCGATCGAGAGGTAGGTGCCGGCGAAGCCGCAGAGCAAGCCGGCGCAGAGCACCGCCCGGTAGCGCAGGAAGGCGACGGAGATGCCGGCGGTATCGACGGCGCCGGGGTTCTCGCCGACGGCCCTGAGGCGCAGCCCGAAACGGGTGCGGTAGACCACCCACCAGGTCAGCGGTACCGCGGCGAAAGCGAGGTAGACCAGCAGGTTGTGGCCGGAGAGCAACTCGCTGTAGAGCGCGCCGATCACCGGCACGTCGGCCACCGCCTCGGCGCCGGGCAAGGTGATCGGCCTGAAGCGCGCGTCCGGACCCACCGAGGGGGTCTGGCCGCCGCGCGCGAACCAGGCGATGCCGAGCACCACGGTGAGGCCGGAGACCAGGATGTTGATAGCGACGCCGCTGACCACCTGATCGCCGCGGTGAGTGATGCAGGCGAAGCCGTGCAGGAGGGCCAGCACCACCGAGACCGCGATGCCCGCACCGAGCGCCAGCCAGGCCGAGCCGGTGACCGCCGCCGTGCTCGCCGCCGCAAAGGCTGCCGCCAGCATCTTGCCCTCCAGGCTGATATCGACGACGCCGGAACGCTCCGAGAACAGCCCGGCCATGGCGCAGAATACCAGCGGGGTCGCGACCCGCAGAGTGGCATCGAAGGAGAGCAGCAGGTTCAGGAGCAGGTCCGCCATCGTCCTAGCCCTCCTGCGCCGCGGGGCGCTGCAGGCCGCCGGCAAGGCGCAGGTAGGTCCGCTCCACCGGCCCTTTCATCATGTAGGCGAGCGCGCCGGAGAAAAGGATCACCAGGCCCTGGATGGTCACCACCATTTCGCGGGTCACCTTGGGCTCCTCGAAGGCCAGCTCGGCACCACCCTGGTAGAGCATGCCGAATAGCAGGCTCGCCAGCACGATGCCGACCGGGTGGTTGCGGCCCATCAGCGCGACGGCGATGCCGGTGAAGCCATAGCCGGCGGTGAAGTTCAACAGCAGGCGGTGATGCACGCCCATCACTTCGTTGATGCCGACGAAGCCGGCCAGCGCGCCGGAGAGGCACATCGCCAGCATGATCACCCTGCGCGGGTTGATGCCGGCGTAGACCGCCGCGGTCTCGTTGGCACCAACGGTGCGGATCTCGTAGCCCCAGCGGGTATGCCAGATGAAAGCCCAGACCAGGAAGCAACAGAAGGCGGCCCAGACCACCGAGAGGTTCAGCGGAGAGGGCGTCACCGCCATGCCGAACCAGCCGAACACCTCGTGCATGAAAGGCAGATGGCCGGCGGCAGCGAACTCGCGGCTCTCCGGCGACATCGAGCCTGGCTGGATCAGCACGTTCACCATCAGGTAGACCATCAGCGCCGCGGCGATGAAGTTGAACATGATGGTGGTGATGACGATGTGGCTGCCGCGGTAGGCCTGGAGGTAAGCCGGGATCGCCGCCCAAGCCGCCCCGAAGGCGGCCGCCATCACGATGGTCAGCGGCAGGATGACGTAGAACGGCAGGTGGTTGTCGACCAGCAGGATGCCGAGCCCGACGCCGAGGCCGCCGATGTAGGCCTGGCCCTCACCACCGATGTTGAACAGCCCGGCATGGAAGGCGACCGCCACGGCGAGACCGGTGAAGACGAAGTTGGTGGTGTAGTAGAGGGTGTAGCCGACTGCCACGTCGTAGCCGAAGGCGCCGTAGAGGATGATCTCCAGTGCCACCAGCGGGTCGACGTCGATGGCCCAGAGGATCATACCCGAGACCAGGAAGGCCAGCGTGATGTTGATCAGCGGGATCAGCGCAACGTCGACCCAGCCCGGGATCCTTCCGGCCGGCGCGCTCATTCCGGTGCCACCGCGATCGCGCCGGGCAAGCCCGGGCTCTTGTGGCGGGCCTCCTCCTCCGTCGTCGCATTGGCCATCATCAGCCCGAGCCTGCGCTCGTCGGCCTCGTCCGCCGGCACCTCGCCGACGATGCGGCCCTCGAACATCACCAGGATGCGGTCGCTCAGGGACATGATCTCGTCGAGTTCGACCGAGACCAGCAGTACCGCGCTGCCGGCATCGCGCATGGCCAGGAGGTTGCGGTGGATGAACTCGATGGCGCCAATGTCGACGCCGCGGGTCGGCTGGCCGACGAGCAGCAGGCGCGGGCCGCGCGACAGCTCGCGCGCCAGCACGATTTTCTGCTGGTTGCCGCCGGAGAAGTTGGCCGTCTTCAGCGCCGGCGCCTGCGGGCGCACGTCGAAGTCGCGCATCTTGCGGGCACAGTCGGCGCGGATCGCCTCGCCCTTCATGGCAACGCCGCTGTTGTAGAGCGGGTCGCGGTGATAGCCGAGGATCGCCGATTCCTCGGCGGCGAAGCTGCGGACCAGGCCGGTGCGCAGGCGGTCCTCCGGCACGTGGGCGGCCCGCAGCGCGCGCAGGGTCGAGGGGTCCAGCGGACGTTCCGCCGAAAAGCGCTCGCCCAGCAGGTCGAAGCTGCCGGAAGTGACCGGGCGAATGCCGGCGAGCAGCTCCAGGAGCTCGCTCTGGCCGTTGCCGGAGACGCCGGCGATGCCGACGATCTCGCCGGCGCGCACCGTGAAGCTGACGTGGTTGACGCGGGCGATGCCGGCGCGGTCCACGAAACTCAGGCCCTCTACCGCCAGCACGGTGTCGCCCACATGCGGGGCCTGCTTGTCGAGCGAGAGCAGCAGCTTGCGGCCGACCATCAGCTCGGCGAGCTCTTCCTTGCTGGTCTCCTTCGTCGCGCGGTGGGCGACCATCGCGCCGCCGCGCATCACCGAGACGTTGTCGGTGATCGCCATGATCTCGCGCAGCTTGTGGGTGATCAGCACCACGGTCACGCCCTGGCGGCGCAGGGAGTCGAGGATGCGGAAAAGCTGGTCGGTCTCCTGCGGCGTCAGAACGCCGGTTGGCTCGTCGAGGATGAGGATGTCGGCGCCGCGGTAGAGCGCCTTGAGGATTTCCACCCGCTGCTGCTGGCCGACCGGCAGCTCGCCGGCCAGGGCATCGGGGTCGACCTCGAGGCTGTAGTCGCGCGCCAGGCGCTGCAGCTCGGCGCGCGCCCTTTCCACGCTGGAGGTGAGGATGGCACCGGACTCGGCGCCCAGCATGATGTTCTCCACCACGCTCATGGTATCCACCAGCATGAAGTGCTGATGCACCATGCCGATCCCGGCATCGATCGCGTCTCGCGAGGAGCGGATGGTCGTCGGCTTGCTGTCGATGAAGATCTCTCCGCTGTCGGCTTCGTAGAAGCCGTAGAGGATGCTCATCAGGGTCGACTTGCCGGCGCCGTTCTCGCCGACGATGCCGTGGATGGTGCCGGACCTGACGGAGAGGCAGACGTCCTTGTTGGCCTGCACCGTGCCAAAGGCCTTGCTGATGTGGCGCAGCTCGATGGCCGGTGGCGTTGTCGCGTCGGATGGCGCGACGGCACGCCCAGCGGCCGACCGGCCGGAAGAGGTATCTGCGGTATCAGCCACGGATGACCCTGCAGCCACCCGGGCCCCCGCGCGGCGGGGACCCGGGCAAGCCGCCTAGTAAGTGCAGCTGTTGTCGGCGGTGTAGTCGTGGACCTGCAGCGTACCGGCCACGATGTCGGCGGCGGCCTGCTCGACCTTCGCCTTCATCTCCGCGGTCACCAGGTCACTGTTGTATTCGTCGAGCGCCCAGCCAACGCCGTCCTCGGCAAGGCCCAGCACCTGGATGCCGGAGGTCCAGTTGTCGTCGGCGGCATCCTTGAAGGCCTTGTAGGCAGCCACGTCGACGCGCTTCAGCATGGAGGTCAGCATGGTGCCTGGGTGCAGGTAGTTCTGATTGGAGTCCACCCCGATCGCCAGCTTGCCGCTGTCGTCGGCAGTCTGGTAGACGCCGACGCCGGTGCCGCCGGCCGCCGCATAGATGACGTCGACCCCGCGGTCGAACTGGCTCTTGGCGAGCTCCGACCCGCGGGTCGGATCGTTCCAGGCCGCCGGCGTGGTGCCGGTCATGTTCTGCACCACCTCGGTGTCTCCGCTGACGTGCTTGGCGCCCTGCTCGTAGCCGCAGGCGAACTTGCGGATCAGCGGGATGTCCATGCCACCGACGAAACCGACCTTGCCGGTGCCCGACTTCATGGCGGCGATCATGCCGACCAGGAAGGAGCCCTCATGCTCCTTGAACACGATGGAGCGGACGTTGGGCAGGTCGACGACCGCATCGATGATGGCGAAGCGGATGTTGGGGAATTCCTTGGCGACCTTTTCCATCGCCGGCGCCTGGGCGAAGCCGACGCCGATCACCGGGTCGGCGCCGCGCTGCGCCATGCGCCGCAGCGCCTGCTCGCGCTGAGTTTCATTGGTGACCTCGAATTCTCGGTATTCGATGCCGGTTTCCTTCTTGAACTGCTCGACCCCGTTGTAGACGCCCTCGTTGAAGGACTTGTCGAACTTGCCGCCCATGTCGAAGACCACCGCCGGGGAGATTTCCGCCGCCGCGGCCAGAGAGCTGGAAACCAGCAGGGCCGCTGCCGCGGCCGTGACTTTGCGTAGCATGAAGATGCCTCACCTGAGTTCTTGTTGTTCGCTTCATTTCGCAGAACGCGGGGGGCCGCCGAGCTAGGGCCGCAACCACCGCGCACAAGTTTCTACGCTAGCACGATCGAACGGAAGCGCCAGTCGAAAGTGCTGCCGTCACGAGGCGCGTCCGGTGACACCGGAAGGACCGCGAGAACGGTCGTCGCAAAGAAGACCGGGCCCTGCGAGGGCCCGGTGAGTTCGGCTAGGGATCTTGAACCACTCATGAGGCCCTGACTGGCAGGGGGCGGATCACCCGGCGTGCCGCAAGTGGCGGCCGGGAGATCTTCCATTCCGGGCGGGGCGGCCCGGCCAGGTTCCGGCGTCAGGGGGGACTGCAACCGGAGCCATGATTTCCTCGCTGTCGCGCCCGCCCTTGCAGCGGCATGGAAGCCGTCGACCCGGAGCGGCCGGAAGAACCTGCTGACGTTCGCGACGGTGACCAAGCTAGCCAGCGATTGTTAGGGTGAGATGTCGACATCATGACAATCCTGTCACAGGCGGCGACGATCCCCCGGCCGAACCGCAGCCAAGGTCGTAGCGCCCTGAATCTTCGACGGAATGTCACAAATAAGTCAGATCATTCCAATGCTAACGGACCAATATGCAGACAGCAGACGAGGGGGAAGACTCGATCGACAACAGCGTCCTATCTGGACAGCCCAATTGGAAAGGCAGCCCACATGATCGAGCATCGCGCCACGCTGAAACTGCTGAGCGAAGGCACCATCACCGAAACCACCCCCTGGATCTTCGGCGAGCCCAGCATCGAGGAGTTGCTGCGCGATCCCCTCGTCCATGCCGTGCTGCTCCGAGACGGCCTCGACCCCCAGGATCTGTTGCGGGCCATCGCCCTGGGGCGAGGCCGGCTTGCCCCTGGAGCGCTGGTGGCTGCTGCCGCCCAGGCCAGCGACGCCGCGTGAAAGGGATTCCCTTGCCTGCACCCGGCGCAGCCGCTATTGGCTGAGCCGCGCGGCGCGGCCGCGGGCGAAGCAAGAACTACAGACCGGGGCGGAATATGCTGCGCATCGCTTGCATCGGCGAATGCATGATCGAGTTGTCGGAGACGGCCGCAGCCGGGACAGCGGACGGGCGCATGCAGCGGACCTTCGGCGGCGATACCCTAAACACCGCGGTCTACATGGCGCGCAGTCTGAAACAGACAGATGCCGCGGTGCACTACGTCACCGCCCTGGGCGACGACCCCTTCAGCACCGAGATGCTGGCTGCCTGGCAGCGCGAAGGCCTCGGGACCGGGCTGGTGTTCCGCCTGCCCGGCCGTCTGCCGGGGCTCTACATCATCCGCACCGATGCCGCCGGCGAACGCAGCTTCCACTACTGGCGCAGCGCTGCGGCGGCCCGCGAACTGTTTCGCGCTGAGCAGGCCGAGACCCTGGCCGCCGAACTCGGCGGCTTCGATCTGGTCTACCTCTCGGCGATCACCCTCGGCATCCTCGACTCCGAGAGCCGCCAACGGCTCTTCGCCCTGCTGGAATCCCTGCGCCACAGCGGCTGCCGCATCGCCTTCGACAGCAACTACCGCCCGCGCCTCTGGGCAAGCCGGGCCGAGGCTCAGGAGGCGGTCAACCAGGTGCTCGGCCTTACCGCTCTCGCGCTGCCGACCTTCGACGACGAGGCCGCCCTCTTTGGCGACGCCGATCCCGAGGCCACCGCCGCGCGTCTGCACGGCCTGGGGATCGAAGAGGTGGTGGTGAAGTGCGGGCCGCAGCCCTGCCTCGTCAGTCAGGCGGGCCAGCAGTCACGGGTTCCCGCCGAAACCATCGCCCGCCCGGTCGACACCACCGCCGCCGGCGACTCCTTCAACGCCGCCTACCTGGCCGCCCGGCTGACCGGTGCCGCCCCGGAAGCCGCCGCCGCAGCCGGCCACCGCCTCGCCGCCCGCGTCATCGCCGTCAAGGGCGCAATTGTCCCGGCCTGACGCAACCTGTTGCCAGCTGAGCCCGAGGGCCTAACCCGCCCCTATGCCCCTGCCCAGCCAGGCATCAAAGATAACTGCGATATTCCAATATTTTAGAGAAGCGCTCGGGGCCAGGCGGCGGGAATCGAAAATTTCCCGCCGAAAAGGCTTGAAAGGGCCTCCAGAAGGGCCTAAATCGGGCAGGCTTTAGCACTCCTTGAAAGAGAGTGCTAACAACGAGACACAGACTAAACCAAGGGGAAAACCCATGAAATTCAGACCTTTGCATGACCGCGTCGCGATCCGCCGGATCGAGGAAAACGAGAAGACGGCCGGCGGCATCATCATTCCCGACACCGCCAAGGAAAAGCCCAGCCAAGGCGAAGTCCTCGCCGTCGGTGCCGGCGCCCGCAACGACAAGGGCGAGCTGATTGCCCCGGACGTAAAGGTCGGCGACCTGGTTCTGTTCGGCAAGTGGTCGGGCACCGAAGTGAAGATCGACGGGCAGGACCTGTTGATCATGAAGGAATCCGACATCATGGGCGTGCTCGAGCGCACCAAGTCCGCCAAGAAGGCGGCTTGACCGGTTCGCAACGCCGCTTAGGAGAAAGCACAAATGGCTGCAAAAGACGTCAAATTTTCGACCGATGCCCGTGAGCGCATGCTGCACGGCGTCGACATCCTGGCGAACGCGGTCAAAGTGACCCTCGGTCCCAAGGGCCGCAATGTCGTCCTCGACAAGTCCTACGGCGCCCCGCGGGTCACCAAGGACGGCGTTACCGTCGCCAAGGACATCGAACTGAGGGACAAGTTCGAGAACATGGGCGCGCAGATGGTGCGCGAGGTCGCCTCCAGGACCAGCGACATTGCCGGCGACGGCACCACCACCGCGACCGTGCTGGCCCAGGCCATCGTGCGCGAGGGCGTGAAGTCGGTGGCTGCCGGCATGAACCCGATGGACCTGAAGCGCGGCATCGACCTCGCCGTCCACGCGGTGGTCGAGGATTTGAAGAAGCGCTCGCGCAAGATCAGCTCCAACGCCGAGATCGCCCAGGTCGGCACCATCTCAGCCAATGGCGACAGTGAGATTGGCGACATGCTGGCCGAAGCCATGCAGCGCGTCGGCAACGAAGGCGTGATCACCGTCGAGGAAGCCAAGTCGTTCGATACCGAACTCGAGGTCGTCGAGGGTATGCAGTTCGACCGCGGCTACCTTTCCCCCTACTTCGTCACCGACGCCGACAAGATGCAGGCGGTACTCGACGATCCCTACATCCTGATCCACGAAAAGAAGCTCTCCGGGCTGCAGACCATGCTGCCGCTGCTGGAAGCCGTGGTGCAGTCGGGTAAGCCGCTGCTGATCATCGCCGAAGACGTCGAGGGCGAGGCCCTGGCGACCCTGGTGGTGAATCGGCTGCGTGGCGGCCTGAAGGTCGCGGCCGTGAAGGCACCGGGCTTCGGCGACCGTCGCAAGGCCATGCTGCAGGACATCGCAATCCTGACCGGCGGCACGGCGATCTCCGAAGACATCGGCATCAAGCTGGAGAGCGTGACGCTCGACATGCTGGGCCGCGCCAAGCGCGTCATCATCACCAAGGACGAGACGACGGTGGTCAACGGCGCCGGCAAGAAGGCCGACATCCAGGGCCGCTGCAGCCAGCTCAAGGCGCAGATCGAGGAGACCACCTCGGACTACGACCGCGAGAAGCTGCAGGAGCGTCTGGCCAAGCTGGCCGGCGGCGTCGCGATAATCCGCGTCGGCGGCTCCACCGAGGTCGAGGTGAAGGAACGCAAGGACCGCGTCGAAGACGCTCTCCATGCGACTCGCGCAGCGGTCGAGGAAGGCATCGTGCCGGGCGGCGGCGCCGCTCTGCTGCGGGCCTCGGCCAAGCTCGCCAAGCTGGAAGTTGAGAATGCCGACCAGATGGTTGGCATCCGCATCGTGCGCAAGGCGCTGGAGGCGCCGCTGCGCCAGATCGCCGACAATGCCGGCACCGACGGTTCCGTCGTGATCGGTAAGGTGCTGGAGAACAAGGATGTCCAGTGGGGCTACAACGCCCAGACCGGCAAGTACGTCGACCTGGTGAAGGACGGCGTCATCGACCCGACCAAGGTCGTGCGCGCCGCCCTGCAGCACGCCGCTTCAGTGGCCGGGCTGCTGATCACCACGGAAGCGATGATCGCCGACCGTCCCGAGAAGAAGCAGCCGGCGATGCCCGGTGGTGGCGGCATGGGCGACATGGACTTCTAAGCGCTTAAAAGCCACAAGAGCCTGTTCAGGGGGCCGGTTTCGACCGGCCCCTTTTTCTTTTCGGCGACGCGCCTGCGAGATCGCGCGAGGGGAACCATTGCCGCCGAGGGGAGTTGCACTCTGGCAGCATCCAGCCGCCTGCCATTTCGCAACACCTCTGCCGCAGAGCATGACCGTCGAGAAGATCGCGATCCTCCAGGAAGACGATACCTGCTGGCGCCTTGCCGCTTGCGGCCGTGCGCGGATGCTGATCGACGGCGCCGACTATTTTCTGGCGCTGCGGCGCGCCCTGCTGAACGCGCGGCGCAGCGTCTTTATCGTCGGTTGGGACATCGACAGCCGCACACAGCTGGTCGGGCCGCAGGGCGATAAGGACGAAGGCGACGACTTTCCGGTGCCCCTTGGCGCCTTCCTCACCGAACTGATACGCCGGCGCCCTGGGTTGAAGATCCACCTGCTGCTGTGGGACTATTCCGTGCTCTACGCCCTGGAGCGCGAGCCACTGCCGGCGCTGAAGCTGGACTGGACGACACCGTCGCAGATCTCCGTCTGCCTCGACGATGTGCTGCCGATCGGCGCCTGCCATCATCAGAAGGTGGTCGTGGTCGACGACGCAGTGGCCTTCTCCGGCGGCCTCGACCTCACCGTCCGGCGCTGGGACACCCCCGACCATGTCTTGCGGGACCCGCAGCGCTGCGACCCGCGCGGCGTCTGCTACCGCCCCTTTCACGACATCCAGATGATGGTCGACGGCGAGGCGGCGCTGGCCCTCGGCGCCCTGGTGCGCGAGCGCTGGCAGCGCGCGGCCTGCGAGACACCCGGCCGCCCCGAGGCGGAGGGCGACCCCTGGCCTGCCGGCTTCGCGCCCGATTTCACCGACACCCGAATCGGCATCGCCCGCACCTTGCCGGCCTATAACGGCCAGCACGAAGTGCGCGAGGTCGAACGCCTCTTTCTGCGCTCCATCGCGGCGGCCGAAAGCCGGATCTACATCGAGAATCAGTTCCTCACCACCGAGAGCATCTGCACCGCCCTCATCGAGCGCCTGCACGAGCGGCCGCAGCTGGAAGTGCTGGTGGTGGCGCCCAACGTGCACCAGAGCTGGCTGGAGGAGCAGAGCATGAACGCCGGCCGGCGGCGCTTCATGGAGCGCCTCGCCGGGGCAGGCGTCGATCACCACGTGAAGCTGGTGTATCCCGCAGTGCCGGATGACGACACGGGCGAGGGCGTCATGGTGCACGCCAAGGTCATGATCGTCGACGACCGGCTGCTGCGCATCGGCTCAGCCAACCTCAACAACCGCTCGATGGGAACCGACAGCGAATGCGACCTGGTGCTGGAGGCCGCCGACACAAGCGAAGCCGAGGCCATCGCCGGCCTGCGTCACCGCCTGCTGGCCGAGCACCTCGGCCGCGAGCCCAAGGAAATCGCCGGGATGGTCGCAAGCGAAGGCTCACTTTTCGCCGTGGTCGATCGTTGTGCGGAGGGCGGGCGCAGCCTCAGGCCTATCGACCTCAGCGGTGTGCCGCTCGACGAGGTGAGCCGCACCGTCGGGCAGCTCGCCGATCCGGAACGTCCCATCGAGACGCCGGGATTCGTCGGCGACATGTTCGCCGGCCAGGAGGGCAAGCAGCCGATATCCCGCTTTGTAAAGCTCGCTTCCGCGGCCGTGCTGGTGCTCGCCCTGGTCGCGCTATGGCGCTTCACGCCGCTCTCCCAGCTCACCGATCCCGACACCCTGAAGGAGATGCTGCAGTCGCTCAGCGGCAGCTTCTGGCTGCCGGTGGTCGTGATCGCCGCCTATCTGCTCGGCGGCCTGGTGGTCTTTCCGGTCACCGTACTGATCGCCGTCACCGGCATGGTCTTCACGCCGCTGCCGGCCTTCGGCTACGCTCTCGCCGGCTCGCTGCTGAGTGCCAGCCTGACCTACGTCATCGGTCGCAAAGTCGGCACCCAGCCGCTGCGCAACCTGCTCGGCACCCGCGTCAACCGGGTCAGCCGCGCCCTGGCACGGCGCGGCGTGCTCTCGGTGGCGGCCCTGCGCATGCTTCCGATCGCCCCCTTCACCTTCGTGAATCTGGCCGCCGGGGCGGCACAGGTGAGGTTCTTCGACTATATCGTCGGCACCATCCTCGGCCTGGCGCCGGGCATCCTGGTCATCACGCTGCTCGGCAACCAGCTGAGCCGCGTGCTCAGCGAACCGGAGCCGAGGGAGTTGGCGCTCTTCGGCCTCTTCATCCTTGCCTGGCTGGCCCTTTCGCTTGGCCTGCAGGCCCTCGCCACGCGGCTGCGCAGCGGCAGCAATGCCTGACCTGAAGCCTCACCTGCGCGTAATGACCTGGAACGTCCACGCCTGCGTTGGCACTGACCGCCGCCACGACGTGGACCGGGTGGGCCGCGCCGTGCGCGACCTCGCCCCCGACATCGCCGCCTTCCAGGAGGTCGACTCGCGCCGCCCCGCCGCCGGCGCCGGCAAGGTCTACGACCTGCTGCGCGCCGAGGTCGGCGACCACGGCCACGATGCCTGGGCGATCTCCGGCGCGGACGGCCACTACGGGCAGATCCTGGCCAGCCGCTTTCCCCTCGAGGAAAAGCAGGTGCACGACATCTCGACACCGGGGCGCGAACCGCGCAAGGCGATGTCTGCGCGGATCCGGCTTCCGACCACCTGCCTGCGGGTGGTCGCCACCCATCTGGGCCTCAATCGGCATGAGCGCCGCCGCCAACTGGTCGCCCTCCAGGAGATCGTCGCCGCCGACCTCTCGACGCCGGTGCTGCTGCTCGGCGACTTCAATGAATGGTTCTGGCCCCAGCGGCGCCAGCGCGACGTCTTCGCCCTCTTCGGGGCCTGGACCCGCGAGGCCAGCTTCCCGGCCCGTTTTCCCCTCTTCGCCCTTGATCGCATCTGCTGCCGGCCGGGCGCCCTGCTCGCACGCAGCTGGGCAGCCTACGAGGCCCGAGCCGCCTCCGACCACCTGCCGATCGTGGCGGAACTGGCCCTGCCGGCATTGCGCTGACGCCCACTCAGGC
Source organism: uncultured Pelagibius sp. (assembly GCA_964472095.1). GTDB lineage: Bacteria > Pseudomonadota > Alphaproteobacteria > Kiloniellales > Kiloniellaceae > Pelagibius. Next base: position 142,465 of record CAYYIV010000002.1, read on the forward strand.
CTCTTGACAGGCGCCCTATACATTCATATCTCTGCAAGTATGAATATAAAGGATCTTCAGACCTCTGCCCGCGCGGCCGCCGAGCTGATGAAGGCGCTGTCCAGCGAGAATCGCCTGCTACTGCTCTGCCAACTGGCCGACGGCGAGAGGACCGTGGGTGAGCTTGCCGATAGCCTGGGCCTGCGCCAGGCCGCCGTCTCCCAGCAGCTCGCCCTGCTGCGCAAGGACAGCCTGGTGGCCGCTCGCCGCAATGGCCGCGCCATGCACTACAGCCTGACCGGCCGCGAGGCCCGCGCGATCATCATCCTGCTGCACCGGCTCTACTGCGAGCCGGCGATGGAAACCACGAAATTCGACCTTCGAGGAGCCTGACCCCATGTCGCCGCACACGACCGCCACCCTCAACAAGATCGACCCGGCCAAGGCCAAGGTTCTGCTCGACAGCGGCAGGGCGTTACTGGTCGACATCCGGGAAAGCGACGAGTTCGCGCGCGAGCACCTGCCCGGCGCGCACCACGTCCCGCTGTCCGGCTTTAGCGCCGCCGATTTCGCCGGCGAGCGCGACAGGATCGCCATCTTCCACTGCGCCAGCGGCGCGCGCACCGCCGAGGCAGCGCCGCGCATCCTCGCGACCGCCTTCGCCGAGGTCTACCAGCTGGAACAGGGGCTCAGCGGCTGGAAGAAGGCCGGGATGCCAACCGTGGTGAACCGCAGCATGCCGATCTCGCTGCAACGGCAGGTGCAGATCACCGCCGGCATGATGGTGCTGATCGGCGTCATCCTTGGGTTTGCGGTATCGCCGTGGTTCTTCGCGCTCTCCGGCTTTGTCGGCGCCGGCCTCACCTTCGCCGGCCTCTCCGGCACCTGCGCCATGGCAAGCCTGCTGGCCGTCATGCCGTGGAATCGGCGGGCGCTGGCCTAGACTGCTGGCCTGGACTCGGAAACAGGCGCTAGACTCGCGGGCGTGACCGTCGCCCGCGAAGAAGAGCTCTACGAGCCGGTGAAGGCCTTCCTGGAAGGCCAGGGCTATGCCGTGAAGGCGGAGGTGCGCGGCTGCGACCTCGTCGCCCGCCGCGGCGCCGAACCGCCGGTCATCGTCGAGCTGAAGAAGGCCTTCAATCTCGCTCTGCTGCTGCAGGGTATCGACCGCCTGGCCATTAGCGAGCAGGTCTATCTCGCCTTCGCCGCCCCCGCCAGGGCGGCCAGCTGGCGGCACCACCGGCGCAGTGTGCTGAAGCTCTGCCGCCGCGTCGGGCTCGGGCTCCTGATGGTGCATCCGGAAAAGGCGCTGGTGGAGCCGCTGCTCGACCCCCTGCCCTACCAGCCGCGGCCCAACCGAAAGCGCCAGGCCCTGCTGCTGAAGGAGTTCGCCCAGCGCGTCGGCGATCCCAACACCGGCGGCCAGACGCGCCGGCCCATCGTCACCGCCTACCGCCAGAATGCCCTGCGCTGCGCCACGTTGCTGCGTGAGCTGGGGCCGACCAAGGTTGCTGTGCTGGCCGCGGCCACTGGCGTCGGCAGCGCCGGGCCTATCCTGCGCCGCGACGTCTACGGCTGGTTCCAGCGCATCGACCGCGGCGTCTACGGCCTCTCTCCCAAGGGCCGCGAGGCCCTCGCGCTCTTCGCCGACGTGGTGCGGGAGCTGGAGGCCGGCGCCGCCCCGGCGAGGCGCAAGCGCCGCGTCGGATGATCCGCTTCCGCCCCCTCGCGGCAGCAGACTTTCCGATGCTGCTGGAGTGGCTGCAGCGGCCGCACGTGAAGGACTGGTGGGACGACGGCAACGACACCCTGGAGAAGGTCGCCACGCACAATCGCGACGATTCCGACGACTCGAGACGCTTCGTCCTCGATCTGGACGGCGATGCGGCCGGCTATTTCCAGTACTATCGGATCGACGCGACGCAGATTGGGACTGACCAGTTGCGCGCCCGCCCGCACGACCTTTCGCAAGGCCTCGGGAGCAGATGCCTGTCGGCCTTCATCGACATGATCGCCGCGGCCCGTCCCGCTCGACCGCGGCGGTCCATTTCATGAAAAAGGACCTGTCGGCCGGATAGCCGGTGCTGCGCTCAGCGCGCCGCGTCCATCTCCGCCAGCTTGGCCACGCGGCGACGAAAGTCCTCGTCGGTGGAGAACTCGGCGGCGAGATAGGCGGCCACCAGGTCCTTCGCCAGCCAGGGTCCGACGATCTGCGCGCCGATGCACATGACGTTCACGTCGTCGTGCTCGACCGACTGGTGCGCCGAGTGGACGTCGTGGCAGACGGCGGCGCGGATGCCCTTCACCTTGTTCGCCGCGATGGACGCGCCGACCCCGGTGCCGCAGACCAGGAGCCCGCGGTCAGCCCTGCCGGCGGCGATGTGGTCGGTGACGGCGCGCGCGATGTCGGGAAAGTCGACGGGGTCGGGATCGTAGGAGCCGACGTCCTCCACCTGGTGCCCCAGCCCCTTCGCGAAATCGGCGAGGGTGGCCTTGAGCGGGAAGCCCGCATGGTCGGAGCCGATGACGATACGCATAGCAGATGATCCTCGTGGTTTCAGGACGGTCAGCGGAGCAGGCTCGGCAGCCACAGCACCAGCCGCTCCGCGAAGGTGATGATGGCAAGGGTTGCCAGCAGCGGCAGGTAGAACGGCAGCAGTGCCCGCAGGAGCTGCCGCAGCGACACCTCGGCGATGCTGGTCAGCAGGAACAGCGACAGCCCCATCGGCGGCGTCAGCAAGCCGAACATCAGGTTGAAGATGGCGATGATGCCGAGGTGCACCGGGTCGATGCCCGCCAGCACCAACGGCGGCGCGATGACCGGCACCACCAGAAGCGTCGCCGTGGTGGAGTCGAGAAACATGCCTGCAATGAAGAAAATGAGATTGGCGATCAGGAGGAGGACGATCGGGTCGGTGCTGAACTGAAGGATCCAGCGCGAGAAGTCCTGCGGCACCTGCTCGACCGCCAGGATCCAACCGAAGAGCGCGGCGGCCGCCACGATGATGAGGATGGCGCTGGTGGTGCGCACGGTGACGATGAGGGCGTGCCAGAGATGCGGCCAGGTGAGGTCGCGGTAGAACAGCGCGCTGACCACCAGGACATAGACGGCAGTCACCGCCGCGGCCTCGGTCGGCGTGAAGAGGCCGGCCAGCATGCCGGCGATCATCAGGATCGGCGCAACCAGGGCCGGCAGGGCCGGCAGCAAGTCGCGGAGCACCTCGCGCGGCCGCGGCCAGCGCTCGGCCCGCGGCATGCGGTGCCGGTAGGACAGCACGGCGACCGTCAGCATCAGCAGCGCGACGCAGACGAGGGCCGGCACGATGCCGGCGATCAGCAGCTGCACGATGGAGACGCTGGTAACCGATCCGTAGACGATGAGCGGGATGCTCGGCGGGAAGATCGGCCCGACCACCGCGGAGGCACCGGTGACCGCCGCCGCGAAGGGCGCCGTGAAACCGCGCTTGCGCATGGCCGAGATCTCGATGCGCCCGAGGCCGCCGACATCGGCGAGTGCGGCGCCCGACATGCCGGAGAAGATCAGGCTCGAGAACACGTTCACCTGCGCAAGGCCGCCCGGCGCGCGGCCCACTAGCGTGTCGGCGAAGCGGAAGATGCGGTCGGTGATGCCGGCGGAGTTCATCAGGTTGCCGACGAAGATGAAAATCGGGACGGCGACCAGCGGGAAGGAGTCGAGCGCGTAGGTGACCCGTTGGGCGAGCAGCCCCAAGGGCAGACCGTCGATCAGCACATAGACGATCGAGGGGATCAGGATGGCGTAGACGACCGGGAATCCGGCGATGAAAAGAACGAGGAAGGCGGCGATGACGGCGAGTCCCATGGCCGCCTTCAGAGCACGGTGGTTTCTTCACGCGGCGGATGGCGCGTGTCGAGCAGGTGGGCCAGGGCGGCCAGGGCGAAGCCGAGGAAGGTCGAGCCCAGGAAGAGCCAGAAGGGAATCTTCAGGGTCGGCGTCGCGTTGTTCAGGTTCTTAAAAATGGTGACCCAGGCGACATAGGCAATGAAGCCGGCCGCAAGGGCGGCTGACAGGGTGATGAGGAAAGCCAGCGCCTGACGCAGACGGGGCGGTAGCGCCTCGCGGAACTCCGCCATGACGATGTTCTCGTGTTGCATCACGACGATCGGGAAGGCGGTAAAGACCAGCACGATGAGCAGGAAGCGGGTGAACTCCTCGGCGCCGATGATCGCTGCGCCGACGAGATCGCGCATGACGACCTGGATGAAAGGCACGGCGACCAGCGCGGCGAGCACCAGCACGCAAAAGCCGGCGAGAAGCTTCCTCACAATCAACATGGCGGAATCCCGCAGTGGAGGGCCTGGCGGGAGCGGGCCGCGCGGCCCGCTCCCGTTTCAGCGGACAGGACGCTTACTGGACCGCGTTGATCTGCTCCATGTAGGGCTGGTAGTTCGGGAAGTCGGCGCGGATCTGCTTCAGGACCGACTCCTTGAACGCCGGCATGTCGAGGCCTTCCTTCTCAGTGATCACAGTCATACCGTGACCCTTCAGTTCCTCGACCAGCTGGGCCTGGGAGTCGTTGGCCCACTGCAGCGACTCCTCGGCCTTCTGATCAAGCACCTCGGTGATCGCCGCGCGGTGGTCATCCGACAGGTCCTGCCAGGCCTCCTCGTTCACGAAGACGGCCAGCACCGACTGCATGTGGCCGGTAAGCGCGACATGCGACTGCACCTCGTAGAGCTTGTTGGCGGTGATCATGGTCAGGGGGTTTTCCTGCCCGACGACGAGGCCGGTCATCAGCGCGGTCGGCAGCTCGGCGACCTCGACCGGCGTCGGCGTGGCGCCGAATCCCTTCACCATGGAGACCCAGAGGTCGAGCGGCACCGCGCGGAACGGCTTGCCGGCGAGGTCGGCGGGCGACTTCACCGGGAAGTTCGAGGAGATGTGGCGCTCGCCGCGATAGATGCGGCCGACGATGCGCACGCCACCTTCGGCGATGAGCTTCTCGTTGATGGCCTCGAGGGCGGGAGAGTCGGGATCGGTCGCCGCCAGGGCATGGGCGCCGTCGCGATAGGCGAAGGGCGCGTTAAAGACGGCCACCTCCGGCACGATGCGGGCGAGCGAGGCGAAGTCGTGGTGACCCATGGCGATCGAGCCCATGCGGACGCCGTCAACCATCTCGGCGACACCGCCAAGCTGACTGGCCGGATAGACCTGGATGGTCACTTCGTTGCTGGTCGCCTCGGCGATAGCCGCCGCGGCCTCGGCGGCATAGCGCGTCTGGATATCTCCTTCCGCGCCGACGTGGGCGTAGCGCAGCTCTTCGGAGCCGACAGCGGCACCGGCGAAGAGGCCATAAGCGAGGCAGGCGCCCGCCAGGGCGCGACGGGCGTTCAACGGGTACATGGCATTTCCTTTCCCTGTAGTTTTTTCAGTCTTCTTCTTGTGGCGTCGCCTTGGCGTAGGCGGCGATGTAACTCTTGCGGCGGAACTCGTCGCCGATGGCGAAGTGCTCGCGCAGCCGCATCTCCGCGGCATCGGCGTCGCGCGCGACGATGGAGAGGAAGACCTCGCGGTGGGCGTCGACGAGGTAGTCGCGGATGCCCGGCACCATGACGGTCTGCTGGCGGCGCTCGACGTGGCTGCGCTTCAGAAGTTCGGCCAGCGCCAAGTAGAGCTGCAGCAGCACCGGGCTGCGGCCCGACTCTACGATGGCAAGGTGAAAGGCAAAGTCGGCATCGCCGCCGCTCACGGGGTCGTGGATGGTTTCCATCAGAAGCGAGAGACGCCCGCCGATGCGGGTGAAGTCGCTGTCGCCGGCCCGCTCGCAGGCCAGTCGGATAGCCTGGCACTCGATGGCGATGCGAGCCTGCATGACGTCGTCGAGGATGCCGGGCTGCTGGGCCAGGCAGAAGGTGAAGAAGTCGGAGAGGACGGAGAGGTCCGCCGGCTTCACGTAGGCGCCCTTGCCGTGGCGGATGTCGAGCACGCCCAACATGGCGAGCGAGCGCAGCGCTTCGCGCAGCACCGGCCGTGAGACCCCGAGGGAGAGCGACAGCTCGCGCTCGCCGGCGAGGCGGTCGCCGGGCCTGAGGCTGCCGCTCAGGAGCCGCTCGCGGACGAAGGCGACGACCTTCTCCGCCCCCAGCAGGTCTTCGGCGCGCTCGGTCAGGGCCATTGAAAGTTCACTGGTTCCGTAGTGGCCTTACCACTTTTGACCATGAAGAGACGCTTTGTCAATTGCCAAGCTGCAGCAGAAGGCTCTGTGCGGCGTTCAGGCCAAGCAATAGAGGTCTGACCACTTTTCCCCGGCGCCGTGGGCGCGCCGGTCCGCAAGCCCGGGGACGCCGCAGGGCGAATCGTGATATGCAGAGGCTGGCAGCGGCGCAGCAGGCAGGAAGCACAGGCGTCCATGAGCGGCATCCCCCCCGAGGGCGACCACCTCAGGCAGTTCGAGGCCGAGGGCTATGCCGTGGTGCGCAGGGTCTTTACAGCCGACGAGGTGGCCGAGATGGCGGCCGCCTTCGACCGCATCCGCGACCGCGCGCTGGCCGGCGGGCGCAGCTGGCGCGACCGCAATATCCTCTTCCTGCTGGGCGACGACGAGAAGCTCGGCCGCGTGCTGCGCTATGCCCAGTGGACCGCCTGGCTCGACCCGGTGCTGGAGCGTGTCAGGCGCGATCCGCGCCTGCTGGCGATCCTGGAGCCGCTGATCGGCCGCGACCTCAAGCAGATCATCAACCAGATGCACTGGAAACCGCCGGGCGCCCGGGCGGAGTTCGGATTCCATCAGGATTCGCGCTCGCGCCGGCCGGCCGCTGCGTACCGCGAGCTCGCCCGCTCCTACGTGCAGACCGGCGTCGCCGTCGACCCGCAGTCCGCCGAGAACGGCGCCGTGGTCGTCTGCCCCGGCAGCCACCGCCGGGGCGAGCTGCCCTTCGACCCGGCGCGTCCTTCCATGCACGAGGCGCTCGACACCGCCGACCTGGCGCGCCTCGGCGTCGACACGGCGAACGTGGTGACCCTCAGGCTGGAGCCCGGCGACGTCGCGCTCTGGCACGTGCACACCCTGCACGGCTCCGGCCCCAACACCTCGACGATGGATCGGCGCTTCTACATCAACGGCTACGTGACCGCCGCGAACTGCGACCGTGGCGAATGGGCCTTCCGCGACGGGAAGCCCTGCCCCCTGGAAGGCGAGCAGAGCCTGGTCCACTACGAGGAGCTCTACACGAAACCCGGCCCGATGTTCGTGGATTGAGAGAGCGCCTCTACCGCGTCGCCACGGCGATGCCGGCGCCGACGAGGAGGCCGCCGGTGGCGCGGTTTAGCCAGGTAAGCGCGCGCTCGCTGCGCACCACCCGGCCGGCGCGGGCCGCGAGGAAGGCGTAGAAACCGACCACCAGATAGGACATTGCCACAACCACGCCGCAAAGCACGGAGATGTCGCCGGCGCCGAGCGCCCCCACGTCGATGAAGGTCGGCACGAAGGCGCCGTAGAACAGGATGGTCTTCGGGTTGCCCAGGGTGACGAAGAAGCCGATGGCCAGCGAGCGGCGATGCGGCAGGCGGGGCCTGGCGGCCTCCCCGGGCGCCGCCATCTGCGGCAGACGGGGCCGGCTGCGCCAGGTCTTCACGCCGAGCCAGATGAGGTAGGCGGCGCCGATGATCTTCACGACGAGGAAGAACTCGCCCATAACGGCGGCCAGGGCGCTCATGCCGAGGATCGCCAGCAGCAGGAAGAGGATGTCTCCCAGCACCAGCCCGGTGATGGCGGCGAGGCCCGCCTTCAGCCCGTCGGCCAGCGAGCGCGCGACTACCATGAGGAAGCCCGGGCCCGGCGTCACCGAAAGCAGGAACATGGCCAGCGCGAAGGCCAGCAGGGTTTCGAGCGACAGGGTGAGCGTCATGGCAGGCGGTTCCTGGCGGAGCGAGGGTTCGCCGCTGTTTTAACAGGCCCTCGGGACCGGCGGGAGAGGCTTTGGCAGGGTGCCGGTTTTCGTCATAATAGACGCAAAGTAAGAAGGGCGCCTGCCGAGGCGGCCCCCCGCAGAACGGGAGGAGAGGCAATCGCTGCCGAGCAGACCAAGGACGTCGAGGAACCGCCGAAGCCGGCACCGCGCGTGCTGTCCATCACGGCCGCAGCCATCGTCGATTGCCTGGAGAAGGGCCTGCGGGACTTCCGCGCCGCCCCGGCCTTCGGCCTTTTCTTCGGCGGCGTCTACGCGATCGGCGGCATGCTGATCGTGCTGGCCGCCACAGCCCTGGAGGTCGGCTACATCTCCTATCCCCTGGCGGTCGGCTTCGCCCTCATCGGCCCCTTTGTGGCGGTCGGCCTCTATGAGGTGAGTCGGCGGCGGGAGGCCGGCGAGCCGCTGCGGTGGGGACCCGTCCTCGGCGTCGTCCTGGCCCAGCGCCGGCGCGAGACCGGCTGGATGGCCTTCGTCACCCTCTTCGTGCTGGTGATGTGGATGTACCAGGTGCGCATCCTCATCGCCCTCTTCATCGGCCTGCGCGCGCCGGGTTCCCTGGCCGGCTTCATCGAGGTGGTGCTGGGCACACCGGAGGGCCTGATGTTCCTGGCCGTCGGCCACGTCATCGGCGCCGGCATGGCGCTGGTGCTGTTCTCCCTCACCGTGGTCTCCTTCCCGCTGCTGCTGGACCGCGAGGTGGACTTTGTCACCGCCATGATCACCTCGGTGCGCGCCGTGGTGATGAACCCGGTGCCAATGATCGGCTGGGCCTTCTTCATCATGGTCCTGCTGATGATCGCCATAGCGCCCTTCTTCCTTGGGCTCTTCGTGGCCCTGCCGATCCTCGGCCACGCGACCTGGCACCTCTACCGCCGCCTGGTGGCGCCGGAAGACTCCGGAGAAACTGCATGAACTACAAGGCCATCAACCTGACTGAGAAGTTCGGGCTGTTCACTGAGCAGTGGCAGCCCAAAGTCATCGCCGAGATGAACGACTACCAGTTCAAGATCGTGAAACTGCAGGGCGACTTCGTCTGGCACGACCACAAGGACACCGACGAGACCTTCATCGTGGTCGACGGCGAGCTGCGCATAGACTTCCGCGACGGTGCCGTCACTCTCGGCCCCGGCGATATGTTCGTGGTGCCCAAGGGCGTCGAGCACAAGCCCTACGCGGAGAAAGAGACGATGGTGATGCTGATCGAGCCGCGCGGCGTGAAGAACACCGGCCACGAAGAGAGCGAGCGCACGGCCGATAACGACGTGTGGATCTAGCGCGCCCGCTCCGGAAACAGCTTGGCCAGCCCCTCCGCCGACGCCTCGGCGACGCCGCGCTCGGTGATCAGGCCGGTGACGTAGCGCGCGGGGGTCACGTCGAAGGCGTAGTTCGCGACCGGGCTGCCGTCCGGCGTGATGGTGACGGTCTCGATGGCGCCTGAGGCCGTGCGGCCGGTCATTTGCGAGACCTCCTCGCCGCCGCGCTCCTCGATCGGGATCTCCTTCACGCCGTCGTGCACGGTCCAGTCGATGGTCGGCGAGGGCAGCGCCACGTAGAAAGGCACGCCGTTGGCCTGCGCCGCCAGGGCCTTCAGGTAGGTGCCAATCTTGTTGCAGACGTCGCCCGAGGCTGTCGTGCGGTCGGTGCCGACGATGCAGAGGTCCACCTTGCCATGCTGCATGAGGTGGCCGCCGACGTTATCGGCGATCACCGTGTGGGGCACACCGTGGCGCCCCAGCTCCCAGGCGGTCAGCGAGGCGCCCTGGTTGCGCGGCCTTGTCTCGTCGGCCCAGACGTGGATCGCGATGCCCTCCTCGAAGGCCATGTACATCGGCGCCGTCGCGGTGCCCCAGTCCACCGTGGCGAGCCAGCCGGCGTTGCAGTGAGTGAGAATGTTCACCGCCTCGCCGGCCGGCTTGCGCTCGGCGATCGCACGGATGAGCTTCAGGCCGTGGCGGCCGATCGAGCGGCAGATCTCGACGTCCTCGTCGCAGATCTCCGCCGCGCGAGCATAGGCGGCGGCGAGGCGCGTGCCGCGCGGCCGGTTGCGCAGGGCGGCGCGCATCTCGTCGAGGGCCCAGCGCAGGTTCACCGCCGTCGGCCGCGTGACATAGAGCAGGTCGCAGGCGCTGTCGAGCGCCTCGTCGCTGTCGTCGGCGCGCATCGCAAGACAGACGCCGTAGGCCGCCGTGGCCCCGATCAGCGGCGCGCCGCGCACCAGCATGGCCCTGATGGCCTGTGCCGCCTCCTCGAGGCTCGTGAGAGTCACGGTCTCGAAGCGGTGCGGCATGCGGGTCTGGTCGATGATCGCCACCGACCAGCCATCGTCGTTCAGCCAGATCGTCCTGTAGGCCTTGCCGTCGACCTTCATGGCGCTCCTCTTGCCTCGCGCTGCTATGAGGCCACCATCCTAGAGTCCCGCAGGCGGAAGAACCAGACCGCGGCTCCGAGCACGTCCCGTTTCCGGCTGCCCCGAGGTATCAATCTGTGGACGGGCCCTGCCCGGAAGCTTTATGAGAGGGGCGGACGTGAAGCCGCGCCCGCTGCGGCGGGCGGCCGTAGGTAAGAAACGAGGTCGGGGACGATGCCGAGAACCAACACGATCCTGGTGGTGAATGCCGGCTCGTCCAGCATCAAGTTCTCGCTCTACCCGGCCGCGGCCGACGGCCCGTCCCTGGGCGGCGGCCTCATCGAGGGGATCGGCGTTCATCCGCAGTTCAAGGCGAAGGTTGCCGGCGATATCTCCGCGGAAAGCTGGCCGCAGGGCCGCGACCTCGACCACGCGCATTTCTACGCCTTCCTGCTCGACTGGCTGGCAGAGGCCCTGCCGGAGGCCGCCATCATCGCCGCCGGCCACCGCGTGGTGCACGGCGGCACCGGCTTCGCCGCACCGGTGCTGGTGGAGGGCGGCGTGCTGGCCGAGCTGGAGCGCCTGATTCCCCTGGCGCCGCTGCATCAGCCGCACAACCTCGCCGGCATCCGTGCCCTCGCCGCCCGCGCGCCGGGGGTTCCCCAGGTCGCCTGCTTCGATACCGCCTTTCACCGCTCGATCCCCGCGCGCGATCAGCTCTACGGCCTGCCGCGCAGCTTGGCCGAGGAAGGACTGCGCCGCTATGGCTTCCACGGCCTGTCCTACGAGTTCATCGCCGGGGCCTTGCCGCAGTACGACGCGGCGGCCGCGGCCGGCCGCAGCGTCGTGGCCCACCTCGGCAACGGCGCCAGCCTCTGCGCCCTGCAGGACGGGCGCAGCCGGGCCTGCAGCATGGGCTTCTCGACCCTCGACGGCCTCATCATGGGCACCCGCTGCGGCAGCATCGATCCCGGCGTGCTGATCTACCTGCTGCGCGAGAAGGGCCTGGACGCCGCCGCGCTGGAGCGGCTGCTCTACAAGGAGTCCGGCCTGCTCGGCCTCTCCGGTGTCAGCGCCGACATGCGCGACCTGTTGGCCAGCGACAAGCCGGAAGCCGCCGAGGCGGTGGAGATGTTCTGCGACCGCGTCGCCCAGCAGGTGGCAATGCTGGCGGCCCAGCTCGGCGGGCTCGACGCCCTGGTGTTCACCGCCGGCATCGGCGAGCGCTCGGCCCCGATCCGCGCCGCCATCGCGGGGCGCCTCGCCTGGCTGGGCGCCGAGCTCGACGCCGACGCCAATGCCGGCGGCAAGGCGCACATCGGCACCGCCGGTAGCGAACTCGGCCTGTGGATCATCCCGACCGACGAGGAATCCATGATCGCCCGGCATACCCGCGCCCTGCTGGCCGGCCGCCAGGAGCGGCGCGCGGCAACCACGGCATGAGGGCGCCGCCGCTGGTCGACGGCCTGCGGACCCTGGCGCCGCGCTTCGATGCCTTCCTGCTCGACCAGTTCGGCGTGTTGCACGACGGCACGACGGTCTACCCCGGCGTGGTCGACTGCCTGGAGGCGCTGAAGGCGGCCGGCAAGCGGGTGATCATTCTCTCCAACTCGGGCACCCGACGGGCGCTCAACCGGGAACGCCTGGCCCTGCTCGGCATTGCGCCGGCGCTCTACGAGGACTTCGTGACCTCCGGCGAGGTGGCCCGCGCCTACTTGGAATCGGCACCGGCGGAGCTGCGGGCCGGGACCGGCGGCACGGCGCCGCTGCGCTGCCTGCCCCTCGGCGGCCCGGCCGAGCGCGCCATCCTGGAGGGCCTGCCGGTCATCGAGGTCGCGCAGGTGGCGGAGGCGGATTTCCTGCTGGTGGCGAGCTTCGGCCAGGATCCGCCGCCGCGCGAGGCCTTCGCCGAAACACTCGAGGCGGCGCGGCGGCGCGGCCTGACTCTGGTCTGCGCCAATCCGGACGTGAAAGGCGTCAGCCCCAGGGGCCTGATCCACGCACCGGGCGCCCTGGCCGCCGACTACGAGGCGGCCGGCGGCAAGGTAATCTACATCGGCAAGCCGCACCCGCTGATCTACCGTCATGTATTGAACGGCCTGGTGCCACTGCCGCCGGCGCGCGTGCTGGCGGTCGGCGACTCCCTTGCGCACGACATCGCCGGCGCTGTGGGCATCGGGCTCGCCGCCGCGCTGGTCATCGCGGGCATCCATCAGGAGGCGCTGGGCGACCCCGCCGACGGCGAAGCTTTCGCAATCCGCCTCGTCGCCCTGGAGCGCCGCCACCACGCCCGGCCCGACTACCTGCTGCGGCGTCTCGCCTGGTAGACCGGCCGAACTGCAGACATGAAAAGGGCGCGGCTGCCGGGATGGCGGCCGCGCCCTTACCGCGAAGCCGGGGAACGGTGCTAGCGACTCTTGAAACGACTGCGCATGGCGAGATCCGCCCGCACCGACAGATCCGCCCGAGCCGAGAGATCGGCCCGCGAGCTCATATCCGCCCGCGCCGCCATGTCGGCACGCGTGGCAAACTGACCACCGGTCATGTTGCTGGCATTGCCGACCGCAGCGTCGAGCAGGATCTCCTCGAGCCATCCACTGGTGATTTCGATGCGCACGGAGAAATCGACCTTGTCGTAAGACCACATCCGCACGCCTTTGAGGAAGGTCTCATCCTTCATCTCGACGCCGACGTCGGCCATACTCGAGGGCTCGACGATCTCGATCCCATCACCGTGCACGAGAAAGACATAGGGCGCATCCAGCTTGTAGTAGCTTCCCTCGTAGGAAAAGCCGTAGATGCGCGCCAGCTTTGGATCCAAATCCGGGTCTAGCTTGTCGGTCAGGGGATTCCTGTTGTGCGGTGGGCGTTTGCCGTTGACCGCCTTCAGTTCCCCCGGATCAAGCTTCAGTCCCTGGAAGATCCTTCCGAAGAGCCTCACTTGCGATGAGGCCAGGAGTGTCTCGTCGAAAATCGACCCTCCACCCTTGGTCCCTGATACATTGGTTGCCATCTTCCCCTCCTCTGTTCGAGGCTCAAGAGTCGCGGTATCACCAAGCCCCGAGCCAGATGGTTCTGCCTTTCCCGGCACGACGAATCATATCACCACGATGCGAAGTAACAAGTGAGGTAACTCACATCTCCAGTCGAAAACTGTGGCTGAACATGCCGTACACACGCTCGTAGGCAGCGGGCACATCAGCCGTCGCTCGCGCCATTGAATCGAGTCGCACTTCGGTTGCGCGACGTCGCATCCATCGCCAGCGCACCAAGTATGGGGCAGCGCGCGGCGGCGGCATCGCGATCTGCCGCGTGTCGCGGACATCGATGCCACGTTCCAGGAAGTTTTCGGCGAAGGCCGGCAGGTTGTGCGCCTGACCAATCTCCGCCATCACGTCAAGGAACGTCTCGGCGACTCGGGCGAAGCTCAGATGCGCCGGACTGAGGCGCTGCCAAGTCACCGCCAGCGCGAAACCGACGACGTCACGGGCTTCAATCAGTGCATCGACGAAGGCAGCGCGATGGTGAGACAAGGACCCTTGATACGCGCTGTGGAACCGGTCGAGGCTTGCAGCCACAGAGTCGCGGTTCCAGCCGCGCGGATCGAGGTCATGAGGGATCAAGCCGCGATGCGCCAGCCCGTCCTGATAGATCTCCACCAGTATATCGAAAATCGCACCGGTCAGGGGCTGGCCGAGGTGGTGGCCTTTGTGGCCCTGGCCGGTCGGATCGATCCACTCACCTTCCGGCGACAGGCGCAGTAGCGCGAAATCCTCCATCTTCGCATCGTTGCTGGCGATGCGGATCTGCTCGTTGTGCGACAGTTCGCCGATGCGGCTGAGGAAATTCTGCACGTAAAGATTGCCGCCCGTATCGTCGATCAACTCATCGAGGACCGATTCGAAATGCAGCGTCGCGATCAGCGCGACGAGATCCGACATCGATTCGTGGAAGGCAAGGAACTCTGGCGTCAAACCTTCGATGCTCGGGATGCCCAGTTCCGAGAACAACAGGGTATGCCCTACCTCGTGCGCCAGGACGTCGAAGTTCAAGGCAAAGGCCTGATAAGCGCCGGCATTGTTGAGCCGGCCGCCGGTCTCGATGAAGCCGATGCCGGCATGCGCGTTGTCCCAGCCGACCTCCGGTACCAGCTCGACGACAAAGCCGTCGTGCGGTTGGTACCAGGCCGCGGGGTGGCCGAGGTAGGCCTCCCAGACATCCAGCGTGAAGCGCACGGAGCCGTACATGTGGGCAGCGAGAAACTGGCGGCTGCTCTCCGGGATGTGATCGAAATGTCCGTCCGGACCGGGAACCGCCGGCGGGAAGACCGGGCCGCGGTAAGGCGGCATGTAGGGGAACGCGTAGGGCTCCGGCTTGTCCACAGCGTCGACCACGCGCATGGCACCGTCGAAGGGACCGGGACCGATCGACCCGGGCGGCGGCGAGACGCGTACCGTCTCCGGCCGGGAGAAACCCTCAAGTTCCGGCATCTGCGGATACAGTCGGAAGCGGGTGCCGCCGATGACGCCATCGACGTCGTCCAGCCTCTCCCACAGCAGCGTCATGCCTCTTCCCCGGTTACCAAGACAGCTTTCAGCGCCGGATTCTAGCGACGATCACGCATCAATGCGACGGCCCTATGCGCCTCCCGGCGCCGAAGGGTCGTCACAAGCTGCACGATAGCGCTGCTCGCGCGCCAAGGCTGCGAGCAGTGCCTCCACCCCATCGAAACCCAGTTCCGCAGCGTAGGTCGGCAGGTCCGTCGGCACGCTACGTTCCAGATGGCTTTCAAAGTACCAGTCCAGCAGCACTGCGGGCGAGGGCGCAGAAGGGGCAGTCGCCAACTTTTCCGCCGCGGCAAGACGCTGCACCTTGTCACGGGCCCGCGCCGCCAGGGAAGGGTAGTGTCCTTCACGGCGCAGCACGTCGAGCAGCGCGCAATCGAGTGACGGTCCGGCCGCCGCGGCACAAGATTCCACCGCGGCCTCGAAATCCAGCAAGCGATCGAGGCCGGCGCGGTCGAGATCGCAGGCTTCGGCCCAGGCTTCCAATGCCGCGCGCGACCACAGTCCGTGGCGATGGCGCAGCCGGTCGAGCGCGGCACGGCGCGCACCTGCATCGGCAGACGGCGGCGGATCGACAGCATCGAGCCGCAGGCGCAGCACCGCGCTGTCTCGGAGACTGGCATAGAGGTCGGGGTCGAGGCGCAGCTCCTCCAGCACGCCGCGCTCCGCCGCGCTCTGCGCCGAGCCCCCGGCCTCTGCCTGTTCGACGAACTGCGCCCAAAGCGTGGTCCGCTCGAAGATGAAGCTATCGGAATCAGTCGGCAGCGCCGCGCGGCCCACCGCCAGTGTCTCAAGCAAAGCGGCGGCATCCGCTTTCTTCTGCGAGATCCGGCCTTCGGCCAGCCAGGCCTGCAGCGCTTGTGCGGTTTCCGATGGCACGCCGAGCCCGGCAAAGATCTCCGGCAGCGCCTCAAAGCTCCGCGCGCGGTAGTAGCGCCGCTTGAAGGCGGCAACCAGCGCATCGCGCAGCGCCGCATCGACTACGCCCGCCTGCGCCGCCTGCGCCAGGGTTTCCCGCAGATCCACCATGGCGACCGAGAGCGGCGGATAGGAAAGCTCGGCCGGGCCGTGAATCACCGCGACCTCGTCGTCGTCCTCGAAGGGCTCGTCGCTATAGGGTGCATAACTGCCGCTGCTATAGGCCTCGAAGATCTTACCGATGCCGACCATGCCGTAGCGCGACAGTTCGGCAGCGCGCAACGCGCCCATGCTCGCCGCGCCATAGACCGGGATCCCCTGGTCCAGTGCCCAGAGGATCTCCTTGTGCCAGACCGAGGGGACCTCCTGGAAGTAACCGTCGATCACCGCGATCGCCTGCGGGTGTCGCTGCTGCACAAGGCGATAGATGTCGCCCTGGCGAACCGGCGGGCGGTAGTCGGCCTTGAGGATCGCCGTCGCGTCCACACGAGGCAGGCTCGGTCCGAGGAAGACGGCTATGCTCATGGCGCTCCCCACTCCCCTTCCCCCAGGCCACGGTCGCGGGCGCGCCGGCCGGGGCGATAGTCACTGCCGGCGCCCTGGTAGGCGCCCTCGAGACCGGAAGCCACCACTCGTACGACAGGCAGACAGATGTCCGGCTTGCTGAGATCGACCGCCACCACCTGGTCGATGCCTCCAGCGGCGAGCCGCGCCAGGACGCGCTCCAGGTCGCCTGGGATAGTAGCGCCGGCGAGGTTCGGCACAGCGGCGAAGCTGCGCCGCGGCGGCTCAGCGAGCCAGAGCTGAGCCGTGCGGTTGCGCGCCAGCTTGGCAGTCGAGTCGTAGGATTCCGGCACGTAGTCGTCGCGCGATCCGGCGATGCGGGTGGTGCGCGACTGCGCCGCCTCGGTGAGGGCGCGCAACAGCGCGATTTCACGGTCGGGATGGCAGCCGGCGCCGAGTTCCGCCTCGACGGCAACGTCGCTACGCTCGGCCACGGCGCAACAGAACACCGGCACGCCAAAATCGGAGGTGACGTCCCACAGCCCGACGTCCAGGGCCGCCGCCGCGTAGTGCGCCAGGAGGTCCCGGCAAAAAGTCGAATCGACAGTCGCCGGGTCGAGCTTGGTCGCCGCCCGCACCGCGTCGCCCCCAAGGCGCCAGAGGCTCAGGGCATCGCGCTCGATCACTTCGCAGAGCGCGTGCAAGGCCGCCTCCTCGAAGGTGTTGCCGGAGGCAAGGCCGTTGGTGTTGGCGGCGAAAGCAAAGCTGCCCTGCGGCTGCGGCAAGGTATAGTTGGTGGAGACCAGCTCCAGCGGCACCCAGAGCGGCTCGCCGCCGCCCAGCGGGCAACCTTCGATCCAGAGGATCTGCTGGCCCGCTTCGAAACAGCCGAGCCGCGAATGCGGCAGGCCCTCGATGTCGATGACCCGGTGATCGCGGCTCAACTCGGCATGGGATGCCATCTTGAGCGGTCGGGTGATGGTCTCGGCGTGCCAAGTCTCGGCCGCCTCCATGAAGGCGGAGACCTTGGCTTCTTGCGGCGTCAGACCCTTGCCCTGCGACACGGCGATGGAACGCGACAGCGGACGGCAGGCCATGTAGACCGGAATGCCGATGGTGTCGAGCCCCGTGACGTTGGCAAGGCGAGTGATGCCCATGCGCTCGGCCAAGGGCAGAAAGGCCAGCAAGGTCTCTTCGGGCGTGCGGCTACGGTGGGTGCCGCCGCGATAGGCCTTGGCATCGGACATGGTCGCAGGGGTTCTGTTGGCGGCGGGATCCATAGCAGAGCCGACTTACATTTCGCGGCGCCGCGCCGTGGCCAGCAGGGCGGCAGCCGCCGCATACTCTGACGTGCCAGACATGGGATCCAGACCCTCCAGGCAAGGCTCCAGGGTACTGCAGGCATCCTCAAGCTGTCCTTGGCTGCGAAGCAACCCAGCCAGGCTCGTCGCTGCCCGCAGAGCCAGGGTGTGCGCGCCCTGCGCGCTCGCCAAATCCAGCGCGCTCTGATAGGCGGCGAGGGCCGGCTCCGGATCATTCGGCATGCGTAGTTGCAAGAGGTAGCCGACGCGCCGGCGCAGTTCCGGCAGCCAGATGCGCAGCCCCATGGCCTCGAGCTCAGCCTGGGCGGCGGTGGTTTCCTCCAAGGCTTCGTCGATGCGGCCGTTGAGCGCCAGCACCTCGGCAAACATGTCGTAGTAGACCGGAAAGTCCTCCTGGGTGCCGATAACCTTCTGGCGGTCCAGCCCTTCGCGGATCTCCGTCAGGCCCTTGGAGGGGTTGCCGAGGCGGGCATGGGCCCAGCCGGCGAAGACCAGCGCCTTGGCGCGATGATCGGTGAAGCCCTGTTCCTCGGCAAAGGCGATGATCTCTTCGGCGATGCGCAGCACCTCTGCCGCGTCGCGGCGGTAGAGGCGGTGCATGATGGTGATGTCCTTGTGGTGCATCCAGCTGCCGCCATGGGACAGGGTCTCCATCCAGGCCTGCGCCAGGCGCTCGGATTCCATAGCCTCGTCGGGCCGGCCGAGCAGCCAATATACCAGCGAGCGCTCGCCGTGACCGCAGACCTTCGCGTCGTGATTGCCGTAGAGCGTCGCGTGAAGACGATAGTCGCCCTTGTCGTAGAGCTTGAGGCCGCAGTCGATATGACCGAGGCATCCTTCAAAGTCGCCGCGGTTGAAGTGCGAGGCCCACTGGCAGTGATGCGCCTGCAACATCAGCCCTTGATCCTTGCGGGCTTCGGCGCGGCCAAGCAGTTCGTCGGCACGCTTGTTCATTTCGTTGAAATCGCGCGACAGGCGCCACCAGCCCCAGTACACCGGGAAGTGATCCTCGGATTCTGGCAGGCTGCGGCACAGCGCGTAGCCCTTGGCGTAAATCTCCTCCACCTCGCTGGAGCCCGGACCGTGCAGAGCGATAAGCGCCGGCCCGAGGCGGATCAACAGCTGTAGCCGCAGTGCCCGGACTGCGGGAGATTCCGGCAGACGGTCGAGCGCATCCATGCCACGGCGCAGGTGATGCACCGCCTCGACGATGGCCGACTGGGCCAGGCTGATGCGGCCGGCCTGCAGCCAAAGCCGCGCCGCCTCGTCGTAACTGGCTGCGGCCGAGAGATGGTTCGCCAGCAGGTCGGGGCGCTCTTCCTCGAGCCTGGGAAAGAGGTTCTGCAGGGCCTGCGCCGCCGAGGCGTGCAGGCGCTGACGCTCCTCGCGCAGCAGCGAATCGTACGCCGCCTCCTGCACCAGACCGTGCTTGAAGGAGAAGCTCTCCTTGCCGCGCTGGTCGATCTCCCGATAGAACAACCCAGCTTCCGACAAGGTGGTCAGGGCCGCATCGAGATAGGCCGAATCGAAATCACCGACGTGGGAGATCAACTCGCGGGAGAACGAGCGGCCCAGTACGGCGCCGACACGCGCCACGGTCTTGGCCTGGCCGACGCGGTCGAGCCTCTCCATCAATGAATCTTGCAGTGAAATCGGAATTGCCGATTGCCCATTGCGCGCCGGACGCCGCCCCTTGGCGGAGCGCTCGAAATCCAGCTCGACCACACTCTTCGTCAGTTCTTCCACGAACAGCGGAATGCCATCGGTCTTCTCGATGATCTCGTTGATCATCGCCTTGGTCAGGACGGTGTCCTGGGCGAGGCTGGCGATCAGGGCCTGTGCATCCTTCACCGGCAGGCGCCCTAGTTCGAGCTGGGTGACATGGGGCAACTGATCCCAGGGCGTGTGGACGCCCTCGCGTGTCGTCCCGATAACGTAGATGCGCTCGTCGGGAATGGCATGAATGATACGGTCGAGCAGTTCGATGGAGGTAGGATCGAGCCATTGGAAGTCGTCCACGACCACGATGATCGGCCGCTCGCGACTGCGCAGAACGAAATAGTCGACGATGGTCTGCAGCGTGCGCTCACGAGTCTGCTTGGCGACCGCGGGCGACTGGGGCTGGTCGATGGAGACCGGCGACAGCAGGTTGGCGAAGATGTCGAGCCGCGCCTCACGTGCCGGGCCCTCACCGATCACCACCTTATCCAGCTTGTGGCGGATCGTCGCTGCGCTGTCGCCGTGGTCGATGCTGGCGATCAGGCGAAATCGCTGGATCAAGGGGTAGAGCGGGCTGTCCTGGTTGTAGGGGCTCGCCTGGTAGAACTGTACCATGGCCTCCTCGTCCACCTCGCGCAGGAACTGATGCACAAAGCGTGACTTGCCGATGCCGGGCTCACCCCTGATCATCAGGGCGCGGCCGCCACCAGCCTTGACCTGGCGCCACTGGCGCCGGGCGAGATCGAGTTGGTCGCTGCGGTCGGCAAAGAAGGTCTGCGCCCAGCGGCCGTAGTTCACAGCTTCGCTGGCGCCGCCGCGTTCGCCCATCAGCCGCCAGATGCGCACCGGGTCGGAGATGCCATGGAACTCGCGCCGGCCGAGATCCTCGAAGGTGTAGGTATCCTGGGTCAATCGATAGGTGACGTCAGCCACCACGATTTCATTAGGCCCGGCGACGCCCTGCACCCGTGCCGCAAGGTTGGGTGCGACACCGATGGCCGGCTGCTCCACGGCCGCGCCGGCACCGATCAGATCGCCCACGATCACCACGCCCGAGGCGATGCCGATGCGTACCGCCAACTTGGTACCCTGCGGCAGCTGCAGCCGGCCTACTCCCTCGGTAATGGCCAGCGCCGCCTGCAGCGCGTGCGACGGGGCATCCTCGTGCGCCATCGGATAGCCGAAGTAGGCAAGGATCCCGTCGCCGACAAAGCGGGCGATATACCCCTCATTGGCACCGATGATCGTGGCGCAGAAGTCCTGGTAGCGCCGCACAACGTCGAGCAGATCCTCCGCCTCGAGGCGCTCCGAGAGAACCGTCGAGCCGACGATGTCGCAGAACATGACGGTCAGATGGCGCCGCTCGGCCGGTGCCCGCTCGCCGCCGGCACCGGCTGCCAGTGCCACCGCCGGTGCCGCACCGGCGGTGGCCAGGGACTGGGCCGCCCGCAATAGGCGCCGCCGCTGGCCGAGGGTGAGACCGAGCTTGTGCAGGTCCTCCTCGGACAACTCGCAGACGATGTCGAGGTCGATATCGTGCTGCTCGAAGAGGTCGGCTAGCCCGCCCAGGCCGATCGCCATCAGCCAGCGTCGAATGGCTGTCACAGTCGCGGCCTCCGACCGATCGGAAGGCGGCGCATCGCCGCTCCCCGGGGTTGTCCCGTCAGCTGTAGAAAGCGGCCCTGTTTTCCTGGTGTCCTGCGGCATGGTAGTCGCACCGGCACGCCCGCCTGCAAAAAAGTGGTGGTGGTATTGTAGCGCTGTCCCAAAATCGCGTCTCCCTTTGAGTATCATCCTAAGCTCAGGGAGAAGTCGATAATGTGAGTTCTGCTACACTATTGAGTGAAAGGCGGGTGTTTTTGCCCGACTGAAGTGCAAATTGTGAGTGGTATTGCCCGGACCGAGGGATCTTCAGCCGACTCCGGGCTCGCGGCGACGCTAATCCCGCCCCGCCCCTTCGCGTCGGTGCCGCGGCACCACCCCGCCGATCTGGACAGTGATTTCGTTGGCAGCCTGCACTACCCGGGCGCCCAGTTCGCCAAGCCGGCCTTGCGTCACCCGGACCGAGGGGCCGGAAAGCGAAACCCCGGCAATCACGTCGCCGTGCTCGTTGTGAATGGTCGCCGCCACGCAGCGCATCCCGACGGTGTGCTCTTCGTCGTCGACCGCCCAGCCGCGTTCGCGCACCTGCGCCAGTTCGCGCCGTAACCCCCCCGGGTCGACGATGGTCTTCTCGGTGAACCGCGGCATACCCTTTTTATGCAGATAATCGGTTAGCGTCGCGTCGTCGCGCTCCGCCAGCATGGCCTTGCCGATGGCCGAGGCGTGCATCGGTGCGCGCCGGCCGGGGCGAAAGAAGGCGCGCATCGGGGCGTGGCTTTCGAACTGGGTGACATAGACCAGTTCGTCCTTGTCCTCGACCGCCAGGTTGACGGTCTCCCCGACGTCCTCCATGAGGCGGCGCATGACCGGCCGGCCGAGAGTGATGATCCGGCGATTGCGCAGAAAGGCATTGCCGACGTTGAAGGCACCGACGCCGATCACCCAGACGCCGTACTCCTTGTCGAAGTCGGCAAATCGGCGCTGCTGCAGCGTGGTCAGCAGGCGGTGAGTGGTGGAAGGCGCCAGCCCGACCGACTGTGCCAGGTCCGTAAGGGTCATGCCGTCGGCATCGGCCAGGCGTTCAAGGATCGACAGTGCGCGGTCGAGCGACTGTACCTGCCCGCCCTGGGCCGCCGTCCGGCGCGGCGCGCCCTTGCTCGCTTCCCGGGTCTTGGCGGCTGTTCTGGCCATGCTGCGTCGCTCCCCCCACCAGGCCTTTGTTCGGCCCTATTATCCGGCCCCTTGTCGGGCGGGGCAGCATAGAGGGCAATGCCTCAGGCTGTCAGCATGCCACTGCCATGGGCTTGGTTCTATCATCTTTTGAGACGGCATTCCATTTTCGGTAGCGACAAAATGTCCAAAAAATACCTATTTACTGTCAGTCTTCTCATAATATTCCACGATACGGAATATAATTCCAAAATTATTGACTGATTGCGGAAGCGATGGCACTCTGGCTTTTCCGACCAATAAGCAACACCCGGGCAGCAAGCCCGGGGCGGAGGAGCGAAGATGACCCTGATGACCGCCGCCGAAGCTGCCGTTCGCGTCATGGAGAAGGAAGGCGTCAGCGTCGCCTTCGGAGTTCCCGGGGCGGCAATCAACCCGCTCTATGCCGCCATGAAGAAACGCCAGTCGATCGACCACGTGCTGGCACGCCACGTCGAGGGCGCCTCCCACATGGCCGAGGGCTATACCCGCGCCGCGCCCGGCAACATCGGCGTCTGCATCGGCACCTCCGGACCGGCCGGCACCGACATGATCACCGGGCTCTACTCCGCCTCGGCCGATTCCATCCCGATCCTCTGCATCACCGGCCAGGCACCGCGCGCCCGGCTGAACAAGGAGGATTTCCAGGCCGTCGACATCCAGGCCATCGCCAAGCCGGTGACCAAGTGGGCGCTTACGGTGCAGGAGCCGGCCCTGGTGCCCCGCGTCTTCCAACAGGCCTTCCACCTGATGCGCTCCGGCCGTCCCGGCCCGGTGCTCATCGACCTGCCGATTGACGTGCAGCTGGCCGAGATCGAGTTCGACGACGATACCTACGAGCCGCTGACCGTCTACAAGCCGGCCGCCAGCCGCCGCCAGGTCGAGAAGGCGCTGGAAATGCTGAACGCGGCCGAGCGGCCGCTGATCGTCGCCGGTGGCGGCATCATCAATGCCGATGCCTCGGCGCTGCTGGTCGACTTCGCCGAGATCACCGGTATTCCTGTGATACCCACGCTTATGGGCTGGGGCACCATCCCCGACGACCACCCGCTGATGGCCGGCATGGTCGGCCTGCAGACCAGCCACCGCTACGGCAACGCCACCTTCCTGCGCTCCGACTTCGTGCTCGGCATCGGCAACCGCTGGGCCAACCGCCATACCGGCTCCATCGAGGTCTACACCAAGGGCCGCAAGTTCGTGCACGTGGACATCGAGCCGACCCAGATCGGCCGCGTCTTCATGCCGGACTACGGCATCGTCTCTGACGCCAAGGCGGCGCTGGCGCTCTTCGTCGAGCTGGCACGGGAATGGCAGGCGGCCGGCAGGCTGAAGGACCGCGGGTCCTGGTCGCGCGAGTGCGCGCACCGCAAGAAGCACATGCTGCGCAAGAGCCACTTCGACGAGGTGCCGCTGAAGCCGCAGCGTGTCTACGAGGAGATGAACGAGGTCTTCCGGCGTGACACCTGCTACGTCACCACTATCGGCCTGTCGCAGATCGCCGCCGCCCAGTTCCTCCACGTCTACAACCCGCGCAACTGGATCAACTGCGGCCAGGCTGGCCCGCTCGGCTGGACTTTGCCGGCAGCGCTCGGCGTGCGCAAGGCCTGCCCGGACCGCGAAATCGTCGCCATCTCCGGCGACTACGACTTCCAGTTCATGATCGAGGAGCTGGCGGTCGGCGCCCAGTTCAAGCTGCCCTACATCCACGTGGTGGTGAACAATGCCTACCTCGGCCTTATCCGTCAGGCCCAGCGCGGCTTCGACATGGACTACAACGTGCAGCTCTCCTTCGAGAACATCAATGCGCCCGATCTCGGCGCCTACGGCGTCGACCACGTGGCTGTCGCCGAGGGCCTCGGTTGCAAGGCCATCCGCGTGAAGAGCCCGAACGAGTTCCGTGAGGCCTTCGACAGGGCGCGACAGCTGATGGCCGAGCACAGCGTTCCCGTCGTGGTGGAATTCATGCTGGAGCGCATCACCAATGTCTCCATGGGCACCGAGCTCGACGCCGTGAACGAGTTCGAGGAGATCCTCTGCCTCGACCCCTCGCTCGGGATCGACGGCCTGCCGCGGACCGACGGCGTGAAGGAACCGACCCTCACGCCCGCGGAGTAGCCTGCCGCCACGGCGCCCGCCGCGCCGGCACGATATTTTGTCTTAGGTGCATTGACTCATGCCGGCCCCGCCCTTGTAAGCTGCTCAAAAGCCTGAGGAGGATCCCAAGGATGCCCAAGTTTGCCGCCAATCTGTCCATGCTCTACGGCGAGCACAACTTCCTTGACCGCTTCGGCGCGGCAGCGAAGGACGGCTTCCAGGGCGTTGAGTACCTGTTTCCTTACGCCTTCGAGAAGGAAGTCCTGGCCGAGGCCCTGAAGGCCAACAATCTGACCCAGGTGCTGCACAACATGCCGGCCGGCGACTGGGACGCCGGCGAGCGCGGGCTGGCCTGTCTGCCCGAGCGCGTTGGCGAGTTCCAGGACGGCGTCGGCACGGCGATCGACTACGCCAAGGCGCTCGGCTGCAAGCAGCTGCACGCCATGGCGGGCATCCGCCCCGAAGGTGTCGATCCCGACCAGGTGGCCGAGACCTATATCGAGAACCTGCGCTTTGCCGCCGCCAAGACGAAGGAGGCAGGCCTCAAGCTGCTGATCGAGCCGATCAACACCATCGACATCCCCGGCTTCTATCTCTCGACCTCGGCGCAGGCGCTGACCACCATCGAAACGGTGGGCGCCGACAACCTCTTCCTGCAGTACGACATCTATCACATGCAGGTCATGGAGGGCGACCTGGTGCGCACCATGGAGAAGAACCTCGCGAAAATCGCGCATATGCAGCTGGCCGACAATCCGGGCCGCCACGAGCCAGGCAGCGGCGAGATCAACTACTCCTTCGTCTTCGACGCCGTCGACCGCATGGGCTACAAGGGCTGGATCGGTTGCGAGTACAAGCCCAAAGCGGGCACCACGGCGGGCCTCGGCTGGCTGCGCCCCTACCTGGCCGCCAGCGCCGCGGCGGAATAAGCCGCGCGCCCGCAGAGAACAGCGAAAGGAACGGAAAGTCATGGCTAAGATCGGATTCATCGGGCTCGGCATCATGGGCGCGCCCATGGCCGGCCACCTGCTGGACGGCGGCCACGAGGTCACCAGCTGCGTACACCGGACGCCGGCGCCCGACGAACTGACCAAGAAGGGCCTGAAGCTCGTCAAGACGGCCAGGGAGGTCGCCGCCGCGACCGATGTCATCATCACCATGGTGCCCGAGACACCGCAGGTGCAGGCCGTCCTCTTCGGCGAGAACGGCGTCGCCGAGGGCCTGAAGAAGGGCACGCTGGTCATCGACATGAGCTCGATCTCGCCGATCGAGACCAAGGTCTTCGCCGAGAAGATCAACAAGCTCGGCTGCGACTACCTGGACGCGCCGGTCTCCGGCGGCGAGGTGGGCGCCAAGGCGGCCTCGCTCACCATCATGGTCGGCGGCACCGATTCCGCCTTCGAGAAGGCCAAGCCGATCTTCGCCCTGATGGGCAAGAACATCACCCTGGTCGGCCCGAACGGCGTCGGCCAGACCACCAAGGTGGCCAACCAGATCGTCGTCGCACTCACCATCGAGGCGGTGGGCGAGGCCCTGGTCTTCGCCTCCAAAGCGGGAGCCGATCCGGCCAAGGTGCGCCAGGCGCTGATGGGCGGCCTCGCCTCCTCGCGCATCCTCGAGGTGCACGGCGAACGCATGATCAAGCGCACCTTCAATCCCGGCTTCCGCATCGAGCTGCACCAGAAGGATCTCAACCTCGCCCTGCAGGGCGCCAAGGCGCTGGGCGTCAGCCTGCCCAACACGGCGACCGCGCAGGAGCTGTTCAATGCCTGCGCCGCCAACGGCGGGGCCGGCTGGGACCACTCCGCCATGGTGAAGGCGCTCGAGCTGATGGCCAACCACCCGGTGGCCGAGGACGAAGCCGCCTCCGCTGCTGCCGAGTAGCGGCCCGAAGATACCTCCTATCCCTGTGAGCCTGCCTCCGGCCCGCCGGTCTCCACCGGCGGGCTTCTTCTTTGCCCGACCCGCCGAATTCGGACGGTTGGCAGGCCGCGCAGCGGCCGCTATCAGTGGATGTTCCGGACTGTGAATCGAAGGCTGCCGCCCGATGATCCTCACCCTCGCCGTTGCCGGCTACCGTTCGCTGCGCGAGCTCATCCTGCCGCTGGAGCGGCTGAACGTGGTCACCGGCCCCAACGGCAGCGGCAAGTCGAGCTTCTACCGTTCGCTCAGGCTGCTGGCGGCGGCAGCGCAGGGCCACATCGTCGCCACCCTGGCGGTCGAGGGCGGCCTGCAGTCGACGCTCTGGGCGGGTCCGGAAGCCTTCTCGCGCGGCATGAAGGCGGGCGAGGTTCCCGTCCAGGGCACCGTCCGCCGCGACCGGGTGAGCCTGAAGCTGGGTTTTGCCGCCGAGGACTACGGCTACGCCATCGATCTCGGCCTGCCGACCCCTGACGATGCGTTTCTCGATCAAGGGATCCCCACGAAGTCACTCTTCAGCCGCGACCCCCAGATCAAGGCCGAAGCCGTCTGGGTGGGTGAGGTTCTACGCCGCAGCAACCTCATCGCCGCGCGCAACGGCCCGGGTGTGCAGGTGCTGGACGAGAAAGGTAAGCGGGTCAGCGTGGTGACCGACCTCTCGCCCTTCGACAGCATGATGACCCACGCGGCGGAGCCTCGCGGCGCGCCCGAGCTGCTGACGCTGCGTGAGCGCATGCGCGGCTGGCGTTTCTACGATCACTTCCGGACCGATCCCGACGCGCCGGCCCGCCGGCCACAAGTCGGCACCCGCACCCCCGTGCTCGCCTCCGACGGCACCGACCTGGCCGCCGCTTTGCAGACCATCCAAGAGATCGGCAACCCGGCCGCCCTGCACGAGGCCATCGAGGATGCCTTCCCCGGCAGCACGCTCGAAGTCACCGCGACGGACGGTCTGTTCGAAGTCGCCATGCGGCAGCACGGACTGCTCAGGCCGCTCCGCGTCGCTGAGCTGTCCGACGGCACCCTGCGCTACCTCCTGCTGATCGCCGCGCTGCTGACGCCGCGCCCGCCCGCCCTCATGGTGCTGAACGAACCGGAGACGAGCCTTCACCCAGATCTGCTGAAACCCCTTGCCCGCCTGGTCTCCAAGGTTTCGGAGCGTTCCCAGGTTATCGTCGTCACCCATGCCCGACAGCTGGTCGACCCCCTCACAATCGTTGAAGGCAGCACGGTTTTCACGCTGGAGAAGGAGCTCGGCGAAACCCTGGCCCCCGGCGTCGAGGCACCTGCCTGGGCCTGGCCGCGCAGATAGCGTCCGACCGGCGCTTTAGGGGTAGATCCCGCCACGACATGAACCTTTCCGCTTCGTCTGCTGACGAACCACCAAGGGCAGCACTTGTCTGCCCGCAACGGAAAGGAGAATCCCCATGCGAAACCGTTCCCTGCCGATGGCCTTGCTTACCGCCGCCGCGATC
This sequence comes from uncultured Pelagibius sp., assembly GCA_964472095.1. GTDB lineage: Bacteria > Pseudomonadota > Alphaproteobacteria > Kiloniellales > Kiloniellaceae > Pelagibius. Next base: position 170,069 of record CAYYIV010000002.1, read on the forward strand.
CTCGGTGCCGGCGCCGCCGGCATCGCCCAGCCCGCCGCGCCGCAGCAGTTCGCGCAGGCAAAGCCGCAGCACGTGCTGGAACTGCGGGCGCGCAACAGCGCCGAGATCATGCGCAGCTTCGGCTTCGCCGCCCGCCAGCCTGGTGCCCAGGCGATCGAGATCACCTGTGCGCCGGGCAGCTCCGATCACTGCACGGGCGACTTTGTCGCCGCCTGCAACAAGAACGACGGCGGCATGAGCACCAACCCCGACGGCAGCGTCACCTGTTCACTGCCGCAGCACGACTAGAGCAGCTCACGGAGCATCCGACCGCAGCCTCGGTCAGCAGGACTCCTGGGCTCTTAAGATCGCCGCCGCCGAGCGGACGATATCGGCATCGGTGGTCGCCCAGGAGCTGACACTGATGCGCATGGCGGCACGACCCTGCCAAGTCGTGCCGCCGCACCAGCAAGTGCCGTCTTGCTGCACCGCCGCGACGACGCATTGCGTTCTCGCGTCATCCCCAAAAGCGACGACGACCTGGTTCAGCACCACCTCGTTGAGCACCTCGGCGCCTCCGGCACTCAGCAGCTCGGCCATCCGCCGCGCCTGGCGGCAGTTGCGGTCGATGAGGTCCGCGAGTCCGGCACGTCCGAGCGACTTCAGCGCCGCCCAGACCTCGACCGCGCGCGCGCGTCGTGAGCTGTCCGGCGTGACGTTCATGGCGTCGCGCTGCCCGCTGGCCAGCAGATAGGAGCCGCTGATCGACATCGCGTGGCCGAGCGCCTCGGCATCGCGGACGATGGCGATGCCCGAATCGTAGGGCACGTTCAGCCATTTGTGCGCATCGGTCGCCCAGGAGTCGGCCTCGCGGAAGGCCTCAGCGAGGTGCGCGTGCTCGTCTGAGGCCAGGGCCCAGAGTCCGAAAGCGCCGTCGACATGGACCCAGGCGCCCGACCGCCGCGCCCAGGCGATGACCTCGGCGGCCGGGTCGAAGGCCCCGGAATTCACGTTGCCCGCCTGCAAGCAGACGATGGCCGGACCATCGATCGCCGGCAGCCGGTCGGCGCGCAGGCGCCCCTGCCCGTCGGCTTCGACACGCCGCACCCGGTCGCGCCCCAGCCCCAGCAGGGAGAGGACCTTGTAGAGCGATGCATGCGCCTCCTCGCCTAGCACGACGGTCAGCTCGGGCGCGCCGAACAGGCCTTGCCGGTCGACATCCCAGCCCTGTTGCGCCAGCACCCGGTTGCGCGCCGCCGCCAGGCAGGTGAAGTTCGCCATGGTCGCCCCGGTCACCAGCGCGCCCTCCGCGACCGCCGACAGGCCGAGCGCCTGCTTCACCCAGCGCAGGGCCGCCGCCTCGAAGCAGGCGACCGCCGGAGAGCTGACGAAGCTGAAGCAGTTCTGGTCCCACGCCGCGGCGAGGTACTGGGCGGCGAGCGTCGCCGGCAGGGCGCCGCCCGTCACGAAACCGAAGTAGCGGCCGCCGGCACTGGCAACAGTGGCAGGCGAGCCGTACGCATCGAGAAACGCAAGGACCTCGGCAGGACTGACCGGTCCGCTTGGTAGCGGGCCGGCAAGGGCCTCGGTCAGTCGTTCGACGGCACCCGGCAAGGGCGCGACGTCGCGCGCCGGCAGCGCGTCGATATAACGCGCCGCCCGTTTCGCCGCTTCGGCCAGAAGATCGTCCATGGGGCTGCCGCTCATGATGCTCCGCAGGGTAGACGCCTGCCATCGAGCCGGCAATCGCCGGCCGCTTGGACTACCCCATTCGGCTCCGCCGTGCCGCCTCTCGGCGCACCAGGGCAACGAAGCGCTTCGCAGCGGCGGAATGATCGACCGTGCGGCAGGCGAGCCGCAGGGGTGCGGCAAGGCGCGGCCTGCCGGCGAGCGGGCGGTAGACGATGGCCTCCGGCTGCAGACCACAGAGCGACTGCGGCACCAGGGTGACGCCCAGACCCGCGGCGACGAGGTTCAGAGTCGCGGTGATGCGCGGCGCCTCCTGCTCCGTGCGCGGGGTGAAGCCCGCCGCCTGGCAGGCGCCGACGATGGCATCGTGCAGACCGGGCCCGGAAGCGCGGCGATAGAGCACGAAGGGCTCTCCGGCGAGCGCGGACAGCGCCAACCCCCTCCCGGCCGCTCGCGCCAGGCGGTGGGTCGCCGGCAGCGCCGCGAACATCGGCTCCTCGAAGAGGTCGTAGAAGGTCACGCCCTCGCCATCGGGCACCGCCGAGCGCACGAAGGCGATGTCGAGGCGCTCGGCCCTGAGGCCGCTCACCAGCTCCGCCGTGCCGCTCTCCTCCAGCGCCAGAGCAACCAGCGGATGCGCGGCGCGGAAGTCGCGGATGACGCGCGTCACGAAGGGATGGAAGGGCGCCGAGGCGGTGAAGCCGACGGCGATGCGCCCCTGCTCGCCGCGCGCGGTGCGCTGCGCCTTGGCCAGCGCGCCCTCCACCTCGGCGAGGATGCGGCGGGCGTCGGCGAGCAGACTTTGCCCGGCGTCGGTCAACTCGACGCCGCGCGGCTTGCGGCGGAACAGCTGCACCTCCAGCTCCGCCTCCAGCGCCTTGATCTGCTGGCTCAGTGGCGGCTGCTGGATGCCGAGCCGCTCGGCGGCGCGGGTGATATGCCCTTCCTCGGCCACGGTGACGAAGTAACGCAGATGGCGCAGATCCATGACATATCTTTTCGATATGGATAATGCCATATCGATATATTGGATAGGTGGCGCCAAAGCCAGTATGAATCGTCGAAATCGTCCCGCAAAGAACGCCTTCGGAGAGATCAAGATGGTGGAGATCGACTCGACGCCAGAGATGGTGGCGCGCAGCCTCGCGCGCTCAGCCCGCAACCTGAAGATCGTACGCCGCCGGCGCGGCCGACCGCTGACCCTGGCAGACAAGCTGCTGTTCGGCCACCTCGACGACCCGCAGCACCAGGACCTGGAGCCCGGCCGCAGTCAGCTGAAGCTGCGACCCGACCGCGTCGCCTTTCAGGACGTGCTGGGCCAGAGCGGCATGCTGCAATTCATGCAGACGGGCCTCGACCGCGTGGCCGTGCCGACCTCGATTCACTGCGACCACCTGATCCAGGCCCGTGTCGGCAGCGCACCCGACCTCAAGGAGTCGAAAGCCGAGAACGGCGAGGTCTACGACTTCCTGCGCTCGGCCGCGGCGCGCTACGGCTGCGGCTTCTGGGAGCCGGGTGCCGGCATCATCCACCAGGTCATCCTGGAAACCTACGCCTTCCCAGGCTGCATGATCATCGGCACCGACTCCCACACGCCGAACGCCGGCGGGCTCGGCGCCTGCGCGGTTGGCGTCGGCGGCGCCGATGCGGTGGAGGTCATCGCCGGCCTGCCCTGGGAGTTGCTCTATCCCAAGCGCATCGCCGTGGTGCTGACCGGCCGGCTCCACGGTTGGGCGGCACCCAAGGATGTCATCCTCTGGGTGGCTGGACAATTGGGCGTGGCGGGCGGCACCAACGCCATCGTCGAGTACATCGGCCCCGGCGCGCGCAGGCTGAGCGCCACCGGCAAGGCCACCATCACCAACATGGGCGCCGAGCTGGGCGCCACCACCTCCGTCTTCCCCTACGATGACCACATGGCGACCTACCTGGAAGCCACCGGCCGCGGCGCCCTGGTGCCCATCGTCGAGGGCGCCCGCGACCTCCTGCAACCGGATCCGGAGGCCGAGGCGAACCCGGCTGCGCACTACGACCAGGTGCTCGAACTCGACCTTTCCACTCTCGAACCGCACGTGGTCGGCCCGCACTCGCCCGACCGCGCCAGGCCGCTCTCGGCGCTGGCCGCCGAGATCGCCGATTCCGCCAACGGCTTCGTCGACGCGATCTCGACGGCGCTGATCGGCAGCTGCACCAATTCCTCCTACGAGGACATGAGCCGTGCCGCCGACGTCGCCGCCCAAGCGGCGGCCAAGGGCGTGACGGTCGCCACGCCCTTCCTGGTGACGCCAGGCTCCGAACGGGTGCGCGCGACCATTGCGCGCGACGGCCAGATGGCCGCGCTGGCGGCGATGGGTGGCACGGTGCTGGCCAATGCCTGCGGGCCCTGCATCGGCCAATGGCGTCGCAGCCAGAACGCCACCACCGCCCCCAACACCATCGTTACCTCCTACAACCGCAACTTCCCGGCCCGCAACGACGGCCAGCCGGCAACCATGAACTTCATCGCCAGTCCGGAGATCGTCACCGCCCTGGCGCTGGCGGGGCGCCTGTCTTTCGATCCGCGCCGCGACAGCCTGACCGGCGCCGACGGCGAGGCCTTCAAGCTCACACCGCCCCAGCCGGCGCCGGAAGTGCCGCCGGGTGGTTTCGTTGCCGACCGCCGTGCCTACGTCGCGCCGCCGGCCGACGGCCGCGGGGTCGCCATCGATATCGACCCGGCGAGCGAACGCCTGCAGGTCCTGCATCCCTGGCCGGCGTGGGACGGTGCGGACTTCGCCGACATGCCGGTGCTGGCGAAGGCCAAGGGCAAGACCACGACGGACCAAATCTCGCCGGCCGGACCTTGGCTGGCGCTGCGCGGCCATCTCGACCGCTTCAGCGAGAACATGCTCTCCGGCGCGGTAAACGCCTTCACCGGTGCGCGTGGCAAAGGCTTGAACCTGCTAAACGGCAAGGATGACGAGTCCTTTTCGGCCATCGCCCGAGCGTATCGGGACGCAGGGCTGCGCTGGGTGGTGATCGGCGATGCCAACTACGGCGAAGGCAGCAGCCGCGAACACGCCGCCCTCTCGCCGCGCCTGCTCGGCGCCGGCGCGGTGATCGCCCGCAGCTTCGCGCGCATCCACGAGACCAACCTGAAAAAGCAGGGTCTGCTGGCGCTGACCTTCACTGACCCGTCCGACTATGAGCGCATCCTCGCCGACGATCGCGTGAGCCTCGTCGACCTCCACGCGATGCTGCCGGGCAAGCCGGTCATCTGCCGCCTCTCCCACGCAGACGGCACGGTCGAGGAGCTGGCGCTGTGCCACTCCTTCACGGCGGAGCAACTCGCCTGGTTCCGCGCCGGCTCGGCGCTCAACGTCCTCAAGCAGGCGCAGGCAAGCCAAACTCTCAGTGCCTGAAACGCCACCGCACCACCCCCCTTTCGCAGATAGAAGAACCTTTTCGTTTCGTCTACTATGGATGCACTAGGGGAGGGACGGCATCTCGATTCGCGAGAGGCGCAAGGCCGGTTGATTCGAACGACCGGGCGCCAGGCCGAGGGAGGATCCTGTGGGCAGTGCTCCCGTCAACGCGATCTCCGGCGAGGACCTGGATAGGGAACCGGAGCCGGGAATCGGCCTTTGCCTGTCGGGCGGTGGCTACCGCGCGATGATTTTCCATATCGGCGCTCTCTGGCGTCTCTACGAGACAGGACGATTGCGCGACATCGCGAGGATATCGAGCGTTTCCGGCGGCTCCATCACCGCCGGGCTCCTGGCCTTGAAATGGCGCAGCCTGAGTTTCGATCCCGCCCGCGTGGAGGACGATTTTCTGCGCGAGGTCGTGGCGCCGCTGCGGGAGCTCGCGGATCGCACCATCGATGTCGGCTCCGTCCTCTTCGGACTTGTGCTGCCCGGCGGCTCCTCCGCGCAGGTGGCCACCGCCTACCGCAAGTACCTCTTCGGCACGGCCACGCTGCAGGATCTGCCGGACTCGCCGCGCTTCGTCATCAACGCCACCAACGTGCAATCCGGGGTCCTGTGGCGCTTCATGAAACCCTACATGCGGGACTATCGCGTCGGCGAGGTGAAGCGGCCGACCGTCCTCCTGGCCCAGGTGGTCGCCGCCTCCTCCGCATTTCCCCCTGTGCTGTCGCCCCAGCGGATGTCGCTCGATCCCAAGACGTTCTCGCCGCCGCAAGGTGAGGATCTGCACCGCGAGCCCTTCACCAGCAAAGTCTTCCTGAGCGACGGCGGGGTCTACGACAACCTAGGCCTCGAAACGGTCTGGAAGCGGTACAAGACGGTGCTGGTGAGCGATGCCGGCGGCAAATTGCAGCCGGAGCCGAAGCCGAAAACGAACTGGCTCCAGCATAGCTACCGGGTGCTGAACGTGATCGACAACCAGGTGCGTGCGATGCGCAAGCGCCAGCTCATCGACTCCTATATCGCCAAGCAGCGCGATGGTACCTATTGGGGCATCCGCACAAACATCGCCGACTACGGCGTACCCACGCCGCTGCCCTGCCCTTTCGACCGCACGACGCAACTGGCCGAGACGCCGACGCGCCTTGCCCGCCTGGAGCCGCTGCAGCAGGAACGCCTGATCAACTGGGGCTACGCGGTCTGCGACGCGGCGCTGCGCCGCCACGTCGACCCGGCGATTCCGGCACCGACGAAATTTCCCTATCCCAAGGCGGAGGTGTAGCGGATGGCCGCAGGTTACGACGACGACGGCCGCCGGGGCCTGTCGATCCCTCCGCGCCTGGTCGAGTACCTGCTGCTCGGCCCGGCCGACGACCAGCGGCAGCTGCAGGATTCGCCGCTTCTGGGTGATGTCTGGATGGCCTATGCCGCAGCGCCGGCACGCAAGCAGGACCTGCTCATCACGCCGCACGTGGCAGCTACGGCGGCCCAGGTCGCCAAGGTGCTGGCGACGGAATTTCGCGACGCCGCGCCCGAGGCCCGCGCCGGCATCGCCTACCTGCAAGGCCTCGTCGCGGCACGCCTGGCGTTTCCCGCCGTCCTGCGCCACCTCGTCCCGATGACCCAATGGTGGCGGGACTACAAGGTGCCGGCGGTGTTCGAAGCAAGCCGCCGGCAAGAGGAACTGCTCCGCCGGATGCACTTCCTCCTGGACCCCGAAGTCTACACAGTGATCACCTCGCGCCACGATGAAGGCGACCCCGGCGAACTGTTCCGCTTCCTGGTGGAAGTGACGCCGCTGGACCGCTACTTCGCCTTGGCCGCCCTCATCCTTTGGGCGGCGGGCCGGGAGCCGGGGCCGCCCGGCACCACGGCACCCGAAGAAATACTCGCGGACTTCGGGGGCCGCAGCGGTGAGCTCTTCGGCCAGATCGAGCACGAATACCGTCAGTTTTTGCGACCCCAATTCGAAACCAGGCCCCGCGACAAAGAGCCCGGACACGGCCTCGTCTTTCAGGTCTCCCGCAACCGCCGGACGCTTCCCGCCCTCGACCGGTCGGTTCCCGCCGTCAAGGGCGATGCCGCCAAGACGCTGTTCAAGGTGAACTGCAGCAAGATCACCTGGGCGATCCTCGATTCTGGGATCGACACCCGCCACCCCGCCCTGAGCACCCCGGAGGGCACGCCGCGCGTGCGCAAGAGCATGGATTTCACGCTCGTCCGCGACATTATCAGCAGCGACAACCAGACCGTCGATGTCGCAAGGCTGAGGGCGCTGACGGGCCTGAGCAAGGGCGAGATCGAGCGACACCTCAAGTCCCTGGCCAAGGACGCAGATGATGAGCGGCCGGTGAACTGGGACGTGGTCGAAGAGCTTATCACCATCGAACAACCCGAGCTGCATCCGCCAGGAAACCCTCACGGAACGCATGTCACCGGCATTCTCGGAGCCGATCCCGACGGCCGGCTACAGGAAGACGTCGATGCCGACGACGAGGGGCCTGAGGAGGACGACGGGGAGAGCGGCTACGGCAGTGGCATGTGCCCGGATATCCGGCTCTATGACCTCCGCGTGCTGGCCAAGAGCATCGAGGACACCGAATTCGCCGTCATCGCCGCCCTGCAGTACATCCGCTATCTCAACGACCAGCACAAGTTCATCACCATTCACGGCGCCAACCTGAGCCTGTCGATTCCCCACAGCGTGCGCAACTATGCCTGCGGGCGGACGCCGATCTGCGACGAGTGCGAACGGCTGGTCGGCAACGGCGTCGTCGTCGTCGCCGCGGCCGGCAACCGCGGCTATCAGAGCTTCGAGACCAAGGACGGCGTATTTGAAAGCTATGCCGCCTTCAGCGTCACAGACCCCGGCAACGCGGAGGGCGTCATCACCGTCGGCGCCACCCACGGCAACTGGCCTCACACCTACGGAGTCAGCTTCTTCTCTAGCCGCGGGCCTACCGGCGACGGCCGCCAGAAGCCGGACCTGGTGGCCCCAGGCGAACGCGTGCGCTCGACCGTCCTGAACGGCGAGTGGGGCCAGGAATCGGGGACCAGCATGGCCGCTCCCCACGTCAGCGGCGCCGCAGCGATGCTGATGGCCCGTTACCCAGAACTGGTCGGCCAGCCGCGACGGATCAAGCAGCTGCTCTGCGATTCCGCCACCGATCTGGGCCGGGAACGCAGCTTCCAGGGGCACGGCATGCTCGACGTGCTGCGCGCCTTTCAGGCGATCTGAACTATCCGAGGGGATCTGGCCATGTTGTTCAGCTTGGACGTGCTGCGTGCCCGCAAAGGCGATTGCCTGCTGCTGCACTACGGTTCCAGAAAGAACCCCCGCCTGATGGTCATCGACGGCGGACCCTCCACGGTCTACGACAAGCACCTGCAGCCCCGCCTGCAGCAGATCCGCAAGGCGCGCCGCCTCGACGAGAACCACTCCCTGCGCGTGGACGTGCTGATGATCAGCCACATCGACGACGACCATATCAAGGGTATCCTCGACCTCAGCCGCAAGCTGAAGGAACAAAAGGTCGGGAAGCAGCCCCGGTCGGTCAAGGTCCTCAGTCTCTGGCACAACACCTTCGACGACCTGCTCGACACCACCCCGGAGGAGTTGCTGGGGCCGGCCGGCTTTGGCGCTGCGGCGGTCGCCGGCAGCATCGACCTGCCGGAATCGGGTGACCAGGAAGAGATCTTCGATACCGCAAAGGTACTTGCCAGCGTGGCGCAGGGGCGCACCCTGCGAGACGACGCCAGCTTGCTGGGGTGGAAGGTCAACAAGGAATTCGGCGGCAAGCTGATCGTCGCGAACGACGAAAACGAGGCCATTCCCCTCGCCGCCGGACTTCGCATCTCGGTTGTCGGCCCGATGCTAGCCGAGTTGAAAAAGCTCCAGAAGGAGCACGACAAGTGGCTGCGGAAGCAGGAGGAAAAGAGGCGCTCCACCGCGGAGTTGTCAGCTCTGCTGGCGGCCTACGCGGACAGATCGGCGCCGAACCTCTCCAGCCTCGTCTTCCTGGTCGAGGCCGACTGCAAACGCCTGCTGCTGACCGGCGATGCGCGCGGCGACAAGATCCTGAAGGGATTGAAGGCGTCTGGATTGCTGTCGAAGCCCGGAGGCAGCCTGCATGTCGACATCCTGAAGGTGCCGCACCATGGCAGCCAGAACAACGTCGAGAAGCAGTTCTTCGAGAAGGTCACGGCGGACCACTATGTCTTCTCCGGCAACGGCGAGCATGGCAATCCCGAACGCGAGACCCTGGAGATGCTGCTGGACGCGCGCGGCGATGCGCCCTTCACGCTCCACTTCACCTACCCGTTGAAGGACATCGACGCCGAACGCCAGAACGTCCACAACAAGAAGGCCGCCGCGGGAAACAAGTGGTCGAAGGGCAAGCATAGCCTTGTCGGCCTCTTCGAGCAGCGGCCCCTGAATGCGAAGCAACAGATCAAGATCGTCGGCCCGAAGGGCGGCCATGTGATCGACCTCGCCGATCCGCTGAAGCGGGCCTGACCCGAACTGGTGGCCTGACCGGTCAGGCACTGCTCAGCCCTTGAAGGTTTCCACGGCCATATAGATGCGCACTGCAGTGGTGAGCCAGCAGAGTGCCCCGAAGCCCCAGGCGAACCAGGCGAAGTACTGCGGCAGCAGGCAGACGGCGACGAACAGCGCGATGGTCTCGCTGCCCTCGGTGAGGCCGCCGAGGTAGTAGATCGACTTGGTGCCCCTGGCGGTGGTGGAAACGCCGCGCTTGGCGGCCAGGGCGGCAAAGGCGAGGAAGGAGGCGCCGGTGCCGACGAAGCTGAAGATCAGGAAAGCGGCAGGCAGCGCCTCCTCGGGCCGGCCGACGGCGAAGAAGAACACCACGCCGGAATAGAACAGGAAATCGAGCACGATATCGAGGTACCCGCCGAGGTCGCTGATGCGGCCGTGACGGGCGACCGCGCCGTCGAGGCCGTCGGCCAGGCGGTTCAGCAGGATCAGCGCCAGCGCCCAGCCGTAGCTGCCCAGCGCCAGCAGCACCCAGGCGCCGCAACCGATGAGGAAGCCGGTCCAGGTGACGCTGTTGGCGGTAACGCCGAGGCGCGCGAGCCGCCGCCCGACGGCATCGAGCGGCGGATCAATGAGCTTGCGGAGGCGCGCGTCCAGCATGCTTTCCCCTTACCCTGCCGCGATCCGGGGCGCCAGAGCGCTGGAGATCACACTTGCGTCAGCCCATGCTCACATAGCGGCCGAGGCGCACAGCGGAGGCGCCAGGGTTCAGCCGCCGCGACGGCATGATCAGCACGCAGTCGTCGTAGGGCGTCGTCACCGGCTTTTCACCGTCGTAGGCAATCACGCTGCCGGCTTTAGGGATCACCTCCAGACCGAGATATTCATCTACGAAGCGGAAGCCTTCGCTTTCGATGGTGACCGGCCCGGTTACTTCGACGAAGCGCTGCTGCGGCAGTTCCAAACCCGTCAGCCCTCCCTCGGCCCAGTCTGCATCGACCATGCCGTTCACCAGCAGGAAGCGCAGCGCCGTCTGGATTGCGATCGGACCCGCAGCGGCCTCCCAGTGCTGGCCGCATTCGACCAGCAGGGCGTTCTTCGCGCTGGCCGGATCTGCGAAGCCCTCGTAGTCGCGCATGCGCTTGCCTGCAGCGTGGCCGGCGTCGGTCACTACAACCTCCGGCAGACCCACGGTCTTTGCGAGCTCACGCCCCTTGGCGAGCGGCCCCGCCATCATCATCGCCGGTTGCTTCCGCTGCATGGAGTGGATGTCGAGCAGCAGGTCGACGGTGTCGATGTAGGGTCGTACCGTCCGCGCGCGGGTCAACTCGGCGGACCGCCGCTCGGGGTTGTCGAGCACCGCCGCCGTCCACAGCCGGTTGAAGTCCTCGTCGATGAAGCGCGAGGCGGTCGGGTTGGTCGGATCGAAGCTCAAGTAAGCTTCGGTGTTCATGAAGCCTAGGGAAAGCGTACCCTTCAACGGCCGCACGCCGTGACGGAACAGCCAGTCCAAGGCGATAGCGCCGCAGAGTTCGTTGCCGTGCACCACCGCCGTGATCATCGCGTGCGGACCCGGCTTGCCGCTGTCGACGCGGGTGATGTAGTCGATGCCGGTGTTGCCGGCCTTGTAAGGCGCGATATCCGGCGCCGTCAATTCAATGGGATAGCTGTCCTTCGGCATCAATCGTCTCCCTGACCGGCCCTCAGCTTGCCGGGTTCAACTGCTGTCGACACACCCTGCCACTCGGCCCGCCGGTCCATGGGAAAGATCCCGGCGCGGGCGTGGCGGTAGGGCAACTGCGTAAGGTCGGCGGTGCCCCAGTCGGGGGTATCCACGATCACGATGGCGGCGGCCAGCGGCTCGTAAACCGCGCGGAAGTGAGTCTTGGAGCGCAACAGCACGATGTCCTGCGCAACAAAATCGACGCCGAACTGTTCCAGCGCGTCAAGATCGATGGCCGAGGTGCAGACCGAGATCACGCTGACGGTGACGCTGCCGAAACGCAGCAGCGCCGAGGAGCCGAGATCGATGCGCCGACCCTTGCGCATCGGGCCGTTGCCGGTGAACACCTTGTTTCCCGCCCAGAGCACCTCCGCCTCGGCCTCGAGAGCTCCTCCGGAACGCGGCGACGACTTGCCGCCGAGGCACACCGTCAGCCTCGCGCCGATACCCGCCGCCACGGCCGCCGCCGCGGTCTGTGGATCCCAGAGGTAGGGACAATGCACGGCGAGGCCATCGGTCCCTGCGATCAGCCGCCTCAGTGCCCAGGTCGAATCGTTGAAGCGGTCGGCGTGTTCCAGCAGGACGACCGGCCGCGCATCCTGCCGCGCGATCTGCTTGGCCCTGGCGACGCCCTTGTCGAGATCCTCGACCAGTCCCTCGTGCAGCAAGGCCTCCCGCAGCCCCCAGATGCGCCAGGCGAGGCGCGCAGCTTCGGCCTCCGCGAGGTCATGGTCCCCGTCGGCCACCACCGCGACCGAAAAGCCGAGGTCCGGCGTATCGGCATAGGCGAAGCCGCAGAACACCGAGGCATCGATGATGCCGGGCACGCGCTGAGGCAGGCTGAGCGAATCGGCGACGATCTCCGACAGCGGCGCCAGCGCGTTGGCGGTGAAGATCGACGGCAGCACCACCGGCGGCTTCACCAGGGCGACCCGCGGATTGGCGCGCCCTTCCAAACGATCCAGCAGGCAGCGAGCCGCCCGGGCGCCGGTCTCCGCCATGTCGACATGGGGCGAGAAGTGGAAGCCGAAGAGTGCGGTGCAGAGCGCCGCCGTGCGCGGCGAGAGGTTGGCATGGAGGTCGAAGGCCACCACGACCGGCAGATCGGGGCCAAGCGCCGCGCGCAGGGCCTGCAGCAGATCGCCCTCCGGATCGGGACGGCTGGGCGTCGTCATGGCGCCGTGCAGGAAGAGCAGCACACCGTCCAGCGGCCCGGCCGCCTGCAGCCCGGCCAGGAGTTCGTCGCGATAATGATCGAAAGCCGCATCACTGGCGTGGCCGGCGGCCGAGCAGTCGGTATAGACCAGCGGCAGGATCTCCGCCCCGGCCGCGCCGAGCACCTCGAGGAAGCCGCCGGCGACGCTCGCCGAGCCGGCAAGGCCTTCGGTCAAGGCCAGGCCGCGCCTCGCCTCGCGCTCGAAGTCTTCGAGACTGGTCTCCTGCGGCAGGAAAGAGACCGACTCCAGCGCGAAGCCGCCGACAGCGACGCGCCACGTTGTTGAACCTTCACTCTCGTCCACGTTTCCACCTCGGCATCGGGAGCGTCAACCCTCCCCCAGGTAGACATTGCCCATCTCCTGCGCCAGCTGCGCGCGGATGGCCGCGATCAGCTGCTGAGCCGGGCGCGAGAAGCCGCGATCGGCCAGATGCAGCACGCCGTAGCGGTTGACCAGGCGCGGCGTCAGCGGCCGCGCTTCCAGGTCGCCCCGCCCGGCGCCGCCCCAGGACAGGGCGTTGAGGATGGCGACGCCATGGCCCATGCGCACCAGGTCGCAGATCGTGCCGGAGAGGTTGGTCTCCGCGCGCAGGCGCATCGGCACGCCGGCGCGGCGGAACATCTGCTCGATGCGGTGGCGCGACGGATAACGCCGGGTCATGGTGATCAGCGGGACCTCGGCGAGATCCTCGACCCCGATGCTGCGCTTGGCCGCCAGGGCGTGGCCGGGCGGCATCAGGACCACGGAATGGGTTTCGATCAGCGCAATGGCCTCGATGCCGGGATGGCTTTCCAGCATCGAGGCGAAGGCCAGCTCGACCTGGTCGCGCAGCAGCCAGTCGACCATCATTTCCGTTAGGCCGGTCTCCATGGTGAGGACCAGGTGCGGATGCTCGCGCAGGAAGCCGTGCAGCAGCCTGTGCAGCACCGCCTCGTAGAGCATCGGCGTGACGCCGACCCGCAGCTGGCCGACGCCGTGGCGGCGCACGTCCTCCGCCGAGCGCCTGACCCGGTCGATGCCGTCGAGCGCGTTGCCGACGTCGATGGAAAGGCGGTGCGCCTCCGGAGTCGGGGTCAGCTTCCCCTTGGCGCGGTGGAACAGGGAGAAGCCCAACTCGTCCTCGAACTGCTTCAGCAGGCGACTGACCGCCGGCTGGGACACCCCGAGGTAGCGCGCCGCCGCGCTGACCGACCCGGCCTCCATGACCGCAGAGAAAGCCTCCATCATGCGCGGCGTGGGGGGCCGCCGGCCGTCTGCATCGGTCTGAGGATCGAAGCTATATCCCATAATGTAATGTTATAGTCTTTATGACCCGAATAGCAGGCTTTGCCTGCTGATTGTCGCGAGCACGCTGAAGCGGCATTTCGCTTTGACAGCCTCCTTAGACATTCGCATTATACCCAGGAAGGTCCCGCCGTCGAGCGATGGGAAGGGACCGCCAAGAAAATTCCGCGCCGAGAGGGTAACCTCCGGGATTCCACGGCGCGGGTGACAGGAACAGGCGCTTCAACGTCTTACGGGGAACGAACTCATGCGAAAGAGCACGCTATTTTGCGCAGTCTCCCTCGCCGCGGCCCTGGCTTCGCCGGCCGTCGCGCAGGAACTGACCATCGGAATCTCGGCCGAACCCTCGGCTCTCGATCCGCATTACCACAACCTCGGCCCGAACAACGCCATGCGGCGTCACATGTTCGAAGCGCTGGTGCTGACCGATGAGAACCAGCGGCTTTCTCCGGGGCTCGCAGCCTCCTACGAACCGCTCGACGACACCACCTGGGAGTTCAAGCTGCGCGAGGGCGTGAAATTCCACGACGGCTCGCCCTTCACGGCCAGGGACGTGGTCTTCACGGTCTGCCGCATCCCCACCGTGGAGAACAGCCCGTCGTCCTTCACGGTCTACACCAAGGCGATCGCCGGCATGGAGGTGAAGGACCCGCACACCCTCATCATCAAGACCGACGGTCCCTACCCGCTGCTGCCCAATGAGGCGGCCTCCTGGGGCATTCTCTCCGCCACCGCCAACGGCGTCACCGGCGACATCGGTTTCAGCCGCGATGGCTGCACCGGCATCGATAGCTATCCGAAGACCGAGGACTTCAACTCCGGCAAGGCCGCCATCGGCACAGGCATGTTCAAGTTCAAGCAATTCACGCGCGGCGAGAAGGTCGTCCTGGAGCGCAACGACGACTACTGGGACGGCACTGCCGACTGGGCCTCGGTCACCTTCCGGCCGATCACCAGCGACGGCCCGCGCGTGGCTGCCCTGCTGGCCGGCGACGTCGACCTGATCGAGAACCCGCCGCTGCAGGATCTCGAGCGCATCAAGTCAGACGGCTTCGAGGTGGCGCAGGGCCTTTCCAACCGCGTGATCTACCTGCACCTGGACCATGAGGGCGAGCCGAGCCCAGGCATTACCGGCACCGACAAGAATCCCTTGAAGGACATCCGGGTACGCAAGGCGCTTTCCATGGCGATCAACCGCGATGCCATCGTCGAGCGGATCATGAACGGTGTCGCGGTGTCGGCCGGCGAGCTGCTGCCGCAGGGAATGTTCGGCACCACCCCCGGCGCCGAAGCCGAGAAGTACGACCCCGAGGGTGCCAAGAAACTGCTGGCGGAGGCCGGCTATCCGGACGGTTTCGGCCTCACTATCGGTTCGCCCAACGATCGCTACATCAACGATGCCCAGGTCACGCAGGCCGTCGCCCAGATGCTGACCCGCATCGGCATCCAGACCCAGGTCGATGCGGTCACCGCCAGCACCTTCTTCGCGCGGCGCAACGCGTTCGAGTTCTCGGTGTACCTGGCCGGCTGGGGCGCGGCGACCGGCGAGATGTCCTCGCCGCTGCGCGCCCTCGTCGCCACGCCGGACAAGGCCAAGGGCTACGGCGGCACCAATGCCGGGCGCTATTCCAATCCTGAGATGGACGCCTTGATCGACCAGGCGCTTGCCACGGTCGACGACGACAAGCGCGAGGCGCTGTTGCAGCAGGCCAGTCAGGTCGTCATCCAGGACTACGGCATCCTGCCGCTGCACTTCGAGGTGACGCCCTGGGCCTTCCGCAAGGGCATCAGCTTCGTGCCGCGGGTGGACCAGTACACATTGGCCCTAGGCGTCAAGCCGGCCGGCTGAAGCTGCAAATGCCCCCGCCGGGACGGAGGGTCCGCCTCCGTCCCGGCCGGCACTTCCGGGGTTCGCCGGCCCCCTCTAGCGGCAGGGCATAGCCGATGCTCGTCTACCTTCTGCGCCGCCTCGGCCAGAGCCTCTTTGTGATCGCCGCCATGGCGGTGCTGGTCTTCATTGGCGTCTTCGCGATCGGCAACCCGATCGACATCATGATCAGCCCCGACGCCGACCAGGCGGAGATGGCCGCTGCCATGGCCCGCCTCGGCCTCGACAAGCCGCTGTGGGAACAGTTCCTCATCTTCATCAAGAACGCGCTGCAGGGTGACCTGGGCAGGAGCTTCGTCTATTCCACCGACGCCCTCGGCCTCATCCTTTCCAAGCTGCCGGCGACCCTGGAGCTGGCCTTCCTGGCGCTGCTCATCGCCATCCTTTTCGGCGTGCCGCTCGGCATGATCGCCGGCCTGAAGCCCCATTCGATCGTCGGCAAGTCCATCATGGCTGGCTCGATCCTCGGCTTCAGCCTGCCGAACTTCTGGCAGGGCATGATGCTGATCCTGCTCTTCGCGGTGATCTTCAAGGTGCTGCCTTCCGGCGGGCGCGGCGACACCGTGCAGGTCTTCGGCATCGCCGTCAGCTTCCTGACGCTCGACGGCCTCTCCCACATGTTGCTGCCGGCCATCAACCTGGCGCTCTTCAAGACCTCGCTGGTGATCCGCCTGGCGCGCGCCGGCACGCGGGAGGCTTCGCTGCAGGACTACGTGAAGTTCGCCCGCGCCAAGGGCCTGTCGCAGCGGCGCATCGTGCTGGTGCACATCCTGAAAAACATCCTGATCCCGGTGGTCACCGTGCTCGGACTGGAACTCGGCAGCATGATCGCCTTCGCCGTGGTGACCGAGTCGGTCTTTGCCTGGCCCGGCATGGGCAAGCTGCTGATCGACTCCATCCAGCTGCTCGACCGCCCGGTGGTGGTCGCCTACCTGATGCTGACCGTTTTCATGTTCATCATCATCAACCTGGCGGTCGACATGCTCTACTGCGTGCTCGATCCGCGCGTCAGGCTGTCGGAGGTGCGGGCATGACCGACACCCTGAAGGCCACGGTAACCCGCTCAGAGGTCCGGCGGCCCGGTTGGCGCGCCGCCCCACTGGCCCGCTTCGCCGCGGAGTTCGCCGCCAGTCCGGTGGCGCTGACCGCCCTGGCGCTCACCGTGGCCCTCGCCGTGCTCGCCGTCTTCGCCAACTTCGTAACGCCGCAGAACCCCTACGACCTGGCGCAGCTCGACATCATGGAGGGCATGCAGGCGCCGGGCAGCAGCAATTTCGACGGCTCCATGACCTATCATCTCGGCACCGACCAGCAGGGCCGCGACATGCTCTCGGCGATCATATTCGGCCTGCGCATGAGCCTCGGCGTCGGCGCCATGAGCACGATCATCGCGCTGTCCCTCGGCATGTCGGTCGGTGTGCTGGCGGCCTACTTCGGCGGCAAGGTCGATGCCGTCATCATGCGGGTGGTCGACCTGCAGCTCTCCTTTCCGGCGATCCTCGTCGCCCTCATCCTGCTGGCGGTGCTCGGCAAGGGTGTCGACAAAGTGGTCATCGCCCTCATCATCGTGCAGTGGGCCTACTACGCCCGCACCGTGCGCGGCACCGCCCTGGTCGAACGGCGCAAGGAATACATCGAGGCGGCCTCCTGCCTCGCCCTCTCGCACCGCCGCATCGTGTTCCGCCACCTGCTGCCCAACTGCCTGCCGCCGCTCATCGTGGTGGCGACGGTGCAGGTCGCCAACGCCATCGCCCTGGAGGCGACGCTTTCCTTCCTCGGCGTCGGCGTGCCGATCACGGAGCCTTCGCTCGGCCTGCTGATCGCCAACGGCTACGATTACATGCTGTCCGGCAAATACTGGATCTCCTTCTTCCCCGGTGTCGCCCTGCTGGTCACCATCGTCGCCATCAACCTGGTCGGCGACCAGCTGCGCGACGTACTGAATCCCAGGCTAAAGAGATGACGGCGGCCGAAGCAATGACCGGCGCCGCGCCCAGCCCGACGCTGGAGGTCCGGGACCTCGAGACCCACTTCTTCACCCGCGACGGGGTGGTGAAGGCGGTCAACGGGGTAAGCTTCCAGGTCGGCGCCGGCGAGGTGCTCGGGCTGGTCGGCGAGTCGGGCAGCGGCAAGTCGATCACCGGCTTCTCCATCCTCGGCCTGGTCGACCAGCCCGGCCGCGTCGCAGGCGGCCAAATCCTGTTTCAGGGCCGCGATCTGGTACCGCTGGCGGAGAAGGAGCGCCGCAAGCTGCGTGGTTCCAAGATCGCGATGATCTTCCAGGACCCGATGATGACTCTCAATCCGGTCCTGCGCATCGATACCCAGATGACCGAGGCGGTATTGGCCCACCGCGACGTCTCCCGCGCCCGCGCGCTGGAAATCTGCCGCGAGGCACTGGTGAAGGTCGGCATCCCGGCACCCGACGAGCGGCTCGCCTCCTATCCGCACCAGTTCTCCGGCGGCATGCGCCAGCGCGTCGCCATCGCCATCGCATTCCTGAACGAGCCCGAGCTCATCATCGCCGACGAGCCGACGACGGCGCTGGACGTCACCATTCAGGGTCAGATCCTGCACGAGGCGCAGACCCTCTGCCGCGAGACCGGCACGGCGATGATCTGGATCACCCACGACCTTGCGGTGGTGGCCGGCCTGGCCGACCACATCTGCGTCATGTACGCCGGGCGCATCGTCGAGCAGGGACCGATCGATGCCGTGCTCGACCGGCCGGCGCATCCCTATACCGTGGGGCTGATCGGCTCGGTGCCGAGCCGCAACCGCCGCGGCAGCCGGCTGTTCCAGATCCCCGGCATGACCCCTTCGTTGCTGAATCTCTCCGCCGGCTGCGCCTTCCGCAACCGCTGCCCGCGCGCCGACTCCGCCTGCCTGGAAGAGCCGCCGGTGCACGCCGCCTCCGAAGGCCGCCTGGTGCGTTGCGTCCACCCGCACGACGGCCCCCTGGAAGAGATCCTGTCATGAGCGCCCTGTCCGAGACACCGCAGGCCGCGCGCAAGCCCGTCGAGCGGCGCCCGATCCTCGAGGCCACCGGCATCACCAAGCGCTTCGTGAAGCGCCTGGATCTCGCCGGCAAGATCGCTCAGCGCCTCGGCTCCTCGATCCACGAGGAGACGGTGCACGCCGTGGACGGTGTGAACCTCACCGTGGGCGCCGGTGAGGTGGTCGGCCTGGTTGGCGAATCCGGCTGCGGCAAGTCCACCTTCGGGCGCATCGTGGCCGGCATCCTGCCGCCGACCGAAGGCACCCTGAGCTTCGACGGCAAACCGGTGTGGCGCGACGGCCGGGTCGGCGCAAAGGAGACCGCTCTGGCCATCCAGATGATCTTTCAGGACCCCTTCGCCTCGCTCGACCCGCGCATGCGGGTGGAGGAGATCATCGGTGAAGCGCCCCGGGTGCACGGCCTGGTGCCGCGCAGCGGAATTGCCGACTACGTCGCCGAGACCATGCTGCGGGTCGGCCTCGACCCGGATTTCCGGCGCCGCTATCCGCACCAGTTCTCCGGCGGGCAGCGCCAGCGCATCGGCATCGCCCGCGCGCTCGCCGTGCAGCCGCGCTTCCTGGTCTGCGACGAGGCCATCGCCGCGCTGGACGTCTCCATCCAGGCGCAGGTGATCAACCTCTTCATGGACCTGCGCCAGGATCTCGACCTCACCTACCTCTTCATCAGCCACGATCTCTCGGTGGTCGAGCACATCGCCGACCGGGTGGTGATCATGTACCTCGGCCGCGTGGTGGAGATCGCCGCGACCGACGACATCTTCGATGCTCCGAACCATCCCTACACCCAGGCGCTGCTGTCGGAGGTGCCGCGCATTGAGCTGCGCAAGCGCAGCTACCACCCGGTGAAGGGCGAGATCCCCTCGCCCCTCGATCCGCCGCCGGGCTGCCACTTCCATCCACGCTGCCCGCATGCCACCGAGCGCTGCCGCGCCGAGCGCCCGGCCCTGCGCGAAATCGCCCCCGGACGCTGGTCCGCCTGCCACCTGAACGATTGATCATGACCGCCAGAGAAAGCGCCCCGCCCTTCGATGAGCAGGCCTACGACTTCTTCGCGCCCGAGGGCCCAGAGGCACCGCTGCTCATCGACTCGCCGCATTCCGGCCGCTGCTATCCCGAAGATTTCGCGACCGTGGTCCCGGAGTTGGTGCTGCGCGGCGCCGAGGACTGGATGGTCGACGACCTTTTCGGCCACGCGCCGCTGGCGGGCGCCAGCCTCCTGGCGGCCCGCTTCCCGCGCGCCTACATCGACCCCAACCGGCGGATCGACGACGTCGACCCCGCACTGATCGACGGTTCCTGGCCAACGCCGCTAAACCCCGGCCCCAAGTCCGCCCTCGGCATCGGCCTGTTCCGCCACCGCACCAACGATGGCGGGCCGCTGCTGGCCGGACCGCTGTCTGTCGAGGGACTGGCCGCCCGCATCGAGCGCTGCTGGCGGCCCTACCGCCAGGCATTGGAGAAGAGCCTCGACAGCCTGCATGCCCGACACGGCGCCGTCTGGCACATCGACGTGCACTCCATGAAGTCCTTCGGCACGGCGATCACTCCGGACGGCCCCGGCGCCGAGCGCCCGGATATGGTGATCGGCGATCTGGAAGGCCAGAGCTGTGATCCCGCCTTCACCGCCTTCGTCGCCGAGACCCTGCGCGGACTCGGCTACCGCGTAGCGGTGAACGACCCCTACAAGGGCGCCGAAATCATCCGCTGCCACGGCCGCCCGGCCGACAATCGCCACTCCCTGCAGATCGAGATGAAGCGCAATCTCTACATGGACGAGGTGACGATCACCGCCAACGCCGGCTACGACAAGCTGAAGGCCGACCTGCGCCGGCTGGTGGCGGATGTCGCCGCATGGACAAAAGAGGCGATGGCGGCGTAGACCTCGGCAGCCTCTGTTGGCGGCACAGTCGCAGGTCACCCCTGAGGAAATTAGAAGTCGTTGCTCTTTGCTACGTCGTAGGTCGTGAGCAGGACGACCGCGACCGTCACCGCGACGAGCGCCGCCAAACTGCCGAGGAGCCACTTCCGCCGCATTTCCCGCGCCTCCTCAAGCCAAGTGCTCCCATGGCCCTCACGCCGCGCGATCCAGCGCCGCCAGCCGCCGCTCCACCCGCTCGATCATGCGGGTGAGTTCCGTCTGGTCCTCGGCCGTGAGGCTGGGGCCGGGTGCGCGGAGCTTGGCGGAGGCGATGGCGCCGCGGCGCTTCAGCACCTCCTTGCGGAGAGCCAAACCAATTCCCGTCTGCTGCTCATGGCGCACCAGCGGCAGGTAGGCGTCGAAGAGATCCTCGGCGGCGTCGCGCTGGCCGGCGGCGTGCAGGCGGTAGACCTCGACAAGCATCTCCGGATAGGCGAAGCCGGTCATGGCGCCGTCGACGCCGCGCGCCAGCTCCTGCGGGTAGTAGAGCCCGCCGTTGCCCACGAGGATGGAGACGCGACGGCGTCCCTCCTTTTCCGCCGACTTGCGCAGGGCGGTGATCTTGGCGAGCCCCGGGCAGTCTTCGTGCTTCAGCATGACAAACTGCGGGTGGCGGTCGATCAGCGTGTCGATCGTCTGCACGGAGACCGGCACACCGGTCGTCTGCGGATAGTCCTGGTAGATCAGCGGCACGTCGGGGCCGAGCGCCTTGCAGACCTGCTCGTAGTAGCCGAGCACCTTGGCCTCGGTATTCAGCCCCGCCATCGGCGCCACCATCACCCCGGCCGCCCCCTTGTCCATCGCCGTGTGCGCAAGGCGCGCGAGGTTGTCGAGGCCGGGACTGCTGACGCCGACGATCACCCCGACGCGGCCGTCGACGCGGTCCAGCACGCGGGTCAGGAAGGTAACCGACTCCTCCGCCGTGAGCTTGGGCGCCTCGCCCATGACGCCGAGGATGGTCATGCCGTCGACGCCGCAGTTCAGATAAAAGTCGACCATCGAGTCGGTGCTGGCGAGATCGAGCGCACCGTCGTCTGCAAAGGGTGTCGCCGCGATGATGTAGACGCCCTTGGTTTCCTCGGAAATACGCATGGCCCACGCCTCCTGCTGGTGTCGCCCGCCCGGGATCGAGGCACAGAATTGGCCGATGGAGCGGCGGGGGTCAAGTCCAGCCGACGAGCGCAAAGAAAATGGGCGGCCTTCGCGCAGAAGGCCGCCCCAGGAAAGCATGCAGGAGCAAAAAGAAGGGAGGGCGCCGGGGATGGACGTCAGGCACCCTCCCTACGAGCCGGCGCGCGCTCGCGCCGGAACCTCGGGCCTCAGGCCGCCGCGCGCTTGGCGTCGGAGGCGGCGTCGAGGGCCTGGCCGATGTCGGCCAGGATGTCGTCGATGTGCTCGATGCCCACCGAGAGGCGCAGGTAGCCCGGTGTCACGCCGGTGGCGAGCTGATCCTCGGCGCTCAGCTGCTGATGCGTCGAGCTCGAGGGGTGGATCGCCAGGGTGCGCGTGTCGCCGATGTTGGCCACGTGGTAGATCATCTGCAGCGCATCGATGAAGCGGGCGCCGGCCTCCGGATCACTGGTTCTCAGCTCGAAGCCGACGAGGCCGCCGCGACCGCCACTCAGGTAGCGCTCAGTGCGCTCGGTCGGGTCGTCGTGGGTCATGCCCGGATAGATGACTTTCTTCACCAGCGGATGCACGGCCAGGAAGTCGGCCACGCGCTGGGCGTTGCGGCAGTGCTCGCGCATGCGCAGCGGCAGGGTCTCGAGGCCCTGGATGAAGTTGAAGGTGTTGAACGGGCTGAGCGCCATGCCGAGGTCGCGCTGCAGGGTGCAGCGGGCCTTCAGGATGTATGCGATCGGAGCTCCGAGGCCCTTCGCCGCCTCGGCCCACACCGCGCCGTGGTAGCTCGGGTCCGGCTGGTTCAGGCCGGGGAAGCGCTTGGCGTGCTTTTCCCAGTCGAACTTGCCGCCGTCGACGATGACGCCGCCGATCGAGGTGCCGTGGCCACCGATGTACTTGGTGGCCGAGTGCACGATGATGTGGGCGCCGTGGTCGAAGGGTCGGCAGATCACCGGCGAGGCGGTGTTGTCGAGGATGAGGGGCACGCCGAGTTCCTCGCCGATGGCCGCGACCTCGGCAATGGGGAAGACCTTCAGCATCGGGTTCGGCAGGGTCTCGCCGTAATAGGCGCGGGTGCGCGCATCGGTCGCCTTGCGGAAGTTCTCCGGATCGGTGGCGTCGACGAAGCGCACCTCGATGCCCATGATCTTCAGCGTGTTGGCAAAGAGGTTCCAAGTGCCACCGTAGAGGCCGGTCGCGCTGACGATGTTGTCGCCGGTGCCGGCGATGTTGAGGATCGCCAGCGTCGAGGCGGCCTGGCCGGAACTGACCGCCAGCGCCGCGACACCGCCTTCGAGAGCGGCCATGCGCTCCTCGAAAGCCGCATTGGTCGGATTCATCACGCGGGTATAGATGTTGCCCAGTTCCTCGAGGGCGAAGAGGCGCTTGGCATGGCCGGAATCCTCGAACTGGTAGGAGGTGGTCTGGTAGATCGGCACCGCCACCGCGTGGGTGGTCGGGTCGGACCGGTAACCGCTATGGAGAACGGCCGTGGCAGGGTTCTTGGTGAAATCCATTGTTCTATCCTCAGGCAATAAAGAGTGAAACGAAGGGTTCAGGAAATCAGGCCGCAACGCTGGAGCGCCGAAACGGCGCAACCCGCGGTACCGAGGAATTGGCTCCCTCGGCGAGGCGGACGTGCCGCTGAATCAGGGCGTTCACGTCCGCCGCATGGGTGAGCGGCGACATGTGGCCGGCATCGAAGAGGCGCGCTGCCGTCACCTCCCCCGCCGCATCGACGAGCTTGTCGGTCAGGCGCCGGGCCACCGCCGGCGAGGCCTCCCCACTGATGGTGAGCAGCGGCATGGCCAAGCGGGCGATGTCCGTCGCCGGCCAGCTTTCGCCGAGGCAGGCGGCGAAGTTGCGCAGCACCGCGCGGGCCTGGGCGGCAAGCCGCTGACGCTGTTCGGCGTCGGCCTTGTCCCAGGCGCCTTCGCCGTTCCAGAAATCGACGAAGGCCGCCATGCCGTGGGCCGGCCAGCCGGCCGCCACCGCACCGCGCAGGCGGTCGCGGATGCCGAGGATGCCGCGATAGAGCCGCATATCCTCGTCGCCGCCTGCCAGCGGCAGCAGATGGAAGAGCACCGGCTCGATCAGGGTCAGGCTCAACACCCGCTGCGGATAGCTGAGCGCGATCTTCAAGGCCACCGCGCCGCCATAGGAATGACCCACGAGGTGGAAGGCCGGCGCGCCAACGTCTGCCCGGGCGCCCAGCGTCCGCAACACCGCCGCAGCATCGCCGGCAAGGCTGGCCGCGTCGTCGCGGGCACCGTCCCGGAAGCTCGCCCGGCCGTAGCCCGGCAGGTCGGGCGTGATGACCTCACGGCCGGCAAGCGCCGTCGCCAGGGACTTCCACTGCCCGCCGGTCGAAGCGGAACTGTGCAGGGCGACCACCGGCCGGGCCGGGCCGGTCGGGTCCACGGCCTTGGACGCAAAGGGATGCTTGATCGTCAACATGAGCTCGCCTCCTCGCGAGACCGAACGACGCGGCGACTGCCGGGCGGCCTCAGGCCGCCTCGACTTCCAGGCAGGCGTGGCAGATCGCCTCGATGTGGCGGTGGTCGGTGCCGCAGCAGCCGCCCATCACCGTGATATGGCCGAGTCGGGCCCGCAGGTCGCGGTACTGCTGCCCGAGCTCCTCGGGATTGCCGGCGTCGAGCTCCTCGGCTTCGTCGAGTTCGGCGTGGCTCATCCGCGACGCGTTGGCACGCAGGCCCTTGATCCGCTTCACCCAGCCTTCGCCAGCTTGGAGGGCGTCCTCGAAGTGGGTCGGATGGGCGCAGTTGATCATGTAGTAGGCCGGGCCCTTGCCGGTCGCCGCGTCCACCGCCGCAATGGCATCGTTCAGCCGCTGCCCGGAAGGAAGGCAGCCGTCGGTTTCCACGGTGAAGGAGATCACTACCGGCATGCCGGCCGTCTGGGCCGCGCGGGTGACGCCGATGGCCTCGTCCGCATAGGTCATGGTGATCGCCGTCACCATGTCGGCGGGCGTGTCGGCAAAAACGTCGATCTGCTTGGCGTGGTAGGCCTGGGCCTGCTCAGCCGTCATCGCCGCTTCGACCTTGTAGCCGTCACCGCGCGGTCCGACGCAGCCGCTGATTACCATCGGCGAGCGATCGGATTCGAACATGCGGCGCAGCTCGGTGAGCAGGGCGATCGACTGGCGGTTCACCTCGGCCATGTCGGCCTCGCGGTAGCCCAGCTTGACGCCCCAGTCGATGGAGGCACGCCAGGTCGCGCTCTCGAGGATGAAGCCGCAGTCCTTGTCGCGGGCAATGGAAGCGTGGCTCGAATAGTAGCGCCGCAAAGCCGCCTGACCCGACTGGTCCTTCAGCAGGTCGAAGGCGGCGAAGTAGGGCAGGTCGAGCCCTTCGTGAAAGATCAGGGTGGTCTCGATGCCACCGTCGGTCAGAAAGAGCCCGCCCTTCAGCTGCGGCAGGCTGTCTCGGTACTTGGCCATTCGAAGTCTCCTTATGCGATTGCAGCTTCAAAACGGCTGCAATGGCCGGAGACCCTACGCGTTCACTATTTCTGCATGATGTCCCGGATCGGAAACATAACCCCTGTGCGCGCAACACAACTGAAACCCGACAGCAGCACGGCGAAGGACCGAAAGCAGCGGCAATTGTCTGGGAGAGAAGGGTTAATCGGCGCGGGTGTCATCCTTCGCCACCACTACGAAAAGGCGGTCGATTCCGCCCTCGCCTGTCGAGAAAGGAAAGATGCCGCGCAGCACCCGGACGAATTCGCGGGTAGGAATCGGCAGGTGGCTGTCGAAGAACAACGGACCCTCGCCCTCGACGACCCGCTGGAACTCGGCCAGACGCTCGGCCGCCGCCTCCGAAGACATGCCCTCGCCGAAGAACTTGCCCTGAAAGCTGAAGCCGAAGAGCTCGGTGCAGCCGGTTCCGCAGACCGCGTAGCGCCACTGCAGGTCCCCCGCCCCGGCGTCCGCCGGCTCGAGCTTCAGCAGCAGCACCCACGGCAGGATGCTCGGGTGGTCCACGGCGTCGAAGCGGCTCCAGGGCGCCCACGCCTGGCCGCGGGCAGCTTGCTTCCAGAAATGAAAGAACACCGCCGCGGGATGACCGGCCGGCAGATCCGTCAGAGGGATTTCGCGAATCGGCATAGGACATATGTCCCAAATACAACTTATTCTGGTAGAGCTTGCAGAAACTCAGATTAAGAAAGTGCTAAGGCCTTCATATAATTGGGAAATATGAGCGACCAGCGAGAATCTGCGAGAACACTCCGCAGTCTCGTTCGACGGCGTCCAAAGAACACCCTCCCGGCCCATAGATGATTTAGTCCGACAGACCGTAGACTCCGGGATCGAACGATCCGGGCGGACATTCCATCATAGCAAAGCAAGTGGCCAGACCTATATTGTGGACTTACCCTCGCCCGGCAGAAGCCAACAAGAAGAATGCGTTCTTGCCGCCTGAATGCAATCAATCGAGGCAGTGGTCCCAGTCCTTGGGGTGTGCCGCCGGAAACTTAGGGGCAGGAGCCGGTTTTGAAGCGACGCACTGCGAAGGCAGCCCGGTTCGGCCGGCGGTGTAGCTGCGTCTTTGTCCTGGCGCTGCTGACGATCGGTCTGTCTCTCGCAGGCGCCGCGCGGGCCGGTCAGGCGCCCGAGTTCGTCGGACCCACCGCCGAGGAATCCGCTGCGGCGGGAGATGCAGCCGGCGCCGAGGCCGGCGGCGGAGGAGTTGCCTACGAGGTTCGGCTCGAGGGCATCGCGGACGACGAACTGCTGGAGCTGCTGCGTGCCTCATCCCAGCTCATCACCCTCGCCGACAAGCCGCCGGCCACCACCGTGGGACTGCGGCGCCGGGCAGAGGACGACGTCGAGCGCCTCCAGACGGCCCTGCATTCTGAGGGCTACTACGATGCAGCGATCGACCTGGACATTGACGGCGATGCCGAGCCAGCGCTGGTCCGGCTGCAGATCGAAAACGGCCCGCGCTACAGCGTCGCCGCCTACGAAATCAGCTTCGCCGATGGGACCGAGCCGGCGGAGGCAGTCCGCCCGACGCTTGCGGAGGTCGGCATCACGCCAGGCATGCCGGCACGTGCACCGACGGTCGTCGCCGCCGAGCAGCGTCTGGTGGAGCTGTTGCAGGAACGCGGCCACCCCTTTGCCCGGGTTGCCGAGCGAAGGACCTTCATCAACCGCGAGCAAAGCGAAATGACCGTCCGCCTTGCCATCGATGCCGGCCCGCCCGCGACCTTCGGCCCGCTTGCCTTCAAGGGCCAGGAGGAGGTCGAGGAATCCTACCTCAGGGCCATCGCAGAGTGGCCGGAGGGCGCCATCTACGACCGCCGCGTGGTGCGCGACCTGCAGCGCCGCCTCTCCAACACGGGGCTGTTTTCCACGGTCAATGCGGAAACCGCTGCCGAAGCCGCCGCGGACGGCAGCCTCCCGCTCACGGTCACCCTGGTAGAGCGCGAACATCGCTCGATCGGCGCGACGGTTGCCTTTTCAACCGACATCGGGCCCAGCCTCGAGCTGTTCTGGGAACACCGCAACCTGCTGGGCGAGAACGAGCGGCTGCGCGTGGGCGCGACCGGCTCGCTTGTCGAGCAGACCGGTGCGATCGATTTCCGCAAGCCGGCATTCCTGCGTGCCGACCAGGACCTGCTGGCCAACCTCACGGGCGGTTTCGAGGACACCGATGCCTACGAGCGCCAGGCGGTCGATGCGGTCGTCGCCCTAGAGCGACCGTTCCTCGACAACTGGCGCGGCTCCGCCGGCGTCTCCTTCGGTTACGAGATCATCGACGAGAAGGCGGACAACGGCGAGGACGAGCGCAGCTTCCAGCTCGTGGGCCTGCCGCTGACGGCCAGCCGCGACACCACCGACGATCCCCTCGATCCACGCTCGGGAACCCGGCTGCAGCTCGCGCTCACCCCCTCCGCCGGGGTCGGCAGTGAGAACCTGCTCTTCCTCACCGCGACTGCCGGCGGCTCGGCATACTATGCCATCGACGAGGACGAGCGCTATGTGCTGGCCGGCCGTGCACGGGTCGGCTCCATCGTCGGCGAGAAGACCGCGGTGCTGCCCGCCTCCCGCCGCTTCTATGCCGGCGGCGGCGGCTCGATCCGCGGCTACGAATACCAGCTGGTCGGCCCGCTCGACGACGACGAGAAGCCCTTCGGCGGCACCTCGCTGGTGGAGGTGGGCGGCGAACTGCGCGTTCGGGTCACGGACGAAATCGGCGTCGTGCCGTTCATCGACGGTGGCACGGTCTATGACGATCCGATCCCGACAGGCGACGAGACCCTGCGTTGGGCCGCGGGCCTGGGCTTGAGGTACTTCACGGGCTTCGGACCGATACGGTTGGACGTCGCCTTTCCCCTCAACCCGCGCGACGGGGTAGACGAGGTTTTCCAGTTCTACATCAGCTTCGGACAGGCGTTCTGAGATGCACCGGGCCAAAGCGATCGCAAAGTGGGGGCTCATCGCCTGCGGCGGCCTACTCGCCTCGGTGGCGCTCGCCGTCGCGCTCGGCTTCGGCTGGCTCAACAGCGACGGTGGCCGCGACTGGCTCGCCCGCCAGATCGAGGACGCCGCCAGCACACCCGGCGAGATCGAGCTCTCCATCGGCTCGCTGACGGGATCGCTGCCGCAGAACCTGCGGGCCCGCGACATCGTGCTGCGCGACGGCGCGGGCCCTTGGCTCTCCGTCGCCGCGCTGGAGATCGACTGGCGCCCCTGGCAGCTGCTCAGCCGGCGGCTCGACGTGGAGCGCCTGGCTCTGACCGGCGTCGACCTGGCGCGCCTGCCGGCTACCCCGCCGGACACCGCCGACGCCGGCGGCAGCAGCGACCCGCGCGAATTGCTCGACTTTCCGCTGCGGGTCCGCCTCGGCCGCCTCGCCGTCGACGAGATCGCCCTGGGTGAGCCGGTGCTGGGCCAGGCCGCGCGCTTCACGCTTTCCGGCGAGGCCGGGCGGCGCGACGACGGCAGCCTTGCGGCTCGGCTCGACCTGGTGCGCCTCGACGGCCCCGAAGGACGCCTTCTCGCCAACCTGCACTACAAACCCCAGGACGACAGCCTGACAGCAGAGGTGGATGCGACTTCAGCGCGCGGCGGCCTGCTGGCCACCCTGCTGGATATACCGGACCTGCCGGGCATCGAGCTAAATCTGACCGGCAGCGGCCCGCTCGCCGACTGGGCCGGCGACTTAACCCTGGCACTCGGCGACCTGGCCGACGCCGAGGCGGCCATCGGCCTCGAGCGCCGCAACAACGGCGACCTCGCCTTCCGCCTGCAGGGTGCGAGCACTGTCCGTCCTCCGGAAGGAGACGACCTCTGGCGCCTCGCCGCGGGGCGCACGGAGATCGACCTGCAGGGGGTCTGGCGGGACGGCCGCCACCTGCATCTCGACCGCTTCGCCGCCGCCAACGACAGCCTGCGGCTCGACCTGCGGGGCGACCTCGTGCCGGAGAGCGATGCGCTCGACCTCAAGCTCATGGTGCAGGCGGCAGATGCCTCGGCGCTGGCGGCGCTGGCAGGACTCGACGGCCTGCGCAGCCTCGCGGGCGACATCGCCGTCAGCGGTACGCTGAACCGGCCGCAAGCGACGCTCGACCTGCGCGCCGAGGGGCTCGCCACGCCCGACGTCGCCGCCGAGGCCGTGGCCGTCAGCGGCAGGATCACCGCCGAACGCGACCTGCTCGGCCCGGCACCGCTGCTGGCGCTCGACCTTCGGGGACAGCTCGATGCGCCGCGCCTGCCCGGTCAGGAAGAGGTCAACCAGTTCCTCGGCGACCGGTTGCCGTTGTCCCTAGCCGGCGAGCTCGATCTCGAAACGCTGGTGCTCGACATCGCCGCGCTGGAGGTTGCCGCCGGCCCGGCGACACTCACGGCCAGCGGACCCTTCAACCTCGGCGACGGCAGTGCGCAGCTGGAGGCCGTCGCGCAGGTGGCTGATCTCGCCGCATTGCAGCCGCTCACCGAAATCACCCTCGGTGGTCCCCTGCGTTTGGCCGGCCCTGTCGCCCTCGAAGGCTTCGGCAGCCGCATCGTCGCCGACCTGACGGGCCGCTGGGAGCAACCCTCAAGCGACATCGGGCTGATCGATGCGCTGGCCGGCGACGGCCTCGACGTCACAGCGCGGCTGGTCATCGCCGGCAGCGACGTCCGCATCGAACAGGCAACCGCCCGTTCGACCGACACGACGCTCGAGGCGACCCTGACCGTCGCCGGTGCGTCGCTGCGCGACGGCCGCTACAGTCTCTCCCTCGCCGACGCGCAAGTGCTGTCCCGCGAGCTCGGCGTGGCGCTGGCCGGACCGGCAACAGTCGAAGGCGAGCTTTCCGGCCCCTTCGATGCCCTCGATCTCAGCGGCCGCGCCCGCCTCGCCGAGCTGACTGTCGAAAACCAGACCCTCAGCGACATCTCCGGAACCTACCGCCTGCGCCTCAGCGGCGCCGACGTCGACGGGCCGATTACCGTGGCGCTGACCAGCCCCTTCGGTCCCGCCGAGGCCAGCAGCGACCTGCAAGTGCGCAGCGAGGCCGTCACGCTGGCCAATCTGCGGGCAAGCCTGCCGCAGACCACGGTGACCGGCCGCGTCACCCTGCCGCTCGACGGCGGCGGCCCGATAGCCGACCTCGAGGGCGCCTTCGCCGATATCGGCCCCTGGTTGGAGCTTGCCGGTTTCTCCGGCGGCGGCAGCGGCAATGCCACCCTGCAACTGAACCGGTCCAGCGCCACGGCGCCGCTGACGGCCTCCGCCGATCTCTCCGGCCTCACCTTGCTGACGGAACCGGGGGCTATGCCCATCAGTGCCGCGCACCTGGCGGTGGCGCTGCAGGCCCAGGATCCCGCCTTCACCGAGTCGCTGGAAGTAGCGGTCACTGCGACGAGCCTGCGCCGGGACCAGCTGGAGCTGGAACGCGTCGCGCTAGACGCCGTGGGCAGCTTGTCTGCGCTCGATGTGACCCTCCAGACCTCCGGCCGCTGGGTCGAGCCTTTGGAGCTGGCGGCCCGGGCGCGGGTAACACAGCAGGACGAGACCCTCGCCGTCGCCGTCACGCGTGCCGAGGGCCGCGCCTTCGGACAGCCGCTGGCGCTGGAACGGACGGCGACACTTACCGTGACCCCGGACGCCACCCGGCTCGAAGGGCTGGCCCTGGCTTCCGGCGACACCCGGCTGAGTGCCGATGCGGCACTCGGCGACGGCCGCATCATGCTGCAGGCGGCGCTTGCTGCCCTGCCGCTCTCTACCGTCGATGCATTCTGGGACAGCGGGCTGGCCGGTGAGATCTCCGCCGAGGTGAACCTGACGGGCAGCTTTGCGGCGCCGCAGGGTACTGCCCGCTTTTCCGCGACCGGCCTGCGCCCGCGCGACAGTCAGGACACGCCGGCGCTCGAACTGACCGCCACGGGAGACTGGCGGAACGGGCGTGTGAAGGCCGAGGGACAGCTCGGCGGGGCGCAGGTGGCGGCTGCCAGATTCAGCGCCGACGCGCCGCTGCAGATGACCCCCGACGGCGCCATCGACATGCCGCCGCAAGCGCCGCTGTCCGGCCAGCTTGAATGGACCGGCGACATCAGGACGCTGCTGCTCTTCGTGCCGCTGCCGGCACATCGCCTCGACGGCGGGGCGCAGATCGCCCTGACCGTCGGCGGCACCCTGGGCGCACCGCAGGTCGAAGGCCGCATCGCGCTCGACAGGGGCCGCTACGAGAACCTGGAGACCGGCACCATCCTGCGCGACCTCGCCCTCACCGCGGAGGCGACCGACGAGCGGGTCACTCTCACCAGCCTCAGTGCCAACGATGGGGCCGGTGGCACGGTTAGGGGCAGCGGCAGCCTGGCCATCGATCCTGAGCGGAACTTCCCCTTCGACATCTCGATAGACCTCGACCGGTTCCATGCCGTCAGACGCGACGACGTGACGGCGGTGACCGGTGGCAAAGTGACGCTCGGCGGCGACATCGGGGCTCCACATGTCGAGGGCCGCTTCACTACGGAGACGGTGGAGATCAGCCTGCTGACCGACCTGCCGCCCAACGTGGTGAGCCTCGACGTCATCGAGATGAAGGATGGCGTGGTGGTGGAGCGGCCAGAGGAAGCCGACCGGGAGCCGCCGATCGACGCCACCCTGGACATCGTCGTCGAGATGCCGCGGCGCATCTTCGTGCGCGGACGCGGCCTGGACTCCGAATGGGCCGGGCGAATCTCCGTGCAGGGGCCCGCCGCGGAGCCGACAGTGACCGGCGAGGTCAACCTGGTGCGCGGCCAGCTTTCGGTGGTCGGCAAGCCCTTCATCCTGCAGGCGGGCAAGGTGACGCTGCCGCAAGGCGCCGACACCGAACCCGCCATCAACGTCACCGCCGTGCACGAGGGCCAGAACCTGACCGTCACCGCACGGCTCAGTGGCCCGCTGTCACGGCCCGAGCTCGATCTCACCTCAGTGCCGGAAGTGCCGCGCGACGAGATCGTGTCCCGTGTGCTGTTCAACAAATCGGCCGCCGGCCTCTCCGCCGCGGAGGCGGCGCAGCTCGCCATCGCCCTGCGTGACCTCACCGGCCGGGGCGGCGGTAGCGATATCCTGGGCTTCGCGCGCCGAACCCTCGGGGTCGACGTGCTGCGCATCGAGACCGTAGACGGCGAGGCGCCGGCCCTGGAGGCCGGAAGGTACCTCACCGACGAGGTCTACATCGGCGTCAAGCAGGGCGCCGGCGCGCAGTCGACCTCTGCCGGCGTCGAGGTCGAGCTGACCCCCAACATCACGATCGAGAGCGAGGTCACCGGCAAAGGCGCCAGCAAGTCCGGCGTGCGCTTCCAGTGGGACTACTGAGCGGCGGCACCACCGCACCTAGACGATTGGCGCCTCTCCCGCAAGTTCCGAGGTGAGCCCCCGCTCATAGGCGGCTTCGGGTTCGAAGTCGTCCAACGAGCGGGCGATGATCTGTGTGCCCTCATGGCGCGCGATGTGGAACAGAGCATCGCCCTCGTGCACCAGGGGGATGTTGCTGCGGCCGATGATGACGCCGCTGATGCCGGCACGCACCGCCACCTCGTTCTCTCCGAAGGGATCGGAGATGATGCCGAGCAGCTGGCCTTCGCTGACCGCACTGCCGAGCGCGGCGGAGGACCGCAGCAGGCCGCTGTGCGGTGCGCGCACCCACTTGCTGGAGCGGATCACCAGCGACCGCAGCCCTCTGGATTTGCGTGACGACGGCGCCAGCATTTGCAGTTGGCGCATGACGCGCACCACGCCCTTCACACCGGCGCGGATGCAGGCCTCGTCGAAGCGCAGGGCCTCGCCCGCCTCGTAGACGATGACCGGCACGCCGTACTGCGCCGCGGCCTCGCGGAGGCTGCCCTCGCGGAATCCGGTGTTGATCACGAAGGGCACGCCGAAGGAGAGAGCCAGGCGCTCGCTTTCCGGATCGTCGAGGTTGGCGCGCACCTGCGGAAAGTTGTCGCGGTGGATGGCGGCAGTGTGCAGGTCGATGCCGTGGCTGGACTTGGCGACGATCTCCTGGAGGAAGAGCCGCGCCAGGCGTCCGGCCAGGGAGCCCTGGGCCGAGCCGGGAAAGCTGCGATTGAGGTCGCGGCGGTCTGGGAGGTAGCGCGACTGCGAGACGAAACCGAGGACGTTTACGATCGGCACCGCAATAAGGGTGCCCTGCAGCCGCTTCAGGGCGCTAAGGCGCAGCAGCCGGCGGATGATCTCGACACCATTGATCTCGTCGCCGTGGAGAGCCGCGCAGACGAAGAGGCTGGGCCCAGCGCGGCGGCCGCGCACCACATGAACCGGCATGGAAATCGGCGTGTGGGTGGAGAGATCGGTGACCGGCAGGTCGAGGGTACGGCGCTCGCCCGGCCGCACCTCGATGCCGCCGATGGAGAGAGGCGCCTTGGGGCCCGGCGGCTCGCGCAGCAGCTTGCCCGGCATGGATTCGAGCTTGGTCATCCTGTATTCGCCGCCGACAGCCGGCGGACACCCCATGCGCCCGCGGCGGTCTGCCGCAGAGTCTCGCCTTTTACGCCAGGGACATCAACCGGCTTGCGCGGGGGCAACCCGCCGACACGTCCTCAGCCGCGCCCGCGGGTGCGCGTCTTGTTCGGCTTGGCGTGCTTTTCCAGGAAGGCGATGATGCTGCCGGCAACGTCCTTGCCGGTGGCCTTTTCGACTCCCTCCAGCCCCGGCGAGGAGTTGACCTCCATGACCACCGGACCGTGGTTGGAGCGCAGCATGTCGACGCCGCAGACGTTGAGACCCATGATCTTCGCCGCGCGCACAGCGGTCGAGCGCTCCTCCGGAGTGATCTTCACCGCCTGGGCAGCGCCACCGCGGTGCAGGTTGGAGCGGAATTCGCCCTCTGAGCCCTTGCGCATCATGGAGGCGACGACCTTGTCGCCGACCACGAGGCAGCGGATGTCGGAGCCACCGGATTCCTTGATGAACTCCTGCACCAGGATGTTCGCCTTCAGACCACCGAAGGCCTGGATCATGCTCTTGGCGGCGCCCGTGGTCTCGCCCAGCACCACCCCGATACCCTGGGTGCCCTCGAGCAGCTTGATGACCACCGGCGCGCCGCCCAGCATCTCGACGATCTCCTCGGCACGGCTGGTCGAATGGGCGAAGACGGTCACCGGCAGGCCAATGCCTCGGCGCGCCAGCAGCTGGTGGCTGCGCAGTTTGTCGCGCGAGCGACTGATCGCCACGGACTCATTCAGCGGATAGACGCCCATCATCTCGAACTGGCGCAGCACGGCGGTGCCGAAGAAGGTGACCGAGGCGCCGATACGAGGAATCACCGCGTCGAAGCCCTCCAGCTTTTCGCCGCGGTAGTACATCTCCGGGCGGTGCGATGCGATGTGAATATAGACCCGCATGGTGTCGATCACCTCGATCTCATGACCGCGTTCCTCCGCCGCCTCGAGCAATCGCTGGTGGGAGTAGAGCTTCGCGTTGCGTGCCATCAGGGCAATTCTCATGCCGGCCTCCCTGTCGTCTTCGATTTCGGCTTCTTCACCAGCTTGCGGCGCGAAAGCCTGAAGGAACTGCCCGGGTCGACCACGAAACGCCGCCGCAGGGCGCGGCGCCCGAGCAACATGCGGAAACCCATTTCATCACGATTGGTCAGGGTCATTTCGATGGGCCAGACTTCGTTTCCGAGCTTGATGGACGTCTCGATGACGTAGCGGTGCTGTCGTTCGCCATTGGACGAAGTGATGATGCGCTCGTCGATCACCTGTGCCTCGCAGTCGACCACCGGTCGGCGTCGGCGTTGGACTGGATGCAGCGAGAAGCGGACGAACTGCCGCCCATCGCGCTCGAAGGGGCGGATTTCGAAGGCGTGGATCGCCGAGGTGCGGGCGCCGGTATCGATCTTCGCCTTGATCTGGTCAACGCCCAGATCCGGCAGGCTGGCCCACTCGCGCCAGCCGACGACGCCGGCCTCCCGCTTCGCGCGCTTCACGGCCACCAGCCGGCGGGACCGCGACAGGACGGCAGCCCGCAGGGCTTCCCCGATCGATGCCAAGGCAAGCTCTTCGAACTGCGCATCACCCGATTCTCCCTGGCGCCAAAGAGGCAACTTGTGCTTCCTGCGGCAGCCGTCAGTCAAGAGCCGAGGTCGCCGCAGCTTGAGCGTCTCCGCCGACGCAGCTTGACGGTACCTTCCTCCCTGCCGCTTCGAAAGCACTCAGGGCATGGGAAAGCCTTCGGAACCAGCCTCCGCACCGCGCGTTGACCTGTTAACAAGGCCATGCGGCGGCCTTCGCTGCAAGTGCCGAAGGAATTCCAAGAAAGGAACGCCGATGACCACGCAGATCGAGCTTGAGAAAGCGGTGACTCAACCCTGGTCCGTCTACAAGACGCCGGAAGCGGTCCTCGTCGACACCAGGCTGAACGACGCCGAGAAGCGCCGCGTCCTGGAAAGTTGGGAACGTGACGCCCGTGAGTTGGCGGTCGCCGAGGAGGAGAACATGGGCGGCGGCGAGCCGGACATGCTGGGGCGCGTGCTCGAAGCGCTGGCGACCCTGCCGGCTGGAGACGAGCGCCCGCGCGGTCCGGCCACCAAGCACGGCGCCCAACCGACCCCATCCTCTGCACCGCAGAGTTCCGGTGGGCCCGTATTGACCGGCACGGAAGCCCGTCAGGGGGAAATCATCCTGAAGACCCCGGCACGCAGGGGCGTGTTCATCGGCGGTCTCGTGCTCGCCGCCGTCGCCTGTGTATTTTTCTTCTACCTGGCCTGGCCCTGAGCCGCGGCTTGCCGGCGCGGTCAGTCGTCTTTGCGAGGGATGAGACGGGCCTCCAGCTTTCCGATGACGAAGAGCACGATGACGGCGAGGACAGTGCCGATCAGGGCGATGGCGTAGAAGCCGCCACCGCAAGCCAGGCCCACCGCGCCGGCCAGCCACATGCTGGCGCCGGTCGTCAGGCCTTGCACGCCACCGCGCGATTGGATGATGGTGCCGGCGGCAAGGAAGGCGACTCCGGCGGTCACCGCCTCGATGATGCGGATGGCGTCGCCACGCGGTTCTTCCATCAGCTCGCTCATCTCGTAGAAGATCTCGAAGGTGATGAGAGTGAAGATCGCCGCGGCCAGGGACACCAGAATATGGGTACGCAGCCCGGCGGCCTTGTTGCGGAACTCGCGGTCGATGCCGATGACCGCGCCGAAGGCGATGGCCAGCAGCAGACGGCTGAAAATCTCAACCAGTGGTGTGTTGGTCTGAACCAGGTCAAGAGAAAGAGTGTCGGGCATGGGGACTGGTTGCCGCGCTTTGGTTGATACGTCGAATGAGATAACGTCGGCAGCGGCAGCAGGGTTCCCGTGTCAGCCGAGAAGCGGCAAGGACGTGCCACCGGCATAAATCCCTGCCTGGTCCCCAGGAAGCCAAGTCACCGGCGATCAGCAAAGTCGCAATCTACCGAGGCTGCGCTTGCCTCGGAACCACCCTCGCCGGCCGCGCGTTTACTTGCTGATCCGCGATCCCGATACCCAACCCTGGAGAGCTGGGATGCAAGCGAGCACAGGTGAAAGAACCCCCGAAGCAACGAACGAGCCGAACCTGAACCTGGCACTGCGTCGCAAGTGGCTGCACCGCCTGTTCTGGCTCTGGATCGGCGGCGCCTCCCTGGTCGGCAGCTACCTCGTCCTGGGCGGACCGCTCACGCCGTACACGGGCCTGGAGGACCACCACGTCGCCCTCGTGGTCGTGCCCTTCTTGCTGCTGATGCTGGCCAGCGGCCTCACCTGGCTCATCCTTCTGGTGCGCTCACGCCCGCCACGTCGCTAGTTCTGCATGATCGCGATGCTCTTGCGGAAGCGGAAGGCGGCAAAGGCGAAGAACAGCGCGCCGATGGCGGTGACCAGGGCCAACTGCGGCCAGACGATATCCAGGCCGGCGTCACGAAAGAGTATAGCCTGGGCGATGTCGACGAAATGCTTCGACGGCACCGCCAGCATCACGGTCTGCAGCCACTCGGGCTGGCTCTCAGTCGGGGTTTCCCCGCCGGAGAGCATGTTCATGGGCAACATTACCAGGATGAACAACAGGCCAAACTGCGGCATCGAGCGCGCCAGCGTCGCCAGGAAAATCCCCAGCGCGGTTGCGAAGAACAGGTACAGCGTCGTCGCGCAGAGGAACAGCAGCCGCGATCCGGCTACCGGTACTTCCAGCAAGGCTTCGACTACCACCGACAGGCTGAGCATCGCGGCGACCAGGATCACCAGGCCGTTGGCCCAGACCTTGGCCAGCATGATTTCGAAAGGCGTCAACGGCATCACCAACAGGTGCTCGATGGTGCCGTGTTCGCGCTCGCGGATCAGAGCGGCGCCTGTCAGCACAATGGCCAGCATCGTGATGTTGTTGATGATCTCCATGACGCTGGTGAACCAGGAACTCTCGATGTTCGGGTTGAAGGCATAACGTGCCATCAGGCGCACCGGCGTCGCCGCCGCGCCGCCGGACTTCAAGAAGGTGGCAATCTCCTGCGCCACAATGCTGCTGATGTAGCCATCGCCGATACCCGCCTGCATCATCGCCGTAGCGTCGATATTGACCTGGAGCGTCGGCTGCCGACCGGCCAGCACGTCGGCCTCGAAGCGCGGCGGTACCACCAGTACGAAAGTGTATTCGCCGAAATCCATACCCGGGTCTATCTCTCTGAACGTGATCATCTGCGGTTCCGCAAAATAGGGCGGCAGAAAGGCCTGGCGGATTCGTGCCGACAGCTGCGAACGGTCTTCGTCGACGATAGCGATGGAGGCGTTGTTGAGGTCGTGAGACATCCCGGTCGCCGCCGTATAGATGGAGAAGGTGAAGGCCCAGGCGACGAGGGCCATCAGCACCATGTCACGGCGCAGGCTGAACAACTCCTTGACGCCCAGGTGGAAGATGTTCGAGAGGCTTCCCATGCTCACCGCTCCTGCTTCCTCAGCAGCAGCAGGGAGAGCAGCGTCAGTACCGGGAAAAAGGCCGCCAGGGCCAGCAGATTGCCGGTCAACTCGGCGAAGCCGAGCGCCTTGGTGAAGGTGCCGACACTGATGGTCATGAAGTAGCCGGCGGGGAAACCTTTGCCGATCACCATGGCCCCGCCTTCCAGCGAGGAAACTGGCTGCATCATGCCGGAGAACAGTACAGTCGGCACCATGGTGGCGATAGCTGCGCCAAAGAGCGCGGCGATCTGCGTGCGCGTGAAGGAGGAGATCAGCAGACCCAGCCCGGTGGTCGCCGTGACATAGAGCAGCGCCCCCAGGCTCAGAGCCAGAAAACTGCCCTTCAGCTCGACGCCGAAGAGAGTGACTGCCAGGGCCGTCATCAGCAGGAAGTTTACCATGCCGACGGCGACATAGGGCAGCTGCTTACCGAGCAGGAACTCCAGCCGGTTTACCGGCGTGACGTAGAGGTTGGTGATCGAGCCGAGCTCCTTCTCGCGCACCACGGCGAGAGCCATCAGCACCGCCGGGATGAAGACCAGCAGGATGACGATGACCGTCGGCACCATGGCGTTGAGGCTCTCGAAACTCTGATTATAGCGGTAGCGTGAGGCGATCTGCGCCGGTTGCACGACGGCCTGCTGGCCGAGCTCGCGGGCGAGGACGCCGTTCACGTAGTCGTTATGGAGGCCCTCCAGATAACCGCGCACGGTCTCGGCGCGGAAAGGCATGGAGCCGTCGATCCAGGCGGCCACCGTCGTCTGGCGACCCCTGAGAATATCGCGGCCGAAGTCCGGCGGAATCTCCAGCGCCAGCGTGATTCCACCACCCTGCAGGCGCCTGTCCATCTCCGCGTGGCTGGTGATCGATGGTTGCTCTTTGAAGTATCGCGAGCCGGAGAAGCTCTCCAGGTAGCGTCGACTCTCCGGCGTTTGGTCGCGGTCCAAGGCGGCGTAGGTGAGATCCTCGACATCGAAGGTAATGCCGTAGCCGAATACCAGCATTAGCAGCACCGTGCCGCCCAGGGCGAAGGCGAGGCGGATGCGATCGCGCAGCAACTCCATGCTCTCCCGCAGGCTGTAGGCAAGCAGGCGCCGCGGACTGAGCCAGGAGCGCCGCGGCCGGGCGGCTGCCCCGCCCTTGCCCGCCAACGCCCAGCCCACACCCTGCGCATTGCCCTCACTGACGCCTTCCGCCCTGGTAGCGTCCTGCAGGTAAGCGATGAAGGCCTCCTCCAGGCTGACGACTCCGCGTGCCTCGATGAGCGCTGCCGGGGTGTCGCTGGCCAGCACCTTGCCGGCATGCATGAGGGAGATGCGGTCGCAGCGCACCGCCTCCGTCATGAAGTGGGTCGAGATGAAGATGGTGACGCCCTGATTTCGAGACAGGTCGATCAGCAATTCCCAGAAGCCGTCGCGCGCCACCGGATCGACGCCGGAAGTCGGTTCGTCGAGGATGAGGATCTCCGGCTCGTGGATCACCGCCACCGCCAGCGAGAGACGCTGGCGCACGCCGAGCGGCAGGTCGCCAGAGAGGGCCTCAGCGTAGTGCTCCAGCCCGAAACGATCCATGAGCTCAGCGACCCGCGCTTTGATGCGCTCCGGCGGCAGATGGAACAGGCGGGCGTGCAGCAGCAGGTTCTGCCGCACCGACAGTTCGCCGTAAAGCGAAAAGGATTGCGACATGTAGCCGACACGTTTGCGCTGCTCGATGCCGTAGGTGCGCGTCTGCTCTCCGAACAGCCAGGCTTCCCCCTCGCTTGGCGGCAGCAGGCCCGTCAGCATTTTCATGGTGGTGGTCTTGCCGCAGCCGTTGGAGCCGAGGAATCCGAAGATCTCGCCGCGCGCGATCTCGAAACTCACCTTGTCCACCGCCGTGAAATCGCCAAAGCGCCGGGTCAGGTTCTCGGCGGCGATTGCGGGTCCGCCGTCATGGCGAGGCGGTGGTGGGATCTCCAGCCGGCGGTAGCCGCGGCGATTTTCCGCCGGCAGCAGAGAGATGTAGGCCTCCTCCAGCGTGGCGACGCCCTCGCGCTGCTTGATCGCCGCCGGACTGCCGGTCGCCAGCACGACGCCGTCGTTGATCACCACGAGGTTGTCGAAGCCCTCCGCCTCGTTCATGTAGGCGGTAGCGACCAGCACCGCCATGTCCGGCCGCTCGCCGCGGATGCGGGCGATCAGCTCCCAGAACTGGCGGCGCGAGAGCGGGTCCACACCGGTGGTCGGCTCGTCGAGTATCAGCAGGTCCGGATCGTGGATCAGCGCGCAGCAGAGGCCGAGCTTCTGCTTCATGCCGCCGGACAGCTTACCGGCGCGGCGGTCCGGAAAGGGATCGAGACCTGTGCTCTTCAGCAGCGAGTCGATACGGCGCCGGCGTTCCGCGCCGCCCTGGCCGAAGAGGCGGCCGAAAAAGTGGAGATTCTCGACTACCGTCAGGTCCATGTAGAGGTTCTTGCCGAGGCCCTGCGGCATATAGGC
This sequence comes from uncultured Pelagibius sp., assembly GCA_964472095.1. Lineage (GTDB taxonomy): Bacteria > Pseudomonadota > Alphaproteobacteria > Kiloniellales > Kiloniellaceae > Pelagibius. The sequence goes on from CAYYIV010000002.1 coordinate 210,708, forward strand.
GATACGCGGCTGCGTGACCTCGCGGTGGCGGCGCTCCGCCATGTCGCCACCCAACGCTTCGACACGACCCTCCTGGATTTTGCGTGCACCGGCAATGAGGGCCAGCAGGGTCGACTTGCCGACCCCGTCGGGGCCGATGAAGCCGCTGATACCGCCGGCCGGCAGCTCCAGGGACACATCCTTCAGGGCCGCGGTGGCGCCGTAGCGATGGGTGACGGCCTCCAGCCTCGCGGCCAGCGCGCCATCGCGGGTCATTGCCCGGCTTCCGCCGGCAGATTGGCGGCGAGGTGCTCCGGCCAGTCGTTGCCGCCGCCGAGCATGACGTAGGCTTCGCCCGGCAGGCCGGTTCGCACTTTCTCTATGTGAGCGGTCAGCAAAGCCGGGTCGATCTTCACTTTGACGCGGAACATCAGCTTTTCGCGCTCGCTGAGGGTCTCCACCTCGCGCGGGGTGAACTGCGCCTCGGCCGAGATGAAGGAGACCCGCGCCGGGATCACGAACTGTGGCACGGCATCGAGGACGATGCGCGCCTCGTTGCCGACGAGCAGTCGTCCGATCTGGGCCGTGGGCAGGAAGATCGTCATGTAGACGTCGGTGAGATCCAACAGCGTCACCACCCGCCCGCCGCTGGCCAGCACCTCGCCGGGCTCGGCGAGGCGGAATTGGACGCGCCCTGCGCGCGGCGCCGTCAGGGTCGATTCGGCAATCTGCGTTTCGATGCGCTCAGCCTCGGCCTGGGCGGCTTCGACAGCGCGCCGGGTGCTGGCGAGGCGTGCGCGCGCAGCCTCCAGCCCCGCCTGCGCGGTGTCACGGGTGGAGCGCCGCTGGTCGGCCTGCTGCTCGGAGATATGCCCGCGGGTAACCAGCGCCTGTGCACGGTCCAGCTCCTGCTGGGCGAATTTCAGTTCGCTTTCGCGCTGCACGATCTGGGCGCGCGCCTCGATGACGTTCTCCTCCGCCTGGGCGACGTTGGCCCGGGCGGCGGCCAGACCGGCACGCAGCTCCACCGTATCCATGCGGGCCAACACTTGGCCGGCCTCGACCATGTCGCCCTCGCTCACCAGCACCTCGGCGACGCGTCCGGCGTACTTGGTGGCGACCTGAACCTCCTCTGCCTCGATGCGCCCGTTGCCGCTGGCGATGAAGTCCGGCAGGTCGTTCTGGCGATCCTTCCACCAAAGGTAGGCGAAGGCTCCTGCGACCATCAGGATGACGACAAGCAGGATAAGATATGAGCGCTTCATCTTCCGACTACCTTCCGACCCGGCAGCAAGGCGCGTCGGCCCCGCGGGGAAGAGACCCGCGGGAGCGGGCGACTGCCGGGGCGAACCTACAATGCTGCCGCCCTTGCCGCAATGCAGCATGGCCGCACAGCAGCGCTGCAGCAGGAGCAGGCCTCAGGCACCGAGCGCCAGCTTGATCGCGTAGGCGACGATGCCGAGCGCCAGCACCCCGGCGCCCCAGAGCGCGACGAACCACAGAAAACGCCGCAACCGCGTCATCAGTGATAGCCCTCGTCGGGATCGACCTTGCCGCGGAACACCCAATAGGCGTAGCCGGTGTAGCCGAGGATGATCGGAATCAGCACCGCCGCGCCTACCAGCAGGAAGGCCAGGCTGGCATCGGGGGCGGCAGCCTGCCAGATGGTGACGCTGGTCGGCACGATATAAGGGTAGAAGCTGATGCCGATGCCGGCGAAGCAGAGCACAAAGATGGCCAGCGCCGCCAGGAAGGGCTGGGCCGGTCGGTGGTCGAGCAGGCCGCGGAACAGGGCCCAGGCCGCGGCCGCCACCAGGGCCGGTACAACGAGACTGAAGATCACGGTCGGCCAGGCGAACCAGCGCTCCAGAAAGGTGATATTGAGGAAGGGCGTCGCCAGGCTGACCACGGCGATGAGGACCAGCGTGGCGATGGCGCTGACCCAGGCGAAGTCCCGGGCGCGGCGCAGCAGGTGACCCTCCGTCTTCATCACCAGCCATGTGGCGCCGAGCAGGGCGTAGCCGACGACCAGAGCCACGCCGGTCAGGAGGCTGAAGGGCGTCAGCCAGTCCCACCAGCCGCCGGCATAGGCACGGTCGGCAACCTCGATGCCCTGTACCAGAGCGCCGAGGGTGATGCCCTGGGTGAAGGCGGCGAGCAGCGAGCCGCCGGCGAAGCCCCAGTCCCAGAGGAGCTTGCCGCGCACCGTGCGGTGGCGGAACTCGAAGGAGACACCGCGGAAGATCAGGCCGATCAGCATGGCGATCAGCGGCGCGTAGAGCGCGGGCAGGATGGTCGCGTAGGCCAGCGGGAAGGCGGCGAAGAGTCCGCCGCCGCCAAGCACCAGCCAGGTCTCGTTGCCGTCCCACACCGGCGCCACGGAGTTCATGGCGACGTCGCGGTCGCGCCCTTTGTCGATCAGCGGGAAGAGCACACCGATGCCGAGGTCGAAGCCGTCGAGCACCACGTAGGCCAGCACGGCGAAGGCGATCAGCGCTGCCCAGATGAAGGGGAGATCGAGTTCCATTGCTGTAGCCTCCTCACTCGCCGGCGCGGCGGCGGCGGCGGCCCGCAAGCGCCGGGCCTGGGGTGATCCCGGCCGCACGGACCGGCCCAAGGTCCTCCTCGATCTTTTCCTGCGGCGAGCGGCCCATCAGCCGCAGAACGTAGAACGTACCGGCTCCGAAGACGACGAAGTAGACCAGCACAAAAGAGACGAGCGAGGCGCCGACCGCCGGCGCCTCCAGCGGCGAGGCCGACTGCGCGGTGGTGAGCAGGCCGTAGACCGTCCACGGCTGGCGACCGACCTCGGTGGTGACCCAGCCGGCAAGCACGGCGCCGAAGCCGGCCGGCCCCATGACGACGGCGCAGCGGTGCAGCCAGGTCGCCTCGTAGAGCCGGCGGCGCACGCGCATGACCAGGCTCCAGATACCGATTCCGACCATGGCAAAACCGAGCGCCACCATGATGCGGAAACTCCAGAACACGATCGCCGACATCGGGCGCTCTTCCCTCGGCCAGGCCTTCAGGCCCTGTACTTCGCCGTCCCACTCGTGGGTCAGGATCAGCGAGCCGAGATTAGGGATTTCGATGCGATAGCGGGTCTCCTCGGCACTGTCGTCGGGCAGCCCGAAGAGGATCAGCGGCGCGCCGCGCTGACTCTCCTCCCAGTGGCCCTCCATCGCGGCGACCTTGGCCGGCTGGTGCTCCAGGGTGTTGAGGCCGTGCAGGTCACCGGCCACAACCTGCAGCGGGGCCACGACGAGCGCCATCCACATGGCCATGGAGAACATGATGCGGGCACCCTCGTCGTGGCGGTCACGCAGCAAGTGCCAGGCACCGACGCCACCGACCACGAAGGCGGTAGTGAGATAGGCGGCGAGCACCATGTGCACGAGGCGGTAGGGGAAGGAGGGATTGAAGATCGCCGCCCACCAGTCGGTCGGCACGAACTGGCCGACCTCGTTGATCGCGAATCCCGCCGGCGTGTGCATCCAGGAATTCGCCGAGAGAATCCAAAAGGCCGAGAGCAGCGTACCGACGGCGACCATCAGGGTGGCGAAGAAGTGCAGCTTCGGACCCACCCGGCTGAGGCCGAACAGCATGACCCCGAGGAAACCTGCCTCGAGGAAAAAAGCGCTCAAGACCTCGTAGCCCATCAGCGGTCCAAGGATCGGCCCGGTCTTGTCGGAGAAGACGCTCCAGTTGGTGCCGAACTGATAGCTCATGACGACACCGGAGACGACGCCCATGCCGAAGACCACGGCGAAGATGGTCTTCCAGTATTCGAACACCGTCATGTAGCGCTGGTCGCGGGTCCACAGCCACAGAGCCTCGAGCACGGCGAGATAGCTGGCCAAGCCGATGGTGAAGGCCGGAAAGATGATGTGGGCAGAGACGGTAAAGGCGAACTGAAAGCGCGCCAGGTCCACCGCTGTTGTCGTATCGAACATCTCGGAGCTACCTTCGCAGGGCGGTTATCGGGCTTCCAGAATGGCACCTGCAGCACCTGCCGCCACCGGCGCGCTACGTCGCAGGGAGCATTTGCCGCAGGCCCGTGTTGTACCTCGTATCTAGCCCACCGCGGATTTCCTTTCTGTAACTAGGTCACATTCCCCCGCGTTCCACTCCCGGTCACCCGCAGCCGTTTCACGGCAGGATTTCGCCCTTGCGGGCGATGATAAAGCGGCGCAGCACCTCCGCAGCCCGCGTCAGTTCGCGGTCGGCGCGGTGGATCAGGAACCACTGGCGCACCAGCGGCAGGCCTTCGACTTGCAGGGTGGCCAGCTTACCCTCCGCCAGCTCGGCATGACAGGTATGCGCGGAAATGACGGCGATGCCGAGGCCCGCCATCACCGCCTGCTTGATGGTCTCGTTGGTGCCCATCTCCACCGTGCTGAAGGTCCGTCCGCCGCCGATACGGTCGAGGAAGCGGGTCATCAGGGCGCGCGTGCCGGAACCCTCCTCGCGCGCGAGAAAAGTTTCGCGCAGCAGGTCTTCCGGCAGAATTTCCGGATCGCCGACCAGCGGATGGTCGGGCGCAGCGACCAGAATGTGGGGATGATCGCCGAGAACCTCGCGCTCCACGGCGACATGGGCCGGCGGGCGGCCCATGATCAACAGGTCGTATTCGCGGCGCTCCAGGCCCTTGATGATCTCCGTGCGGTTGCCGATGGCGAGCCGCACGCGGATATCGGGATGCTCCTGGCGGAAGCGGGCCACGATGCCCGGTGCGAAGTACTTCCCGGTGCTCACCACGCCGAGACTCACCGAGCCGGTGGCCCCGGCCGCCAGAGCCTCAATTTTGACCCGGCTGCGCTCGATCACCTTTTCGATCTCATCCGCCGCCTCCAGCAGCTCCTGGCCGACCTCGGTCGGCTCGGGACCCTCGGGATTCTTCTGGTAGATCGCCTGTCCGACGATTCTCTCCAACGATTTCAAATGGGTGGTGACTGCCGGTGGGGTGACGAAAAGGGCCTGAGCGGCCTGTGTCACCGACCCCGTGCGCATGGTCGCCGCGAAGGCGCGGAGCTGTTTCAGGGAGAGGCTGCGAAGGTCGACCATAGTTTAATTTAACCAGCATTCGATTTTATTAAATTTTCTTTTGTCGAATTTTCACTGAGCATCTGGCTCCGCACAAGCAGGAATCGCCGCCGATCGGCGGCTTCCCGGTAAAAAGCGCCGGCGAACGGCGCCTTGGGAGGAGAGGAAATGGTCGCCGTCGCACGTCGTTCCGCGCTTTCGATCGGACAGTCCCTCTCGGCCTATCTCGCCGAGGCGGCCGGCGATGATCGCCAGCGGGCGGTGGCGGAGACCGTGGCTGCCCTGGCCGCCGCCGCGACGCAGATCTCCCGCCTCGTCGCCGAGGGCCCCCTCGGCGGCGCCCACGGCGCAGCCACCGGCCGCGCCAATGCCGACGGCGACGCGCAGGTGGCGCTCGACCTGCAGGCCAACGCCTACATGCTCGCCGCGCTGCAGCGGGTGCCCGTCGCCTACTTCGCATCGGAGGAGGAGAACGCCATCCTCACCCTGACACCGGACGCGCCGGTCTCGGTCGCCGTCGATCCGCTGGACGGGTCATCCAACGTCGACGTGAACGTCTCCATCGGCAGCATCTTCTCGATCTTTCCCACCGATGCGGCAGGCGCCACCGCCTCCTTCTTCCGGCCGGGCGCCGAGCAGCTCGCCGCCGGCTATTTCATCTACGGCCCGCACACCGCCCTGGTGTTGAGCCTCGGCCAGGGTGTCGACCTCTTCGTGCTGGAGCCCAGCGGGGGAACCTTCCTTCTCGCCCGCAGCGGCCTCGGCATTCCCCTGCAGACCAAGGAATTCGCCATCAACGCCTCCAACCACCGGCACTGGTTCCCGCCGATCCGCACCTTCATCGACGACTGCCTGGAAGGCGTCGACGGCCCGCGCGGCAAGAATTTCAACATGCGCTGGGTGGCTTCCCTGGTCGCCGAGACCCACCGCATTTTCACGCGCGGCGGCGTCTTCCTCTACCCGGCCGACCGGCGCGCCGGCTACGAGAAGGGGCGCCTGCGCCTGCTCTACGAGGCATTCCCGATGGCCTTTCTCGCCGAGCAGGCCGGCGGCGCGGCGACCGACGGCATCGAGCGCATCCTCACCAAGGTGCCGGGAGAACTGCACCAGCGCACGCCCCTGGTCTTCGGCTCGGTCGAGAACGTTATCTGCATCGCTGCGTATCACGTCGACCCCAGCCGCGTGCGCGACCTTCCGCCGCTGTTCCGCGACCGCGGCCTCTTCAGTTCTTGAGCGAGTAGTCAGCCTTCATGTCCGTCAAGCACCCGATCATCTCCGTCGTCGGCTCCTCCGGGGCCGGCACCTCCACGGTGAAGCACACCTTCGACCAGATATTCCGCCGCGAGGAGATCGTCGCCGCGTCGATCGAAGGCGACGCCTTCCACCGCTTCGACCGTGCCGCGATGAAGGCCGAACTGGCGCGCCGCAGCGAGGAAGGCGACCAGACCTTCAGCCACTTCTCCCTCGAGGCCAACATCCTCGACGAACTGGAGAACAGCTTCCGGGAATACGGCGAAACCGGGAAAGGCCGCACCCGACACTACGTGCACAACGACGAGGAGGCGGACCGCTACGGCGTGCCGGCGGGCCACTTCACCGACTGGCATGAATTCGGCGAGAACTCCGACCTGCTGTTCTACGAGGGTCTGCATGGTGCGGTGAAGACGCCGGAGATCGACATCGCCGGCAAGGCCGACCTCAAGATCGGTGTGGTGCCGGTGATCAATCTGGAATGGATCCAGAAGATTCACCGCGACCGCGCCTCACGCGGCTATACCACCGAGGCGGTGACAGACACCATCTTGCGGCGCATGCACTCCTACGTGCACGTGATCTGCCCGCAGTTCACTGAGACCGACATCAATTTTCAGCGCGTGCCGGTGGTCGACACCTCGAACCCCTTCATCGCGCGCTGGATTCCGACCGCCGGTGAGTCCCTCGTCGTCATTCGCTTCAAGAGCCCGCGCGGCATCGACTTTCCCTATCTGGTCTCCATGGTCCAGGGCAGCTGGATGAGCCGCGCCAATTCCATCGTCATTCCCGGCGACAAGATGGATCTCGCCATGCAGCTGATCCTGACGCCGATGATCATCCGACTCGTCGAGCGCGGACGCCGTGCCCAATGAGCCGCACCAAGTGAACGAAAGGAGCTCCCGATGAGCCCAGTGCAGACCACCGAAGCGGCCGCCGCGAGCGGCCTGGCGTCGCTCCATCCAGCTTCCGCCACGGCCTTGATGGCCAACGCGATCCGCGCCCTGGCAATGGATGCCGTGCAGCAGGCCAACTCCGGCCACCCCGGCATGCCGATGGGCATGGCCGATGTCGCCACTGTGCTGTTCAGCGAGTTCCTGAAGTTCGATCCGGCGGCGCCGGACTGGCCCGATCGCGACCGCTTCGTGCTGTCGGCCGGGCACGGCTCCATGCTGCTTTACGCGCTGCTCCACCTGACCGGCTATGAGGACATGACGCTGGCGGAGCTGAAGAACTTCCGCCAGCTCGGCAGCCGCACCGCCGGCCATCCGGAATACGGCCACGCCGCCGGCATCGAGGTGACCACGGGCCCGCTCGGCCAGGGCCTCGCCACCGCCGTCGGCATGGCGCTGGCCGAGCGCCTGCTGGCTGCCGAGTTCGGCAATGCCCTGGTGGGCCACTACACCTACGTGCTGGCCGGCGACGGCTGCCTGATGGAGGGCATCAGCCACGAGGCCATCGACCTCGCCGGCCATCTCAAGTTGGGCAAGCTGATCGTCCTCTTCGACGACAATGCCATCTCGATCGACGGGCCGACCTCCCTGGCCACGTCTACGGACCAGCTCGCCCGCTTCGCGGCGGCGGGCTGGTCCGTCTTTCGCACCGACGGCCATGAGCCGGGCGCGATCTACGACGCTATCGCCGCCGCCCGCAACAGCGACCGGCCAAGCCTCATCGCCTGCCGCACGGTGATCGGCTACGGCGCACCGCACAAGCAGGGCACCGCCGCCACCCACGGTGCGCCGCTTGGCGCGGAGGAAGTGGCCGCCGCGCGCAAGAAGCTCGGCTGGTGCTATCCGCCTTTCGAGGTTCCGGCCGAGATCCGCGCCGCCTGGCACGAAACCGGCGCCCGCGGCCGCCGCGCGCGGGAAGCCTGGCGCCAGCGACTCGCAGCCGCTGCGCCGGTCCAGCGCGCCGCCTTCCAGGCGCGCATGCAGGGCGATCTTCCCGCCGCAGCCACAGCCGTGATCGACGACCTGAAGCGGAGGTTCACCGCCGAGCGACCGCAACTCGCCACCCGCCAGTCCTCGCAGGCGGTGCTGGAGGAGCTGGTGGCGGCCGTCCCCGGCCTGATCGGGGGTTCGGCAGATCTCACCGGCTCGGTGGGCACCAAAACCAGCGCTTACAAGCCGATCACCCCGGCCGACTTCGCCGGTACTTACATCCACTACGGCGTACGCGAACACGGCATGGCGGCGGCGATGAACGGCCTGGCGCTGCATGGCGGCTTCATTCCCTTCGGCGGCACCTTCCTCGCCTTCGCCGACTACAGCCGGCCGGCGATCCGCCTTGCCGCCCTCATGGGTATCCGGGTGATCCACGTGATGACCCACGATTCCATCGGCCTCGGCGAGGATGGCCCGACCCACCAGCCGGTCGAGCAGCTGGCCTCGCTGCGCGCCATGCCGAATCTACTGGTCTTCCGCCCCTGCGACGCGGTGGAGACCGCCGAGGCCTGGGCCTGCGCACTGGCCAGCGAGCACGGTCCCTCGGTGCTTTGTCTCACCCGCCAGGGCCTGCCGACGCTGAGAACCCAGCATGTGGTCGGGAACCTGACGGCACGCGGCGCCTACGTCCTGCGTGAGGTGGCCGATGCGCGCGACGTCACCCTGCTGGCGACCGGATCGGAGGTCATGCTGGCGGTCGAAGCCGCCGAGACACTGGCCGCCGAGGGCATCCGGGCCGCCGTGGTCTCCATGCCCTGCTGGGAGCTGTTCAAGCAGCAGCCCGCCGCCTACCGCGCCGAGGTGCTGGGTAGCGCGCCCCGCGTCGCCGTCGAGGCCGCCACCCGCAACGACTGGGACCAGTGGATCACGCCGGAGGGCGGCTTCGTCGGCATGACCGGCTTCGGCGCCTCCGCCCCTGCCGAGCACCTCTACCGGCACTTCGGCATCACCCCAGACGCCATAGCCGAAGCCGCCCGCAACCTCGTCCGCTAGGGCGCTCGAAACGAAAGGAGACCCGCGATGGCACGTATCACCCTGCGGCAGCTGCTCGACCATGCGGCCGAGCGCGGCTACGGCCTGCCTGCCTTCAACGTGAACAACATGGAACAGATCCTGGCTATCATGCAGGCGGCCGCCGCGGTAGACGCGCCGGTCATCCTCCAGGCCAGCCGCGGCGCGCGCTCTTACGCCGGAGACGTGATGATCCGCAAGATGGTGGAAGCCGTGGAGGAGATGTATCCGCGGATCCCCGTCTGCCTGCACCAGGACCACGGCAACAGCGAGGCGACCTGCTACTCCGCCATGCAGCAGGGCTTCACCAGCGTGATGATGGACGGCTCGCTGGAGACCGACGCCAAGACGCCGGCGAGCTACGACTATAACCTCGCCATTACCGCCAGGGTGACGGAGACCGCCCACGCCATCGGCGTCTCCATGGAGGGCGAACTCGGCTGCCTCGGCTCGCTGGAGACCGGCGAAGGCGAACAGGAGGACGGCCACGGCGCCGAGGGCAAGCTCTCGCGCGAGCAGCTGCTGACCGACCCGGACCAGGCGGTCGACTTCGTCGCCAGGACCAGGGTCGACGCCCTCGCCATCGCCATGGGCACTTCGCACGGCGCCTACAAGTTCTCGCGCCAGCCCGACGGCGAGATCCTCGCCATGGACGTCGTCAAGGCGATCCACGAGCGCCTGCCCAACATCCACCTGGTGATGCACGGCTCCTCCTCGGTGCCGCAGGACCTGCAGGAGACCTTCAACCGCTTCGGCGGCGCGATGCCGCAGACCTGGGGCGTGCCGGTGGAGGAGATCCAGCGCGGCATCAAGTACGGCGTGCGTAAGGTGAATATCGACACCGACTGCCGCCTCGCCATCACCGGCCAGTTCCGCAAGGTGGCGCAGGAGAACAAGGCGGAGTTCGACCCGCGCAAGTTTCTGAAGCCCTCGCTGGACGCCATGCAGAGTCTCTGCAAGGACCGCTTCGAGCGCTTCGGCGCCGCCGGCCAGGCCTTCAAGATCACGCCGCTGCCGCTCGCTGCCATGGCCGAGCGATACCGCAGCGGTGCACTCGACCCGCAGCACGCCAAGGCCACCAGGGCCGCCTGACGGCTTCCCCGAACAGGAGAGAGAACATGACCACCATGGATACCCGCTCCCAGACCGTCACCGGCAAGGACCGCTACAAGTCCGGCGTGATGGAATACAAGAAGATGGGCTACTGGGAGCCCGACTACGAGCCCAAGGACACCGACGTCATCGCGCTGTTCCGCATTACCCCGCAGGACGGCGTCGACCCCATCGAGGCGGCGGCAGCGGTCGCGGGGGAAAGCTCCACGGCTACCTGGACAGTCGTCTGGACCGACCGCCTGACAGCGGCCGAGAAGTACCGCGCCAAGGCTTGCCGCGTCGACCCGGTGCCCAACGCCGAGGGCCAGTACTTCGCCTATATCGCCTACGACCTCGATCTTTTCGAGCCGGGCTCCATCGCCAACCTGACGGCTTCCATCATCGGCAACGTCTTTGGCTTCAAGCCGCTGAAGGGCCTGCGCCTGGAGGACATGCGCCTGCCCGTCGCCTACGTGAAGACCTTCCAGGGCCCGGCGACCGGCATCGTGGTCGAGCGCGAGCGCCTCGACAAATTCGGCAGGCCGCTGCTCGGTGCCACGGTGAAGCCGAAGCTGGGCCTCTCGGGACGCAACTACGGCCGCGTCGTCTACGAGGCGCTGAAGGGCGGGCTCGATTTCACCAAGGACGACGAGAACATCAATTCGCAGCCCTTCATGCACTGGCGCGAGCGCTTCCTCTACTGCATGGAAGCGGTGAACAAGGCGCAGGCGGCGACCGGCGAGATGAAGGGCACCTACCTGAACGTCACCGCCGCCACCATGGAGGACATGTACGAGCGCGCCGAGTTCGCCAAGGAGCTCGGATCCTGCATCGTCATGATCGACCTGGTGATCGGCTACACGGCGATCCAGTCGATGGCCAAGTGGGCGCGCGCCAACGACATCATCCTGCATCTGCACCGCGCCGGGCATTCCACCTACACCCGCCAGAAGACCCACGGCGTGTCCTTCCGCGTCATCGCCAAGTGGATGCGGCTTGCCGGTGTCGACCACATCCACGCCGGCACCGTGGTCGGCAAGCTGGAAGGCGATCCGGCAACGACCAAGGGCTACTACGACATCTGCCGCGAGGAGTTCAACCCGATGCAGCTGGAGAACGGCATCTTCTTCGACCAGCCCTGGGCCAGCCTCAACAAGCTGATGCCGGTGGCTTCCGGCGGCATTCACGCCGGCCAGATGCACCAGTTGCTCGACCTGCTGGGCGAGGACGTGGTGCTGCAGTTCGGCGGTGGCACCATCGGCCATCCCATGGGCATCGCCGCCGGCGCCACAGCCAACCGCGTCGCCCTGGAGTGCATGGTGCTGGCGCGCAACGAAGGCCGTGACATCGTCAACGAGGGTCCCGACATCCTGGCCGCCGCCGCCCGGTCCTGCAGCCCGCTGGAGCAGGCGCTGGAGACCTGGAAGAACGTCACCTTCGACTACGCTTCCACCGACTCGCCGGACTTCGTGCCGACGGTCACGGCGGCCGAATGATTCTGGGCGAACAAGGAGACACAGCATGCGTATCACCCAAGGCGCCTTTTCCTTCCTGCCGGACCTGACCGACGAGCAGGTCGCCAGGCAGGTGCAATACTGCCTCGACAACGGCTGGGCGGTGAACCTGGAGTTCACCGACGACCCGCACCCGCGCAACACCTACTGGGACATGTGGGGGCACCCGATGTTCGACGTGGCCGACGCCGCGGCCGTGCTCTACGAGCTGAAGGAATGCCGCAAGGTCTACGGCTCGAGCCACTACATCCGCCTCTCGGCCTTCGACGCCGGTCCCGGCTGGGAGTCGGTGAAGCTCTCCTTCATCGTCAACCGGCCGCAGGCGGAGGAGGCCGGCTTCTGGCTGCAGCGCAGCGAGGCCGAGGGTCGGCGCATCCGCTACACCACCCATTCCTACGCCACCCGCAGACCCGAGGGAGAACGCTACACCTGAAGGCCTGCGGCGCGGACGGGCGGCGGCTCTACCCTGCTGCCGCCGCCCGTTATTCCCCTGCCCAGCGAGAGTGGTCCATGAGCAATGCCGAAGCGGCTGACGCCGCGCCCGAGGCCGCCGAAACGGCCGTAGACCTGAAGGCCGAGTACGAGAGCTCCGGCGTGAAGGCGGTGCTGGAGGAGCTTGATCGCGACCTCATCGGCCTGGCGCCGGTGAAGCAGCGCATCCGCGAGACGGCCGCCCTCCTGCTGGTCGACCGCGCGCGCAAGCGCCTCGGCCTGGCCCGGCAGACGCCGACCCTGCACATGTCCTTCACCGGCAATCCCGGCACCGGAAAGACCACGGTGGCGCTGAAGATGGCCGACCTGCTGCACCGCCTCGGCTATCTCCGCCGAGGCCACCTGGTGAGCGTGACGCGCGACGACCTGGTCGGCCAGTACATCGGCCACACGGCGCCCAAGACCAAAGAGATCCTCAAGAAGGCCATGGGTGGCGTGCTCTTCATCGACGAGGCCTACTACCTGTACCGGCCTGAGAACGAGCGAGACTACGGCCAGGAAGCCATCGAGATCCTGCTGCAGGTGATGGAGAACCAGCGCGACGATCTGGTGGTCATCCTGGCCGGCTACGCCCAGCGCATGGAGCGCTTTTTCGAGAGCAATCCCGGCTTCCGCTCGCGCATCGCCCACCACATCGACTTCCCGGACTATGCCGACGATGAGCTCTTCGGCATTGCCCGGCACATGCTGGCGGAGCAGAGTTACCGCCTGACGTCGGCGGCGGAGGCTGCCCTGAAGGACTACATCGCGGCGCGGCGTCGCCAGCCGCACTTCGCCAACGCGCGCTCGATCCGCAATGCGCTGGACCGCGCGCGCCTGCGCCAGGCCAACCGCCTCTTCGAGAGTGCACAGGGCCCGCTCGACGCCGCCGCGCTCTCCGCCATCGACGCCGCAGACATCCGCGCCAGCAGGGTGTTCCAGGGTGGCCTCAAGAGCGGCGATCCCGACCGGGATATCCCGGCATGAAAGCCATGATCTTCGACCTCGACGGCACGCTGGTCGACAGCGCCGCCGATCTGCAGGCTGCCGCCAATCGCCTGATGCGGCAGAACGGCCTGCCGGAGCTGGACCTGGCGACGGTTACCTGCTTCATCGGCAACGGCATCGCCCGCCTGGTCGAGCGCTGCTTCGCACACAACGGCGCACCGCCCGGCGACCTGCCGGCACAGGTCGCGCGCTTCAACCTCTACTATGCCGCGGAGGAACACCGCCGCACCCGCTTCATGCCCGGCGCCGAGACGGCGCTGCGTCGGCTGGCCGCAAGCGGGCTGGCGCTCGGCCTCTGCTCGAACAAGGACGTGGAGCCGGCCCGCGCCATCCTGCGCCGGCTGCGCGTCGAGGGCCTGTTCCGCGCCGTGGTCGGCGGCGACATCGGCCTGGCGAAGAAGCCCGATGCGGCGCCGCTCCTGGCCTGCGTCGCGCTCTGCGGCACCGCCCCGGGGGAAGCCGTCTACGTTGGCGACAGCGAGACCGACGCGGCCACGGCCGAGGCCGCCGGCCTGCCCTTCCTGCTTTATTCGGAAGGTTATCGCCGCGGGCCTCTAATCACCATGAAGCATGCCGCAGCCTTCAGTCTCTTCACCGCGCTGCCGAAGGTGATCGAGAGCCTGCCGCAGCCGCGGCCGGCGGCGGCGGTCGGATAGAGCGCTAAAACAGGCCCGCCCCCGAGAGGCCGTCGTAGACCAGCTTCACGCCGGTCAGCGCCAGAAAGACGTAGCAGGCGGTATAGAACAGGCCCGTCGGCACCCGGTTGTGCAGCCAGATGCCGGCGAAAATGCCGCCGACGGCAACGGGCAGGAGCACCGCCGAGGTCAACAGGTTCTCCGCCGTGAACAGCCCGAGCCCGGTATAGGGGATCAGCTTCACGTAGTTCACCAGCAGGAAGAAGGCGACAGTGGTTGCCTGATACTGCGTCTTCGGCAGGCCGAGCGGCAGCAGATAGACGTTCACCGGCGGCCCGCCGGCATGGGCGGTGAAGCTGGTGAAGCCGGAGACGGCGCCCCAGAACCAGCCGCTGGCCGGCCCCGGCTTGCGCTGCGGCGCGCCGTCCGCCCACAAGCGCTTCGCCAGGTAGTTGGCGGTGAAGCCGAGGGCGATGACGCCGATCAGCAGGCGGATGGTCCAGGGCGCCAGCAGGTGGAAGGTCAGCGCACCGACGGCGATGCCGACGACAGCGGCCAGCGCGAGGCGCAGCAGCACCTTGCCCTCCCATTTCTTCCAGTAGGCCCAGATGCCGACCAGATCCATCAGGCAGAGGATCGGCAGCATGATGGCGGCAACCTGCACCGGCGGCAGCACCAGGGCCATCATCGGTACGGCCACCACGCCGAGGCCGGCGCCGAATCCGCCCTTGGAGACTCCGGCGATCAACACCGCGGGCACCGCGGCGAGGTAGAACAGGGGGTCGGCGATCATTCGTGAAGCGACAGTCGGCAGCAGCGACGCCTTGGCGCGCGGGTCGCCAGACTGGCGCAATTCTGCCACTCGGGCAATGGCTTACGCGGCCGGTGCGGCGCCGGCCTTCACCGCCAAGTGATCGGCCGCCCCCGGTTGTGCCGGCCGGTATCCTGGACCGCCGGGACCGGCGATGGCATGCTGCCGGGGTCGACCACCCCTCTTGCCAGGGAGTTGCGGATGGTACGAAGCGATCGCCTGCCTCGAAGGAAATGCCTGCCTGGGGTGCTGCTGCTGTTGCTGGCTGCAGCGCTCTGCGTGTTGCCGGTGCAGAGCTTCGCGCAGTCGGCGGCGCGTGATCGCGTTGCCGTCGACCTGGAGCTGGTGCTGGCGATCGATGTCTCGCTGTCGATCGATGCCCGCGAGGCGCGGCTGCAGCGCGACGGCTATGTCGCCGCCTTTCGCGATCCGCAGGTGCTGGAGGCCATCAAGGGCGGCATCCTCGGGCGCATCGCCGTCACCTACTTCGAGTGGGCCCACTCCTCGCATAACCGCATCGTCGCCGACTGGACGCTGATCGATTCGGACGCCGCCGCCGAGGCCCTCGCGGCGGTGCTGCAGGGGCGTGAGCCGGGGCCGGCGCACTACACCTCCATCAGCGGTGCCATCGACTTTGCCGCCAAGCTGTTCGCCGACAACGGCTTCGAGGGCACGCGCCAGGTGATCGACATCTCCGGCGACGGACCGAACAACTGGGGCGACCTGGTGCACCATGCGCGCGACCGCGCAGTGGCCCAGGGCCTCACCATCAACGGCCTGCCGATCCTCGACGACGGCCCCGGCCCCTTCGGGCGCTACAGCATTCCCGATCTCGACCTCTACTTCCGCGACTGCGTGATCGGCGGGCCGGGTGCCTTTATCGTGGTGGCGCAGACCTTCGAGGCTTTCGCCAGCGCCATCCGCCGCAAGCTGATCCTTGAGATCGCCGGGCTGACGCCGGATGACGCCCCGGCCCTCTTCCCGGACCAGGCGGAAGCCGCCCAGGCCGAAGCCGCCACGCCGCGCCTGCAGCGCGCCCAGTTCGGCTCCGAAGAGCAGCGCCGGGGCCCGCCCTGCGACATCGGCGAGCAGATACTGCGGGCCCGGAACGACGATTTTTGAAGGGTGCCCAAAAACCCTCAGATCAAGAAATACAGGAGCCAGGCCTCGGAACTCTCGGGCGCAACAAATGCGAGACGAGCCCGAGAGTTACCGGCAGGCGTTTAGGGGTCCAGACACCTGGGCACCGACCCGGGAAGCATTCAATACGCTCGCCGAAAAATATGGACATGAACTGGTCGAGGACAAGTTCAAGAAGCAGCTTTTGCGCGCGGTGTGACTCATCTTGAACCGGCTTGCAAGATCGTTGCGGAGCTTGTCTGACGGCAGCGCCCATGGGACAGATTGAGGGGGGAGGCTTGGGAGACGCTGGAATAAGACAGGGTGGAACTGCCAGAGGACTGGTGGAAGGCTGAATGAGTGATCTAGAAACAGCAGATGCTAGTGAGAACCACGCACCCAGAAAGTGGCTTGGCTACTTGCTCATCATCGCGGGCTTTGCATGGCTCGGATTGGAGGCATGGCTGGTATTCAGTACCGAACCTGATTCCTATAGGCGCCAGTTCCCGACAGCCTGGGACGATTTCTATATGATGGCCCTTTTCGCCTTCCCGAGCGTGATGCTGTTCTGGCTCGGGTTTACGAAGTTGAGACCGTCAAAGCCCAAGCCAGAACAGCAATCAGCGCGGCCGGCATTTCCTTGGGGCGCTTTCCTGCTATTGGCCCTGTACTGGATTGGGAGTGTCGCCGTGTTTGGTTTTCTCGCCGTGCTGGCCTATGGCGTCGCCGTCGCTGTGTTCCGCGCTGCATTCGGGATTGAGCTGCCAGACCCCTTCAACTGGTAGCGCCGTGACCATAAGACGGATTGTGATTCGATGAACAATCAGCAATCGGACGACTCACGCGAGGGGCGCTTGCATATCAGCGAAGCTCGGTTCGATCCCTGGGGGCAGATCAACAGAAGTGGGTACTGGGAATTGCGGTTTCATTATCAGACCTCAAAGAACGCCAGGCCCAGCGCGCCAACGGCGGCTACATCCTCACCAGCTGATCGCTCGTGACCTGGTAGAAATCACGAACGGCGGTGGGGCTGCGGCGGTCGCTATTCCCGTCCGCCCCGCTGCAGCCTTTCGTAGGCGTCGCGCTCCAGGATCGTCTTGCCGATGGGCCAGAGCGAGATCGGCACCAGCTTCAGGTGCACCCAGGCGAAGGGGATGCCGATGAGGGTGACGGCCAGGGCAAGGGCCGTCAGGATGTGCAGCAGCGCCAGCCACCAGCCGGCGAGGATCAGCCAGACAATATTCCCGAGGGTGCCGAGCGGCCCGGTGCCGAAGTCCTCGCGCCCGCTCACCGCCTCGCGCGACACCGCGACGCGGCCGAAGGGCAAGAAGGTGTAGCTGGCGATGTTCAGCGCCGCACGCGCCCACGGCAGGCCGACGATGGTGAGCGCCATGAGGAGTGCCGCAAGGAGCCAGCTCAGCGCCATCCAGATGCCGCCGAAGAGAATCCAAAGAAGGTTCAGCAGGACGCTGAAGAGGGACATGACGGACGGGCCATTCGATAGTGTCAGGGGGCGGCAGGGAGGCTTCGGCGGCGTCAAGAATAGCACGGGCGCGGCATCACGGCCCTCGCCAACTAAACCGGCCAGGCGCCGAGCGGGCGCTGAATTCAGCGATGTCCTGGAAAAGACCTGGCGTCCCCTAGGGGAGGTGAAAATTTGGCTCTCCCCTAGGGCAGAAAAAGCCATGAATGCCGCTATTCTGCGCTTTACAGCGCCCTTGTCTGGGGTAAAGACCTGGGGTAAATTCGTGCCTGGATTTACCCGAATGGAGGCCCCGCGATGCCCCGCCATATCGAGAAGCGTCACCGGACGTGGCACGCTGTTTTGATGGTCCCACAGGACGTGCAGCGCAAGCTTCGCCGGAAGAAGTTCCGCGTATCACTCCAGACACATGACGAGAAAGCCGCCGAGCGCCGGGCCGCGCCGCTGGTCGCGGAATGGCAGTCCATCATAGCGAGGGCACGCGGCGACGAAGCCGCGCAAGATGATCCCGCGTTCTGGCGCAAGATGCTCGCTGGGGCCAAGACACCAGAGGAGCGCCAGATTGTCGAGCACGAGCTGGAAACGCACGTGCTGGGCCAGGGTTACGACAACAGCGACGCGGAGGCGAAGCGGTTCTATGCCCGCGCCTTCGGCTCGGTTGTCGGCACAACGGAACACCTGGACGAATGGATAGCCTCGCTCGACGTGAAAGCCAAAACGGCCGGCATGCGGCGCTCGACCATACAGCGCCTTGCGAAGAAGTTTCCGACGCTCCAGGACATCAACCGCCGCGAGGTGCGGCTTTGGGTAAACGAGCTGAAAGAGCCTGCGGACCCGACCAAGGTGCGCCCCGTCGCTCCGGCCACGGTGCGGCGCATGCTGACTGACTGCCGCCTCTATTGGAAGTACCTCGCGGATATTGTCATGGCCGTGCCCGAAGACAGCGCGCCATTCGATCAGCTCGGTTTGAAGGTGCCCGACAATCACCGGCAGCCCTGGACGGCGGCGGAGCTGGTTTCGCTGCACAAGGCGGCGGACGGGCCATTGGCCGATTTGGTCCTGCTGGGCATGTACACGGGCGCTCGCTTGGGCGAGCTGTGCAGCCTTCGCGTTGCCGACGTGGCCAAGGATCATTTCATCGTCCGGGAGGCCAAGACAGAGGCGGGCCGCCGGCAGGTGCCTATTCATTCCAAGCTGCGCTCCGCAGTGGCCCGCATGACCAAGGGCAAGGCGCCGTCCGACTACGTGCTGACGGGCATTGACGGCAAGCACCGTGCCGATACCATGTCCAAGGCCTTCCGGCGGCTTCGTGAGCGCCTTGGGCATACGGAGCGGCAGGAGAAGACCCTGCACAGCATTCGCAATACCGTCATCACGGCGTTAGAGCATGCCGGGGTGCCAGAGGGCACAGTACAGGATATCGTCGGGCACCAGCGCTCTACCGTCACCGGCAGCACCTACAGCGGTAAGTCAACCCTGGCCATGAGGGCGAAGGCGCTGGCCAAGCTGCGATACCCCGCATGATTGACCAGCGCCCCGGGGTTATTTCGCGCGAGCTGCCCCCAGCTCGGCCGTAGCTTCCTGCTCTTCCTGTTCCCAGGTAGCTATCTGTTTGTTCACCTCGTCTATTTGACGTTGGATACCGGCCTTCTCCTTTTCGAGTTCTCTCGGTTGACGGCGAAGGACGCTTAGGTTCTCCCGCGCCACCTTCAAGCGCTGGCGCAGTCCGTACGTTTCATCTTCAGCATCGAAGCCCATGGCTCCCTCCTAGTTCTGTGACCAATGACGGGCCAACTAGGATGCGCTTTTGCGTTTGCTACTCAAGCGAGTCGATACATCGGTATTTGACGGGCTGTCGCGCAGGCAATTCAAACTAGCGCAAGCTCTATCAGCCCGCATGCTGTGCCGTCGCTCTTGCAAAATACGGCCGCTCGCTGTTTGCGACGCGGTTCCTCGCCTGCGGCTCTCATCCTGTCCGCTATGTAGGCTCGCGTCGCATCAAGCTTGAAGCTCTTTAGGTCCGCTATCCGATGTTGAACGACGAACCATCGCCCGTCCGATAGGTGGAACGAAAACAGGCGGTCATGCGGTAGGATTGTCGAGAGGCTCGGGTCCTCGTGGCTTGGGCCTGTGAAATAGCAATCAAGCGACAAGACCCCATCGGCCGGCGGCGCCTGAAGCCAAAGCACCTTGCCAAGCTTGCCCTCGCCGCGAATGGGATGGAGATCAGGCGCTGGAAATTGCATGAAGAAGCAGTGAAGGTGCCTGCCCGCAAATGGCCTTGGCTCATGCCACTTGCCAAAGTGGCGATCTTGATTTTTTCGGGCGGGGTCCTTCTTCACCCACACCCCTGTTCCGGACCACTGGCAGTCACCGGAGGCATGCAGACTTACCTTGGCATCTGCGCCAAGCAGTCGGGTGAAGATGTAAACGTCAGCGCCGTTCGCGGCGAATTTCCAGACCGTTGACCGTGGCCCATTGGGAGTGCCAACGGCAATCCGAACCTCTTTTCGCATGACAGCGCCAGTCGTTCTCTTAGCTGCCACCAAGAGCCGACAAGAGCATGTCGCATAGCTCCTTTAGAGCTAGGTAGGCGGCACCTACCTTGCCGGCCAACGTCGTGAGCGAACCAGCCACCCCAGAAAGCTCATCCAGAACCGCCTTGAGGTGCCGAAGAAACTCGGCGATACGTTCAAGAATTCCAACGTGGTCGCGAGAAAGAAGCGGCGCCTCATGCAGCATGACTGCACTGGCAACCGTATGCCGGAGAGTGTCCAAGGCCTCCTTGCTCAACGGTGCTTCTTGCCGGTTATCTCCCAGAGCGCTCTGCTCATCGTTTCCCCGCAGGCCTTCCAGTTCTCGCTGCACTGCTTCGAGCTTTGATCGACTGGCCTTTACGTGCTTTCGTGCGGCGCCAGCGCGCACGGCATCGCTGCCTGAGATTTCGATCCGATCCCGCTCGCGATTGACGTAGAGGCCAGTCGATAGGGTCTCGGCGCCCACGGCAACCCCGACAGCCGTAGCAGTTGAAGTACCTCTAGCAGTGCCAACACCTTCCGTCGCAATTCCGACATGCACGGCCTTCGCGGCGCCAATCGGCAATGCTTCGTCTCGCTCAGTGGCAAGGCCAAGCGCCACAGTTTGTGGCTCGGTGGATGCAGCCTCCGCTTCCACCTCGACTACCTTGGACTGGTCGGCGTCAAGCTGCGTCGACAGCGCTTGCGGAGGTCTGTCTGGTCCTGGCCTGCCCTTCATTTGGGACAGCGGCACAATTGGCGGGGGCAGGCCTTTCGTGGGTTTCCGGGCCATCTGAACACACCTCGTCTTCTCTCTCGAACCGGCTGCAAAGCCCTAGTATGGCCCAATCGCTGGTTGCTCCCTCAGTGTCGGCTGGTTCGAACCTCAAGTAAACGCCCCAAAAATTTCTGAAACCCTCGGGAGTGCCTAACTCGCGCACCCTGGCCACGGCGGCTTTGACCGGGGGTAGCCCCGAAAGTGCTTTTTTAGACCCCCACCCCCTCGCCGGCTGGCCGCGATCATCGTTCGCGCTGCGGGCGCCAGCTTTCCGCCGGCCGCGATCATCGTTTCCAAAGCCAGCGAAATTCCCGCCAGCGCGCAGCGCCAGGGAGCATGACGGCATAGGGCATGCCTGCTGGCCCTGGCGCCGATGCGACGTGGCCTCACGGCGGGCGGAAGCTGGTCCACTCTGTCAACTATCTTGAGATTGTTGACGACTGCCAGGTGCAAGCCTATGGTCAGGCATTGGAACTGCGGAATTGGAGGGAACCATGCGCCGCAAGTCACCAGCCCAAGCCGTCGCCTATTACCGCACGTCGAGCGCCGCGAACGTTGGCGAGGACAAGGACAGCTTGGCCCGACAGAGAGCCGCCGTTGCTGCCTACGCCCGCCGTGAGCGGGTCGAGGTGGTCGCTGAGTTCTATGACATGGCAGTGAGCGGCGCAGACCCCGTAGGTGATCGCCCCGGCTTTGCCGACATGCTGGCCAGGATCGAGGGCAACGGGGTTAGCCTTGTCTTGGTCGAGGACCCTAGCCGCTTCGCCCGTGACCTGGCTGTGCAGTTGGCGGGCCATGACTTGCTGAAGCGAATGGGGGTCGAGCTTGTCGCGGCCAACGCACCCGAGCACTTCCGGGAGGACACGCCAACTGCGGTGCTGGTGCGGCAAGTTCTGGGAGCCATCGCGCAGTTTGAGCGGGCGCAGCTCGTCACGAAGCTCCGGGCCGCGCGGGATCGCAAGCGCGCGAAGACGGGCAGATGCGAGGGGCGCAAGCCGGTCCCGCCGGAGGTAGTCGAGGCGGCTCGCCGGCTATCCAGGAAGCCTCCCAAGGGCAAGCGCCCGAGCCTCCGAACCATAGCGGCCAATCTGGAGGCTCAAGGCCACGTCGGGCCAAGTGGTCGCCGCTATGGTGCGGAGAGCATCAAGCGGATGCTTGCGACGAAGTAGCCCCTGGCCGCACCAGTGGAGCTTTCATATTTTGGCTCTCGCCGAAGTGTGTCTGTCGTGATGTCACGTGGCATCACTCGACTTGCTGGAGTAGCATTCCGCATCCGTGGTAATATGGTTGTCCCGTTGATGATGAGACGGGAATAGCTGGAGGGCTGAGCGATGGCAGTAAGTACGATGAACACGACACCAGAATTCCGCCGGCCTATGCCGGCAACACAGATCGGGCGGCTTGTCACCGCTCGGTAACTACGGTTCCGCCGTAGTCCTCATCGTCCTCATCGTTTAGCCCAGCTAGTTCGGGCCGTTCCGCGAAGCCTCATCACCTTCGCATCATGGAGCGGCCCGAAGCTGGTCTTACGAATGAGGAACAGATGGCAAAGAAATCCCCTGCTGTGGCTCATGCCGCCCCCTGCCTTACAGAGCCCCGCCGCGATAACGTCGTGCAGCTCTGCGACTTCAAGCCAGCCCGACCGAAGTCCCCAGCCAAACGAAAGCGCCAGCAAAACACAGCCACGGCCGAAGCAGACCCGATGCTTGCCGCAGCGCTTGGATATGCAGCGCGAGGCTGGCCAGTGTTCCCCTGTGCTGCCGGCGGCAAGAAACCCTGTATCGACCATTGGCAGCACCTCGCCACGACAGACCCCGAGCAATTGCGCAAGTGGTGGAGCACGTGGCCGAATGCAAACGTCGCGCTCCACCCTGGCGAAGCCGGTCTGCTGGTGCTCGACTTCGATCCGAAGGAAGACCGCGACAAGGCCGCGATCCGTGCCGATGTAGAAGCCAAGGCCGGCAAGCTCCCGAAGACGGGGCTCGTCGCCCGCACCCCTCGCGGCGGCGAGCATCACTACTACCAGCTAGACCCTGGCGACGATCCCGTACCGAACAGCGCTGGGAAGCTTGCACAGGGCTTGGACGTGCGCAGCTTTCGCGGCTATGTCCTCCTGCCTCCTGGCAGCACCGAGCATGGCTCTTACGAGTGGGTATCAGAAGACAAGCCTGCCCGCCGTTCGGATGCGCTATTGGAAGTCTGCGGGCGGGACCGAGAGAAGGATGCCGACAGCGATAGTTGGATCATCGAACCGGACCTTCCCGAGAACATCACCATGGCCCGCGAATGGCTGCGCGGAGAGCGGGCCATTGGCAAAGACGAGGTATGGTGCAAGCCCGCTGTGGAAGGCCAGGGCGGCGACAACACCACCTTTGCAACAGCGGCCATGATGAAGTCCTGTGGCCTCTCCTCCGGTACCGCCCTGGAAGCCATGTGGCAAGATTACAACCCCCGCTGTGATCCGCCCTGGGAGTATGAAGACCTCGCCGCCAAGGTGCAGAACGGCTATGAGTACAACACCTCTCCGCCGGGCAACGTGACGCTCGCCTATCATGTCGCAAAGAGAGCCGCTCTGTTCGAGCCCGTGAAGGCGGGCACAGACAACGGCGGAATGCAGACCACCAGCGGGCGCTTTCGCGCGGTAGATCGCGCCGGCTTGCAGGCTATCACTCCGCCCGAATGGCTGCTGCCCGATACCCTGCCCGAGGACGCTTTGGCGATGTTGTCCGGGCGCCCCGGCAGCTACAAGACGTTCATTGCGCTAGACATGGCTCTGACGGTGGCGACAGGTGGCGGGGCGTTGCGCCTGGGCGAGTGGCGCGGCATGTGGGATGCGCCGAACAAACCGGGGCCAGTGTTGTACGTTGCTGGCGAAGGTCGCGCCGGCCTGCGCCAGCGCGTCGAGGCTTGGGAGAAGCTGCACCTTGGCGGCTCGCTAGCGCGAGACTTCGTGCTACTCGATCCCGTGCCCCATATTGACGAAGGCGAAAACGCGTGGCGGGAATTCCTGGCTGCGGCCAAGGGTCATCATGACAGCTACCGTCTTGTTGTGCTCGATACCGTCGCCAGGGCGATGGCTGGCACGAATGAGAATGCCAGCGAGAACGCAACAAAGCTGACCCGAATGGCAGACCTGTTTCGCCACGAGCTGGGCTGCACTGTCCTGGCCTTGCATCACACAGGCTATGGCAATGAGGAACGCGGGCGCGGCTCTTCTGCCTTCATTGGCGACGCGGATACGTTGTTGGTAAGCGTGCCCCCCGAAGGCAGCCCCGGCAAGCTGACGGCGCTAAAGATGACGAAGCAGAAGGATTGGCCGGAATGGGATAAGGCGCGCTGGTGCGCCCTGGAAGAGATAAGCCTAGGCGAAGGCCGTAGCAGTCTTGTCAGCGCCAAGGGCGAGGCACCGAAGGCCACGGGGCGCGGGGCGAATGAAAGCAAGATCAGTCTTGCGCTTGCAGACCAGCACGCCCTAGCAGCGCTGCGGCGCTATCCGATGAAGGAATTCATGGACGCTGACTTGGCCAAGGTTATGTCGAGCGAAGGCGTCGCGACCGATGGCGGCGATAGGGTCGGCATTGGCGCCAGTGAGAAGACGCTGCGCAACACGTGGCTGCCGCGTCTCCGCGAGCAAGGCTCTGGCGCGCGCGTGCAACCGATGTATGACGCCCTCAAGAAGCGATGGCGGTACACGCCATCGGCAGCCGGCGACTTCGATCCGAGGCCATGATTATGGCGATCCCGACCCCAATCCCGACCGGGATTTGGCCAGGTTTCGCCCTGGTCGCGATCCCGACCCGATCCCGACTCCAATCCCGACGGGATTTCTTGTCTATCAACAACTTAGAGGCAGCCAATCCCGATCCCGTCCCGACTACGCCCAAGAGCAATCCCGATCCCGATCCCGAGGGGGGTACGGAGTACCCCTCGGTCGGGATTGGGATTGAGGGCCAGGATTTGGGATTACAGGAGCCGCATCAAAGAACCAAAACCTTGGCCCCCTCGAATGCTCAACCCGATGCCACGTGGCATCACCAGCAAGAGGGAGATGCAGGCATGCCCTAGCGCACAGCGAAACCTTGGCCCGCCATGTCGTGACGGCATCGCAGGACTACAGCAGACCATCAACAGCGACGGAGGGGACCGAAGCGAAGGAAGCAGAGCTATGAAGAGGAACGATACCCGCTTAACCGTGCACAGCGAGCACCAAGACGACGTTGACGCATCCGCCAGCCGCATTACAGTGACCGACGTTGGCCCGCACTATTGGTATCGCCAGCACGGCAGAGGCCGCATCTCTCGCCACCCCCTGGCCCGGGTCGTGCTGCGCATGAATGATGGGCCGTGGAATGGCTGGGCCAAGGTCAATGATCTTGAAGCCGCCGGCCTGCTGCGCAGAGCCAGCACAGTGATTGCCGCCCCTCTGCTGGTGATCGCAGCGCCAATAGGGCTCCCGCTCCCTGCCGGCGCCAGATAGGCCCCCCGGAGCACCAGCGAGCATTCCCAGGGCAAAGAGAAGGCCCCTAGCAAGCCGGAGGAAGCCTGCTAGGGGCCAGGGTGCCGCTGCCATGGGAGGCGGTCCCGGCGCGGCATATGTTCGGCGACGGGGCGCTAACGCTTACCGCATCGCCAGGACGGGCCATCGCTAACCCGCCCTATCTCAGTGCCCCGGCAGCAGCCTCTCACTGCCGGGGCTACACGTCAGCGGTGGTGATCGGCGACCGACTGCACCGCTGGGCGCTTCACGGACACGTCCGCGTATTTGTGCTCATGGCTCTCGCGCATGGGCTCGCGGAGACGGGCCAGTCTCGATTGCACAGCGGCCTCAACGAAGTTTACGGCCTTGCTGTAGACCGGATGCTCTGCGGGCTGGCCAACGGCGCCACGGCTCGCCTTATCGAGGGCGCGTGCGGCGCCGGCATAAGCGCGGGATGCAGCCTCGAAATCGTCAAGAGCGGCATCAACGGCGCCGGCCAGGGCTGCAATATTGGCGTGTGTCATGGGGATCAATCCTTTTCGGTTTGCTGGGAGCGCCGCACAGCGACCGCGTACGGGACACTGGCCCGGCGAGCGCGGCTGCGCTCGCTGAGGCGCCGGTTTTTACCGAGATCACTCCCGGTGGCCGCCGGCAGGCTTGTGACGGACTTGACGAAAGGGCCAATGTCGGTCTCGGCTCGCTTACGCTTCGGTGACCTCCAAAACTCTGTAGCGCTCACGGCTCAATCCTTTCGTGCGGCATTCGGCATCGGAATGTTGGGGACATCATGCGAGCTGACAGCTCCCGCCCGGCGCTCGCTGGCAGGAACGCCGTCAATAAGCCGGTCGCCTTCCCGATCATGGATCGCACCCCAAGGGAGCCGCTTCTGGCCGGCGGGAAGCCCGTCTGTGCTCGGATCGGGCAACGCCTCTCTGCGCGCCTTTTCGGTCAGATAATCAGCATAGCGCGCGTCTTCGTCGGGATGACGCACCCGCTGGCCAGTCTCATCGTATTCATGGCCGCCGTGGCGGTAGTGCCCGCGCGGCAGATCGCCGCTGGCAAAGCGCTCGGCATTGGCCTTAGCAGCCTTCTCGGCTTCAAGCTCAGCCACGCGCGCGGCCAGTGTGGCAACCTGCTCGGCAAGATCGGGCTCAGCATGGGCGCCGAGCGGCAGTGCGTTCTTCATGGTGCGGTCCTCTGTTAGCGATGCCCGAGCCGGCGGCCAATGCGGCCAAGCAGCTTCAGGACGGAGGGATGATTGCCGAGACGGAAGGTCTCCAGCACAGTGACAAGCTCGGCATCGCCGTAGGCTCGAAGAACACCCTGGGCTGCGCGGACATCGGAGGCGTAGGTCGGACTGGCCTTGCTTTCGGCCAGCCATGCCGCGCTCATCCCATCCCATGCTGCGCTTGTGCGCTTGGCATCGAATTCCATGAGCTTGGCAGCGCCGCTCTTGTCCAGCTTAAGCTCTGCCGCGACTTCCGCGAACTGCCCGGAGATTGGATCTTCGGCGTCGATCTTCAATTCGGCGGCGTGTTGCTTCAGGTCGAAAGGCTCGGCCACGGTCTGCTGCTGGCCCTCGGGCTTTGCCGCATCGGCCTTCGGCTGCTGGCTCTGCTGGCCGAACACGCGCTCGGCTGCACTCCGCTCCGGCTGCACGGCACTAGGCTTTGCCGGCGCTGCCGTGTTGGGCCTTGCCGGCGCTGTCGGCTCTGACTTCGCGGCGCTGCCATAAATTCGGGAAGCGACGCTATCTTGTGGCGCTGGTGCGCCAGCAGGCTTTGCCGGCTCCGTTGCGCTGCCGCCGAAGATGCGGTCCGCTACTGAGGGGGTTTCCTCGCTCATTTCTGAATGTCCTTTCTGTCGGCGATGCGCTTAGGCTCGACTTCGGAAAACTCTGCATCAATGCTGTTCGAGACTTGGTGGCGCGCTTGCATTAGCCGGTCCACCAGCGAGACTTGCCCCTCTATCTTGATCGGCTCCCAGGCTGACACGGCTACATGCCGGCCAATCAGCTCCAGCGCTCGATTGGCGCCGTTCGCATCGAAGCGGAAGAGCGGCCGGCCATCTTGGTCTTTGAGCTGTTCGCCGTCTCTCCCGAGAGCCGGGGTGACGTGTTGCAAGCAACGCTCAGCTACCTCGTGCAATCTTTTGAGAACGTAGTCGGCATCGACTTGAACACGGGCGCTGCGCTCCTCCTGCAACTCTGCAACGCGGGCCGCGATTTTAGGGTTTGCTAGGAGCTGGCAACCGGTCACGCCAGCACCATTCGCGCTGTAGCCCGCCCGCCGCGCCGCTGCGCTCGCATTCAGATCGATCAAAAATTCTTCGCAGAAGGCCCGTTGCCTTGGCGTCAGATCGCGCATGACTAAAACCCGCTTTCTGCGGCCTCTGAAACTTTCATCGGTGCACCTCGCGGTTTGCCTTGGCGGGCGGGTTCGCCGTGATTTCCATCAGGCGCAGCGCCTCTTGGGCGTTGCCGGCGATGGCCAGAACAGCGGCCCGGATGCGCGGGCGCAGCAACAGATCACGGGCATACGAGATAGCAAAGCCCGCCTGCTTCGCCGCATTGGTCGGCGCCGCGCCGCTGCACAACGCCCCGACAAAAAGCGCCTCCCGGTCATCAAGCTCGACGTTGCCGGCGATCCGCATAGGTGAAGCTCCGCTCTAGTTCCAACTGTAGGCCAAAGATGATAGCATGAATGTCACTAGAAAACTAGTTATATAGTTTCTTTACTGGAGATACTGCGATGCCACGTGACATCACCGATAGTGAGTTTTGCGAAAAGTGCCGCGAGAAGCGGAACCGAAAGCGCGCGGCGGTCACAACTGCCGCCGTGTTTAGCAGTCCACTCGCGCTTGCCTTGGCGGCAGGCCCGGCTTGGGACGAGGATGAAGACTGCGCCGAGTGCTTCTGAGGTAGCCTTTGCGCGGGGCCAAGATGGCTGCGGCGCTGGTCACGCCAACTGTGAGCGGTAACCCGCCCGACAGCCGGTTTGCCGAAACGTTTCTTCGTGCGCTAGCACGGCACCCCTAGGTAGTGTGGAACGAAGAGGTCTCATGATGCTGTGGGGTGCTACAGTGCAAAGGAACAGTTTGGCGGGATGGGTGAAGCGACTTGGACCGCTACTCCTATTCTTGATCGGCGGCGGAGTTCTGTGGTTAGGGCTCGATGCGAGCGCCCGCGTATACGAAGCTTACTCTGCTGCGTGCGAGCTGCGCCCTGGCTGCGACGACATCAATGCAGAATTAGTGCTCTTACGATGGATCGTTGGCATTGCCGCAGTCTCCCTACCTTGCGTAGTCCATAGGCTCTTCGTCTGGAGGGAAGGGCGAATACGGATGCGTTAGAGCCCGAGTTCGACACCGGCACGTCACCGATGCGACGAAAGGCCGGCATTACTCCAGCCGATCAGAAGCCTTGGCCGCGTGGGCGATTATCCTGGCCGTCTTCGTCGCGACGACGGCTCTCTAACCTGGGGTAAAGACCTGGGGTAAAAGCGCCTCCAGTGAGGCACCTAAGATATTGAAATTTATGGGAAATATGGTCCTGGCGTCCCCTAGGGGAGTCGAACCCCTGTTTTCGCCGTGAGAGGGCGACGTCCTAGGCCACTAGACGAAGGGGACCAATGGCCGGAAGGCCGGTTGTGTAGCTCAAGATCCGGTGCCGTGCAAGCCCCCTTCGCGCGGCTTTCCGCTCGCTTCCTGCCTTGTTTGCCGGGCCCTATTGCCCGCCAGGCACGGCGCGGACGCGGCCGAGCAGGCGCCCGCCGGCAAGGTCGACCACCAGCACCTGCTGGCAATCGCGCTCGGCGAGGCCGTCGAGGCGGATCACCAGGCGATCACCGGCCAGCTCGGTGCCGGCGATGCGGCAGCCCTCCGGCACCGGCAGGTCGAGGCTGGCAACGCCGCCCGCCCCCGCCCCGCCGCTTTCCGCGCCGAACAGACCGTCCGCGCGCTCCCCGCCGCCGGTGCGGGTAATCAGGCCATAGACCAGCAGCGCCATGCCGGCGACGATGAGGACGGCCAGGAAGAGGACCAGGGCTTTGAGCGCTTGCATCGGGCGGGACCCCTTACTAATGACGGGAGGCGCGGTACGGGTGGGTGTCGGAAGCGAGGAAGCATGAGCGTCGGTTCGGGTCAAGGGGCCGCAGAGGAGCGCCACGAGGTCACGGTGGAGCCGGAGGCCGCCGGCGGGCGGCTCGACCGCCTGCTGGCAGACGCCCTGCCGCAGCTGTCCCGAAGCCGCCTCAAGGCGCTCATCGAGGAGGGCCGGGTCAGCGCCGCCGGCGCCGCCGTCACCACCCCCTCGGCCAAGGTGAAGGCCGGTCAAACTTTCGCCATCATCGTTCCGGAAACTCGTGCCGTCGCGCTGGTGGCCCAGGCGATCCCGCTGGAAATCCTATACGAGGACCGCGATCTCATCGTGCTGAACAAACCCGCCGGCCTCGTCGTCCACCCCGCTGCCGGCAACCCCGACCGGACCCTGGTGAACGCCCTCATGGCGCATTGCGGGCCGGAGTTGAGCGGCATCGGCGGCGAGGCGCGCCCGGGCATCGTCCACCGCCTCGACAAGGACACCTCCGGCCTCATGGTGGCGGCCAAGTCGGCGGCGGCGCACCAGGGCCTCAGTACGCTCTTCGCCTCCCGCGACATCGAGCGCGCCTACTGGGCGCTGGTCTGGGGCCTGCCCAGCCCCGCCGAAGGCACGATCGCCGGCAACATCGGCCGCAGCCCGCGCAACCGCAAGAAAATGGCGGTACTGCGCCACGGCGGCCGGCCGGCGGAGACCGCCTACCGGGTGCTGCGCACCTTCCAGAACGGCCGCGTCAGCCTGGTGGAATGCCGCCTGATGACCGGGCGCACCCACCAGATCCGCGTCCACCTGGCCGAGATTGGCCATCCGCTGCTGGGCGACCCGCTCTACGGCCGCGCCGGAACCGCCGCGCGGCGGGGGCGTTTACTCTCTGCAGGGGCACAGGCCGCGCTGGCCGCCCTGGGTCGCCAGGCACTGCATGCGAAAACCCTGGGATTCCGCCATCCCGTGAGCGGGGATGACTTGCAATTCGAGAGCGAATTACCAGCTGACTTAAGTGCCTTGATTCGTTCCTTAGAATGATTTTAAATATACCTGACCAATACGGTCAGCTTTGACATCGGCGCAGGGGACACCGTGCTATCTTCGGGGTCTGCACGGCAGATCGATCCGATGGAGCGGGTTCGACAAGTGACGTTCGGTGAGGGGCCACCGCAGATCAGGCCCCGATCTAACGGCCGGCGACGGCCACGAGGAGTGCAGTGATGGCAGCAAAAGTTCCGGTTCTGGTTCCCGAAGGCAATCTCAACGGTTACTTGCAGGAGATCCGCAAGTTCCCGATGCTGGAGCAGGATCAGGAGTACATGCTGGCCAAGTCCTGGCGCGAGCACGGCGACACCGAGGCCGCGCACAAGCTGGTCACCTCCCATCTGCGCCTGGTGGCCAAGATCGCCATGGGCTACCGCGGCTACGGCCTGCCGCTCTCCGAGCTGATCTCCGAGGGCAACGTCGGCATGATGCAGGCGGTCAAGCGCTTCGATCCGGAGCGCGGCTTCCGCCTTGCCACCTACGCCATGTGGTGGATCCGCGCCTCGATCCAGGAGTACATCCTGCACTCCTGGTCGCTGGTGAAGATGGGCACCACCGCATCGCAGAAGAAGCTGTTCTTCAACCTGCGCAAGCTGAAGGGCCAGCTGAAGGCGATCGAGGAAGGCGACCTGCACCCTGAGAACGTCTCCAAGATCGCCGAGACCCTCGGCGTGCCGGAGCAGGACGTGGTGGCGATGAACCGCCGCCTGTCGGCACCGGACCACTCGCTGAACGCGCCGCTGCGCATCGACGGCGACGGCGAATGGCAGGACTGGCTGGTCGACGATACCGAGAACCAGGAGTCGTTGCTCGCCGAGTCCGAGGAGATGGGCAAGCGCCGCACCCTGCTGAAGGCCGCCATGGCCAATCTCAACGAGCGCGAGCGTCACATCCTCGAGGAACGCCGCCTGAAGGACGAGCCGACCACACTGGAAGACCTTTCGCAGGAATACGGCATCAGCCGCGAGCGGGTGCGCCAGATCGAGGTGCGCGCCTTCGAGAAGTTGCAGAAGGCGATCCGCAACGCCGCCATCGAGGAGCGCCTGGCGGTCAGCTGAGGCGTATCAGCGTGCGCGGCGCGGCGGCACCAGTTCGGCTTCGGTGATTTCGGCGTCGCCCTCGGCCGCCTCGCCGTCTTCTTCCGTGTCGTCGGCCTCGCCACCCTCCGCCGGGGCGATGCCCTCGGCGACCGCGCGGCCCCACTGTGCAATCAGCGCCTTCTGCTGCTTCACCAGCCCCTTCATGCGGCTGTCGGTGGTCATGCGGTAGTAGCTGCCGACCAGGTTCGGCATGAAGCCGAAGATCAGCCAGCCGCCGCAGGCTGCGCCGTAGGCAATCATCCAGACAAAGACGTCGCCGATGAGAATCATCGCCATCTGATGGCTCTGGCCGCGAGTCCACAGCTCGATGATGGCCGGCAGCGTGCCGGCGAAGTTCAACATGCCGACGGTGATGACGAGGGATTTGTCGCGCGAGCGGTCGGTCATGTAGGCGACCCAGGTTGGCGCCATCATGAGGAAGAACACCAGCGTCGTCGGCAGCAGGACCGCGGCGAAGGGAAACAGGATGACCAGCGCCAGCACCTTGACCCAGAGCTTGGGCCCGCGGGAACGCTTGCTGTCCGCGGCCTTCCCCTTCGCCGCCGCCTGACCCTTCGGGGGCGCCTTGGCCCTTGCCGATGCCTTCGCCATGCTAGAGCACCGAGGTCAGGGTGATCAGCAAGACCGCCACGGCGGCGATGACCCCCGAGACCACGGTCGAAGCCTCGCGGGCGCTGGCGCGCACTACCGCCGGCTTGGTCAGGCCGCCGTTGCGCAGCCAGTTCATCTGTTCCACCAGGGCGGCGAACTCGGCGCGGGCACGCCGGAAGCCCTCCTCGTCGGCCGACTGGCGGTCTGGGTTGTCGACCAGCTTGACCAGGGCCATGAGACCGCCTTGGCCGGCGAGCTGGCGCAGCATCTCGTTCATCTCCTCCCGCCTTGTGCGGTTGCGGAAGCGGTCGACGGCGGGCTGCAGCAGGGCCGCGCACCAGGCGGCGAGATGGGGCAAACTTTGCGGACCGTTGGCATCCTGAACTTCAGCCAGCAGGCGGACGACGCCGAGGTTGAACATCTCCGGCCGATTGTTGTCACTCATCTCGGTGAAGGCACGGTCGGGTGTGATCTTCATCCGCGCGGAGACGAAACCGCCGATGTGCCAGTCCATCGGCACGCGGTCGGTCTTGCCCTGCTGGGCCACGCGCTCCAGCGCTGGCAGCAGGTCGCCGAGTTCGGCGACGTAGTCGTTGG
Source organism: uncultured Pelagibius sp. (assembly GCA_964472095.1). Lineage (GTDB taxonomy): Bacteria > Pseudomonadota > Alphaproteobacteria > Kiloniellales > Kiloniellaceae > Pelagibius. Next base: position 243,255 of record CAYYIV010000002.1, read on the forward strand.
TGAGCAGTGGGCTCTGGCAGGGCCAGAAGGCATTCAGGGCATAGAGCGCCCGCTCCAGGCCGTAGCCGATACGCGGCTTGGTCAGGTGCATGCCGACAAGGTCGAAGGCGCGCACGAAGGCAACGATGTCGGCGCGCAGAGTAGGCTGTGCCTCGATCCACGTCTGCGGCAACTTGTGCAGCATGATTTCCGCGAAGGTCTGACGCCGCTCTTCATTGTGGTAGTTGACCGCGAAGGCGGCAGAGAACCCCTGGATACGGACCGCGACCTGCTTGTAGCGCAGGGGCGCCTGGCAGTCCAAGGCGACCAGCACGCGCGAGAGCACGCGGTCTTCCAGGCCGGGCGCGCCGCCGCCGACGCCGATCACCGCATGGGTCGCCGACGCAACCGTCGCCGCCCGGCGATCATCGGACAGCGAGCGGCGGATCCACCGTTCCAGCTCCGGCGACTTGATGACCTGCAGTGCCGCCACCCACTGGCGCCCCATCGCATAGGACAGCGCCGCGGCGTTGTTGTATTCCTCCGCCTCGAAGGGGAACAGCCGCGCCGCCTTCGGCGGCAGCAGCGCCTGCTTCGGGCTGAGATGGCGGCCGTTGAGCCAGAGCTGCAAGTCGTCGTGGCGCCAGCGCTCTTCGGCGTCGTCGCACAGCAGGCCGCGCAGCACCTCGACCATCGGCAGCGACAGCCGCGTATCGCCGACCAATGCTGCGTAGGTGCCCTTGCTGATCTTGGCTTCGACGATTTCGTACTCGTCGAGATCCGGAACCGGATTGCCACCGCAGAGCAGCACCAGGATGAGCACGCCGAGCGCATAGTAGTCGTCTGCCGGCAGGCCGTGGCCCCGTCCTTCCGGCATCGCCATGGCACTGTCGATGGGCTCGTAGATCGACGGCTGCGCCATGCCGGCCGGCAGCGAGAAGCACTCGCCGAGCACCACCGACTCGCGGGTGGCGTCGGCGAAGAACAGGTTGTCGGCGCGGATCGCCCGGTGCGTCAGGTTGCGTCCGCCGAGCTCCTTGAAGACCGGCATCAGCGGGCTCATCACCATGCGCACGACGCGGTCCTCGCGCCAGGCGTCGATGGTGGCGTCGGCGGCCGGCAGGATGCGCTCGCCGCCGGGCTGGTGTAGGACGATGATGAAGCGGTATGCCTTCTCCGGCGGCCAGTAGGCCACGCCCCAGCGCAGCGGCACGACCAGCGGCAGCCGGTTGAACCGGGCAAACTGCGTCAGTACGTCCGTGCGCGGCGCCACGTCGCGGCGGCAGACCAGCGCGAAGAGCGACTTGGGCGAGCCGCGCTCGTCGGTGGCTTGGTACGCCTTCACGCCTCCCGGCGCGTTCAGCGCGGGAAGCGGGTTCTCGGGATGGACTCGATAGCGGTCGGACACCATCACCGGGCCGCTGTCGTCCCCCATCCAAGCGCTGCCCGCACGCGTCTGACTGCTCATTGCCGCTTCAAATTCTGTGGCCGTAGGCCGGGTCCCGGATGACCCGGACCGGCAGCCAGAAGCTAACCGCAATAAGGCAAAGAGTTCGTTAAGAGCCGCGGGCGAGACCCCGGAATCTGCGGATTTCCGCCCCGCTCAATCGGCGAAGGGGTCGCGTACCAGGATGGTGTCGTCACGCTCCGGCGAGGTGGAGAGCAGCGCCACAGGCACCTCGATCAGCTCCTCCAGACGGCGGATGTACTTCACCGCCGCGGCCGGCAGCTCGGCCCAGGAGCGCGCGCCCATGGTGCTCTCCTGCCAGCCGGGGATGGTCTCGTAGACCGGCTTGGCCCTGGCCTGGCGCGAGGGCTGCGCCGGCAGGTAGTCGAGCCGCTCGCCGTCGACCTCGTAGCCGACGGAGATCTTCAGCTCATCGAAGCCATCGAGCACGTCGAGCTTGGTCAGCGCGATGCCATTGATGCCCGCCACCCTGGCGGCCTGGCGCACCATCACCGCGTCGAACCAGCCGCAGCGCCGCTTGCGCCCGGTGACCACGCCGAATTCGCGGCCGCGCGCACCCAGCAGCTCACCGGTCTCGTCGGTCAGCTCCGTCGGGAAAGGCCCGCTGCCGACGCGGGTGGTATAGGCCTTGGTGATGCCGAGCACGAAATCGAGTGCGGCGGGACCGACGCCGGAGCCGGCGGCGGCGCTGCCGCCGACAGTGTTCGACGAGGTGACGTAAGGATAGGTGCCGTGGTCGACGTCGAGCATGACGCCCTGGGCGCCCTCGAAGAGGATGCGGCGGCCGGCGCGGCGCGCCTCGTCGAGGCTCTGCCAGACGCGGTCCGCGAAGGGCAGGATGCGCGGCGCCAGCGCGAGCAGGTTCTCGACGATCTCCGCCGCGGTGAACTCAGGCTGGCCGAGACCGCGCAGCAGCGCGTTGTTGTGCACCAGCAGGCCCTCGACGCGCTGGCGCAGCAGATCGGGATCTGTGAGGTCGCAGAGCCGCACCGCGCGGCGGCCGATCTTGTCCTCGTAGGCCGGGCCGATACCGCGTCCGGTGGTGCCGATCTTGCCGTCGCCCTTGGCCGCCTCGCGGGCGCGGTCGACGGCGCCGTGCATCGGCAGGATCAGCGCCACACTCTCGGCGATGCGCAGGCGCTCCGGCGTTACCTCGACGCCCTGCGCGCGGATGCGGTCGATCTCCTCCACCAGGGCCCAGGGGTCGACCACCACGCCGTTGCCGATTATGGAGAGCTTGGTGGAACGCACCACGCCCGAGGGCAGCAGTGAAAGCTTGAAGACCTCACCGCCGATGACCAGGGTGTGGCCGGCATTGTGGCCGCCCTGGAAGCGCACCACGACGTCGGCGCGCTCCGACAGCCAGTCGACGATCTTGCCTTTGCCCTCGTCCCCCCACTGGGACCCGACGACGACCACATTAGCCATGATGGATCAATCCTTTATCTCTGAAATACCGGCATCGCCGAGCCAGTGGCTGCAGCCGAGGCGGCGCGCTTCGGTCGCCGCGTCCTGCGATGCCGCGAGGCCGGCCAGGGTGACCCAGCCTTCGGCGCGCAGACGGCAGCCCTCCTCCGGCGCGGTGCCGAAGGGAAGGAAGATGCGCTGTACCGGCACCGGCGGCGGCAGTGCCCGCAGCACGCTATCCATGTAGAGCGTGAAGCCGGTTGAGGATTCGCGCGTGCCGTTGGGGCCGGCCGCCTCGTAGCGCCCGCCGCGCCCGAGCTCGCCGCGCACGCCCTTGGCAAAGAGGATGAAGGAGATCCCGGTCTGGTACTCGAAGCCGCGGTGCTCGACCGGGTCGACGGTGAGGCGGGCCTGCGGCGCCGCCGCGCGAATCAGGGAAGTCACCGCGGCCAAGCGGCGCACCTCGCCGGCGGCGGCCGCCGGCAGATCGAGCACGGCCAGTGCGGCCAGTGCCTTGTCGGCCGGGCCGCCGGTGCGCAGCAGGGCCTGGAACAACATGTCGTGGTCGCCGGCGAGGTCGCGTACCGCCGCCGCGTCCTTGCGGTCGAGCGCCAGGCGCAGCTCGGCGACCTGCTCCGCCGCGAGGCCAAGGTCGCCGGCGAGTGCCCCTACCAGTGGCGGCGAATTGAGATCGACCGAGAGATCCTGCACACCGACGGCGGTCAGCGCCTCGATGGCCAGCAGCACCACCTCGGCGTCGCCGGTCTCCTCTGCCGCCCCGATCAGCTCGACGCCGGCCTGGGCGAACTGTCGCTCGGGACGCAGCTGGCTGCCGCGCACCTGCAGCACCTGGCCGGCATAGCTGAGGCGCAGCGGCCGCGGCGCCTTCTTCAGGCGCGTGGTGGCGATGCGGGCAACCTGTGGCGTGATGTCGGCGCGCAGGCCCATCATGCGCTGGCTCACCGGATCCATCAGGCGGAAGGTCTGGCCTGCCACCGCCGCACCGGCGCCGGTCAGCAGCGCCTCTTCGAATTCGAGCAGCGGCGGCTTCACGCGGTCGTAGCCTTGCGCCTGGAAACAGGCGATGAGGCGCTCCACCACCGCCGATTCATGGGCGGCGTGCGGCGGCAGCACATCCTGCAGGCCGGCCGGTAAAAGGCCTTTTTCAGCGCGATCGGTCATGTCAGCTGGTCGGCGGAGAGATGCGATCCGGTTCCATGGGCGGGGCATGGAAGCGGGCGGTCGCCGCTTCCGCTCTCTGTTAGCAGCCTTCACACCCAGGGGCAAACAGAAATCCGGCCCCTTTGCCGAGCCGCTTCGGGGAAATCCAGGGATATCAATCTCTTGAAGCTGGTTGCGCGGCAGTCGGTGCGTGTAGACTGCGAGCCCTTGCACCCGCCAACCTGCCGAGGCCACGCCGCCGCTTGCGCCCCCTGCCCCGCCTCTTCGCCGCCCCCGGCACCCTGGCCGCCGACAGCCGCGGCCTCGACCGCTGCCTCGGCCTGCTGCTGCTGGCCGCCGCGGCGACGCTGCTGGCCGGTTGGCTGCTGCCGGTGATGACCGTGCGCACGCTGCTGGTGTTCTACGACGAGGTCTCCATCCTGACCGGCACCCTCCGCCTGCTGGAGAGCGGCGACTACGCACTCTTCGTGCTGATCGTGCTGTTCACCGTTGTACTGCCGGTCGGCAAGCTGGTGGTCGCCTGGCTGGCCTGGAGCCACCTGCGCGTGGACGACGCCCGCGTGCGCCGCCTGCTCGGCTGGATCGAGACCATTGGGCGCTGGTCGATGCTCGACGTCTTCGTCGTTGCCATGCTGGTGGTGGTGATCAAGCTGTCCCTGGTCTCCGATGTGGAGATCCATGCCGGGCTCTACGTCTTCATCACGGCGGTCATCCTCTCCATGGTGGCGGTGCGCCGCATCGCCATGCTCGCCCATCGCAAGATCGAAGAGCTGCGCTAACGGTAGAGCCGCACCTCCAGGCCGTCATCGAGCTGAAAGATCACCTCGTCCATGCCGTTGCCGTCGAGGTCCTCCAGGAGGAAGTCGCCAATGATCTGGGCCTCGTAGAAATCGCGCCCCAGCAGCTTGATCTCGCCATCGCTGTAGCGCAGCACGCGCAGCGAGCGACGCCTGGCCGACGGCAGGAAGATCTCCGGCAGGCCGTCCTCGTCGAAATCGAGGATGGCCGAGAGGCCGAGCTCGCGCGTACCGATGAGATGGTTGGAGAAGCCGGCCAAGGATGCCTCCTCCACCAACTTGCCGTCCTGTAGCGAGACGATGCGCAGGATGCCACCGATGTGCGGCGTCTCCACATAGGCCACCTCGACCGTTCCGTCGCCGTCGAAATCCGCCGCGCCTATGGGGTTCAGCCAGCGATGGCGCGGCAGATGCTGCGGTCCCTCGGCGATGAGGCGCAGTTCGTCCCCGACCAGGCCATAGACCGTCAGCACCGCGCCGTGGTCGAGCGACGCGCGCACCACGATGACCTCGTCTTCGCCATCGCCGTCGAGATCGGCAAGGCGCGGATGCAGATCCTCGAAGACCTGATCCTCGGGCAGCAGCAGCCGGCGCTCGCTGCCGTCGCGCAGGCGCAGCAGCAGGCCACCGGCCTCGATCGCGTCGCCCAGGACGGCGTGATCGTAGCGCGCCGTGGGTTCGATCAGCCAGGCCTCGGCTATGCGTCCGGATCCGAAGGCCGGCTGGCCGTCGGGCAAAGCATCGGCGGGCCGCACCAGCGGGCGCAGATCGACCTTCATGCTGCGGGAGGGCTCGGCGAAGAAGGGCCGGAAGCCGAGGGACTCCAGGCTCTGGGCGGAAGCCGGAACACTGCCCGGTGCTGCCAGTAGAAAGGCGGCGCCGAGCAGGGCAAGAACGGTGGGGCGCAATCTAGAAGCGCAGCGCTTCAGCCTGCTTGGTGTGCGGCAGGGCCCGCACCTTCTCCAGGGTCTTGGCATCGATCTGCGCATCCAGCTCCAGCAGGGCGATGGCATCCTGCCCCTGCGCCGCGCGGCCCAGGTGGAAGGTGGCGATGTTGACGCCGGCATCGCCCAGGGTGGTGCCCAGGGCACCGATGAAGCCCGGCTTGTCCTCGTTGGTAATGTAGAGCATGTGCGGCGTCAGGGCAGCCTCGATTGAGATGCCCTTGATCTCCACCACGCGCGGCTTGTCGCCGCCAAAGAGCGTGCCGGAGACGCTGCGCGCGCCGCGCTCGGTGGTCACCGTGAGGCGGATGAGGGTCTGGTAGTCGCAGTCGCGCTCGTGCTTCACCTCGGCCACATCGATATCGCGCTCGCGCGCCACCAGCGGGGCGTTCACCATGTTCACCGTCTCGAGCATGGGGCTGAGCAGGCCGCAGAGCGCCACCTGGGTCAGTGGCCGGGTATTGAAGTCGGCCACATGGCCCTCGTACTCGATGGTCACCTGGGTGAGGCCCGTGTGGGTCAGCTGCCCGGCGAAGCTGCCGAGCTGCTCGGCCAACTGCATGTAGGGCTTCAGGCGTTTGGCCTCCTCAGCGGAAAGCGAGGGCATGTTCAGCGCATTGGTGACCGCTCCGGTCATCAGGAATGCGGACATCTGCTCGGCGATCTGCAGCGCCACCTTCTCCTGCGCCTCCGCCGTGGACGCGCCGAGGTGCGGCGTCGCCACGACCTCGTCGAGGCCGAAGAGCACGTTCTCCCTGGCCGGCTCCACGGTGAAGACGTCGAGGGCGGCGCCGGCGACCTGGCCGGACTCGATCGCCGCCTTCAGGTCCTCCTCCACCACCAGGCCGCCGCGCGCGCAGTTGATGATGCGCACTCCAGGCTTGGTCTTGGCCAGCGCCTTGGCGTCGATCATGCCACGGGTCTGGTCGGTCATCGGCACGTGCAGGGTGATGATGTCGGCGCGCGCCAGCAGGTCGTCGAGCTCCACCTTCTCGACGTCGAGGTCGAGGGCGCGGTCCGGCGAGAGGAAGGGGTCGTATGCGATGACGTGCATGCGCAGGCCCTGGGCGCGGTCGGCGACGATGGCGCCGATGTTGCCGCAGCCGATGACGCCCAGCGTCTTGCCGGTCAGCTCGGTGCCCATGAAGCGCGACTTCTCCCACTTGCCGGCGCGGGTCGAGCGGTCGGCGGCGGGGATCTCGCGGGCCAGGGAGAGCATCAGCGCGATAGTGTGCTCGGCCGTAGTGATGGAGTTGCCGTCGGGGGTGTTCATCACCACGATGCCGCGGCCGGTCGCCGCCGGGATGTCGACGTTGTCGACGCCGATGCCGGCACGGCCGACAACTTTCAGGTTGTCGGCGGCGGCGATGATCCCTGCAGTCACCTTGGTGGCGGAGCGGATCGCGAGGCCGTCGTAGTCGCCGATGATGGCTGTCAGCTCGTCCGGCTTCAGGCCGGTCTTGACGTCCACCTCGAGGCCGCGCTCGCGGAAGATCTCCGCCGCGCGATCGCTCAACTCATCCGAAATCAGAACCTTGGGCATGTCGTTCTGGAATCCTCTGCTCGCGGCGCCTGTCGCGGCCGCGTTTTGTCTCCGGGCGGCCGCAGCCGCCGCTCATGCGATGGGGACTGCGCCCGTCAGGCCGCCGCCTTCTCGGACTTCACCGCGCCGTAGGCCCAGTCGAGCCAGGGCAAGAGCGCGGCCATGTCGGACGGCTCCACCGTGGCGCCGCCCCACAGGCGCAGGCCGACCGGCGCGTCGCGGTAGCTGCCGATGTCGAACGCGACGCCCTCTTCCTCCAGCAGCGAAGCGATGCGCTTGGCCGCGACGGCCTGGGTATCGGCGTCGAGCGACAGGAACCAGGGATCGACGATCTTCAGGCAGATCGAGGTGCAGGAGCGCGTCTTCGGCTTTTCCGCCAGGAAGTCGGCCCAGCCGGAGGCAGCGACCCAGTCGGCGACCGCCTTGAGGCTCGCCTCCGAGCGCGCGATCAGCGCTTTGAGGCCGCCGATCTCCTCGGCCCACTTGAGGCCGTCGAGGGCATCTTCCACCGCCAGCATGGAAGGCGTGTTGATGGTCTCGCCCTTGAACACGCCCTCGATCAGCTTGCCGCCCTTGGTGAGGCGAAAGATCTTCGGCAGCGGCCAGGCCGGGGTATAGCTCTCCAGGCGTTCCACCGCGCGGGGCGAGAGCGCCAGCATGCCGTGGGCCGCCTCGCCGCCCAGCACCTTCTGCCAGGACCAGGTAACGACATCGAGCTTGTCCCAGGGAAGATCCATGGCGAAGGCCGCCGAGGTGGCATCGCAGATGGTGAGGCCGGCGCGGCCGGCGGGAATCCACGCGCCGTCCGGCACCTTCACGCCGGAGGTGGTGCCGTTCCAGGTGAACACCACGTCGCGGGAAAAGTCGACCTGGGTCAGGTCGGGGAGTTCGCCGTAGCCGGCCTTGAGGAGGCGCAGGTTGTCCAGCTTCAGCTGCTTGGCGACGTCGCTCGCCCAGCCTTCGCCGAAGCTCTCCCAGGCCAGCACGTCGACGCCGCGGCGGCCGAGCAGCGACCACAGCGCCATCTCGACGGCGCCGGTGTCGGAGGCCGGCACGATGCCGAGGCGCCAGTCCGTCGGCATGCCGAGAATCGTCTTTGAGCGCTCGATCACCGCGGCCAGCTTGGCCTTGCCCAACTTGGCCCGGTGAGATCGACCCAGCGCCGCCTCGCTCAGAGCGCCCAGGGACCAACCCGGCCGCTTCGCGCAGGGTCCTGAGGAAAAGCAAGGGTTACCAGGCCGTTTGGCCGGGCGGGCGGCGTTCATATGGCGGCTCCTTCAGAGGGGTCGGACACAGGCGCCCGCAAACCGCAGGGCGCCGCGCGGGCCGGATACTAACACCGTGCTGCACCGCGTCAATTATTGATCCGCCGCTTTTCGACGCCAAAGCGTCGCAGTTGGAGAGATTGACCGGCTGGGCAGGAATGGGCCGTGATTGGAGAGATCTCCAACAAGACTTCTGTCTCGGATACTTGGGTCATCCGCCGCCCCTCCGCGCCAAGATATGGATCGCGGTGAAGGTCATCACCGCCTCGCCCCTCTGGTTCTTCACCTCGTAGTCCATCAGCAGCGTGCCGCGGTCGGGCTTCGACTTCGAAGGGCGCTTCTCGCGCACCGTCGCCCGCACCTTCAGCGTGTCGCCGGGGCGCACCGGCCGCACCCAGCGCAGCTCGTCGAGGCCCGGCGAGCCCATCGAGCAGGCGTTGATGACGTTCGCCTGGTAGAAGATGCGAAAGGCCAGCGCGAGCGTCTGGAAGCCGGAGGCGATGAGGCCATTGAAGGGGCCTTCGGCCGCGGCCTCCTTGTCCAGGTGGAAGGGCTGCGGATCGTAGAGCAGCGCGAAGTCGAGGATCTGCGATTCGCTGAGGGTCACGCCCTTGCTGCTGAAGATCTGGCCCGGCTCGAAGTCGTCGAAGTAAAGCTCCTGCACGGGAAAGCCTCTGCTGCTGTTCTGGTCGGGGATCGAGAGTCAGGCCGGCGCGGCCGCCGTGAGATCGCAGGCCAGCTTGCGCACACTGGCCGGCGCATCGCCTTTCGGCACTTCGCGGAAGCCGAGGTCGGCATAGAGCGCCTGCGCCGTGGTCATAAAGCCGAGGGTCTCCAGCACCACGCGCTCATGCCCGCCGGCCCGTGCGCCTTCGAGCGCCGCTTCGGCCAGACCGCGGCCGAGCTTCAGCCCCCGGTAGGGCGCGCGCACCCAGAGGCGCTTAACTTCGGCCTCGCCGCCGCCCAGCTGCCGGAGTGCGACAGCGCCCGCGACCTCGCCGTCGACGCGTGCGATCCAGAGACCGCCCGCCGGCGGCGTGCAGGCGCCGGGCAAGCCTGCCAGCTCGGCCTCGAAATCCTTCAGGCAGTAGTCGACCTGCAGCCAGCCGGCGTACTCGCGGAACAGACTGCGCAGATCGTCGAGGTCAGCAGTGCCAGCCGGCGCTATTGAGATCGCCATCAGTAGGGCTCGCCGTTCTTCTTGGTGAAGCGGCTCTTGCCGTGGCGGCCGGAGGTGAGGAAGAGGTCGATGTCCGGATAGCTGATCTCGTCGTCCAGCGAGCGGTTGCCAACCTCCAGGTAGACCGCCCAGTCCTTGCCTTTGTTCGCCATGTGGTGGCCGTCGCCCTTGCCGGCGGGAAAGCCGGCGGCCATGCCGGGCTTCAGCAGCTGTTCGCCGGCGTCGGTGATCAGCGTCAGCTCGCCCTCCAGCACGTAGACAAACTCGTCCTCGTGGCTATGCCAGTGACGCTGTGAGGAGAGCGCGCCCGGCGGCAGGCGCACGAGGTTCACGCCGAAGGCGTTGAGGCCGAGCGCATCGCCCAGCGCCTGTTTCTCGCGCGCGCCGCAGGCCTGGGCCCAGGGCTCCGGGTAGGAAGAGCCTTTGCGGGCCTCGACACTTGCCGGATCGAGAGCGGGAAAGCTCGGGCGCTTGGTCATGCCGTCTCCTCAGGGTCGCGCAGTGAGAAACGGCTGACAGTCTACACGCGGATACGGCCCTCGAGATAGGGGGCGACTTTGCCGGAGATCAGCGTCCGCACGCCCTTGTCCTCGACCTTCAGGTCGCCGCCTCGCGCCGAGATCTGCCGCGCCGTCAGCTGCGCCTTTCCGAGTCGGCCCGCCCAGAACGGCGTCAGCACGCAGTGCGCAGAGCCGGTTACGGGATCCTCCGGAATGCCCGCATGGGGCGCGAAGTAGCGCGAAACAAAGTCCACCTTGTCACCTTGGGCGGTGATGATGAGGCCGTCGCCCGGCAGCGCCTTGACCTTTTCCAAGTCAGGGTCGGCGGCGTGCACCTCTGCCTCGCTGGCGAGGACCGCCATCAACTGACGAGCCTTCAGCACCTCTCGCGGCACAATGCCGAGGGCGCGGGCGACCGCGCCGCCGTCTTCGAAAGGCTCGGGCCGATGGGTCGGGAAGTCGAGGGTGAAGACCGCGCCGTCGCGCGTCACCGTCAGCGGTCCGCTGGCCGAGTGGAACACGACCTTCTCCATGCCCGGCTCGATGTGCTCGGCGATGACGTAGGCGCTGGCCAGCGTGGCGTGGCCGCAGAGCGGCACCTCGACGGCCGGGGTGAACCAGCGCAGGTGGTAGCCGCCGTTCTGCGGCACGAAGAAGGCGGTCTCCGCGAGGTTGTTTTCCGCCGCGATGGCCTGCAGCGTCGCATCGGGAAGCCAGGCCTCCAGCGGGCAGACGGCGGCCGGGTTGCCGGCGAAGGGACGGTCGGTGAAGGCGTCGACCTGATAGAGGGTGATCTCCGTCATAGCTGTCTTCCTAACTCTCTCTTCCTACTAACGGTGCCAGAAGGGCTTTTCCACCTCGCGGAGGGCATCTTCGCGGGCAATCCCGATGTCCATGAGCTGCGCGGCGGTCATGGACTGCAGCGCCTCGCGGTCGCGAATACGCTTCTGCCAGACGACCAGGACATGGGCCAGCGCCGCAAAGACGCGCCACACCAGGCCGCCGCGGCCGGCGGTCCACCCGCCGGGCGCCCGGTCTGGGGGATAGGCGGCCGACGGCAGTAAGGGCCGGCCCGTTCTCGAAATTGTACCCATCTGAACCTCCTAAGCGCGAAAATTGTCCCAATCACCTCCTGTGTATTGTATTAATTGTTGCTCATTGTCTGGGTCAATTGTATTATTGTCACCATGACAAATTGGACTCCCGCGCTCGAGGAAGCCTCGGGCCCGCGCTACCTGGCCATCGCCGACGCCCTGGCGCGCGACATCACTACCGGCAAGCTGAAAGCTGGTACCCGCCTGCCGACCCACCGCGACCTCGCCTGGCACCTGGGGGTCACCGTCGGCACCGTGAGCCGCGCCTATGCCGAGGCCGAGCGGCGCGGCCTCACCTCCGGCGAGGTCGGCCGCGGCACCTTCGTGAACGTGCCGGCCCAGGCCGACCAGCTGCACCGCTGGCACGACGCTCCGCCCGGCACTATTCACATGCGCTCCGCCCCGCCCATGCCCTGCGCCGAGCAAAGCGCCATCGCCGAGGTCATCGCCCGTGTCGCCGCCGGCCCGCGCGCCATGGAGATGATGAACTACCAGCCGCAGCGCGGCCTCCTGGAGCACCGTCAGGCCGGCGCCGAATGGATCAGTCGCCAGGGCTATGCCGTCACCGCCGAGCAGATCACGGTGAGCGCCGGCGCCCATCACGGCGTGCTGGTGGTGCTGGCAGCTGTCACCCGGCCGGGCGACCACATCGTGTCCGACTCGCTCACCTATCCCGGCATCCGCAGCCTGGCGCGCCTACTCGGCCTGCGCCTCGACGGTCTGGCGCGCGATGCCGACGGCCCGCTGCCCGACGCCTTTGAGGAGGCCTGCCGCACCCATGATGTGAAGGCCATCTACCTCTGCCCGAACCAGCACAACCCGACCGGCCTCACCATGCTGGAGGAGCGGCGGCTGGCGCTGGCGGCCATCGCCCGGCGCTACGGCGTCGCAGTCGCCGAGGACGACACCTTCGGATTCCTCGACGGCGGAGAGCCCGCTCCCATCGCCGCCCACCTGCCGGAGCTGGGCTTCTACATCGCCGGCCTGTCGAAGACGGTTGCGGCGGGGCTGCGCACCGGCTACGTCGTGGCGCCGGAGAAGGCGCTGAGCCGCGTCGGCAGCGCCGTCCACAGCACCTGCTGGATGGCCTGCCCGCTGACCGCCGAGATCGCCGCCGAGCTGATCCGCAGCGGCGTCGCCGCCAAGGTGCGCGAGGGGCGCAAGCGCGAGGCGGTGGTGCGCAGCGCCCTCGCGCGCGAGGCGCTCGCCGGCTGGGATTTCGATTGCGCGGAGGGTGCCAACTTTCTCTGGCTGCGCCTGCCGGAGCCCTGGCGCTCCTCCGAGTTCGCCGCCGAGGCCGAGCGCCGCGGCGTGCTGGTGACGCCGAGCGATCCCTTCATGGTCGGCCGGCGCGAGAGTGCGCCGGCGGTGCGTGTCTGTTTCGGCCCGCCCGAGGACCACGAGCAACTGCGCCGCGGCCTCGGCATCCTCGCCGAGCAACTCCAGGACGGCCCGACCTACGCCTTCAGCAACGTGGTTTGAGGCAGACCGATCAAGATATGGCTAGGTCGCACTACTGCTGGCGCTGCCGAACCGAGGTGCCGATGCTCGATGAGGATGAATGGGCGCAGGTCCAACCGCTCCTCGCAAATGCGATTGAACAGATCAAGCGTTACCGCGAGATACACGGCGCGTCTTTGAGCGAAGCAAGAGCGAAGGGATATGGGAGGGAAGCCCTGGAGCGCTATTTCCAGATCACCGGCTTCCGCGAGACCAATGCGGATGCCCTGTGGCATCACCGGCTCAGTGACTTCGGCCCTCCCTGCCGTGCCTGCGGCAAGCCGCTACGCACGCCGCGCGCAAAACTCTGCGCCGAATGCGGAGAAGCCGTTGCCAAGAGCTGACGGCAGAATCGCTTCCTACCGTACCCACTCGATCAGCAGCGGTACCAGGAAGGCCGTCGCCAGGCCGTTGAGGCCCATGGCGACGCCGGCGAAGGTGCCGGCCACCTCGCTGACGTGGAAGGCCCGCGCGGTGCCGATGCAGTGCGCCGCGACGCCCACCGCAAAGCCGCGCGCCCGCCAGTCGCGGATGCCCAGGGCATTGAGCAGGATCACCAGCACGGCGGTCAGCGACGGCAGGCCACCAATGCGTTCGGAGATGCCCATGGCAATTGGCGTAGTCACCGACTTGGGCGCCAGGGAAGCCAGCGTCTCGAAGCTGGCGCCGAGCAGCAGCAGCACGGTCAGCGCCGGCAGCATGCCCCCCTCCCCTTACCCCCTGTGATTTCTTACGGGGCTCAGCCGGCGCGCCGCGCACCCGACCATTGCTCAATGGTCTGGCAGATGCTGCCGACCACCTGGTCGACCAGGGCCTCGTCCTCCCCTTCTGCCATGACGCGGATCAGCGGCTCGGTACCGGACTTGCGGATCACCAGGCGGCCGGCATTGCCCAGGCGACTCTCGCCGTCGCGGATCGCTGCCTGCACATCAGCGTCATCCAGCGGCGCGCCGCCGTTGAAGCGCACGTTGCGCAGCAGCTGTGGCAGCGGCTCAAAAAGGCGGGTTACCTCGCTGGCCGGTCGGTCCGCCTGCACCACCACGGCCAACACCTGCAGCGCGGCAATGAGGCCGTCGCCAGTGGTGGCGAAGTCGGTCAGTACGATGTGGCCGGACTGCTCGCCGCCGACGTTGTACCCGCCGGTCCGCATCGCTTCGACCACGTAGCGGTCGCCGACCGGTGTGCGCACCAGACCGACACCGAGGTCGTTGAGGTGGCGCTCCAGGCCCAGATTCGACATCACCGTTGCAACCACGGCTCCACCGGTGAGGCGACCGTCCAGCTGCCAGGAACGCGCGACCAGCGCCATGACCTGATCACCGTCGACGACGTTGCCCTGCTGATCGGCCAGGATGACGCGGTCGGCATCGCCGTCCAGCGCCAGGCCGAAGTCGGCGCCGTGGGTGACCACTGCCTCCTGCATGCGGGTCGGCGCCGTCGCACCGCAGCGCTGATTGATGTTGAAGCCGTCGGGATAGACACCGATCGGCACCACCTCGGCGCCCAGCTCATAGAGCACCTTCGGCGCCACCCGGTAAGCAGCGCCATTGGCGCAGTCGACCACCACCTTCAGGCCGTCGAGGCGCAGACCGCGCGGAAAGCTGCTCTTCACGAATTCGATGTAGCGGCCGTGGCCGCTCTCGTCGAGGCGCTGGGCGCGCCCGAGCTGGTGGGCGGGCGCCAGCTCCCAGGCACCGTTGTCGATGCGACTCTCGATCTCCAGCTCCACCTCGTCCGACAGCTTGAAGCCGTCCGGGCCGAACAGCTTGATGCCGTTGTCCTCGTAGGGATTGTGCGAGGCCGAGATCATCACGCCGAGGTCGGCGCGCAGGGAGCGGGTCAGCATGCCGACCGCCGGCGTCGGCAGCGGCCCGAGCATCACCACGTCCATGCCGACGGAGGTGAAGCCGGCAGCCATCGCCGGCTCCAGCATGTAGCCCGAAAGACGCGTATCCTTGCCAATCACAACTGTGTGGCGATGGTCGCCGCGCATGAACTGGCGGCCGGCGGCCTTGGCGACGGCCAGGGCGGTCTCGGCGGTGATCGGCTCTACATTGGCGGTGCCGCGGATCCCGTCGGTTCCGAATAGCTTGCGTGTCATCTGAGAATCCTGTTCTGCGCCGCAGCCGGCCGACCTTCCTTATAGCAGAGCGCCGCGCAGGCTGTCCGCCGGGCTGTCGAAGTCGTCTGCCGGCGAGGGCATGGCCCCTGCGGCCTGCCACACCGCAACCGCCTGGCAAGTCTCCGCCACGTCGTGCACGCGCAGGAGCTGCACGCCGCGCTGCAGGCCGAAAAGGGCGGCCGCCAGCGAGCCCGCCATCCGTTGCTTCGGCCTGGCGGCCTGCGGGTAGAGTTTGGCGATGAAGCTCTTGCGGCTGGCACCCAGCAGCACCGGACTGCCGAGCCCCTGGAACAGGGCCAGCTGCTCGAAGAGCTGCAGGTTGTGATCGAGTGTCTTGCCGAAGCCGATGCCCGGGTCGATCGCCACCCTGGACGGATCGATGCCGGCCGCCGCGCAGGCGGCAAGCCGGCCGGCAAGGTAGCGGTAGATGTCGAGGGCCGCCGACTCGTAGGTCGGCTTGACCTGCATGGTCTGCGGCTCGCCCTGCATGTGCATGAGGATCACCGGGACCCCGCAGCCGGCGGCAGCGGCCAGGCTCTCCGGGTCGCCCTCCAGCGCCGTCACGTCGTTGATCATGGCGGCGCCCGCGGCGACCGCATCGCGCATGATGGCCGCATGGCGGGTGTCGATGGAGACGATGGCACCGGCCTTGGCGAGCGCCTCCACCACCGGCAGCACGCGCGCCCGCTCCGCCTCGAAACCGACCGGCTGGGAGCCCGGTCGGGTCGACTCGCCGCCGACGTCGAGGATGTCGGCCCCGGCAGCCAGCATGGCCAGGCCGTCGCGCACGGCAACCGTCGGATCGGCGCGGTCGCCGCCGTCGGAAAAGGAGTCCGGCGTCACGTTCAGGATGCCCATGACGCGCGGGCGGTCGAGGGTGAGGCCGGCGAGCGGCGCGCGCGGCGCGCTGAGACGCCTCAGCAGGGCCGCCGCCTCGGCGCCGCCCTGCCCGGCAGCGCGCGCCTCCGCCCAGGGTGCCAGATCGGCCAGCGGCAGGACCGCGCGGGTGGCCCGGCGGCCGTCGCGCCAGATCGCCTCGCAGCGGCTGAAATGCAGGGGCCCGCCGGCCAGGGGCAGCAGGTTCTCCGCGCCGCCGTCGAACTCCGCCGGCCCGCGCAGACCGACCGGCCGCAAGGTAAGCTCGCCTATCATGACTGCAGCTTATAGCCGGGCGGCGCCGTCATGGGAACGGCATTGCGTCCGGTACGCAAAAAGGGCCCCCGCCGCAGCGGGAGCCCTTTTTCGATTGCGGTCGCTTTCGGCTGGCCGTCGCCGCGCG
Organism: uncultured Pelagibius sp.; assembly: GCA_964472095.1. Lineage (GTDB taxonomy): Bacteria > Pseudomonadota > Alphaproteobacteria > Kiloniellales > Kiloniellaceae > Pelagibius. The sequence goes on from CAYYIV010000002.1 coordinate 259,515, forward strand.
GGTCAGCCGCCCGGTTGCGGCTCCGGCTCCAGGCCGCCCGGCGCGTCCTTGCCGGTGCCCTTGGCGGCCTTGCCGCTGGAGGGCACCGAGGAGCGGCGCCCGGTCGGCCCAGTGTGGCTCTCGTCGCTGCGGTCGATGCTGCCGCCGTCGAGGATAGTCTGGACCTCGTCGCCGGACAGCGTCTCGAACTCGAGCAGCGCCCTGGCGACCTTGTGCAGGTCTTCCATGTGGTCGGTGAGCACCTTGCGGGCCTTCGCCTCCGCCTCCTCGATGATGCGGCGGATCTCCTCGTCGATGAGGCGCGCGGTTTCCGGCGAGATGGTCTGGCTGCGCGACACCGAGTGGCCGAGAAAGACCTCCTCCTGGTTGTCGACGTAGCGCAGGCGGCCGAGCTTGTCGCTCATGCCCCACTCGGCAACCATGCGGCGGGCCATGTTGGTGGCCTGCTGGATGTCGTTGCTGGCACCGGTGGAGACGTTCTCCACGCCGTAGATGAGCTCCTCGGCCATACGCCCGCCGAACATCATCGCCAGCTTGGCGGTGATCTCCTTGAACTTCAGGCTGTAACGGTCGGACTCCGGCAGGTTCATGGTGACGCCGAGGGCGCGGCCGCGCGGAATTATGGTCACCTTGTGGAGCGGATCGTTGCCCGGGACGAAAAGGCCGACAAGGGCGTGACCGGCCTCGTGGTAGGCGGTCATCTCCTTGTCCTCTTCGCTCATCACCATGGAGCGGCGCTCGGCACCCATCAGCACCTTGTCCTTGGCGTTCTCGAAGTCCGCCATGGTGACCACGCGCTTATTGGCGCGCGCCGCCAGCAGGGCGGCTTCGTTCACCAGATTGGCGAGATCGGCGCCAGAGAAGCCCGGCGTGCCGCGGGCAATCACCTTGGGCTCCACGTCGGGCCCGAGCGGCACCTTGCGCATGTGCACCTTGAGGATCTTCTCGCGTCCCATGATGTCGGGATTGGGCACCACCACCTGGCGGTCGAAGCGGCCGGGTCGCAGCAGCGCCGGATCGAGCACGTCCGGCCGGTTGGTCGCCGCGATCAGGATGACGCCTTCGTTGGCCTCGAAACCGTCCATCTCGACCAGCAGCTGGTTCAGGGTCTGCTCGCGCTCGTCGTTGCCGCCACCCAGGCCGGCACCGCGGTGGCGGCCGACGGCGTCGATTTCGTCGACGAAGATGATGCAGGGCGCATTCTTCTTGCCCTGCTCGAACATGTCGCGCACGCGGCTGGCGCCGACGCCGACAAACATCTCGACGAAGTCGGAGCCGGAGATGGTGAAGAAGGGCACGTTGGCTTCGCCGGCGATGGCGCGGGCCAGCAGCGTCTTACCGGTGCCCGGCGGGCCGACCAGCAGGCAGCCCTTGGGGATCTTGCCGCCGAGGCGCTGGAACTTCTGGGGATCGCGCAGGAACTCGACGACCTCCTCCAGCTCCTGCTTGGCCTCGTCGATGCCGGCGACGTCGTCGAAGGTCACGCGCCCGACTTTCTCGGTCAGCAGGCGCGCCTTGGACTTGCCGAAACCCATGGCCTTGCCGCCGCCGCCCTGCATCTGGCGCATGAAAAAGATCCACACGCCGATCAACAGCAGCATGGGCAGCCAGGAGATCAGCATGCTGGAAAGGAAGGAGTTGTTCTCGACCGGCTTCACGGTGAAGGCGACACCGCCCTCGCGCAGCGTCGACACCAGGCCGTCGAGGTTGTCGGGCGCGCGGGTGGAGAAGGACCGCCCGTCGCTGAACAGGCCGGAGATATCGCTACCCTGGACGGTGACGTTGGACACCTGGCCCGACTGGACATTGTCGAGGAAGGTCGAATAGGGGATGTCCGTCTGCGAGGTTCGGCTCATGTTGCTCTGAAAGAAATTGAACAGAGCAAACAGCAGCAGAACGATGATGATCCAGAGTGCTGCGTTCCGGCTGAAATTCACGGTCTTATTCCCTAGTCAAGCGTCCGGACGCCCGAAAGCGCCAAGGCAGCCGCGGTAACTACCCATCCTAAGAAGATAATGCGCCGCGCCGTCTAAACAACCGTAAAAGCTGGGCTTGTTAACCCATTTGTGGGGGCAAAACGGCACACTTTCAACCGCTTGACCGCTCCACGGTCGCGAAAATAGCCCAACGGTGGCACCGCCACCAGACCGGCGGCGTCCCGCAGCGCCGGCAGGGCGCCGCGCGCCGGGGCTGGGATGCGCGCCACACGCTCCCCCGCACCGGACTTCTCCAGCGCCGCGACCAGGTCGCGCCAGCCGGCGCTGCCGAGGGGGCCGACGGTCATGTCCGCGCCCTTGGCGACCTCGCCGCGGGCCATCACCACCTCGAAACGGCCGTCCCATAGCAGGCGCCCGCCGGGTGGCAAAGCCGCCGCCGCCGTGCGGCCGGCCTCGCGCACGACGAGCCAACGCGCGCCGCGCGGGACCACCCGGCAGCCGCCGAGGGTCACCGCTTTGGCGAGGCCGCCCCGCAGGCAGGCGTGCAGCCGCTCCAGGCGTTCCAGGCGCGGCGTATAGCCGGCGCCGCCGACCGCCATCAGGCAGCGGGCCAGGGCGCGCAACGAGACCTCGGCGCTGGCACCGGCCAGGGCCGCCGGATCGAGATCGAGGAAGCCGGCCGGATCCGGGCGGGCGGCGCGGGCCAGAACGACGGCGACATCACTCTCCAGCGCGGCCCGGGCCCGGCCGAGATGTCGGCTGGCGCTGCCCAGGCGCGCCGGCGTCATTCCCTCGCCGGCCAGCTCCGGCAGCAGGCGGCGCAGGCGCACGCGGGCGTAGGCGCTGTCCTCGTTGCTCGGGTCTTCGACCCAGTCCAGGCCGCGTGCCTCCAGCGTCGCCAGCAGGCGGGCCTTGGGCAGCGTCAGCAGCGGGCGCAGCAGGCGCAGTCCGCTGGTCTCGCTGACCGGCGCCATGGCGGCCAGTCCGTCGAGGCCGCTGCCGCGGCCGAGCCGCAGCAGGAAAGTCTCCGCCTGGTCCTCCAGGTGATGCGCAAGAGCTAGGTGGAAGATGCCGCGTACCTCGCAGGCCGCCAACAACAGCTCATAGCGGGCCCGGCGCGCCGCCGCCTGGCGCGACGCCGCCGGCTTGCGCCCCTGCCAGGTCAGGATCTCGTGGGCGATGCCGTGGGCCTGCATCAGCCCGCCGACCCAGGCGGCTTCCGTTGCCGAGTCGGATCGCAGGCCGTGATCCACGGTGAGCGCGGTAAGCCTTCCGCCGCGCGCCGCGACCCAGTCGCGCAACAGAAATGCCAGCGCCAAGCTATCGGGACCGCCGGACACCGCGGCCGCGACCTGGGGCTCCGGCTCGAAGGACCCGAGAGCCGCCATGCGGGCGGCAAAGGCCTCCGCGGTGACGGGGGCGGCGGTCATCTCCGTATCCTCTCCGGCGCGGGGGCCGCGGCTCAGCGGCAGCTGAGACGCTGAGATTCCCGCTGGGCGCGCGAGAGGATGGTCGCCGGCGCGTCGGCGTAGCGGTCGAGCAGCACCGAGAAGGTGCCGCAGGCGTCCTGGGTGCTGCCCAGCGAAGCCAGCGACATACCGAGCTTGAGCAGGTTGTCCGGGGCCTTGGAGTTGTTCGGATAGGCCTCGAAACCTTCGGCGAAGGTGACCGCCGCCTGCTGATAGTTGCCGCGCACGTAGTAGGTCTCACCGAGCCAGTACTTGGCGTTGCCGGCCAGGGCATGCTGCGGGTACTGCTCCAGGAAAGCGGAGAAGGCCTGCTCGGCGCCCGGGTAGTTGGCCTGGCGCAACAGGCCGAAGGCGTAGTCGTACTGTTCCTGCGGCCCGCCGCCCGGCAGGGCGGCCGTCTGTCCGCCGGCCGGCGCTGCCGGCGTCCCGGCCGGCGCCGCCGGCTGCTGCTGCTGGAAGTTGCTGAGGTCGCGTTCGCTGATCGAGCCGATGGTGCCGGGCTGGGCCGGGCTCGGCGCGGCCCCGGGAGCCCCGGCGACCGGGGCCTCCGGCGCCATCTGGCCGCCATCGCCGTCGGACGGCGCCTCGGCACCGACCGGCGGCAGGCCGCCCGGCTCAAGGTTGCGCAGCCTGAGATCGACGTCGGCGACCAGCCTGTCGAGGCGGTCACTGACGGTCTGAACGCGGAAGTCCATGTCCTCGATGCGCCCGGTCAACTCCTGCAGCTGCACCTCGAACTCTTCGAGTTGAAGCTGGATCCGGGCCGCCTGGGTCGGTGGCACGCCACCGCCGCCATCGCCGGCCGCCGCAGGCGGCGGGGTGCCGCCGGAATAGACCTGGCGCTGCAGGTCGGACAGCTCCCGCTGCAGGCGCTGCAGCTGGTCGTCCACGCTCTGCGCCAGCGCCGGTTGTGCGGCCAGGGCGAGGCAGGCCGCCACCAGCATTGGGCAGAGCATCAGCCAGCCACTGCACAGCCGGGCCTTGAGGGACAGGCTGCGGGCCAGGCCGGTCATCGCTCTTTCCTCCGCTCTATCTCTCGGTCCAAGTTTTGGGACCATCTACTGTGACAGGATTTCTTGGCATCTTTATGGCGCAGTTAGCCGCCGGAGGCCAGCACCGCCGGCGCCGTCTACAGTCAACCGCCACAAACGCGGAAACCCCGCCCGGCAGAGCGCAAGCGCGCCGCCGGACGGGGTTCTTTACGCAGCTAAAGCGCCTGTCGCGCCTTAGTTTACAACGAAGACGCCGCGGCGGTTCTGAGCCCAGGCGGAATCGTTAGAGCCGAGCACGGCCGGCCGTTCCTCTCCGTAGCTCACGGTGCTGAGGCGGGCCGGGTTGACGCCCAGCGCGACCAGGTAGTCACGGACCGAATTGGCCCGGCGCTCGCCGAGGGCCAGGTTGTACTCGCGCGTACCGCGCTCGTCGCAATGGCCTTCGACTGTCAGGGTCACTGACGGATTGGTGTCGAGCCAAGCCGCCAGGGCCTCGACCGTACCGCGCTGGTCGGCGCGGATGTTGAACTGGTCGAAGTCGAAGAACACCCGGTCGCCGACTTCGACGGTCAGATCTTCCTGGGATCCCGCGGCAGGACCAGGAATGGTGCTGCCCTGGGTTCCGGAAGACTGCGAGGTGGTTCCCGTGCCGCTGGAGCCGCTGCCGGACGTGGTGGACGCCTCTTCAGACGGAGTTGAGCACGCAGCAAGCAGCAAAGCCGCAGCGAAAGTGGTAACAAGGGAAAAGCGCATATTCTGCCCTCTCAAACACATCCCCGGATTTTATGGATTGAGGTTGACCTGCCACCGGTGACTTACCAGGTCAAACCTGCTTGATATGCCCCCCCAACGTCGGCAACTAACAGCCGAAAATGGTTAACGGACTATACCGACGCCCCCCTACTGAATCAAGGGGGACCACGCCGGATCTGACGCGTCCAGGGGCGTCACAAGCTCGCGTTCATTGAACCCTGTGAGATCAATCGTAAAGATCTTGCTAGTAATCTGGCCCCTTGAGTCGGCCCGGGAGGAGCGGAAGTAACTGAGAACCCTCCCATTGGGCGCCCAGGTCGGGGCTTCCACATTGTAATCCCTCACTAACATACGCTCACCCGACCCATCCGGGCGCATCACGCCGATGTAGAACTCCCCGGCGTGCTGGCGCGTAAAGGCGATCAAGTCTCCGCGCGGTGACCACACCGGCGTATAGTAGTAGCCCTGTCCACGGCTGATTCGGCGCACATTGCTGCCGTCACGGTTCATGACGTAGATCTGCGGCGTGCCGCCGCGGTCGGAATTGAAGGTAACTTCGCGCGAATCCGGCGAAAAAGACGGCGACGTGTCGATCGCCGGGTGGTTGGTCAGCCGGGTCTGGCGCCGGGTGCGCAGATCGATGGTGAAGATCTCCGAGTTGCCGTCACTGGCCATGGAGAGAATCACTTCGTTACCCTCGCTGGAGAAGCGCGGCGCAAAGGTCATGCCTGGAAAATCGCCGATCACCTCCTGCTGGCCGGTGTTCAGATTGAACAGGTAGACCCGCGGCTTCTCGGAGCGGCCGTTCGACTGATAAGCCATGTAGGTGATCTCCCGAGAAGAGGGAGAAAAGCGCGGGGTCAAGACCAACTCGTTGCCGCTGGTCAGGAAGCGGTGGTTCTCGCCGTCCTGGTCCATGATCGCCAGTCGCTTGATGCGCCGGTTCTGCGGCCCCTGCTCGGCGATATAAACGATCTGAGTATTGAAATAACCCTGCTCGCCGGTCAGGCGCTGGTAGATCTCGTCGGAGATGCGGTGGGCGATGCCGCGCCAGTTCGACGGCGGCGTGTTGTACTGCGTTCCCCGCATCTGCACTTCGGAGAACGCGTCCCACAGCCGGAATTGCACCTGCATGCGCCCGTCGGCCTGCAGCTCGACATTCCCGGAGACCAGGGCCTGGGCGTTGATCAGGCGCCAGTCACCGAAGCGCGGGCCGAGGCGCAGGCTTGCCGCATCCTGGATGAAGGCGCGCTTGTCGATCGGCCGAAACAGGCCGCTGCGCTCCAGATCGGCCGCCACCACCGCCATGATGTCGGCACCCAGCTTGGCCTCCTCCGGCACCTCGCCGTAGAGCTCCGGAAGAGCGATCGGCAGGGGCTCCACAAAGCCCCTGTTGATGTCGACGTTCAGCTGGGCACGCGCCGGCCCGCTCGCGGCGGCACCAAGGGCGCCGACAACCAGGCACAGGACGAGCCGCAACGAGGCAAAGAACGAACGCCCGGTCGGACGGGATTTGAATCGGTTCATCGACATCATGATCCAAACATCTCTCTCGGGTTGAAGGTCAGGTTCATCAGTTTCCATTCCGAATACTGGGCGACCGGCAGATCGAAGGGGCTGCATCGCAGGATCGCCCGCACGGCATTCTCCGCTGCGCTGCGGAAATAGGCGTCGCGGTTCATGCGCGCCGTATCGGCGACGCGCGGCTGACCGATCACCCGGCCGTCCGGGGCCAGGTTCACGGTTATCTCGACGATCAGGTCCTCCGCCCGCCGCGCGCCCGGGTCGAGGCTCCAGCAGCGCTGGATCTGGTTCTGGATCGAGTTCTCCAACTGCTGACGCTGCACCGCCGAGACCTGTGGCGTCTCAGCCTGGACCGGCGCGCGCGCCGGCTGCTGCGGCTGCGTGCTCGGCTGGTCCTTCAGCTTTTCCACGTTGCGCAGGATCGATGTCAGGCGATCCTCCTGCTTCGGCTCTTCCTTGGCCTGCTCCGGCTCCGGCTGCGTCGCTACCTGGATCCGCGGCTTCGGCTTGGGTTTTGGCGGCGGCGCCTTCGTCTCGGGTTCAGGCTCCGGCTCAGGCTCCGGCTCGGATTGCGGCTCGGGCTCCGGGACCGGTTCCGGTTCCGGTTCAGGCTCCGGCTCGGGCTGCGGTTCCGGGACCGGCGCAGGCTCCGGCGCCGGTGCGGGTTCCGGGGCCGGCTCGGGCACCGGCGCGGGCTCGGGCACGGGAGTGGGCGCCTCGACGATTTCCGGTTCCGGCTCCGGCGCCTGTTCGGGCGCCTGGCTCACCGGCTCCGGCGCCGGCTCGGGTTCGGGGACCGGCGCGTCGGTGTTCTCCTCCGGCAGCATCACCAGTTCCACCGACACCGACTGGAAGTCGACCATCGGCTCGCGCAGGACCGGCAGCCCAAACACCAGGGCGACGATGACGCCCAGGTGAAGAAGCGCGGAAAAGATGGATGCCTTACCCATGATGGCGCTGCGTCAAACTTCCTCTGTCTCAAACCTTGCCGATTGCGGCCGTCTCAGCGACGCCGTGTCACTGCTGGCCCGCGGGCGCTTCGGGATCCTCAGGCGCGACGCCAGGCTCGCCGCCCCTCGGCAACTCGGCAATCAGCGCCACGCGCCGGAAGCCGGCGGTGTTCACAGTGCCCATGACCTGCATGATGCGCCCGTAGGCGATCGCCTGGTCGCCACGCACGAAGATGCGGGTGTCCGGCTTGCTCTCGGTGATGGCGCGCAGCCGCGGCACCAGCTGGCTCAATTCCACCTCGGCGTCCTGGAGGTAGATCTGACCCTCGGCGTCGACCGAGATCACCAGCGGCTCTTCGGGATCGGCGATCGACTGTGCCTGGGTCTGCGGCAGATCCACCGGCACGCCGACGGTCAGCAGCGGTGCCGTCACCATGAAGACGATGAGCAGCACCAGCATGACGTCGACGAAGGGCGTCACGTTGATTTCGCTCAAGGGGCGGTAGCGCCGGTTGGCGCCGCGGCCGCCGCGGCGGCCGGAGGGCATCAGGGTCGCGGCCATGCTCAGCTCTTCTCGTCGAGTTTGCGCGACAGGATGGCGCCGAACTCGCCGGAGAAGGCCTCGAGACGGTTGGCGTAGCGGCCGAGGTCGTTGGACAGCTTGTTGTAGCCGATCACCGCCGGGATGGCGGCGACCAGGCCGAGCGCCGTGGCGAAGAGCGCCTCGGCGATGCCCGGCGCCACCACCGCCAGGCTGGTGTTCTTGGCCGCGGCGATCGACGTGAAAGCGTTCATGATGCCCCATACGGTGCCGAACAGACCGATGAAGGGCGCCGCCGAGCCGACCGAGGCGAGAAACGTCATGTGGCGCTCAAGGCGGTCCATCTCGCGCCCCAGGGCGATCTCCATCACCCGCTCGATGCGGATCTGCAGGCCACCCTTGATCTCCGCCGAGGCGGCGATGCCGCGCGCTGCCGAGCGGCGCCATTCGCGCATCGCCGAGACGAAGATCGAGGCCATGGGATCGGGCGGCCGGTTGTCGAGGCGGTCATAGAGGTCGTCGAGCGAGCCGCCGGACCAGAAGGCTTCCTCGAACTGGCCGGCCCGCTCGCGCAGGCGGCGCAGGCGGAACACTTTCTCGAAGATGATCGCCCAGCTCCAGAACGAGGCCATCAGCAGCATGATCATGACGGCCTGCACGACGATGTCTGCTTCCAGGAAAAGCCCCCAGACCGACAGGCTCGGGTCCACCGAACCGTCGAGCACGAGAGAATTAACGGCGTCCTGTTCCATGGGTTACCCCTGCTCCAAAGGCTGCACGAACGGTTCTAGGGCGGCGCGTACCGGCGCCGGGATGCGGGTCGGGCGGCCGTCGCCGCGCACGGAGGCGATCTCGACGACGAGGCGTACCAGCTCTTCGCCGGCACGCCAGATGCCCTGCACGGCGCTCAGCTTGGCGCCGCGCAGTTCGGTGAGCCGCGAGCGCACCTCGACCAGATCGTCGAGGCGGGCCGGCCGGCGGTAGTCGACCTGGCAGCGGCGCACCGCGAAGACAACGTCGTGGCTGTCGCGCATCGCCGACTGCTCGATGCCGGCCAGGCGCAGGATCTCGGTGCGCGCCCGCTCGGCGAAATGCAGGTAGCGCGCGTAGTACACGATGCCGCCGGCATCGGTGTCCTCGTAGTAAATGCGGACGGGATAGCGGTGCTCCCCATCGGTGATCTGGCCGGAGAGCATCGGGCGGGAAACTGGGTTCACGCGGTCCCCTCCCCGGCCCCTGATCCGTTCGGGCCGTCGTCGCCCAGCAGGTCGAACTGGCCGAAGCTGCGCGGCACGTCGAGGCCGAGATAGCTGAAGCCGCCGCGCGTCAGGGTGCGGCCGCGCGGCGTGCGCTGCACCAAGCCCTGCTGGATCAAGTAGGGCTCTATGACCTCCTCCAGCACGTCGCGCTGCTCGGACAGCGCCGCCGCCATGGTCTCGACGCCCACCGGCCCGCCGCCGTAGTTGTCGGCGATGCAGCGCATGTAGCGCCGGTCCATGGCATCGAGGCCGCGCTCGTCCACGTCCATGCGGCGCAGGGCGCTGTCCGCCTGCACCGCGGCCACAGTCTCGACCCCCGCAACGGCGGCGAAGTCGCGCACCCGGCGCAGCAGGCGGCCGGCCACCCGCGGTGTGCCGCGCGAACGCCGGGCGATCTCCGCGGCGCCGTCGGCGGTCAGCTTCATGCCGAGCACGCGGGCACCGCGGCTGACGATGAGTTCCAACTCGTCGGGCTCATAGAACTGCAGACGCAGAGGGATGCCGAAACGTTCCCGCAGCGGCGTGGTGATGAGGCCGGAGCGCGTGGTCGCGCCGACCAGGGTGAAGGGCGGCAGGTCGATGCGCACCGAGCGGGCCGCCGGCCCTTCGCCGATAATGAGGTCGAGGTGGAAGTCCTCCATCGCCGGATAGAGCACCTCCTCCACCGCGGGGGAGAGACGATGGATCTCGTCGATGAACAGCACGTCGCGCGGCTGCAGGTTGGTGAGGATCGCGGCCAGATCGCCGGCACGCGCGATCACCGGGCCGGAGGTGGCGCGGAAGCCGACGCCCATCTCCCGCGCGACGATCTGAGCCAGGGTGGTCTTACCGAGACCCGGCGGGCCGAAGAACAGCACGTGGTCAAGGGCATCGCCGCGCCCGCGCGCCGCCTCGACGAAGACGCGCAGGTTCTCGCGCACGGCCCGCTGGCCGATGAAGTCGTCGAGCTGTGCCGGCCGCAGGCTGATCTCGCCGCTATCTTCCGCGCGGAAATCCGGCGCCACGACACGCGCCTCCGGCAGTCCCTCGTTCACGACGCCAACTCCTTCAAGCCGGCCTTGATCAGGAGTTCGACGCTGGCGCCGCGGCCGAGGTCACCGCTCGCCTTGGCGACGGCTGCGAAAGCCTCCGACCGGCGATAGCCGAGATTGACCAGGGCGGAGACCGCATCTTCCGAGACCTCGCCACCGCCGCCGTTGGCCACCGCGACGGGGCCGAGGGCGATGCCGCCGACCTTGTCCTTCAGCTCGCTGGCAACGCGTCCGGCCAGCTTCGGGCCGACGCCATGGGCACGCGACAGCGCGGCCTTGTCCTGCGCCGCAATGGCGCGCACCAGGTCGTGCGGCGGCAACGTGGTGAGGATGGCCAGCGCCATCTTGGCACCGACGCCCTGCACGCTGTTCAGCAGCTTGAACCACTCGTGCTCTGCCGTATCGGCGAAGCCGAAAAGATGGATGTGGTCCTCGCGCACGTGGGTCTCGGTCCACAGCGTAGCGACGCCGCCCGGCGGCGGCAGCAGCCCGAGGGTGCGTCCGGAGCAGAACACCAGGTAGCCGACCCCGCTGACGTCGAGGATCACCCAGTCGTCGCCGCTGGAATCGACCAGGCCGGTCAGCTTGCCGATCACGCGCGGCCCCCCGAAGCAGCGGGAGGGACAGCCGCCAGCGGATCCTCGACCCCGGCGGCCCAGCGCCGGCCGGTGGAGACGTAGTGGGCGTGGCAGATGGCGACGGCGAGGGCATCCGCGGCGTCCGGCGCGGCGATGCTGCAGCCGGGCAGCAGGCGGGCCACCATCATGGCCACCTGCTCCTTGTCCGCATGGCCGGTCCCGACCACCGCCTTCTTGACGATCATCGGCAGGTACTCGGAAACGCTGAGGCCACCGAGCGCCGGGGTCAGCAGGGCGATGCCGCGGGCCATGCCGAGCTTTAAGGTGGAGGAGGGGTTCTTGTTGGCGAGGGTCACCTCGACCGCCGCGGTCTCCGGCTGGTGCGCCGCCACGACCGCGCCGATGCCGCGATAGAGCTGCAGCAGGCGTTGGGCGAGCTCGGCCTTGCCGTCGGAAACGACGACGCCGTTGGCCACGTGCTTCAGGTGGTGGCCCTCGGCATCGATCACGCCCCAACCGGTCTGGCGCAAACCCGGATCAAGTCCAAGTACTCGCATTACAGTCGCTTCGGTCCCCCAATCTCTTCCGCGGCAACCTGGCGGCCGGCCGCGCCCCGACGGCTAAGCCGTCAGGCGCGCCATGATGTCGTCGCTGATTTCGAAATTGGCCGAGACCCGCTGCACGTCGTCGCTCTCGTCCAGCATGTCCAGCATCTTCATCATGGTCTGGGCCTTCTCCTCGTCGATTGCCACGGTGTTCTGCGGCCGCCAGGTGAGCTCCGCCTCCGTGGGGTCGCCAAACCGGTCCGTCAGCGCATCGCGCACCGTCGAGAAGTCGTCCGGGTCGCAGGTGACCTCGTGCTGATCGGCAGAGCTATCGACGTTGCTGGCACCAGCCTCCACCGACGCCTCGAAGATCTCCTCCGCAGAGGCGACCTTGGCCGGGTAGCTGATCACGCCGACGCGTTCGAACATGAAGGAGACCGAATTGGTCTCCCCCAGGGTGCCGCCGTGCTTGCTGAAAGCGGAGCGCACCTCGCCGGCCGTGCGGTTGCGGTTGTCGGTCAGCGCCTCGACGATCACCGCCACGCCGCCGGGGCCGTAGCCCTCGTAGCGCACCTCCTCGAAGTTGGTGTCGTCCTCGCCACCGGCCGCCCGCTTGATGGCGCGCTCGATGTTGTCCTTCGGCATGTTGGCCTGCCGGGCGGTCTGGATGGCCCCGCGCAGGCGCGGGTTCTTGTCCGGCTCCGGCAGCCCGGACTTGGCTGCCACCATGATCTCGCGCGTCAGCCGCGCGAATTGCTTGGCACGCTTCTTATCCTGCGCGCCCTTGCGGTACATGATGTTCTTAAACTGCGAATGGCCCGCCATGACTCGACGATCCTGATCCTACATAGTGGGACGTGATGGTAGTCAGTCTACCACATTTTGAGTGAGAGCGGGGGCATACCAGCGCCACGCATAAGCCCCCAATATGGCGACATTAGGGCGGCTTCTAGCAGTTCCCCAAGCCGATCTAAAGTCCTTCGATAGCGGAATACTGTAGTTTAGCGGCAGTGCGGCGTAGAAATGCGGGGTCGCCGGTTAACGCCATCTTAACGCCGCAACAGCAATCTCATGGCTCGTGGACCTTTTTTCTTGAGGACTGAGCCCATGCAGCGGCCCTTGAATATCATCGATCTGGCCATTACCGAGGACGTGTCGAACGACGCCGCCGAGGTGGCCCGCCGCCTCGACCAGGCGGCCGATCTGGTCGAGGATTTCGCCGCCGACACGACGCTGAATGCGCTCGACAGCCTGCTCAGCCTGGCTGCCATGCCGGGTCGCGCCGCCCTGGAGGGAACCCGTCACCTGGCCGCCGAGATGGTCCAGCAGGCGGAAATCCTGCATTCGGAGGTCGAGCGCTTCCTCGCCGTCTCCGCCGGTCAGCGCCCCAACTGAGCCCCGATCCGTCCGCTCAGGCCGGTACCGTCTCCGCCAGTCTGCCGCCGATCCTGACCGGCGCCACCCGCCGGGCCAGTCCCGTGGCGTCGTCGGTTTCCACGAACACCCCGCAGAGCGTCCCCTCGCCGCCGGCGACCGTCAGGCGTTCGCCGCGGATTTTCTTCACGAAACGCTCGATCGGCACGGTCTTGTCCATGCCGATGACGGAATCGTAGTCGCCACACATGCCGGCATCGCTCTGGTAGGCGGTGCCGCGGGGCAGAATCATGGCGTCGGCGGTCGGCACATGGGTGTGGGTGCCGACGAAAAGCGAGACACGGCCATCGACGAAGTGGCCTGCAGCCATCTTCTCGGAGGTCGCCTCGGCGTGGAAATCCAGCACCACCGCGTCGACCGTCGCACCCAGGCGATGGCGCGCCAGCTCGGCGGCGATGCAGGCGAAGGGGTCGTCGAGGTCTTCCATGAAGAGCTGGCCCATGACGTTCAGAACCAGCACCTTCTTACCGCGCCGGGCCTCAAACACCCCGCTGCCGCGCCCGGGGGTGCCGGGCGGGAAGTTCTGCGGACGCAGCAGGCGCGGCTCGCCGCCGATGTAGGACATCACCTCGCGCTGGTCCCAGCTGTGGTTGCCACCGGTGATGACGTCGGCGCCGGCCTCAAAGAGCTGGCGGCAGATCTTGTCGGTGATCCCGAAGCCCGAGGCGGCGTTCTCGCCGTTGATGACGACGAAATCGAGCTCGAGTCGCTGGCGCAGGCCCGGCAGATGGGCGGCCACGGCGTCCCGGCCCGGCCGTCCGACGATGTCGCCGCAGAACAGCAATCGCATAACGTGCGGTTTTCCTTCCCTTATTGGCTCTTGCCGCCGGCCGGCGCGAAGCTCACCAGGGCGCGCTCGGTCACCACCAGGTCGAGCGGTTGGTCGGTCGCCTCGCGCGGCACCGCCGCCACCTGCTGGGCGGCGAAGGCCAGCCCCACGGCCAGGGTATCGCCCGCCCGACGCAGAAGGGCAAGGCTGCGGTCGTAGAAGCCGCCACCATAGCCGAGTCGGTAGCCCGCCGCGTCGAAGGCGAGCAACGGCACCAGCAACAGGTCCGGCTGCACCAGAGGCGCCGCCGCGAGAGGCTCCTGGGTGCCGAAACCCGCCGGCTGCAGGGCATCGCCGGGCCGCCAGGCCCGAAAGTCGAGCGGCTGCCCGGCCCCGCGGAGGGCCGGCAGCGCCAGCAGCAAGCCGCGGGCGGCCAGGGCCGCCATCAACGGACGGGGGTCGATCTCCTCGCCGATCGGCCAGTAGGCAGAAACAACCTTGCCGGGAACCAGGGGTACGGCGGCGAGGACTCGGTCGCGCAAAGCCGCCGCTGCCGGGCTGCCGGCCGCGCGGTCGGCGGCCGCCGCGGCGGCCCGCAGCCCG